>JBMSMQ010000011.1:0-29464 GCA_049421205.1 Candidatus Nanopelagicales bacterium
CTGGCAAACCTAATTCTTCACATTTTCGTTTCCGATCTTTCAGTGAAAGATCACTTAGATGAAGAGGTGGCATTGACTTCTTTGGGGTCAGCGAGAGTTCGCTCACAAAATACCTGCCTCAAAAACTACAATAAACATAAACCACACTATTGGTGCATTGAAGAGAAGCGCATCGATTCGGTCTAGTACTCCACCGTGTCCTGGAATCGCATCCGAGGCATCCTTCACTCCGCGTTCTCGCTTCAACGCACTTTCAAACAAATCACCAACGACACCGAAGAGCACCGCAGTGGCTGCAAGTAATGCACTTTGCCATAGTACGAGGGAAATAAGTTGTGGAATGACTGCTACTGCTATAAGAGCGGTCAAAACGATTGAGCCGAATAGACCTTCAATAGTTTTCTTTGGACTGAGTGTCTTGAAAAGTGGTCGTTTACCGAAAAGAATCCCAGCAAAATATCCACCTGTATCGACCGCACTATTGAGTAACGCTAAAGAGAACACGAGTTGAAATCCATTGTCATATCTCGCTAAGTCCACCATAAAGCTCAAAAGAACTGCGATATATAGAATCGAAAGAAGTAGTGTGCCTAACTTGTGTGAGAAGTTTTCGTAACCGCTCCTCAAGATCAGAAGTACACCAAGAAAAACAACTGGAAATACGAGCGGCAATGTTTGTGAAATATCTCCCGCATACGTGAGCAGAGGAAACAGTATCGACGTCAGGTATAAGAGATATTGAATAGATATATCGCTTATATCGAGCAAAGGAAACATCTCACGCATCGCAAAATACGCTACGAGTGCAACGAGGAAAGCAAAAACCCACCGATCAAACCAGAGTGAAGTAATTAGGGTGAGAGCCAATCCGAGCGACACCGCCGTTGCAAGCGGAAGATTACGCCCAGTTTTGATTTCCTTATGATTCATTAGACTTCAAGTAATTCTGTTTCTTTGTGTTTCAATAAATCATCAATTACTGAAATATGTTTTGAAGTTAAATCATCGAGCGCTTTTTCTGCCCGACGCACATCATCTTCCCCGACATCGCCGTCTTTTTGAAGTTTATCGAGTGCGTCTTTTGCATGTCTGCGAATATTTCGAATGGAGACCCGTGAATCTTCAGCTTTTGACTTTGCCAACTTTATGTATTCGCGTCGACGCTCTTCTGTCAATTGTGGTAAACCCACCCGAATCACGTTGCCATCAGTTGCTGGATTAACACCTAGATCGGAATCACGAATTGCCTTTTCAATGGCACCTAATGCGCTTTTATCAAAGGGGGAAACCACAATCATTCTGGCATCAGGAGCTTGAAACGAGGCTAGTTGCTGAATTGGAGTAGGCGTTCCGTAATACTCAACTGTGATTTTGTTGAACATCGCAGGATTCGCTCTTCCGGTTCTGATTCCCATGAAATCTTCTTTCGCAACTTCTATTGCCTTGTCCATTTTCTCTTCTGCCTCAAGCAAAATTTCATCAATCATGACTTCTCCTTAGAAATAAAGGTTCCAATCTTTGCTCCCTGAGCAGCTTTAGAAATGTTTCCGGGTTCAAGCAGATTGAAAACATGAATCGGCAAGTTGTTATCGCGACACAAGCTAATTGCTGTTGCATCTGCGACTTTGAGGTTTTTCTGTAAAACTTCACTATAACTAATTTGATCAAATTTTTGGGCATCCGGATTTATTTTTGGATCACTGTCATACACGCCATCTACACCTTTAGCCATCAGTACGACTTCAGCATCAATCTCGAGTGCTCGTTGTGCTGCACAGGTGTCTGTCGAAAAGTATGGCTGTCCGAGCCCTGCACCAAACACTACGGCTCGACCTTTTTCGAGATGTCGAATAGCGCGAAGAGGAATATATGGTTCAGCAACTTGACCCATCGCGATTGCTGTCTGTACCCGCGTTGGGCAACCTGCTTTTTCGAGAAAATCTTGTAGGGCAAGGCAATTCATTACCGTGCCGAGCATTCCCATGTAGTCCGCTCGCGCTCGATCCATACCCCGCTCAGATAATTCTGCGCCACGAAAATAATTGCCACCACCGATTACGACAGCGACTTGCACACCTCGTGCGACAACTTCAGCAATTTCAGCAGCAATTGAAGAGACCACATCTGGATCAACACCTAATGCACCTTCACCAGCAAACGCTTCTCCTGAAAGTTTCAGAAGTACCCGTTTCCACCCACCAGATGGAACTCCCGGCCACTGTTCTGCACTCATTCGATTTCTCCTCAAGCCAAGTCTGCCACTTTATAAGCACCTAGTAAAAGAGGCGGTGATACCACCGCCTCTTTTCACGCATTATTGCGCCGAGTCAAATCTCGCGAAACGCGAAATTGTTGTACTCGCTTCGTCAAGCACCTGCTGCACTGATTTCTTTGAATCTTGCACTGAAGGTTGCATGACCAGCACAACTTCTTTCAAGAAACCTTGCACTCGCCCTTCAACTATTTTTGGAAGCGCAGCCTCAGGTTTCCCTTCTTCTTTTGCTGTGGCTTCGGCAATACGCTTTTCAGATTCGATGATATCTGACGGCACCTCATCTGAGTTCACATAAAGTGGTCGCATAGCTGCAATCTGCATAGCAATTGCACGTGCAGTTTCTGCATTGCCGGAAAATTCAACCAAGACTCCGACTTGTGGAGGTAAATCCTCACTTCGCTTGTGTAGATACACAGCAACATCACCGCTGAACTGTGCTACTTTGCCAAGTTCCAACTTTTCACCGATAACAGCAGAAAGTGATTCGATTTCCTCGGCAACACTTTTGTCACCTAGTGACAATGAAAGTGCACTTTCAAGATTGTTCGCAGAACCGGCATCGACGGCTGCAGCAATCTTTTGTGCGAGTTTCTGAAAATCATCATTCTTAGCAACGAAATCAGTCTCACACAGAAGGGAAATCAAGGCATTGCCGGAACTTGCAACAAGACCGTTACTCGTGCTTCGTTCCGCTCCACGTTTGGCAGCCTTTGCTGCGCCACTGATTCTCAGTGCCTCTACGGCTTTGTCGAAATCGCCACCCGTCTCTTCAAGGGCTTTTTTACATTCCATCATTCCTGCGCCTGTTAATTCGCGCAGGTTTTTAACATCAGTTGCACTAATCGCCACGATTGACCTACTCGCTCACGACGTTTGAGGCGTCGTCTTTCTTAGCACCGCGGGACTTCAATCCTTCAACGACTGCGTCAGCAACAACTCGAGTCAACAAATCAACTGCTCGGATAGCATCATCGTTTCCTGGAATTGGGAAGTCAACTTCATCAGGATCACAGTTGGTGTCAAGAATCGCAATCACTGGAATTCCAAGTTTGCGAGCTTCTTTTACAGCAATGTGCTCTTTGTTGGTATCAACAACCCAAATTGCACTCGGAGTTTTCGTCATATCAGCGATACCACCAAGCATTTTTCGCAACTTGTCTCGTTCACGACGAAGTAAAAGTAATTCTTTCTTGGTAAGCCCGGATTCAGTCGAATCGTCAAGGTTTCGACTTTCCAATTCTCGCAGACGCGTTACACGCTTAGTTACTGTACCAAAGTTTGTCAGCATTCCACCGAGCCAGCGATGACTGACATAAGGCATTCCGACACGCTTTGCATGAGTTGAGATTGCCTCTTGTGCCTGCTTCTTCGTGCCAACAAACAAGATTGTGCCACCTTGGGCAACAACATTTTGTACATATTCAAATGCTTTATCGATGTATCCAAGCGATTGGTGTAAATCAATCACGTAAATACCTGAACGTTCGGTCAGAATAAAGCGCTTCATCTTTGGATTCCAGCGCCTGGTTTGATGTCCGAAGTGAACTCCACTATCCAACATCTGGCGCATAGTGATGACAGCCATAATTTCCTTTCGTGGCGAAATTTCGCCGTTGGTTTTTGTCACAGAGTGACCCTGGTATCTCCCGAGCTCACCGTCTAGGACGGACCACGAGTTCTCGGCTGAGGAGGTCTCAGAAATGAGATACGCGAATTAGCAGCCAGCAGGCTGGTGCGGGCGAAGTCTAGGGAAATGACTCGGTTTTGGGTAATTCACCTAGTCCCTCTGCACAGTACACAGAGTCTTTCCGCTTTGGCTGAGCGTGAGATGGATGCTGGATTCTGTGAAATTACTTGCAGTACTGACTCTGGCAACCGCCTTATCTATGTTCGGCCACCCCCCTGAAATTCGACCACATGTGGTGATAAGCCAACCCAAAACCATTGTTCCGGTGAAAGGGCGTTGGTTACGACTACCGGTCATCCCCGATCCCAACTGGAAACCAGGGCACCGCGGACTTGATATCCAAGCTCATTCTGAGCAAATGGTGTTCGCACCACGATCTGGAACTATCAAGTTTGCAGATTACTTTGATGGAATCGGAAGTGTTTCAATCCAAACATTCGATGGGTATCGACACATCGTGACATTCGTTGAACCAACCGTTGAGGCGCAGCAAAAAGTTCGAACTGGAGAACAAATCGGATGGGTATCAGAAGGGGGACATTGCATTCGTACATGCGTTCATTGGGCTGTGAAACACAATGGCGTCTATATAGATCCACGTTGGTTACTTCCTTCAATGCTCGTACGCATTAAGCCCGCGGGTGCGCTTGGTTAAATACATCGTGTAATCGCTTGACTGTAACATGAGTATAAATCTGGGTAGTTGATAAATTAGCGTGGCCAAGAATTTCTTGCAATGTCCGTAAGTCTGCACCACTTTCCATCATATGAGTAGCAGCGCTATGTCTGATTGCGTGAGGTCCGAGCTTTTCAATTTCATCAAGCGCTTCAATTGTTTGGTAAACAACTTCTCTTACAACACGTGGATCAATTCTCTTGCCCCGTGCGCCCAGAAAAAGTGCGGATTGATGTTCTGAACCTTTAATTGAACTTCGGACTGCCAGCCATTTCTCAAGTGCTTCTTTGCACGGGATTCCAAAGGGGACTATTCGTTCCTTATTTCCTTTACCCAATACTTTAACGCTGAGGTCTTCAAAACTAATATCGGCTATATCCAAGCCACATAATTCGCTGACTCGAATGGCCGAGGCATAGAGGAGTTCCAGTATTGCAAGATCACGAACTTCTAAGACCTCATCAGTATCTTGCTGAAGTATTTGTGATACCTGTTTTTGTGATAGAAACTTTGGTAAAGGCTGAGGTTTTTTGGGCGTCTTGAGCGCAGATGCGGGATTCGACGATATAAGTCCGGTGCGCTTAGCCCATTTGAAAAAAGCTCGAACTGATGCAATTCGTCTGCCAATAGTTGACGGTGCGTGATTGAGATAGTCACTTGCGAGCCATTCCCTAATGAGATGCTGATCTATCTCGTCAATCTCAGACGTTATTGCACTTGCATAATTACAAAGACTCTGAACGTCGCCTACATACGCCTTAACTGTTTGCGGACTTTTTCGTTCCGTGAGCGCAAGGAATTCAGAGAATTTCTTAATGTGGTTTTCAAATGCTTGGCTCACAGGTGAATTGTGCCTGAATTCTCTGACTTTCAAGTGTAGGCAACACAATCCTTACAATATCCTCTGCAGAGGTGACGAGTGCTGCACCATCCCGAATCAACGAGTGACAGCCAACTGATGCGGATGAATGAATTGAGCCAGGAACTGCACATACTTCGATACCAATGGTGTTCGCATATGTCACACAGGACATCGCCCCACTTCGTTCGCTTGCCTCAACGACTACGAGTGCTTCCGACATTCCAACGATGAGACGATTTCGCGTCAGAAACCAATTGGGCCGAGCTCTTCGCCAAGGGGCAACCTCACTCATGAGTAATCCTTGATTCTCAATTCTCTGAAGCATTCTGGTATTGGTTCTTGGGTAAAAGTGTGTAAGCCCTCCTGCGAGAATTGCAATAGTTTTTCCGTTTGTAAGCATTGCACCTTGATGTGCTGCCCGTTCAATTCCTATTGCACCACCTGCTATCACGTTTATAGTTGTTGCTGAAATTTTCGAGGCTAATTTTCTTGCAACCTCAACACCATACCGACTGCAGAATCTCGTTCCTGTGAACGCTATAGAAATCCTTTGCGTCAATCTCACTTCTCCGCTTAACCAGAGTCCAATCGGTTCACACCTGCCAAGCCGCGCCAACTGTTTTGGCCACAGTACCGAAGCGGGGGTAATCCAGGTGTAGCAATTCAATGCAAGATCAAGCATCGATTGGACATTTTTCTCTCTCGATTGAACCTTCGATTTATAGAATTGATGTTTGACAATTTCTGATGGAAGATAATCTTTTAGCAATACCTGCAGTAGGTGTTCATTTGGTTCAAAGACAGCACTAAGCAATGCCCGAGCCGTGAAGTCGTCCATCTGCTCACATTTGCAGATTCTTGAAGTAGCAACCTCTAAGTAATTATTCTGTGGATAAGTGCCACGATTTTCTGTGTTGGCTTGTTAAGCCAAGCGATGCGATAGCCTGTTTATGTTGTGGAGTCCCGTATCCAACATTCATCGCGAAACCATATCCTGGAAATTCTTTTTCGATACTCATCATGTATGCATCGCGATAGTTTTTTGCAATCACACTTGCTGCAGCGACGCTTGCCGCTTCTGTATCAGCTTTAACGCGAGTAGTGACTGCTGGAGTGTGAGACAAAGGAGAGAAAAGATCTTTTGAAAACGCGGAGATCCAGTCATGTTTGCCGTCGAGAATAACTGCTTCAATTTCGATATCAATTTTCTCGATACCACGAACGTAAGCCATAAAAAGGGCTCGAGATAAGCCCCACTCATCTATCTCTTCGGCACTAGATTCACCAGTAGCGGTCCCCATTGCCCACTCTTCGATAGGTGTTTGAAGTGCTTCTCTCACACTTGGTTTTAAAAGTTTACTGTCGTTCAATCCGCGAGGAGGTTTCTTCGTTTCTCGTCCCACGACACAAATCCCTACTACTACGGGACCTGCAAATGCACCTCTACCAACTTCATCGACTCCAGCAACGAAGGAATAGGTTTTGAGAATTTCATGTTCAATCTTCAAATGTACAGACATTAGTCACCAAGAATGGCAAAAATGGTAGGCGCAATCATCGTGGAAAACCTGTCAAGCGGCCAGACCCGCATCACCACTTGTCCCACTACATTATCAATTGGAATTGTCCCAGAGAACTCAGTCAAATGAAACCTAGAGTCACTTGATGATCCGCGATTATCTCCCATCACAAATAGGCGACCATCAGGAACCGTAATGTCGAATACAACCTGATTCGTGTCTCCGTTAACAAACTCTTTCTCATTGATTTCAATGCCATTCACAGTTATCCTGCCGCTATCTGAGCAACACTGAATTCTGTCTCCAGGTACACCAATGACTCGCTTTACTAAATCAGAACCAGAATTTGCGGGAAGTAATCCAACGAACGTGAAAATCTCTGTTATTTTTCCTCTGATTCCACCTTGTTTTGAAGGTCGATCAAGCCATCCTCCTGGGTCTGTAAAAACTATGACATCACCGCGATTGATATCACCAAAGGTATAACTCAGCTTTGAAACAAGAATGCGATCATTGAGTTGTAATGTTTGCATCATAGATTCAGACGGCACATAAAACGCTTGAAAAAAGAAAGTTCTCAAAAGTACAGAAAGTGCAATAGCTAGTACAACAACAAAAAGTGTCTCGCGAAGCCAGTGGAGAATTCGATAAGCGATTGAGGGCTTTTTACTTGCCTCACTTTCAGCAACTTCATCCTGACTTGGTGAGTCTGTTAGTTCCTCCACAGTGCCCACACTACTTCACCGATGATGTGATTCACCGAAATGGCTCCTCCTCCGGGTAAACCTAACAAATCTCTGCTATCGAGAGAATTCTTTCTATTATCTCCCATAAGCCAGACAGTGTTTTGAGGTAGCCTCACATCAAATGGAATATCACCTTTTGAACCAAGTACATATGGCTCTTCGAGTGGCTGCTCATTGAGTAAAAGTTTCCCTTGTTTGTTGCAGCACACAACGTGATCCTCACCTACAGCAATTACTCGTTTGATCACATAGTCGATGTTTCTGGTTGTGAAGAATGCTTGTTTTGCATCAACTACGACGACATCGCCTCGTTCTATACCTGCAATCTTCGATACGACAACAATATCGCCGTCATCATATGACGGCAGCATAGAAGTGTTTTCAACAATAAAAGTTGATACCAGAAAAAGTTGAACCGCAAAGAGTCCGAGGAGAATTACGCCTAATCGCCAAAGCCACTTCATGAGTGCTTATGCGTTTTCGCGCAACTCCTTGATTTTCGCTTTCTTTCCACGAAGTTCGCGCAGATAGTAAAGCTTGGCTCGACGGACATCACCTTTTGTGACGACTTCAATCTTCTCAACAATTGGCGTATGAAGTGGAAACTTTCGTTCGACACCAACACCAAAGGAGACCTTGCGGACGGTGAAGGTTTCACCAATGCCGCCACCATTTATAGCAATCACAACACCTTGAAAAATCTGAATACGTGAACGATTACCTTCAACAACTCGTACGTGAACCTTAAGAGTGTCTCCTGGTCGGAAGTCAGGATGCTCGGTTCGAAGTGCGCCTTCTGTCAGGCTGTCTAGAGTTTGCATAATTCGCTATCTCCTCGCTTGGCGCCGCAGAACGCAAGCGGACGTGGTTTCTTTTCATCCTCTGCGGCAGATGGGGGCAAAGTTTGGCATAGATAAGAAATTAGCCCAAATCGGGGCGACTCTCCCTTGTTTTCGCCTCACTTTGCTGGCGCCGCCACTTGGAGATTTCCGCGTGATTCCCGCTCAGTAAAACCTCTGGGACCGAAAGTCCACGCCACTCCTGCGGCTTGGTGTAGACCGGCCACTCAAGTAAACCTTCGAGATCCTGCCCAAATGAATCTTCCATAATCGAATCAGGGTTACCGACAACACCCGAAAGAAGACGAGAAACTCCCTCAAGCATGACGAGTGCTGCAACCTCGCCGCCGGCAACTACATAGTTACCCAGTGACACTTCGATCACACTGCAGTGCGAACGGTAGTAATCAAAAACTCTCTGGTCTATCCCCTCATAGCGACCACAAGCAAACACGAGATGCGTGGAGCTCGAAAGATCTTGCAACATCGACTGGGTCAATAACTGACCGCTCGGAGTTGGCACTACCAGCACACTGTCTGGTCTGATGATGGCATCCAAAGTCTTCCCCCACGGTTCTGCCATCATCACCATGCCGGGCCCTCCACCATATGGAGAGTCATCAACACTTCGATGTTTGTCTTTTGTTGCGTCGCGCAAATCATGAACTGATACGTCAAGAATTCCATCCGTAATTGCTTTTCCGAGTATGGATAGATTTATGGCATCAAAGTATTCAGGGAAAATGGAGACAATATCAATCTTCATTTTCAACCTCAGAAAAAAGTCCAGGTGGAGGATCAATTACAACATATGCTTCATCAATATTGACCTCAGTCACAATCTCTTTCACAAATGGAATCATATGTTCAACGTCTTCTGCTTGAACAACCAACACGTCTTGGGCAGGTAGATGAAGTACTTCCTTAATAACACCAATTGTTATCGTTACCACTCTTGCATCAAGCCCTATTAATTGATAATCGTAATATTCATCAGCTTCGCTAGGGCGATCACTTGGATCAACTTCAATTTCTAAAAGTCGATTTCGAAGTGATTCGACGTCATCGCGAGAGTTTAAATCCTGAAACTTCACGAGTAGATATTTACCGTGAATCTTCACTGCTTCGATCGTTAGCGAAGTGTCATCCATTAGGAGTGTGGTTCCAGCCTGAAACCGAACTTCTGGTTCGTCAGTTCGAATTTCGATTTGGACTTCGCCCCTCACGCCGTGCGGTTTGGCGATTCGACCCACTACTCGTCGTATGGTTTGCACTAATTGTCGTTTACATCAACAAAATCGATACGAAGATTGCGACCCTGATTGAGGGCTATCAAAACAGTTCGAAGCGCATTTGCAGTGCGACCGTTGCGGCCAATCACTCGACCAAGATCTTCTGCATTGACGATAACTTGGAATGTTTTTCCGCCTTTATAGCGGCCACCACCACGTGAATCAGTTGTAGAGCGATTGTTCTTGACCTTGACTACGACATCATCTGGATGGTCGACAATTCCACGAACAAGATGCTCTAACGCATCTTCTAACATGAGACCCCTTGATTATTCTGAGGTTGAATCTTCGCCAGCTGAGTCTGCTTCAGCAACGACTTCTTCGACAACGTCGTTGTTTGCAACTTCAACTACTGGTTCTGATTTTTCAACAACTTCTTCAACTTTTTTCTTCGGCTTCGCTTCTGGTTCAGATTTCGCTTTGGCGGCATCTTCAACGGCGGCAGCGAACACAGTGCGCTTATCCACTTTCTCAGCCTTGACCTTGAGCGTTCCTTCAGTTCCAGGTAGGCCTTTGAACTTCTGCCAGTCTCCTGTAATCTTGAGAAGAACTGTTACAGCTTCGGTTGGTTGAGCACCGACGGAAAGCCAATAGAGAGCGCGCTCTGAATTGATTTCAATTCGTGAGGGCTCTTCTTTTGGATAATAAATACCGATTTCTTCAATTGAACGACCATTGCGGGCGGTCTTTGAGTCTGCAATTACGACACGGAATTGCGGGTTGCGGATTTTGCCCAATCGCTTGAGCTTTATTTTTACGGCCACGTACGTGGTTCTCCTTTGTGTTGACGAAGAATCTCTGACTTCGCGTGGGGCACGAAGGGTAAGACTCGAGTTGGTCAACCGGGGGGTTAGAGGGTCCGCCTCGGTAGGGGCGGTATCTTGCCAAATGAGGTTCCAGATTGCCAATTTGCTCCCCCGATTGGACTCGAACCAATAACCACCCGATTAACAGTCGGGTGCTCTGCCAATTGAGCTACGGAGGAATGGGAGGTGAAGAATACCAACTAGCCGAGGCTTTGCCCACGGGAGTGGTCTTTGTAAAAGCGTCTGGTTTCCTCGAGGGCAATCAATTGGCTAAAGAGTTCAGTCTGCTCGTCGCTGCCCTCGGCTGCTCGCTGCACCTGTCCGCGAAGATCCGCAATTCGCCGGGTGGCATCAAGTTCGAGTAAACGAGCCAACACGCTTTCCACATACACGGCGATGCTTTGAGATTCTCGTATTTGTAATGGTTCTACGATGAGTTTCGATGCCAACGGGTTCGATTGGAGTACTTCATCGCTCCAAGAATGTGACTTTGAAAATTCACTCTCTTTAAAAGATTCATACAACATTTCATGTAGCGCTCGCAAAGTTGAACTTGTAAAGGCTTCAGGTTCGACTGTTGCATACCATTCAGCGGCCTCTGAAGGAAATTGCAACACAACTTTGAGAGCTTCGTATTCGACTCGATGTTCGATGTTTCTTATGTCAAATCCTGTATTTACTTTTTCAGTATTCTCAGACCGCATTTGTGGTTTGTTTGATATCGCACGCTTCACAACTTCAATATCGACACCAAGCCATCCGGCTACATTCCGAACATATTCAGCACGGAGAACAGAATCTTTGATATTAGCGACTATTGGTGCACATTGAGTGAGTGCAGACACCCTATTTTCAGCTATATTCAAATCGTATTGGGAAAGATTATGTTTGATGACAAATTCAAACATAGGAACTTTTCTGGACAACAGATTTCGTAGTCCTTCATCTCCATAGCGCTGGCGAAGTTCGCACGGATCAAGTCCGGTTGGTTCAATTGCAACATACGTTTGCGCTACGAATTTTTGATCCTCGCTAAATGCCTTGAGCGCAGCTTTCTTTCCAGCCTCATCTCCATCAAAGGTAAAAATCACTTGCGACTGGCTTGCTACATCATCATGGAGTAATCGTCGCATTATTCGAATGTGTTCAACTCCAAATGCCGTACCGCAGGTTGCAACTGCATTCGCAATACCTGCTAGATGACACGCGATAACATCTGTATACCCTTCAACAATGACAACCTGCTGAGTTTGGCTGACACTTTTACGGGCTCTATCCATCCCGTACAACAATTGAGATTTTTTATACACGGCTGTTTCAGGAGTGTTTAGGTACTTGGGACCCTCATCAGAGTCATGAAGTTTGCGTGCGCCAAAACCTACAGCTTCGCCACTGAGGTCACGTATGGGAAACATGAGGCGACCTCGAAATCGATCATAGGTTCCACGGCTACTTTGAGATAGTAATCCCGCAGCTAATAACTCTTCTGCGGTAAACCCATGTGATGTTGCATGTCGAAGAAATCCATCCCAACCCTCTGGAGAATAGCCAATTTCAAACTCTTTCCACACCGATTCGCCAAATCCACGTTCGCGCAAATATGACGTTGCTTTCTCTTGATCTTTGAGATGCGAGATATAAAACGTAATGGCAAGTTCGTGGGCAGCAATAATTCTTGCTCGGAGCGACGATGCATTTGATTTCCCTGTTGCACCTTCTTCATAATGCAAAATAATCGAATAATGTTTCGCCAACTTCTCAATAGTTTCAACGAACGTTAAACCCTCCATTTTTTGTAGGAAGGTCACAACATCACCACTCTCTTGACAACCAAAGCAATAGAAAAACCCACGCGCGGGAGTGACATGAAATGATGGCGTCTTCTCATCGTGGAATGGACAAAGACCTTTGAGACTTCCAGGACCGGCCGGCTTTAGATTTACGTATGAACCAACGATGTCATGGATTCGTGCTGTATTTTTGACAAGAGCAACATCTGACTCTCGAATTTTGCTCATGAACCTTGTCCTTTGAATCTTTCAAACCAGATGTCGGCAGATAAATCCGTGAGGCTTGCAACTTGGTCAACTGCAACTCTTAATTTCTCACTATCGTTTTTCGCTTTTCTCCAGCTGTTTTGCAACCAAGGTTCTAGTGGTCGACCATCCATTTGGACAATGTACTGCACCAAAAAGATAAGTTTCTCCTGTTGCTCTTGGTGCAAACTCTCAACACCCTCACGTTGCATAACATAACGATTCGCGAGCGTTTTCAAAATTGCGACTTCGTCCCTTGCCCAGTCTGGCACTTTCAGTTGGGCTTCATACCTCGTGAGATGTTCGGCTGAATAATGTGATTTTGTTTCATCAATGACAGCTCCACAAAATCTTCCAATTAGCAAACTAGTGAAGTTCTTCAAATTTGCGAGAGATCGTTGAGATTCGTCATAAAAATCAAACCAAAAATTGAGTGCTGTTAAACGTTGTATTGCCTCGAATAGCCTCACTGAATCAACATTCAAATAGTGCTGCTGTGCGAGCGCAATAACCTCATTGACTTCACTTGGAGATTTCAGGATTGTAAGTTTTAGATGCTTCGTAACAATTGCATCCTCTACATCGTGAACGCTATAGGCAACGTCATCTGCCCAATCCATCACTTGTGCTTCAAAACACTGCCCTTGATTGCCGTGATTCCTCACCCATGAAAAAATCGGTTTATCATCTTTGTAAAACCCAAACTTTACTGGATTCTCCGATTGACTCCATGGATATTTAATGGCCGCGTCAAGGCTTGCCCGTGTGAGATTGAGACCAATCGAATTTCCATCGGCGTCAAAAGTTTTAGATTCAAGACGCGAAAGCACTCTCAATGTTTGGGCATTTCCTTCAAACCCCCCATGTTCTTTCATCAGCAGATTAAGCGCTGCTTCACCATTGTGTCCAAAGGGTGGATGACCGATATCATGAGCAAGGCAACCTACCTCAACTAAATCAGCGTCACAGCCAAAGGCGTCACCCAGTTCTCTTCCAATCTGACTCACTTCGAGTGTGTGAGTGAGACGTGTTCGCAAGAAATCGTCTGTGCCAGCGGCATGAATTTGAGTTTTTGCGGCAAGCCGCCGTAACGCAGATGAATGCAAGATTCGCGCTCTATCGCGTGCAAAGGCACTTCTTACCTGACGTTTTGCGGGTTCATCAACATAACGTTCAACATCATTGTCGTCATATCCAATGAGTTGGAGGTTCATAGTGTTCCGCTCAATCTACTCACCCAAAAATACACAACACCCACTGTTTCTTTTGCAAAATAAGTGAAATCAAAACTTGATCCAGGTCCAGATGATGCCGATGTTGTATATGAGAGATAACCAAAAGATTCGGCCATAGTTTTCACACGTGCACTATGAAGTGAATCAGAGACGAAGATCAATGTATCCCAGGAGTTTTCTTCTGCAAGTGTGTGTACAGCTTTCAATGAACTGAGCGTGTCATCGCCCTCTGCAATCGCAATTACTTGGAGTGGATCAATGTTATATTTGTTAATCAAATACTCACGACCTGCCACTGCCTCAGTTGTTTCATCACCTGGCAATTTACTGCCAACGGTGACAAGTACATCAGAAAATCCGTCCTTCTGTACCTTGGCCGCAGTATCGAGTCGGTTTTTTAGGACTGGACTCGGAGTTCCTGCATATTGCGCAGCTCCAAGCACAACTATTGCATCTGCTTTTTCGAGATTCCGAACATTGCTATCTCGAAAAACTGTAAATGCAGCGGCAAGGCTGAGTACTAATCCAGTTGCAATCGTGGCAAGTATCAGCGTCTTTACCCAACTAAGCAGTCGTTTCACAGTGAACTCACTCTGCTATCCCCCACTGACACTTAACTCAGCCTGTCGCAGTTCTCCGGTATCAGTCAACTCAGTGCTATCAAGCCATCCTTCTGGCAAGGAGACACTTTTTGCACTTGAAGAACGTCCTCGCGGTTCATCCAGTACTGTTTTTGGATACGGCTGATCTTCAATAGTGGAAAGTAAATCTCGAAGCTCTGCAATAGAAGAAATCATTGCTAATTGATGACGTGTTTCTCCGCCGACCCGAAAACCTTTGGTGTACCAGGCGACATGCTTACGAAATTCGCGGGAAGCGTGGGCCTCATCGCTAAGGTAACTTGATAGAAGCTCAGCATGACGAATCATCATTGATGCAACTGATTGAAAATCTGGTTGTTCCGGAATTTCTTCACCTCGAAGTGCATATTCAATGTCAGCGAAGAGCCATGGCTTTCCTAAACAGCCGCGACCGACAATGACTCCATCACATCCGGTCTCTTCAAACATTCGTCGCGCATCATTACCCGACCAAATATCTCCGTTACCAAGAACTGGGATTGAGATATGCGTTTTGAGTTTTTTAATGGATTGCCATCGTGCATTTCCACTATAAAGTTGAAGTGCGGTACGAGCGTGTAATCCCACCCAAGAAATACCAACTTCTTCAGCAATTTCTCCAGCCTTGAGGTAAGTGAGGTGATCTTCATCTATACCCATTCTCATTTTCACACTCACTGGAAGTGTGCCTGCGGCGTCAACGGCTGCCTTCAGAATGTTTCTAAAGTGTTGCTGTTTCCAAGGAAGTGCTGCCCCTCCTCCTTTTCTCGTGACTTTGGGCACAGGGCAACCCATATTGAGATCAATATGATCGGCACGATCTTCAGCCACAATCATCGCTACCGCTTTTGAGACAACATCAGGGTCCACCCCATACAGTTGCAAACTTCGTGGAGATTCTTCACTTCCAAAGGTTGTCATTCGTAAGGTTTCAGGATCTCGTTCGATCAACGCTCTCGAAGTAATCATCTCTGAGACAAAGAGCGCGGGTACTCCTGTTGGGTTTCTCATACTACTCGTTTCTCGACATAACCTTCGATAAGCGAGATTGGTAATGCCAGCCATTGGCGCAAGCACAACGACTGGCTTGGAGAAATCTAGTACGGAACTCATTAGAGGAAACGTGCCAAATACTCGAACACTTGAGTAAGTCCAACTCGTTGCTGTTGCATGGAATCTCGATGTCGTATCGTCACAGCATCATCTTCCAGCGTTTCAAAATCGACAGTAACACAAAGCGGTGTCCCGATTTCGTCCTGGCGTCGATATCGTCTTCCAATAGCACCTGCATCGTCAAACTCAACATTCCAAAACTTTCGCAAGTCGCTGGCAAGCCCTTTTGCTTTTGGAGAGAGGTCTGCATTTCTTGAAAGTGGCAACACAGCAACTTTGACTGGTGCTAAGCGAGGGTCTAGTCGAAGCACCTGCCGTTTATCAACGCCACCTTTGGTATTTGGTGCTTCATCTTCCGCATATGCATCAAGTAGGAAAGCAAGTACACATCGGGTAAGCCCAGCGGCTGGTTCGATTACATACGGGATCCAACGTTCATTTGCCTCTTGATCAAAATAGCTGAGATCTTGTCCGCTATGACTCGAGTGGGTTTTTAAATCAAAATCTGTTCTATTCGCAATACCTTCGAGTTCTGCCCACTCACTACCAGCAAATTCGAAACGATACTCGATGTCAACGGTTCGCTTGGAATAATGCGAAAGCTTTTCCTTCGGGTGCTCAAAGAGCCGAAGATTGTCAGGATTCATTCCAAGATTCACATACCATTGAAACCGCTGCTCTATCCAGTACTCATGCCATTCTTCGTCAGTTCCCGGCATGACGAAAAATTCCATTTCCATTTGCTCGAATTCGCGAGTTCGGAAAATAAAGTTTCCAGGCGTGATTTCATTGCGAAATGACTTACCGGTTTGTCCAATTCCAAATGGTGGCTTCTTACGTGCTGCAGTTGCTACATTCTGAAAATTTACAAAAATACCCTGTGCTGTTTCTGGTCTCAGATAATGAAGTGATCCAGAATCTTCAATAGGACCAACTTGGGTTCTGAGCATCCCATTGAAATCTCGTGGTGGTGTGAAATCTCCTCGAGTTCCACAATTCGTACAAACAATATCTGCTAAACCGTTCTCAGGTTCTTTATTGTGTTTTTCAACATATGCATCGATGAGTTGATCTGACCGCCATCGTTTATGACATTTCTTGCATTCGGTTAGTGGGTCGACAAACGCATCTACGTGCCCTGATGCTGACCAGACTTGTGGAGCCAAAATGATCGCGGAATCAAGCCCAACGACATCATCTCTCTCCTGGACTACTTTTTGCCACCACTGCTTTCGGATATTTTCTTTAAGTTCTACTCCAAGTGGCCCATAATCCCAGGCACTCCTCGTTCCACCATATATTTCAGAAGATGGGAATACGAAACCTCTTCGTTTCGCAAGATTAACAATTGATTCAACTCTGTCGCTCGCCATAGTTTCCTCCACTCCGGCTGGCTGTCGGCGGTATCACCCTGACGGGTAACTGCATTAGTCTAAAGCGGAATCGAGAAGCAAGCGTGCTTCCGTGGCTGAATACTCGGGTCGTACCTCGTAATGCCAATCAAGTGAGCGGCGGACAAATGGGCGTTTCACCGCATAAATCTTTCGGTACAGTGGCGCTAATCCTGACTCAATTTCTCGTGAGCAAACGGGGACTGCCAAACACTTATCAATTCCATCCCCAAGTTCCTCTGCAATGAAGGCCGCTTTACGACCCGTCTCCACCCCATCATCAACAATCAGGAGTTTCGAAAATTGATCTGGAACCCTCACTTGGCTCTCCGACCACCATTCAAGAATCGGGGTGTCAAGTTGGGTGGAAACTGTGATTGCAATTTTCACAGCGTTAGGCAAGACTGCAACAACACAATCGAATTCTTCATCAAGAAGCTTCACAAGTTGCAGGGCAGCATCTGAATCATCGAGAAAGTCCTTCATTGTTCGAGTCTCGAATGAGCCCGTGCAGTGGCGGATTCACCAAGTGACACTTCTTCAATACTCGCTGTCTTTTCAGATTGAAATCGTGTCTTCTTTCCATTGGTGATATCGAGGATGATTTCGAAAGCACTACTTTCATCTCGCGCTGCCGATAAAAAAGTAGTTGCTTCAAGTTTGATGTCGTATGCAGAAAGAGCCCGGCGATAACTACCGACGGAATCGAAACTCAATAACAAAAAGCCAGTCGAGTCATCATCGAGCGCTAACCCCACTTTCGCTGACTGAAAGCCAGGTTTCCTACTGAACAAATCAATGACACGTTCCCCTTCACGAACCCATTCTTCAATTGAAACTAACTTTTCAAAGCGAAGCACCACATCCATAGAATGAGTGTGCCATATGACACGATTGCCTCGTGAAGCGAAAACCTAACTGGCTAGAAAAATTTTCAGCTCCGATTCTTTTGAGAATTCATTCCTGGCCACGTTTTGTTTTCCCGCTCCTCTTGGCGAGCGTCCTGCTTGCTGGCCTCTTTCTCTCACATCCAATTATTTCCAGTGCACTTCTCGGACTTGTGAGTCTGACGTTGCTGTGGCTTGTGGCACTTTCTTGGCCATTATTAACCTCAGGGCAACGATTGATTCGAACGCTGTTAATTGCAGCGCTTATTTTTTACGCAGTGTCGAGAGCTACTGGCAGTCTCTAATGGTTTTTCAACGAAACACCAAGCAGCGAAGTAAAGTCATTGACCTTTTGAGAGAATCCGATGAATTCCAAAGCGCGAGCGAAGTTCACGAAAAACTTTCTCAATCGGGCATTGATATCGGGTTATCAACGGTGTATCGAACGCTTTCATCATTATTGGAGAATGGCGAATTAGATGTATTCATCAAAGATGATGGCGAAACTGTATATCGGTGGTGCTCAAAAGAACATCACCACCATTTGCAATGTCGTTTATGTGGAAAGACGATTGAGATCCAGACGGACGAGTTTGAAGAGTGGGCGCTGAAGATTGCAAAGAAATACCAGTTTCAGCACCTTGAACATACATTTGAAATTACTGGAACTTGTAAAGATTGCCTTTAGGCTGTACCGAAACGTCGGGTGCGATTGCGGTAAATTTCTAGAGCCTGATAGAGATTCTCCCGGCGATAATCTGGCCAAAGGGTCTCATCAAAGACAAGTTCAGCATATGCACTTTGCCATAGTAAGAAGTTGCTGATTCTTACTTCACCAGACGTGCGAATCAGCAAATCCACCGCTGGTAAATCTTTGTCATAGAGATACTTGGCGAAGTTCCTCTCGGAGATTGAAGTAGCCTCAAGTTCACCTGACACTACTTTTTGGGCAATGCGTTGAACAGCATCAACAATTTCACTTTGCCCACCATAATTCACACACATAGTCAGGGTCAGCTTGCGGTTTCTTCGCGTGAGTTCAACTGCTTCATCGAGTTCATCTTGGACACTTTTCCAAAGTCTCTTTCGCCTACCAACCCAACGAATCCGTACCCCTACATCATGAAGTTCATCGCGTCGTCTGCGGATAACATCGCGGTTGAATCCCATAAGAAATCTCACTTCTTCAGGTGAGCGTTTCCAATTTTCAGTAGAGAATGCAAATGCACTGAGGTAGGACACTTTCTTTTCGAGACATCCGTACACGACATCAAGCAAACTTGCTTCGCCTGCTTTATGCCCTTCAGTCCGTGGCAGCCCACGCTCGTTTGCCCATCGACCATTACCATCCATCACAATTGCAACGTGATTTGGTATTGAACTCATAGTTTCACTTTACCTTGCGAGCACCCTGCACGTGCTTGAGAGATCGAACTTCCCGTTCAAGGTGCCATTGAAGTTGAGCCGCGATAAGTGACCCAGCAGTTTTTCGCGTCTTCTCATCTGCGAGTTTTGCCACGTCCCAATTACCAGTCAGCAGGTGTGCTAAGTAATCAATCACTTCGCCACCAGGTGCAGAACTTCCTGGCACTTTGCAGTCTGTGCAGAGCACTCCGCCGTTTGTCAATGAGTACCATGAATGCGGACCGGGTTCGTGGCATTGTGCACATTCTGAATATGAAGAACTCCACCCAGCAATAGCGATGGACCGAACGATGAACGTGTTGAGAATGATGTCTGTGTCAAGGTGATCTTCTGTCAGTGACTTTAACCCTGCAAGTAATAAAAGGAACTGTTGAACACTTTTATCACCTTCTTCAACTACCAATTTGTCGGTCATTTCTGCCATCGCGCATCCAACGGTCCAAGCTTCGTATTTTCCTGAAAGCTCACTGCCATATGCCCCAACAATCAAAACTTGAGAAACAATGTCGAGATTTTTACCTTCTGCAAATTGAATTTCCACGAGATTCAATGGGTCGAGCCTTGCACCGAATCGGCTCGTGCTTTTGCGAATCCCTTTTGCTACTGCACGCACTTTCCCATGTTCCTTCGTAAGGAATGTCACGATCCGATCCGCTTCACCTAAAAGGTGTGTGTGCAGAACAATCGCATGATCGCGATAGGTAGGCATAAGCCAATTCTCCAACTTTTCACTGTAGATGACGCTAAATGTCTACTTTTGACACCCCAATCTTCTACATTCGCCATATGAATTCACGTGACTGGCGAAAACTCGGACTTCTTGCGATCGCGCTATTTGCCGCTTACCAAATCGGTAGTACGTTACTGCTGAGCCTCAATGGGTTTTTAATGATTCTGCTCTTAGCCTGGTTATTCTCCATTGCAATGGAACCCGCAGTCTCCTGGTTTGAAGATCGAGGATTTCGTCGGGGGCTTGGTGCGGGAACCGTGTTACTTGCACTCCTGACATTCCTCATTACTTTCTTCGCCACCTTCGGTGGGCTTATGTTCAGCCAGTTATCGGAAGCGGTTTCAGCGTTACCAGATGTTGTTATCAGTGTGACTGAGTGGCTGAACCAAACCTTTGACTTGGCCATCAATTCTGACCAAGTCGTCTCTTACCTCAACTTGGATAGCGCAAGTCTTGCGCCTATTGCTACGAGTCTTGCCGGTGGTTTCTTCGCGCTCGTGACAGGGCTTGTTACGTTTCTCGTCGATTTTTTCACCATACTTGTTTTCGCGTTCTATCTTTCAGCCGAGGCTCCAAAAGTGCGACGTGGTATCGCATCATGGCTCAGTCCAGACAAGCAATCAATCTTTATTTCTGTGTGGGATATTGCGGTGAAAAAAGCGGGTGGCTTCGTGGTATCACGCGTTGTGCTTGCCTCCATCAGTGCTGTTGCCCATGCTGCTTTTTACTACATCATAGGAATTCCTTATTGGCTTCCAATGGGAATCTTTGCAGGGGTTACGGCTCAGTTCATACCAACTATCGGTACGTATCTTGGGGTTACAGTCCCAGCCCTGTTTAGTTTTGGTCCAGATCCGCTTGATGTCGTCTGGATTATTCTCTTCGCAACCGTTTTCCAACAAATTGAGAACTACATCCTCTCACCGCGTGTGAGCCGAGCAACAATGGATCTGCATCCTGCAGTGGCACTAGCATCAGTCTTCATCGGAGTTGCGATTTTTGGGCCGATCGGAGCATTGATTGGAATTCCAATTGTGGCAGCGGTGATTGCAGTTCTTGCAACTTACGGGCAACGCCATGAACTCATCGATGGATTTGGTGCGGACTAGAAACCGAATTTATCGAGAGTCTGAGTATTGCTTTGCCAATTTGATTCAACTTTGACTCGCAAATCCAAATACACTTTTGCTTTCAGTAGTTGCTGAATTTCTTTTCTGGCTCTGGTACCAATCTCTTTCAAGTGGCCACCACCCTTGCCCACGATGATACCTTTTTGACTTTCTCGCTCTACATATATAGATGCAAAAATCTTCACTAATCCTGAGTCCTCGTGAATGATTTCGTCTATGTCAATCAAAATTGAATGTGGCACTTCGTCAAATACTTGACGAATTACCGCTTCACGAATGAGCTCTGCTATTCGATGTTGCTGATCTTGATTCGTGATTGCATCCTCAGGATATAGAACTTGAGATTCTGGCAAATAGGCAACAAATATCTGCTCAAGCTCTAGGATATTTTCAGATTTCCTAGCACTTACTGGAATTATTTCATCCCACTCAAAGTTAAATTTTTGTGCAGCACTCATAGTGTCCTGCAATTTTTGTAACAGTTGTGGTTTCTTGACACTGTCACTTTTGCTAACAATCGCTATTTTTCGACACGATAACTTAGAAATTTGATCCAAGATCATTATGTCACCAACACCAATATTTTCATTTGCGGGAAGCAAAACACAAACAACATCAATATCATCAAGTGCTGCGTTCGTCGCTGAATTAAGTCTGGTACCGAGGGTGGTTCGCGGTTTATGAATACCAGGAGTGTCAACTAGCACAATCTGATAGTCCGAACCCTGAATAATGCCATGAATGATGTGTCGGGTTGTCTGCGGCTTATCTGACACGATTGCAATTTTCTCTTTTACAAGTGCATTAATCAGCGTAGATTTCCCCACATTAGGTCTACCAATAAGTGCAACGATTCCAGATTTCATCGGTGACTCAATGCCAGCTGCGAGAGGGCAATTGCAATCAACACACATCCAACCACTGCGAGTGCGCCTAATTGTTCTCCAAGAATCACAACACCAAGAATAGTTGCAACTAAAGGTTCCGCTAAGTTCAACGTCGCAATCACTCCTGCCTTTAAACGAGGTAATCCGTAGGCGAAAAAAGCATAGGCAAGAGCGGTCGCTATCACTCCGAGCCAAAAACTAAGAAGTAAACCATCAGATGTTGATAAAAACGATAACCTCGTGATGGAGAACGGCAACAGAATGAGCGAAGCCAAGGCAAAAGCAACGGCAAGAAGTCCTATTGCAGATGTTTTCTCAGCACTCTCACTGCCGAGAACCGTATAACTCGCATACGCAAGAGATGCAAGCAATGCGGCAATCACCCCACCTATTGGGATGCTTGAATTTAGTGCGTAAAAACTTATGAGGGTTAAACCAATGACGGCTGTTACTGTGGATAGAAACCATACAACACCCGGTTTTGATCCCTTCCACATCCAACCCAATATCCCAGCAAAAAATGGCGCAAGCGCTAGAGAGATGAGTGTGCCAAGAGCAACACCAACAAGATCTGTTCCAACAAAAAAGAAATACTGATAGCTGGCAATACCAATTGACATCGCCCAAACAACAGGAAGTCGAACCATTCGCAAAACTGTTCGTGAATCTTCAAAATATAGACTAATAAATAAGAGTCCAACTGCACCAATGAACAAACGTATAAACGCAATTGCGATTGAATCAACCTCTATCTCAGCAAGTGCTCGAGCGCTTGCAGATGTTCCAAAAAGACAAGCTGCAATAAGTACTGCAAAAATTGCACGAATGGATTTAGGAGCCGTTGACTTGGTCAACTTGGATCTTTCGAACGAGAACACTTCCTACTTTGTTACGACGTCCTGCCACTGACTCCGCACACAAGTTCCAGCCATCAACATCTATTGCACTTCCTGGAATCGGCACTCTCCCAAGACGCAGTGCCAATAATCCTGCAACAGTATCAATGCCTTCATCCTCAGCGTCGAGTTCGATTTCCAATAATTCCGCAAGATCTTCGATGTGCAAACGAGTGCTGACGCGATAAACACCGTCTTCAAGTTCCACGATTTCGGAAGCTTCCGTGTCATATTCGTCAGCGATTTCTCCTACAATCTCTTCCAGAATATCTTCAATCGTAAGTAATCCTGCTGTTCCTCCGTATTCATCAATGAGGATTGCAATATGGATTCGTGCCTTTTGCATGTCTCGAAGTAATTCGTCTGCACTCTTGCTATCTGGAGAAAAGAATGCTTTTCGCATAATGGATTCAACATTCTCCGATTGCCCAGATTCAGTGTGTTCAAAAGTTCGCCTTGCAATATCTTTCAAATACACCACACCGACAATGTCGTCGATGTCCTCACCAATCACAGGAATTCGCGAATACCCAGAGCGCAACCCAAGTGACATTGCCTGCCGCAGAGTCTTGTGCTTTTCAATCCACACCATTTCGGTTCGCGGAACCATCACCTCACGCGCAACAGTGTCCCCTAGTTCGAAGACGGATTGCAACATTTTCTTCTCTTCATCCTCAATGACTTCAGTGCTTGCTTGTTCTACAAGTTCTCGAAGTTCACTCGTTGATGAAAATGGGCCATCGACAAATCCTTTACCTGGAGTTATTGCATTACTAATAAGGATCAAAATTCTGACTAGTGGACCAAGTAAGACACTCGTGATACGTATGACTCCAGCGAGCTTCACCACGATTCGCTCTGAATGTTGTCTTCCAATCGTTCGTGCACCGACAACAAACACAACATAGCTGAAAACGGTCAATGCAAGCAGAGTGACAATGTCACCAACAGTTCTATCTAACTCAAGATACCCATCAAAAATTCTTAATGCAAAAATGCTTGTGGCAATTAACGAGAAGAGATAAATCAATTGGAATGCCCCAACGCAGGCAGATTTTTGCTGGACTACCCAGAACGCTCCTTTGTATTTTCCGGGTTCTTCTTCCGCTAATTCTTCAATGCGAGCAAGGCTCATTCTCGAAATAGCAGCTTCGACAACCGCTGCTACTCCTGCCAATATCAGCATTGAAACTAGAAATATGTAATTACTCAATTGGGCCACCTTGGCGATATTCTGCCAGTGCTTCAAGGATTTCTCGCTGAAGGTCAAACATTTCTTTGTGCTCAATCTCTTCTTGATGGTCAAAACCTAAACAATGAAGCACACCGTGAACAACCAAGAGATCAAGCTCATCTTCAAATAGGACATTTTGGTTCTGAGATTGTTGCAAGATGTAATCAGGGGAAAACACTAAGTCACCAAGAATTCCTGCCTGAGACTCTTCACCTGGATTGAGTGGACGTAATTCATCCATAGGGAAAGCCAATACATCTGTAGGGGCATCCTCATTCATATACTCAAGATTCAAACTGTGCATTTCAGTTTCACTTACAAAACTAATCGAAACTTCGGTATCAATGTCTAATCCCATATATCCCATTGCGAAAATTGTCGTTTGCAGAACTCGAACCTCATTAATCTTGAAATCAGTGTCATTGGAAATCTGAATGCTTTGCATGCTTTTTATTTACCTTGCATTTTTTGTTCATCCCAACGGGTGTAGGCATCCACAATATCTGCAACTAATTTATGTCGCACCACATCTTGTGAACTCAGCCGACAAAACTGGACATCTTGAACGCCTTCTAAAATCTCCTGCACAACCTTTAATCCACTTCGCGTACCAAGTGGCAAATCAACCTGGGTCGTATCCCCAGTAACAACTATTTTGGAGCCAAAGCCAAGTCGGGTTAGAAACATCTTCATTTGCTCTGCCGTTGTATTTTGCGCTTCATCCAGAATGATGAATGCATCATTCAACGTTCTACCTCGCATATATGCAAGCGGAGCGACTTCAATCGTTCCACTTGTCATCAATCGCGGAATTTTTTCTGGTTCAATCATGTCGTGAAGGGCATCATAAAGCGGACGTAAATACGGATCGATCTTCTCACTCAGCGTTCCTGGCAGAAAGCCAAGTCGTTCACCTGCTTCAACGGCGGGTCTCGTAAGTACTATTCGATTCACCCGCTTTGCCTGAAGTGCTTGAACAGCTTTGGCTACGGCCAAATAGGTCTTTCCTGTACCTGCAGGTCCCAAACCAAAAACAATTGTGTGATTATCAATTGCATCTACATATTTCTTTTGGTTCAAAGTTTTTGCTCGAATTGTTCGGCCACGGTTACTGAGAATTCCAGTTGTTAGAACATCAGATGGAGAAAGTGAGTTTTCTTGACGCAATATTTGAATTGATCGCACTGCGGCTTCTGGATTTAAGGTTGCTCCAGTTCTCACAATGACTTGTAACTCTGCAAAAAGTTGATCTAGAAGTGCAACAACTTCATTTTCCCCAGTAATGTGAATTTCATTTCCTCGGACCAAAATGTTGGCGTCTGGAATTTGTTGTTCAATTGTCTTCAAGATCTCGTCAGCAGAACCAAGAATAGAAACCATTTGGATACTTGATGGCACTACGATAATACTGTCAACCACTAGTGCACTTTCCCGTTCATTGCCGACAAAGGTTCTCCTGCCAAAATGTGGGCGTGTACATGAAACTCTGTTTGACCAGCATCTTTGCCTGTATTAAAAATAACTCGATAGCCATTGTGATCAAAAGTTGCCGCCGTCTCTGAAATTGCGACTAAGTAATTTGTATTTGATGAATTGGAAAACTCTGCAATATCTTTCGTGTGAACTTTTGGTACAACGATTACGTGAATCGGTGCCACAGGATTAATGTCATGAAAGGCAACAAAATCATCATTCTCAAAGACTTTGGATGATGGAATTTCACCGGAGACAATCCTGCAAAACACACATACACTCATTTACAACCACCGATTCGTTCTTGACATCACAATTCCTGCGGCCACTGTACCCGCCGTTGACGTCCGCAAAATAGTTGGTCCAAGTCGAACAACTGTGCCGCCTTTCTGGGTGAATTGTTCCAATTCTTCATCAGTGATGCCACCTTCAGGTCCAACGACGAGCAAGATATCTCCTTGTAAGGGCATAGAAATACTTGAGAGTTTCAACTGTCCAGTTTCGTGCAATATGTATGCATTGCTGGTTTCAGAAATCAATCTACAAACATCAGATGTCTCTGCAAGATTTGTTATTTGTGGGATGGTTGCTCGTCTTGATTGTTTTGACGCTTCTTTCGCGGTAGTTCGCCATTTCTTAAGACCTTTTTCGGCTTTTTCACTATCCCATTTCACAATACAACGACTAGCAGCCCAGGGGACAATGACATCGACTCCAACTTCAGTCAATAACTCGACAGCAAGTTCACTCCGTTCACCTTTGGCAAGCGCCTGAACGACAACAACTCGAGGTTGTGGCGGTGGTGTGAGAGTGAGGGCAACCACCCGGGCATAAAGTGTTGATTTGCCGTCGATTGACTCGACTTCACAATGTGCAAGCTTGCCTTCACCATCCGCTAACAACAATGAAGAGCCAATTTTCGTTCTCTGAACTGAAACTGCGTGGAAACCTTCGTCACCATCAAGTGTCAATAAGGTTCCGGCAACCGCTTGAGCCATCTTGGCAGATTCAATCAGGAATAATGATTCAACCACTACCTACCGCCAAAGACATCGCGTAGTCGATCGAAAAACCCACTCGAGGTGTCACTAATGATTGCTTCAGGTGATTCTTCATCTCGAAGTTCTGCGAGTTTTTTCAACAATTGAGTTTGTTCTGCATCAAGTTTCATTGGCGTTACGACACTAATATGAATGAGCAGATCACCAATGCCATTTCCTCGCAAATGTGGAATACCTTCATTCTTACGCCGCAACGTGTCTCCGGACTGAGTTCCCGCTGGAATCGTGACATCAATCTCTCCACGCAACGTTTCCAGTTTTAACGTGGTACCAAGTGCTGCCGCTGTCATTGGAATTTGAATATCACAGTGAAGATTGAATCCTTGTCGATGAAACGTGGGATGTTCAGCTACATGAATCTCAATGTAGAGATCCGCGGCTGGTCCTGCTCCAATACCCACTTCACCACGACCAACCAATTGGATGCGACTTCCTGATTCAACCCCCGGCGGGATTTTGAAATCAATGGAATGTCGTGTTCGTACTCGACCTTCACTTGCACACTCTGTACAAGGATCTTGAATGACATTTCCATATCCACGACAGGTTGAGCATTCTCGGGTCATCATTACCTGTCCAAGAAAGGAGCGTTGAACAGTTTGGGTCTCACCGCGACCTTTACATGTCGTACAGGTTGTTGGCTGAGTTCCGTTCTTGGTCCCCAACCCCTGACAGACATTGCACGCTACAGCGCTATCAACAGTGATTGACTTGTCTGCACCGAAGAGTGCTTCTTGTAATTCGATTTCAATGCGAATCAGAGCATCGCGACCACGAGCAACTCGTGGTTTTGGTCCCCTTGATCCCCCGCCAAAGAAAGCCCCCATAAAGTCGCCAAATCCAAATGAATCTGCAAATTCATCCATTGGATTTCCGCCCATATCAAACACTCGCCGTTTTTCAGGATCCGAAAGCACTTCATAGGCGATCGTTACCTCTTTGAAGCGGTCTTGTGTTTTGGGATCAGGATTGACGTCAGGGTGTAATTCGCGAGCAAGTTTTCGATATGCCTTTTTTATTTCCTCGGCAGACGCCTCTGGTGATACCCCGAGAACTTGGTAATAATCCACGCTCATCACTTAGCCTCTTGCAGATATCGGCTAATGTAACTTGCGACTGCTGAAACCGTTGCCATATTCACCTCATAGTCCATATGAGTTGAGCCAACAATTCCAAGTTTCGCAACCGGCACATCGCTCGCTTTATAGGCGGAGGTAACAACTGAAGTTTCCACCAACGGCTTCAAAGAATTCTCTTTTCCAATCTTGACTTCAAGCGAATCTGGCGCGCTTATCTCGCCGAGCAATTTCAGTAGCACAACATTTTCTTCCAGTGCTTCTAGCAGTGGTGCGAGAGTTTTAACGCTTTCGAATTTTGTCAGGTTTGAAGTGCCAGCAATCAATACACGTTCATCTCCGCGTTCTACAACTGAAGAAACTAGAGCGGCCACAATTAATTCGAGTACATGCTTGTTGAATTTACTATCACCTGCTTGTAAAGCAGTTAATATCTCAGGAATCTCAGAGAAATATCGATTTGCGCAGTTCTGGTTGAGTAAAACTTTCAGCGTATCAATATCTGTATCCGTGATTGAGTTCGGTAACTCAACTAGCTGCTGCTCAACGCGACCCGTGCTGGCTATCACAATCACTAATAGTTTTGTGGCAGTGAGTCCGACTAAATCTATGTGCCTTACCGTGGTTCTCTGAAGTGTTGGATACTGCACGATCGCGACCTGATGAGTAAGGGTTGAAAGTAGTTTCGTGGTTCTACTCATAATTTCATCGAGATCTACTGCTGCACCTAAGAAATGTTCAATTGCATTTCTTTCAGCACTGCTAAGTGGCTTGAGAGTTGAAAGTTTGTCCACAAAGGTCCGATATCCAAGATCAGTCGGAATACGCCCAGCACTCGTATGCGGGGCAGCAATTAGCCCTTCATCTTCAAGGCTCGCCATATCATTTCGAATCGTAGCGGGCGAGACACCGAGGCTGTGTTTCTCTGCAATTACCTTCGAGCCAACAGGTTCACCAGAGCGCACGAACTCTTCAACAATGGCTCGTAAAACCGAAAGTCGCCTATCCACGTAATCCCTGCCTTTTGGCACTCGCTTTTCAAGAGTGCTAATTTTAGGGCGAGTTGCAAATGTATGCTCAAATCAAGGGCATAAACTGTGCATAGAAAGGATGTCTATGTCGTACACACCACCTCCACCTCCAGCGGGAAACCAAGGTGGCTCCAATGACACGAATATCGCTGTCATTGCCCACCTCGGTACCTTGATCAATCTGATTTCAGGACTCGGATTCATTGTTCCCCTCGTGATTCTTTTAACTAAGGGTCGGGATTCTCAACTCGTTCGAGCCAATGCTGCAGAATCATTGAATTTTCAGATCTCAATGATTATCTATGCGTTGGTCGGAGGAATTTTGACTGTAACTATTATTTTTGCAATAGTTGGAATTCCAATTCTTATCGTAATTGTGTTTTTAATCTTCATACTTCCAATCGTCGCAGCAGTAAGAACCTCCAATGGTCAAAGTTATCGATATCCAGCGACACTACGACTTATAAAGTAGTTACCTTGCAGATTATGTGGTGAGTTCTCTCACCACATAATCTGCAAGTAGCCGTCCTTTTCTC
>JBMSMQ010000012.1:0-27383 GCA_049421205.1 Candidatus Nanopelagicales bacterium
GTGTCATTTATTGCATCCGAAACTGAATAGTCGTGTTACCTATTGTTATGTCTGTATCACTCAGTAATGAACGAGTGGTGATTTTTTCATTATGAATCCAGGTTCCATTCGTTGAACCAAGATCAGTGATTGTGATTGGACTTGTTAATTCAATCTCACAGTGTCGACGTGATGCTCCAGAATCATCGATGCGAATATCCGCATCCGTTGCCCTGCCAAGTACAGTTTTTGTGCGGGTAAGTGGATAGGCAAATCCTGCGATAACAAGATGAGGTCCACGTCTTCCAGTTGAGACAACCGGGGACTCAAGTGCTTGTCCCATTGCATCTTCAACACTCGACGTAATCCGAAATACACCTTCAATCAAATCATCATCAGTTTTCATCTCAATGACCATCGTACCTACAGTGGTGTAGTTTTCACTGACGACATATTCACGAATAACAGTTGTGAGCTCACCCACCAGTAATTTTTCGTAATCAGCAAAATTCTTGTAGTCACTCTTTGAGAGTTCAATTAAGAATTTGTTCGGCACTACAGTGCGACCAGCACCCACACTGACGGCTTTCTCATGAATTTCAGTTTGTAAGGCGGATGCAATTTCAAGAGGCTGAACGTGGGAGTCGAACATTTCGGCAAAATTGCCACTGACAAGCCGATTGACTCGTTGTTCGAATTTTTCTAGCAATCCCACACTGTCTCCTTACGGAACTAAGCCTATTGTGCCTCCCAAGATGCAGAAGTGCATAAGGACAAGGCACGATTAGCCATTATGTCCAATCAAATTTCAACCGATGTTCTTGTTGTTGGTGCAGGTCCGGCAGGTTCATCAGCTGCGGTGTGGGCAAGCCGTATGGGATATGACGTTTTACTGATTGATGCGGAGGATTTTCCACGCGATAAGCCATGTGGGGATGGTCTTACACCACGCGCAATCGCTGAACTTCATGAACTTGGCTTGGATACCTGGTTACAGGGTCGCGCACGCAATTGGGGACTTCGTGCAAATGGATTTGGCCAAACCCTGCATCTGCCGTGGCCAGGAGGCAGTCTTCCAAATTATGGTGGTGCAGCACCTCGGCTTGAATTAGATGCAGCAATTCGCTCTATCGCGATTGAATCAGGTGCTAAGACCGAGACAGGTCTACGCGCATTTGATGTCGAGATGGCAAGTGATCGAATAAATACTGTGCTTTGTAAAAAAGGTGACGATGTAATTTCGATTCGCACTCAAAAAGTGATTATTGCCGATGGTGCGAAATCTCAACTAGGTCGAGTACTCAATCGAACCTGGCATCGCGACACTGCCTATGGGGTAGCAGCGCGTGCATATATACAAAGTGAACGAACTAATGATCCTTGGATTACTTCGCATCTAGAGTTACGCGGTAAAGAAAACGAAATTCTCTCCGGATACGGCTGGATATTTCCGCTTGCTGACGGCAACGTCAACATTGGTGTTGGAACACTTGCGACAAACAAACGTCCGGCAGATGTGAACTTACGACAACTGATTAGTCACTACACCGAAGGTCAACGAGACGAGTGGAAGCTCTCTGGCGAACTGAAGAATGTCTGGTCAGCACTCTTACCAATGGGTGGTGCAGTTTCGAATGTCGCAGGTGCCAACTGGATGTTCATTGGAGATGCAGCAGGTTGTGTGAATCCACTCAATGGAGAAGGCATCGATTATGGACTTGAAACCGGACGACTTGCAGCCAGCCATTTAAGTGAAACGAATGACTTCACTCTACTGTGGCCAGAAGTCCTCAGTCATCATTATGGCTATGCATTTTCGGCAGCACGCCGAATTGCAGGACTACTCACGATTCCTGAATTTCTCACCACGTTTGGACCAGTTGGAATGCGAAGCCGATGGCTCATGGAAATAGCACTTCGAATTATGGGTAATTTAGTAACTGAAGAAGATAAAGATGCACTTGCACATGTGTGGAGAACCGTTGGAAGACTCTCTCTCACGCTAGATCAACGAAAACCATTTCAATAACTATTTTTTTGACTACGTTTATATGTTTTATGTGATTGGTATGCAATTACACCAAGCGTTCCAACTACTAAGAGTGCTGATGTTCCGGCGTGCGAAAGAAATGAGTTGCCGGCGAACATAAATATCACTGCACACGTCACAATTCCTGTCACACCTATGACAATTTTAGATTTGCCAACCATATCGGGATGACGCCAGTGATCGGGTAGATGTAATGCCCAGAGTGTGGCGACAATTGTGGTGCAAATACCAAGTGCATATCCACCAACTAAATCGCTTATCCAGTGTGTATTTCTAATCCAACCACTGAGTGTCACGAGGATGATAGGCAGGAAAGCAAATGCAGTGATGTGTGCAGCATACGGCCGCCATCTTGGGCGAGCCGAATACGCTGCCAATATCAGCAATGTGCATGCCGCTGCAACATTCGCAGCATGACCAGATGGAAATGCACCGAGATCAACGATGTCACCGAATTCACTATTGAAGGCTTCTGGTCCTGCGTATCGTGGAAATCCTCGCATTGTCAGTATCTTGAATACACCAGTTGTTGCATTGGTGAAAAGAAGCGCGGAGAGACTCACGATGAGCGGCAACATATCTTTTCTTCTGATAGTGAAAAGTAAGCCACCAAGAATTGCAAGTGGATACACAAGTCTTCGTTGTCCTGGTGATTCCAAAAGAAGGAAGAGTCGATCAAGCCAACGTTCTTCTCGCCAGATATCGATTGCGAGAGCAGAATCAAGTGGATTGATGAGACCTGTAATAACAAGCAACAGCGTTACCGCAAAAACGGAACCTGCAATAAATGCAGGTTGGGCAAGAAGGCGTCGCTCTGAATCAGTGAGCCGGAAAAGCCTCTTTCGTTTTTGGGTTTTTGATGCCATAAGAAGAAAAGCGTACGCCATCAGGATGTGGTGGGAAATCTGAATTACCCTTGAGTTGTGAAAGCGCTGTTTATCTCCTTAGTGGTCGTGATAACTATCGGCGCAGTGCCTGCCGAGGCGAGCGGCATCATTGATTATTGTGCTAAAAAGTCAGATTCAAGTGTGAGAGCTATTACTGAGGGTTCCTGTAAAAAGAGTGAACGCTCGCTAGGAAATTCAACTATTGAACCTGTTGGAAAACGACCAAATGCACTACATCCATTGATGAAGAATCGTTGGCTCGCGGCCCAGCGTGCAGCAAAACTTGCAGGTGTAGTTCTTGAGTATTCAACAGCCTTCCGGAGTCTTTCATTTCAGCGGTATTTGTTTCAGCAAGAAATTAAGGAAACAGGATCTCGAAAAGAAGCGATGAAAGAAGTTCTTCCACCAAAAATATCAATGCATCCTTGGGGATTAGCAATTGATGTGAAGAGATTCAACACCACAGATAAAAAAAGGGCGAAGTGGCTTGAGAAAAATGGTTACAAATGGGGGCTTTGTCGCAGATACGACAATGAGTTTTGGCATTTTGAACCACGCACAACGCCAGGAACAAAATGTCCAGCAAGACAACCTGACGCGCTAAGTGCCTATTACGAGAGTCAAGGAAAGTAAGACGAAATCTTCTTTGATACCTTGACTACCACTACAGTAGTGTTTTCAAAGGGCATATTTGCTCAAAATGTTCCGCTTGAGACAATAGGGCTATGGAATTTAGAACGCTCGGAAATACTGGATTCAAAATCTCTGAAATTGCTTACGGCAATTGGATTACCCACGCTGGTCAGGTTGAAGAAGAAACCGCGAGATCATGTGTATTTGCAGCTCTTGATGCTGGTATCACCACCTTTGATACTGCCGATATCTATGCGGCAACTGCGGCTGAAGAGGTGCTAGGTCGTGCCCTCAAAGGTCAACGCAGAGAAGGTCTAGAAATCTTCACCAAGGTGTATTGGCCAACAGGACCTGGACAAAATGATCGAGGACTTTCTCGTAAACACATCATGGAGTCTTGCAATGCGTCTCTTCGCCGGCTTCAGGTTGATTATGTGGATCTCTACCAAGCACATCGATTTGATTATGAAACTCCTATCGAAGAAACAATGCGGGCATTTGATGACTTAGTACGAAGCGGAAAAGTTCTCTACGTTGGAGTGAGCGAATGGAATGCAAAACAAATTCGCAAGGCCCAAAAAATTGCAAAGGAAATGGGATTCAATCGGCTCATCAGTAATCAACCACAGTATTCAATGTTGTGGCGAGTCATTGAAGAAGAAGTTATTCCAACATCTAAAGAACTTGGCATTGGTCAAATTGTGTGGTCGCCAATTGCCCAAGGAGTGTTGACTGGAAAGTATCTTCCAGGTCAACCAATTCCAGAAGGCACACGTGCAAGTCATGAGCGCTATAAGTCATTTACTGAAAAATTCATGTCAGAAGAAATTCTGACTGCTGTTCAGAATCTTCGACCTATTGCAGATGGTCTTGGACTCACTATGTCACAGTTGGCAATTGCTTGGGTACTACAAAACAAGAATGTTTCTGCTGCCATCATTGGTGCAAGCCGACCAGAGCAGGTGACAGAGAATGTGAAAGCAACTGGCGTGAAATTGGAAGCAGACGTGATGAAAGCAATTGATAAGGTACTTTCGAAACACATTATTCGCGACCCTAAGCTCACTATTTCACCAAAACCTCGCGCCTAATGAAAATTCTTATCATCGGTGGAACACAGTTTGTAGGCCTTGCTATTGCTCGCGAAGCACTTCGACGAGGACACGATGTTGATATTTTTCATCGTAGTGACAAAGTTCCAAGCGGTACCGAAAAAGCGCGTCACCTCAAGGGTGATCGAAACCGAGATGTTACCGCGCTACAAACTGGCACTTGGGATGCGGTTATTGATGTGTGCGGGTATCGTCCACATGAAATCAACGCATTAGCCGATGTATTTGCTGATCGGATTGGAAAGTACGTATTCATCTCCACATGTTCTGTCTATGATGCACTTGAAATCAAACCCGATTCGGATGAGTCAGCACCGCAGGTGCCACTGAAGAATCTCTACGGTGTCGATCCAATTGATTGTCCGATTGATGCAAAGACGTACGGAGCGCTCAAAGTGCTCTGTGAACAGGCTGTGAGATTACATTACAACGATAATCTAATTTTGAGACCAGTGTATGTGTTAGGAAAAGATGATCACACAAATCGATTCAACCTCTGGGTTGAACGATTCATGACCAATAAAGATGTTGAAGTCCCAACTCTACTCGATGCACCTTTCCAATATGTTTCAGCAGATGATCTGGCCCGCTTCACACTCAAAGCGATAGAAGATAATCTCACAGGTGACTTTCATCTTGCAGCACCAAGTGGTGGTATGACATTTGGAACAATGATTGAAGAGATTCAATCAACTCTACCTTCAACAAGTACTATCAGTTGGATTGATAAAAAAGAAGCACTCGAGAGAGAACCTGGAACTTTTCCATTTTGGCAACCGGATGTCTATCATCTATTAACTCTCAATACTAAAAAAGCAGAGCATCATGGGTTTGAATCACAGCCGCTTCATGACATTATCAGAGAAGTGAAAGAGAGTCTTTCGAAATGAAGTTCATCATTTTTGTTATTGATAGTCGTTCCAATACAGCAGATGGCAACGAGATTGTAGCTATCGATGCATTCAACGAGATGCTTGTCGAAAGAAAGTATTTGATAATGGCAGCAGGTATCAATGACCCAGATTCTGCAACACTCATTGACAATCGATACGATGCAAATATTGTGAATGCAGGATCACTCTTTGATGCGAAAGAGCATTACAGCGGCTTCTGGATTGTTGATGTTGAAAGTGCTGACGTCGCCAAAGAGCTCGCACTTCTGGGCTCAAAAGCCTGTAATCGAAAAGTTGAACTTCGCCCATTTTTAGGTCAGTAGTGCGCGAGAGGGGACTTGAACCCCTACACCCTTGCGAGTACTGGCACCTGAAGCCAGCGCGTCTGCCATTTCGCCACTCGCGCCTGTAGGTCTAGATTATCAATATAAAAAGGCTCAGCCGCTGCCGACGGGGGATGCAGCAGCGACTGAGTGGTTGCAAAGTAATACTTCGCCCATAAATAATCAAATCTAAAGTGTGAATTTTCAGCAAAATGTGAGTTTCCTGAAATATCTAGTCATTCGGTCTCTGCACAATAGTGAAGTAGGTAACAATTAGGCTTCCTGTGTGAATATTGAAAACTTGAGTTATGTAGCGATAGCGCTCGGTGCCCTCGGTCTACTTTTTGGACTTTTCTCGTTATTACGAACTTCAAAATTGCGTCGGCAATTTTTCGTGTTTCGTGGTGAAACTTCCGATACCGATGTACTTACATCAGTACTAGAACATATCAATCGTGTGAACGATCTAGATATTTCAGTTTCAAAACTGAGTAATTCGCTCATGCTTGCTCAACGAGATGTCGCAGTAGCGCTTCGACATGTCGCAGTTGTGCGATTCAATGCTATTCAAGAAATGGGTGGTCAGTATTCATTTTGTTTGGCATTACTCGATGATGATGGAACAGGAATTGTTATCACTTGCTTACAAAATCAGGCGACAAGTCGTGTGTTTGCAAAGCCAGTTGTTAATCGAACGTCAGACATTCCACTGAGCCCAGAAGAACTTCAAGCAATTTCCTCTGCCAAACCATTAGGTGAGCGCTCATAATGAAAATTGGTTTTTTAGGTCCACGTGGCACATTTACAGAAGCCGCACTTTCATTATTGCAAGGCGACCACACATATGAACCTTTTGCGACAGTTCCAGCAACACTCGATGCAGTACGTACCGGACAGGTCGATGCAGCACTCGTTCCATTTGAAAATAGCGTTGAAGGTTCAGTCTCACTTACTCTTGATCAACTAGCAACAGGTGAGCCACTTGTCATTATCGATGAAGTAGCACTTGATGTGACATTTTCTTTGATGGCACGACCTGGAATTATGATTGATGAAATTACCCACATTTCGACTCATCCCCATGCTGCAGCGCAATGTCGCGCGTGGCTTGCATCAGCATTACCTGAAGTTAAAGTTGTGCCAGCACTCTCAACTGCAGCCGCTGCCGAAGAAGTCAGTGATCCTGCTTCTCGATTTCAAGCAGCAATTGCTGCTGAGGTAGCGGCAAGTCATTACGGACTTGAGGTTCTCGCTCAAGATATCGGTGATAACAATCGAGCAAAAACACGATTTATCTTGGTCACAAAACCAACCGCACCCCCAGCCGTAACTGGTGCAGACCGCACAACACTTGTGCTTTACATGAGAGAGAATCATCCAGGCGCACTATTAGAGATTTTGACTGAACTCTCAGTCCGAGGTGTCAACCTCACACGAGTTGAATCACGGCCCACCCGGCAGGAACTTGGCGATTATTACTTCTCGATTGACTGTGAGGGACATATTTTGGAGGCACGGGTAGGTGAAGCATTACAAGGACTTCACCGAATTTGTGCTGCTGTCAGATATCTTGGATCGTATCCACGGCACGACGGTGTACTTCCAGAAAAACGAACCGGAACGCTCGATAGTGACTTTGCAGAAGCTGATTCTTGGCTTTCTAAAATTCGTACAACTGGGATGAGTTAATTACTTCAATAGTCGTAGTGAATTGAGAACCACAAATACACTCGAAAGACTCATAGCGATTCCCGCATACATTGCAGGAAGTAGACCAAGAGTGGCAAATGGAATCGCTATGACGTTATAGGCAAATGCCCAAAAGAGATTACTTCGAATAAACCCATTGATGCGTCGAGCAAGTGTAAGTGACTGTAGTACGAGGGATAGATCATCTCTCATAAGCGATATATCTGCCGAGGATTGGGCAATAACGGTTCCGTGTGGCATTGAAATACCAATATCACTTGCTGCAAGTGCTGGTGCATCATTTGTGCCATCACCAACCATTGCAACAGATTCTCCTGATTGTTGAAGTGAATGAATAATATCGATTTTATCTTGCGGTAAAAGATCAGACTTGATATCAATCGGCATCAGAGATTGAAGTGTGGATGAGGCGACAGTTTTACTATCACCCGTTGCCACCATAGATTGAATCCCAATGGCATCGAGTTCATGTATCACTTGAAGTGCATTTGGTCGAATCACATCTTGAAGTGCAACATAACCGATGAGGTGATTATCAACAAACAAATAACTTGCAATGGAGTCGACATCAGATGTTCCTGGCACCCAGTTACGAGATCCCCAATTGACAACCTTTCCCTCATATGTACCCTTCACACCAAGCCCAGGAACAAGCTCGATGTTCTGTAACGTGGGGGCATTGGAAACGTCACCTTTGAAATACTCTGACACAGCACGCGAAATTGGGTGAAGACTCTGACTTGCTAGTGAGTGAATAAGTGTATGAAACTCGGATGGAATTGTGTTGTTAGTAACTGAAAGACTACCGGTTGTCAGGGTGCCGGTTTTATCGAACACGATAGTGTTGATAGACACCGCCTTTTCGATGACATCGTGGCCGGAAAAGACAATTCCTTCGCTTGCGGCCTTATTCATTCCAGCAACGAGCGCCATCGGGGTTGCAAGCCCTAGAGCACAAGGGCAAGCAATAACAAGGACAGCAATCAAAATATCAAGTGCACGATTGGCATCGATAAATTGCCATGCAACAAATGAACTGACTGCCAAAAGAATGATGCCTGGTACAAACCTCGCGCTGATTCGGTCGACAAGTGCAGTGACACTTGCTTTTCGACTGAGTGCTGTGCGGACTAGCTGTCCAATCTCACTTGCTCGGGTTCTGCTTCCAGCCGCTGTAGTTCGAACTTGAATGACACCTTCGTGATTGATTCCACCGGCGAAAACTTCATCGCCGATACTGACACCTTTAGGAAGTGTTTCTCCGGTAAGCATCGCATTACTGACTGTAGATGTTCCCTCAACAACAATGCCATCTATTGGAATCGTCGATTCAGCGTTGCAGATAACTATTTCATTTTCTTGAATATCGCGAATCTTTAGTACGTGCTTCTCGTTATTTCTAAGAACTGTGATGTCTTCGATTCCTGTATTCAGTAGTCCTTGTAATGCAGCACTTGCTTTTCGTTTACCTCGAGTCTCAAGCCAACGACCAAATAACACAAATGTTGGAACAACCACAGCAACATCAATATAGAGATGGGTTAGGTGCTCAATGGGATGGTTCGCAATCTGATAGAGAGATCCGAAAAGTGCCGCAAAGACTCCAAGGCTCACGAGAGTATCCATTGAAGTAGAAAATGTTCTTGCATTTCGCCAAGTGTTTTTATGAAGTGGAAATGCACTGTAGAGAACGACAACCAGAGATCCAACGAACGTGACATATTGCCAGTTTTGAAACTGCAGACTTTGAAACATCGCGATTAGGGTGATTGGTACTGCGAAGAGTGCACCAATTGTCCAACGGTGAAATAAGTCTTGTTCATAAGACTTTTCAATGTTTTCAAGTGTGTCACCGAGTGTGTCATCCATGACTAAAGCACCATACCCCGCATTAGATACAGTACCTTGAATCACAGCTGAGTCAATAACAGATGTTGATTCAATATGCGCAATCCCCGTTGCGTAGTTCACTGATGCTTCAATACCTGGGAGTTTGTTGAGTTTACGTTCAACTCGCAGAGCACAGGATGCACACGACATGCCAGTGATTACAAAGTCGGACCTGTCGGTCACTCTGAAACTACCTCGTACCCTGCTTCTTGTACGGCGGCTTCAAGATCACTTGGTGCTAGTTCATTCTCGGATTCAATCTCAACATTGCCTGACGCCAGGTCGATATTGACAGCTGTCACACCGGAAAGTCCACTGACTTCTTCCGTCACGGAATTAACGCAATGTTGGCAGGTCATACCTGCAACTTTGATTGAAGTTTTAACCATATCTAAAAGTGTACTCCGAGCAATTACTTGGAGCAATTTCATCAGTTCAAGATGTAAATTTTCGTTTTCTAGGGCAGAATTAGGCATAAGGAGGAGTTATGAAACTTCTAAAAGGACTCCTGGCGCTCGTGCTCATCGGGGTAGTTGTTGGATTTGTCATCAGTTTGCTCACACCAAATATGGATTTGGCATCAGCTGATTTTGGTGATGATGAAGATAGCGAATTTTAACTCGCACTTGGAGCAAAGAAGGTTTGAACACCTTCACTAATTCCCTGTGCTAATTCATCTTGGTATTTTGCAGTAGTTAATTGTTCAGCTTCTTCTTGGTTTGAGAGGTACCCAACTTCTACGCGAATTGCTGGCATTCGTGTGAGTCTGAGAATTTCCCAAGTTCGAGCATGAACTTTGCAATCAGCAGCGTGTGTGTGTTCCAGAACTGCACTATGAACTCTTTGAGCGGCTCGTTGACCGGCGTGTGACCAACCACCAAGCTCTGATCCGAAATGAAATATCGCGATACCACTTGCTTCTGGTGAGGTGGCGACATCGCAATGTAATGAAATAACAAAATCTGCATCTATTTCATTACAAAGTTGAGCGCGTTCGTTATCACTTGGATTTGTTGAATGAATAAGAGGTCTGGTGAGTGCGACAGATGCTCCTAATGCGCTCAGTTTCCCTTGCAATCGATGGGCAATAGCACTCACAACATTCGATTCAAAAATTCCAAATCCACTCACTCCAGTATCAGCACCACCATGTCCCGGATCAATCACAATAGTTTTACCTGCTATACCTGTGCGAATGGAATCAAGCAAAACTGCTTGTCGCAATTTCTCTGACCTACCACCAGTTACTGTTCGTGCTAAACGTTCAAATGCTTTATAGGTGTCGCTTCCTGCGACTCCATCTGCATCAATTCCAACACTCTGCTGAAACTCTCGAAGAGCACTATCGGTTCTGACTCCAAAGAGTCCATCGACTTTACCTAAATCAAAACCAAGTGTGACAAGTCGCTGCTGCAAGGTGACAACATCTTCACCGCGCATGAGATGACCTGGAACAAATTGCAACACTCGATCACCAAGTGCCCAGTGGGCTTCTTCAATTCTCGCAAGTGTTAGTGGCCCAACAATGCCGTCGGGATTGAGGCCACGTGCTTGCTGGAAAGCGCGAACAGCACCATCAAGTTTGTCATCGAAAAACTCTTCATCAAGGTTCTCAACTTGAAAACCCATACGAGCTAGTCGTGCACGAATTTCAGCGACGGCAATATCGCGCTGACCGCGCCGAAGGAGTTGCATTCCTAGCCGATGAACTCTTTCAGGTCTGCCAAAAGTGCAACTTTGGGTTTTGCACCAACAATTTGCTTGACGACCTGACCATTGACATAGACATTAAGAGTTGGAATTGAGGTAACACCAGCAGCGGTTGAGGTCACCATATTTTCATCAACATTAAGTTTTGCGATGGTGATTTTGTCACCGAACTCTCCAGCGATTTCTTCCAAGATTGGTGCGATTGCTTTGCATGGGCCGCACCATTCTGCCCAAAAATCGACGAGTACTGGTTTTGAACTTTGTAGGACATCCTGGCTAAAAGATGCATCAGTCACTTTGATTGTGTTTGACATTTTTCTCCTTCATTCTGTAGCGAAATCTAGTGGGCGAGGAACTTTTCGGCATCGAGGGCGGCTTGGCAGCCCGAACCTGCCGCAGTAATTGCCTGCCGGTAGCGATTATCAACTAAGTCACCACAGGCAAAGACTCCAGAAATATTTGTTTGAGTCGTCCTACCGGCAACCTTCACATAACCCTCTGCATCAGTATCGACAACACCTTTGACAAGTTCAGAACGGGGATCATGGCCAATAGCGACGAACATTCCAGTGACCGCTAAATCAGATTCAACACCAGTCTGAGTGTTCTTTAATGTGAGACTTGAAACTTTGTCTTCACCATTGACGTTGATGACTTCTGTATTCCAGATAAATTCAATTTTCGGATCATTATGTGCACGCTCTGCCATAATTTTCGAGGCACGAAGTGTGTCTCTACGGTGAATGAGATACACCTTTGAAGCAAAACGAGTGAGGAAGGTTGCTTCTTCAACTGCAGAATCGCCTCCACCAATAACTGCAATTACCTGTTCACGGAAAAAGAATCCATCACAGGTAGCGCACCATGACACACCATGACCTGAAAGTCGCTTCTCATTTGGAACACCAAGTTCACGATACGCAGAACCCATTGCAAGGATGACACTCTTTGCGCTGTATTCATTTCCAGATCCATCTTTCACAGTTTTTAAATCGCCAGTGAGGTTTACTTCTGTTACATCATCAGTAATAAGTTCAGCGCCAAAGCGAACCGCTTGCGCTCGCATATTCTCCATAAGTGCTGGACCCATAATTCCATCTTGAAATCCTGGAAAGTTTTCAACTTCTGTGGTGTTCATAAGTGCTCCACCAGCTGTAACTGCACCTTCAAAAACGAGCGGGTTTAACTGTGCTCGCGCAGCATAGAGTGCGGCGGTATAGCCAGCAGGGCCAGATCCAATAATGATGACATTGCGTATAGACATTGTGTCTCCTTCGCACGAATTCTACTTGACGATATTACGAATTTGAACGTGTGAAGCGATTGCGGACAATTCGTGACACATCTCTAATTTCCTTCACACGCAAAAGAGAAGCAATAGCAAAATAGATGCATATACAAAGGAGCCAAAGAACGATAAGTGCAAGGAAAACATTTCGTGAATTTCCTGTGAACACCTCACTCCATGTTGACATTACCCACTCCATAGTGCCGGAAGCGATGAAAGAGGCGAACATCACTTTTACAAAGAGCATGCCAAGAGATGCAATCTCAAGTTGTTGAACTGTCCGTGTGAGCCACCAAAAGGAAAGACCCAGAACTATCCAGTATGCGATGGTGTAACTGAGCCCAAACATTCCTACTTTGTCTTCAACACTCACTTGAGAAAAGAGTGCAATTCCAAGTCCAACTGCTAAAGCGTTAATGATGATAGAGAATACAAATGGTGTCCGAGTATTTTCCGTTGAATACCAAATACGATTTATCACATAGATGAGAGAGAATGCTGGCAATCCAAGTGCAAACAATGCCGTCACATCTCCCACTTTGGCAGCGGAATCAATTCCAGCTGCTCCGTATCCAAATAGGAACACGGAGAGTTCTCTCGCTGAAAAGTAAAGAAATAATGCTATGGGTATAAGTAAAACTAAAACGACTCGAAGTGAATATGACACGAGATCCGCAAACCCTCGCTCATCTTTTTGATTCGCCCGTGCACTTAGCTGTGGAAGCAACGCTGTTATAAGTGAAATCGTGATCACAGAATGAGGGAGAATGTAGATGAGATTTGCTTTCTGATATGTAGTTAATCCTGCTGCTGTGCCACCAGAGAATACAGCTTCAATATTCGCTGATGTGACAAATCGCGTGATTACGATGTAAGCGATTTGATTCACTGCGATGAGTGCAATCGTCCATTTGGCTAGTTCTAAAGTTTTACCAAGTCCCGAATCTTTCCAGGAAAAATTGAAGTTAAATCGATATCCAATTTTCTGTAATCCAGGAATAAGGATCAGTGCTTGTAGTGCAACACCGAGTGTTGATCCAAGTCCAAGGAGAGCAACTTGCTGACTTGGAAGTTCTAAACGTGAAATACTCAATGGATTTGCGACCAAGATGAAACTCACAAAAACAGCTATTGCAACGAGATTATTGAGGACCGGTGCAAAAAAGGAAAGCGTAAAGCGCCCGCGAGCATTTAGAACTTGCTGTATCATCGTAAAAAGTCCATAGAAAAATACTTGCGGCAAACAGAATCTCGCAAAAGCCACCGCTAACTCAAATTGTGTTTCTGACATTCCATCAGGTGCAAAGATTCCAATGATGAATGGTGCAAAGAGCACAGCAAGTAATGTTATTCCGAAGAGAATCGTAATGGTTGCACTTAGTAGTTGATCAATAAAGCGTTTACCTTTATCCGCATCATTTTCATAATGTCTCACAATTTGTGGGATGAAAATCGCATTGAGTGCTCCACCAATAAGCAATAAATAAATGATGTTCGGGAGCGTGTTTCCAAGGGAAAAAGCGTCACTGAGGAGTGCAAATCCAAGTGCACTTACCATCACAACATCTCGAAGGATTCCAGTGATTCGTGAAGCAATAGTGCCCAAAGCCATGAGCCCACTATTTTTTAGGACACCTGACTCACTCATGTGGTGAATTCTCCAAGGTTGAGAGACGACTAGCACGAATACGCTTCTGAGTGTTGTAAATCAGTAACAAGAAAAGTAATCCGAAAGCAACAGACACGAAGACACCTGCAATTGTTGAATATGCACTTGAGGCTATCTCAATTCTTCTTGGTTCACCTATCTTTTTACCAAGTGCATCTACCAGCTGCAGATCAACAAATGCATTTTCAGACCCATAGAGGGTCGCAGGTATATCAATGCTCTTTCTCTGTCCAGCACCAATTTCAACAAAATCGACATTTCCAAGTTTTACTCTGACTTCAGGAAAACCTTTAGCTAGAACATTCACATACACACCAACACTCAAGTCATTTCGAATCGTGAGTGGAATAATGCCTGATTCATTTGCGAAAACAACACTTCCACTACTCACAATTGATACAGCATCTAACAAATTCTCAAAGTAGTCTTGAGTTGCGTCTTGAATAAGTTGACGGTTTTTAGTGAAGATAGATGCCACACGTAGACTTGCATGAATACTTTGCACATCATGAATCGAGTTTGCAATAAAGGGTGATAAACGTTTTCTGTATATTTCGAGATTATTAATTAAGTTTCTTTGGGTTTTTGTTAATTGTGATGTTTCAACATTTCTGAGAGCTCTTTGATCTGTAACATCCCCACGAATTGCTTCACTTGCTTTTCGAGGTTTTAGCCAGGGTGAGGTGAATACATCAAGTACAGATACTTTCGACCCAGGTTGACTATTCCACAAAGTCGGATTCAAAACGATTGTTCGATTTGATTGAGGTTGCTCAAGTGCGGTGATAAATAGGTCAGCTTGCAGCACCTGTAAGTCTCTAGCACTATTTGTTTTTAGGGCACTACTCATAAATTGACTTGTCCGACGATCAACAACGAGAGATTTCTTGTCATTCGGATTAGCGACAACTCCGCTTGGTGTAAAAACTGACGTGGTGCTTGGATACTGTTGGCTAGAGGTCACACTGAGATAAATTCCCTCTTTTTCGATCCAATCCCAGGTACGTGGACTGAATGATTTCCCAATAATTACCCTTGGAATGTTTGCTTTCTCAATCACGCTCGTCACTGGAAGTACTGAAGAAATCGCCGCTTCTGCTAGTCTCATTTTCCTTGCTTTGACTAGGGCATTGACATCAGTATTTGCAAAAGGTGAAACATAGATATCACTATTCGTTGTGGCTGCTTTGATTGCATCAATCCACTCTTGGTTTTCATTGTTTGTGGCAAGACTGATTACATCAGAGTCAACTATCCAAGAAATCGTGTCATCAAGTGGATGAGGTGTCACTGCTTCAACTAATCCTCGATTGTTCTGCCAAAAATCTTCCACCAAACTTTCATTGAGTGGATTTTGAGATGGTGGTGCAGTAATTGACCACAGTATGACAGTATTCAATGGATTGATATCAATATTATTGGAGTAACTCAGAAGTGTTTTCAGAAGTGGGGTATTACTTGCCCTGATTTCAACAACATAAACACCTGAGGCAGAAAGTGAGACTTGATTCAGTGTAATTTTTATTTGGTTAGATTCATTGAGAAGAGCGAAGTTACGAATCTCTCGAAAACTCACATTGAGAGAATCGTCTACATATGAATCAAGTGAACTTCTACCAATGAGTGGGGTTTCGCTAATATGAATGCTGACATCTTGAAGTGGAGAAGCAGATTCAATGACGAACTCCACACTTTGACCACGTTCTGTCCAAAGTGGTGTTTGACTTATCAAGGTCGCAGTATCAACTGCAGCACTTGGATGGATACCAATTGACAGCAGAATGAAGAGTGAGGCAATCACTCTTGCTACAAATTTCATGAAGCTAATTCCGCCAATAGTTTGCGTGCTTTTGCGATGAGCTGTTTCTCATCCTGATGAGTTAAGCGCAGGGCAATCTGATCGAGTCCCACCCAAGCAATCTCATCAACTTCACCTTCTTGCGCTTTGAGAGTTCCCTCCACCACATAAATCAGAAAATGATGAACAGTTTTATGTATTCGAATGGCATTTTGGGCAAAGGTAAAATCAATGACGCCAAGTTCGGCAGCGATTTCCCCAGTTAATCCGGTTTCCTCAAGTACTTCACGGATAGCAGCCTCCTCGGGTGACTCATTTTCTTCTAAATGCCCCTTCGGAAGCGACCACAAAAGTCGACCTCGAGTATTACGCCTTCCGATGATGACGGCTCGATTTGTGCTCCGATCAACCACTAAACCCCCTGCGCTCACCTCATCTCGAGCAGGCCGCTTTCGGCGACGGTACACCTTTTGATTACTCATAGGCGCAAGGTTAGCCAGCGAATGCCTCGTAGTCTCTGCCCTGTGAAATCAAATAGTGGCCAATTACCCCATCTAGCCATAGATCTGGGCACTCGCTTTCAGGAAGCAGGCTTCGAGATATCACTCGTGGGTGGTTGGGTGCGAGATGCCGTGATGGGTCGAATCCAGAACGACCTTGATTTCACAACAAGTGCCAATCCTGAACAAATACTTTCAATAGTGACTGGCTGGGCAGATGCTATTTGGGAAGTCGGAATCGAATTTGGCACAGTAGGGCTACTCAAGAATGGTCACAACATCGAGATAACCACATATCGCGCTGAAGCCTATGATGAAAATTCGCGTAAACCTACAGTCCAGTTTGGCACTTCACTTGAAGACGATTTATCTCGCAGAGACTTCACTATAAATGCAATGGCAATCACTTTGCCAAAAGGTGAACTCTTTGATCCATTTGGCGGCATCAATCACATCGCAAGCCAAACAATCACGACACCAGGAAAACCTGAACAATCGTTTTCTGATGATCCTTTACGAATGCTTCGTGCTGCTCGCTTTGCAAGTCAGTTAAATTTCAACATTGAAGAAAGTGTTTTGAAAGCTATGCACGATATGGCAAGTCGACTTGCCATCATCTCAAGTGAACGAATTCGCGATGAGTTAGAAAAACTGCTTCTTTCAAATAATCCACGCAAAGGTTTAGAGGTATTGATTCTGACCTCAATCGCCGACATCGTCTTGCCAGAGATTCCAGCATTGAAACTTGAAATTGATGAACACCATCGTCATAAGGATGTGTATGAACATTCGTTGATTGTGTTAGAGCAAGCAATTGATCTTGAGCAAAGTCACACCCCAAGACTTGAACCTGACATTGTGTTACGACTTGCAGCCTTATTACACGATATTGGAAAACCGAAAACCCGCAAACTTGAATCTGGTGGTGGAGTGTCATTTCATCATCATGAACTTGTTGGTGCGAGAATGGCCAAGAAGAGATTACAGGAACTGCGTTTCAGTAATGACGTCGTGAAAGCTGTGACACGACTCATTGAATTACATCTTCGTTTTCATGGCTATGGGACAGGACAATGGACTGACTCAGCGGTGCGTCGCTATGTCCGAGATGCTGGTGATGAACTCGTTCGTCTTCACAAATTAACGAGGGCCGATTGCACGACCAGAAACAAGCAAAAAGCCGCCACGCTGAGCCAAAATTACGATGCGCTAGAAGTGAGAATTGAAGAACTTCGTGCCGAAGAAGAACTCAATGCAATCAGACCAGATTTGAATGGCGCTGAAATAATGGAGATTTTAGGAATAAAAGCTGGACCTACTGTTGGAAAAGCATATTCATATTTACTTGAGTTACGACTCGATCGAGGACCAATGAGTAAAGATGAGGCTAAGAGCGAATTACTTTCCTGGTGGAAGACGCAACAATAAAGGAGCAATTGCTAAAAGAGATGCAATTGCAACTACTGGCCACAAACTTCTTCCATCATCTGCAATTCCGAATGCACTCACGACGATACCGATGACAAGGCCGACATTGACAGCCATGTCATAAATTGCAAACACACGACCGCGGTGCGTATCACTAACTTCCGCTTGCACAACTGAATCACTACACACCTTCATCGTCTGCCCAGCAAACCCGAGGAAGAATGCACCTGCGATCAGTAAAATGATTGAGAGAATTGAACCAACTTGTGTAATTGTTCCAAGTAACAACAATCCGGCGGCAATTGAACTTGTGGAAAGCACATACGTTGGCCATAGTCGAATTGAGAACTTACCTACCATTGCCGGTGTTATGACTGCTGCAATAAAAGCACCAACTGCAGCACCTCCAACGACAAACGTGAAATCAGCAAGTGCCGTTGAAAGCGACTGACGAATGAGAATGATTGCTTGCACTGTTGCAATCCCAAAAGCCATTCGATGAACCACAACCGCTAAGAGATATCGAAGTGCTGAAATACGAGAACGAAGATGTGTGTATCCGGAAACTAATTCGCGGGCAATCTTCTTGATTTGTTGTCCAAGCTCTCGATTCACACTGTCAGGGCCGAGTGAATCTCTCGATATTCGAGATGCAGTGAGTGCCGCGAGTACTTGGCAAGATGCTGCAAAAAACATCGTGAAGAGCACATCATGTTCCCAGGACAGGACTTGTTGTAGGCCAATACCAATCATTCCACCGATTGCTGAAGCCATAGTTCCTGCAGTTGGTGCAAAGGCGTTAGCTGTGACGAGCTCGCGACCAGACACAACATGCGGTAGTGATGCAGAGAGTGTGGCCAATATGAATCGTCCAAATCCGAGTGTGACCAACACGGTAAGTCCGAGCCATACTGCACTTGATTGAAAAACACTTGATACCCAGATGACGCTTGCGCCTCGTAAAAGACTTGCCACTACCAAGATTCGAGCCCGAGGCCAGCGATCAATTAAAATACCGATGAACGGTCCAAAGAATGAATAGGGCAAAAGTAGGAGAGCAAAAGCAACCGCGATTGCAGTGGTATTTTCTTGTTGTTCAGGTGCAAAGAGAATGAATCCAGCAAGGGATGCCTGCAGCATCCCGTCACCAATCTGCCCAAAAATACGGGTTCCAACAAGTGAGCGAAAAGCAGAACGTCGTAACAATTGACGCACATCGTCAAGAGTTACTTGAGGTTTTTCTTCCTCAAATCGCTGCATGAAGGCGTACGTTAATCGTTACGACGTTCGAATGCTTACTTATCTGTCTTACCAGCGATGAAGTCTTCAACAAGTTGCTTTGCTTCTTCATCTGTGTATTGCACTGGTGGTGATTTCATGAAGTATGACGATGCTGAAAGAATTGGACCTGCAATCTTTCGATCCATTGCAATCTTGCATGCACGAATTGCATCGATAATCACACCAGCGGAGTTTGGTGAATCCCATACTTCAAGTTTGTATTCGAGATTCAGTGGCACATCACCAAAGGCTCGGCCTTCAAGGCGAACGAATGCCCATTTACGGTCATCAAGCCATGCAACATAATCTGAAGGACCAATGTGAACATTTCCTTCGCCGAGATCATGATCAAGCTGTGATGTCACTGACTGGGTTTTTGAAATCTTCTTTGACTCCAATCGATCACGTTCAAGCATGTTCATGAAGTCCATGTTTCCACCAACATTAAGTTGGTAGGTGCGATCAACAATGACACCGCGATCCTGAAAGAGTTTCGCAAGCACACGGTGGGTGATAGTTGCGCCCACCTGTGATTTGATGTCGTCGCCAACGATTGGAACTCCTGCTGTTCGGAACTTATCTGCCCATTCCTTGGTTCCTGCTATAAACACAGGAAGTGCGTTAACGAAACCTACGCCTGCATCGATTGCGCATTGTGCATAGTATTTTGCAGCTTCTTCTGAACCAACTGGTAAATAGCACACCAATACATCAACTTTGGCATCTTTCAATGCCTGTACGACATCGACTGGCGCATCTTTTGATTCTTCAATTGTCATTCGATAGTACTTGCCAAGTCCATCAAGTGTTTGACCACGTTGAACGATAACTCCTGATGCAGGAACATCACATAACTTGATGGTGTTGTTCTCACTTGCGAGAATCGCTTCTGATAAATCTTTACCAACTTTTTTAGCATCGACATCAAAAGCTGCTACAAATTGCACATCTTTCACATGGTATTCCCCGAACTGCACGTGCATGAGTCCAGGAACACTTTGTTTTGGATCTGCGTTCTTGTAGTACTCAACGCCTTGGACCAAGGATGCCGCGCAGTTTCCTACGCCAACGATGGCCACTCTGATTGAGCTCATTGTTTTCCCTTCAATTATTCAGGACTGATATTCAGGAGCCTGTTCTTTGTGTTTTGTTTTCGGCTGCGATGAGACCTTCTATCCAGCGCAGTTCATTTTCGACACCTTCAAGTCCATGACGATGTAACTCGAGAGTGTATTGATCAATCCGATCGCGAGCATTTGCCAAACTCTTTTTGAGTTGACTACTTCGTTCGGCAAGTCGCGTGCGACGACCTTCCAAAATGCGCTGACGAACCACTTCTTCGGTATGAGCGAAGAATGCAAAGCGAACTCCGAACCCTTCATCTTCCCAAGCGTCGGGACCTGAATCTTGTAGTAGTTCTTTCAGGTAACTCACTCCTTGCTTTGTGAGGCTGTAGGTAATGCGAGCTCGCTTTGAGGAAAGTGCAGGACCAGGAGCTGTTTTGTCTCCAGTTTCACTGATATATCCAGCCTCAGCAAGTGAGCGAAGCGCTGGATAGAGTGAACCGTACGAGATTGCCCGGAAAGCACCCATCAGTGCGGAGAGGCGTTTGCGAAGTTCGTACCCGTGCAAGGGGCTCTCTTGGAGTAAACCCAAGATTGCCAAGTCAAACACAGCTGACTTCTTCACAATACCTCCGAATGATGTATCGAAATGATATAACAGTTTGCTATGAGGTGGCAAATTGAGCACAGTTTGAGGCAAAGACTCATAAAAGCACGTACCCTTCGCGCCTATGGCCAGCACACGCACCACTGTCATTCGAGGCTCCAAGCCTCGAGGACAATCAGGGCTACCCGGTGTTGAGACCCCAGAAGAAGTAAGTGATCCAGCACGCCCACGCCACGTCGTTGATCACACACTTGCCCGTCGAGATGCAATATTGGAAATACGCAGGAGTGGTGGATTTTCGTTTCGCTCTCACGACACTGATCCATATTTATTGAGGGCTGCACGTTTTTATGGTCAGGTAACAAATAGAGATTGCCCTATTTGCGGTGTGGAAGACATTGTTGAACTGACATATATGTTTTCACGCGAACTTGGACAAGCAAGTGGTCGAGTCATTCAACCTGAAAAATTACCTTCACTATCGCGCAATTATGGATTTCTCTCTATACACACTGTAGAGGTATGTAAAGAATGTGGCTGGAATCATGCACTGCTCTCTTATGTGCTTGGAGATGGAAAGCCTCGTCGAACACCTCGAAAACGTAAAGATGTAGTTGAATAAGGCATAGATGCCTAGATTGATTGATTACCCACGTGCAAAGCGTCGTGGACCGAGACGCTTTATCCCATCATGGAAACTTGTTACGGGAACACTTTCATTAGGTGCGATATTTTCAGCATTCATTTTTGGATTCCTTGTACTCACGACAGACATTCCAGCACCAAATGAAATTTCACAAGCTCGCGCAACGGTTGTTTTGTATGCTGATGGAAAAAGTGAAGTTGGACGCATTGGCGAATACAACAGAGTTGAAGTTGATCTAGTGCAAATTCCAATACATACCCAACGCGCAGTCTTAGCACTCGAGGATCAAGGATTCTATGAACATTCTGGATTTAGTATCACTGGTATTGCAAGGGCAATCATTAATAATTTAGTAGGTGGTGCAGAACAAGGTGCTTCCACCATAACTCAGCAATACACAAAGAATGCATATTTAACGTCTGAACGAACCTGGGTTCGCAAAATTAAAGAACTCGTTCTTGCAGTGAAGTTAGAAACAAGTTCATCAAAAGATGAAATCCTTCAGAATTATTTGAATACAGTGTATTTCGGTCGTGGTGCATATGGAATTGAAGCTGCTGCTCGTGTGTATTTCAACATTTCTGTCGAAAATCTCAATGCTGCTCAATCTTTGATGCTTGCCTCACTTCTGAAATCCCCAGAGGGATTCGCACCAGAAGTAAATCCAGTCAGACTTCAGCAACGTTGGGTGTATGGGGCTAATCAAATGCGTGACTTAGGTTGGTTAACTCAAAATGAGCGAGATCAATTGGTATTTCCAGATTACAAGCCTCGCGCTACAGGAAATCGACTATCAGGAACGAAGGGCTATATTCTGAGAGAAGTCACAAAGTTTCTTGAATCTCAAGGGTATGACGAATCAACACTTGGAATCTCAGGATTAACTGTCACAACCACACTCAATAAGAAGTCACAAAACGCAGCGGTAAAAGCAGTGAATCAAGCTGGACCTAAGTCCAATCTTGACGGTGTTCGAATTGGCTTAGTTGCACTCAAACCTGGTACAGGTGAAATTGTTGCGATGTATGGTGGACCAGATTACGTCACAGAACCTCTAAACAATGTGACTCAAGCAGTTGCCCAATCTGGATCAACATTCAAAATGTATGGGTTACTTTCTGCAATCGAAGCGGGTGTGGGTTTAGATCACATATTGCCTGGCGAAAGTGGTACTGAAATATCTGGTTACAAAGTAAATAATTACGGTGGAGAAAACTTCAACAATCTCACGTTATTGCAGGCAACTATTCATTCGGTCAATACCGCATATGTTCAACTTGCGTATGAAGTTGGAATCACGAATGTTATTGAAGCAGCATATAGAACTGGTTTACCACGGGAAACTTTGGGTGTTGAAGAAAACCTCACCTTTGTACTTGGATCATCGAGTCCCAGAGTCATAGACGTTGCAGAATCGTATGCAACACTTGCTGGAAATGGTGTTCATGCTGAACCGTATCTCGTGAAACGCGTGACACTTCCGAACGGTGGTCTTTTTTATGAATCTGATGTTGAAGCAAATGAAATGTTTGATCCAAATGTGATAGCAAGTGTCAATTATGCACTTGAGCAAGTTGTGAAATTTGGCACTGGTGTGAATGCTCGAGTGCCTGGCGCTGCAATTGCTGGTAAGACTGGAACCACAGATGAAAATAAATCTGCGTGGTTTGCTGGCTATTCCAATAGTTTGACTGCAGTTGTGATGTTGATGAAACAAGATGCAAACGGCAATCCAATCTCGCTCAATGGCACCGGTGGGTTGGGTTCAGTAACTGGTGGATCTTTCCCGGCGAGAATCTTCGCAGCATTTATGAAGGCAGCACTGAGTGAATTTCCATCGACACCATTTATTGAGCCGACGGCAACCCCTTCGATCACTGCTACTCCAACAGAAAGCCCAACGAGTACTGAAACCTCAGAGCCAAGCCCAACACCAACCTCAACACCATGATGTTCGATAAAGTCATAGCACGAACCACAATTCTGGCGGCTCTCGTAAGCAGCAGTCTGGCTTTCTTATTACATGCTGGCTGCAGGGCGACAAATTACCAAGTAGATGTGTTTAATCGTTTTTGTTACTCAGATTTAGCTGTGTATGTCCAAGAAGGTGTGGTTGCATTTAGTGGAAATTCCCCAGCAGTCGCTCCACTTTCTCATGTTTTGCTATGGATTCTAGGTGGATTGCCCAGTTTCGAATATAAAGTTGTTGTATTGCAGCTCATTGTGACGCTCGCACTCGTGACTACTGCGCTTACCTTGCAAGTGTTCAGAGGAAAAAATACATATGACGGTGTGCTCTTTGTGCTATTGCCATTCACGCCGCTCACTATGTTTGTAGGATTTGATGTACTTGCTATCGCTATAGCTTCAATTGCTATATATATGTATAAGCAAAATCGAGATTCATACTTACCTTGGGCACTTTTCGCGATTGCTATCGGAATTGATGGTTGGACATGGATTGTTGTTGCTTCCGTAATAGTGTATGAAATTATAGACAAGCGCATAGCGGTTCTGTTTCAGCGTATGCCTGTCGTAGTTCTCACACTAGGAATTATTAATATTCCGATCGCACTTACCACGAGGAACTATTTCAACATTACGCCAGTAATGGGTGATGGAACTGCTGCCTACATATTGTCTCGTATTGGAAATTACGAAGCACCTACAAACTTCACCTCGTATTTTTTCGGACTCCTCGTTCTTGGTGCCTTCTCAATCTGGTTTTTTTGGAGATTCAAAAAACATCGTTTTCGATTTGAACTTGTGTTACTGCTTTTTGTGTGTGTACAAACACTCAGTACTAATGCGATATCCGCTGGCGGCGTATCACATGTGCTCTGGGCGTTGTTTCTTGCATATCCAGTGAAGAATTTCATTATTGGTATTTCTACGCTTTTTTCATTTTGGGTGGCTGCAGTTTGGTTACATGCTGAAAAACTCATCGGTGAACGTGGAATTGATTTTTCCTGGTACGTAATTGCTGCAGTCCTCGTTTGGATAAGTATTTTTTACTCGGGGTTTAAGGCGGTCGAGGTTGTCCAGACGCCAGGTAAAGATCCGGTGTTGAACGGCAGTGTATGAGTAATCGTACGACGACGCTGCTGATTACTGCTCTGAGTTCGCTTCTCGGTTACTTTGTGAAGATTCAATGCGTGTTGCCTTTTTCTTTGAGTATTTTTTCAGATGTAGTTCGAACATGTTACTCAGATATATCAACACTGTATGGCGCTCGCGACTTTTATCTGGGAATCATTCCATACTTCCAGATACAGACAGATGGACAATATCTTGAATACCCCGTCCTAATTGGACTCCAAATGCTCATCACGAGTGTTCTGACGAATAATCTTTTTCCTGGGTCATGGCAATTCTTTTCAATTGTGAACTGGGCAATTAATCTCGTATACACACTTGTTGCCGTTTGGTACCTTCACAAAATTAGTCCTCGTGCAGCTCGATGGTTTTCCTTATCGCCCGCACTTTTATTGGTACTTGGCATCAACTGGGATGCAATGGCAATAATGCTGATGATTTTTGGAATCTACTTTTATCAACAGAAGAGATACTCACATATGGGTATTGCGCTCGGACTTGGGATGAGTGCCAAACTTTTTCCAATCTTACTCTTACCAATAGCAGTTATATATTTCTACGAGTCAAAGAACTTCCGAGCAATCTTTCAAAGTATCTTATCTGCATTTACAAGTTGGCTTGCGGTTAATTTGATATTTATCGTCTTCGCATTTGATGGTTGGATTCGCTTCTTTGAGTTCTCACGCGAGCGTGGAATTGATTTTGGTTCTCCCTACTTAGCTCTACAATTTTTAAGTGATGTGCAAGTTTCGGCATCTGAAGCAAACACAATAGGACTTGTTGGAGTTACTGCCACTTATTTTGCAATCTATATATTTAGAAAGAGACTTGATTTCATAGTTGCAGTGACACTTGTCATCACCGTCTTTGTCTTGATAAATAAGGTGTATTCACCTCAATTTTGGCTCTGGCTTGCCCCACTTTTGGCGCTCATTGTCACGGACCGCAGAAATTGGATTCAATGGAATATTGCAGAGGCGCTCTACTTTTTCTCTGTTTGGGCGTACATCGCCTCATACGCGAGTAACGCATATACACTTTCAGCAGGTACCTATGCAATCTTTATTTGCATACATTTCTTTTCAACAATTATCGCAGTTCTGATTGCTGTGAGATCGTCTATGCGCAATCAACCACAACTGGTGCGTGATCAGAACCTCCTTTAGCTTTACGTTCATCTCGGTCAATCCAAATATCCTGAATTCGATTTTTAAAGTCCTCTGTTGCAAGTACGAGATCGATTCTCATCCCCATTGCTTTTTGAAACATCAATGCGCGATAATCCCAAAAGGTGAAAGGTTTTCCTTTCAAACTGCGCGGCATTACATCTGAGAAGCCAAGCTTCAAGACTTCCGATAGTGCCGCACGTTCTTCTTTTGTCACATGTGTTGAGTTTTCAAAGTCTTTGATATCCCACACATCGTCATCGGTTGGTGCAATGTTGAAGTCCCCCATCACTACAATTTGTTTGTAGTCGTTCATTTCACTCTGAAGTGTTTCTTTCAATGTTGTGAGCCACTGAAGTTTGTAGAGAAAGTGATCGTGTCCAGGCTCGCGCCCATTTGGCACATAAAGATTCCACACTCGAACATCATTGAAAGTGCAAGCAATCGCGCGTGGTTCAATAACACCTTCATATTCAGGTTGCTGTGGCAGGTTTTTGGTGACATCTCTTAGTGATGACTTTGAAAGTAATGCAACACCATTCCATCTGCCTGTGCCATGGGGATATGAAATGTAGCCAAGGTGAGAAAAGGCATCAAATGGAAATGCATCATCAGTGCACTTCAGCTCCTGAATTCCAATCAAATCCGGTTGGTGTTCTTCGCACCACGCAAGCACACGATCTAACCGCGCTCCAATTGAGTTCACATTCCAGGTCACAAGCCGCATACACCTAGCCTAAATGAGCATAAAAAACGGACATTTTGGCCATCTCAGAGAATGCTTGTAACCTACGCACTCCTTGAGCCAATGGCTCAGGAACGCACTGCCCTCCTGTCACGGAAAGTCCGTGACCGTATAGCCCGTAGGAGGTTTTACGTAGCATGCGGAAATATGAAGTCATGGTCATCCTTGATCCTGATCTAGAAGAAAAAACAGTTGCCCCATCTCTCGACACCTATCTCAATGTGGTGAAGAAAGACGGCGGATCTGTCAACAAAGTTGATATCTGGGGACGTCGCCGTCTTGCCTATGAAATCGATAAGAAATCAGAAGGTATCTACGCGGTTCTCGATGTCACGTGTAATCCAGAAGCTATCGCTGAATTGGATCGCCAATTGAATCTTAATGAATCAGTGATGCGAACCAAAGTCACCCGTCCGGATGAGCGTTAATCGTGGCGATTGGTGATGTTCAAGTTACATTCGTTGGTAATTTAACTGCAGACCCTGAATTGCGTTTCACGCCATCAGGAGTAGCAGTTGCTAATTTCACTGTTGCGTGTACTCCACGCACGTTGGATAAGAACACCAATGAATGGAAAGATGGCGAAACTACCTACTTGCGCTGCCAGGTATGGAGAACATATGCAGAAAATGTTGCTGAGTCTCTATCCCGTGGTACTCGAGTTATGGTGAGTGGAAAACTTCGTCCACGTACCTATGAAACCAAAGAAGGCGAAAAGCGCGTTTCATTAGATGTTGATGTGGATGAGATTGGCCCAGTCTTGCGAACTGCAACTGCAAAAGTTGCTCGCAATTCATCAGGTCAACCTGCACGCAGCTCCGAAGATTCCGATACATCTTGGGAGACTGGCACAAATGCTTGGGGTTCGGCACCAATATCGGACGAACCTCCGTTCTAAATCGGACCAT
>JBMSMQ010000013.1:0-25751 GCA_049421205.1 Candidatus Nanopelagicales bacterium
GACATTTCGGGCAGACCACAACTTGAGATTTCAGGGAGTGTCAGCGACTTCGCACGCGGACTACATATCACCCGCTGGCACATATCAATCACTCATGATGGTGGTCATGCAATTGCATATGTGATTGCTGAGTCATAATGCTTGAAGTTGTTAACGTATCCGAGATGCTTCGATTAGAGGAAGAAGTTGAACTCCCTGAGCACACACTGATGCGCACTGCAGCATTTGGTCTTTATGTTGAAATACTCGATATTCTTCGCGTGAATTTTGGTTCAGCACATGGACTCAAAATTCTTGGACTCATCGGACCCGGCAACAATGGCAGTGATGCACTTTGGTTAATGAGCCTGCTTGGAAGTCACGGTCTCAAAGTTGTGGCAGTTGATGTTACGAAGAAGCGAACTCCTGGCTATGCAGACACCTTATTTGAAGCAAATGCAGGTCGGTGGTGCAATTTTGATGAAGTTTTAGAAGACGTTGATGTAATTATAGATGGTGTAGCTGGCCTTCGAAACAAATATGCGCCATCAACAGAAGTACTTGATCTCATCTCTCGAAATCCAGAATCACTTCTGGTTTCTGTCGATATGCCGAGTTGTTTTGATAATGACGCCGCAGCCGTAATAGATAGTGACAGTGTTATCTATGCCGATTACACCATAACGTTTGGTTACTTAAAGCCATGTCACATATTCGACCCAGCTCGAAGTTTCTGCGGAGAAGTGAGAGTAGTCGAATTACCACTTTCAAAACCCCAATTCAAAGTTGCTCACCTTATTGAACCAAGCGACGTTCTCGATGTGCTTCATCCGCTAGATTCGATGGATCACAAATATTCACACGGAGTTTTGGGAATCATCTCGGGTTCAGACCAATATCCAGGAGCAGGTGAACTCGCTTTACTTGGAAGCCAACGGATTGGCGCTGGATATATTCAGTTTTTTGGTTCTGAAATGTCAGATGCACCATCAAATGTTGTCCGCGTATCATCATTGAAAGCATTCCATAAGAAAACAAATGTGATTGTCTTTGGACCTGGGGTTGGGGTCACGAGTGAAAATGAAGAAATTTTGAAAATGCTCTTACAAAGTCCCGTAACACTGATACTCGATGCGGATGCACTCACTTTGCTTTCTCAAAATCAGGAATTATTGAAAATTCAACAAAAAAGAACAGCGATGAGTATCCTTACTCCACATCACGGGGAAGCTCTTGGACTGGCAGATGCACTTCAGATTAATAGCACCCAAAGCGCTCATATTTGGGTCAGCGAGATATCACGCCAATTAAATGCAGTTATCGGTTACAAGAATGCACATGGTTTTCTTTCATTTCCAGACGGTTCATTTATGGTGTGCAATACGACATCGCACGCATTAGCAACGGCGGGAACCGGGGATGTACTCGCAGGGTTAATGGGAGGTATCGTTGCACGAAACTCTCCGAACAACCTCACTGATTTAGGCTTATGCGCTATGGGCGCAATCATCATTCATTCAATTGCAGCAGATCTTGCTCTAGAACAGAACCTCTATCCAACTGCAGTAGATATTGCCCTTCAAATCCCGGCAGCCGCGACATTACTGAAGGATGTCTATGGGTAGTGTCAGTGGAAATCGTGGATTTGCCGAAATCCATCTTGGTGCACTTGAGCATAATGTTCAACAGTTGAAGTCCATCACCTCGAGTCGACTCATGGTTGTTGTGAAAGCTGATGCCTATGGACATGGTGCCGTACCAGTTGCATTGGCTGCGCATTCAGCAGGTGCAGATTGGCTTGGTGTCGCCTATGTTGATGAAGCACTGGAATTGCGAAGACATAATGTGCCTGGCCCAATACTTGCTTGGTTACTACATCACGATGATAATTTTGAAGAAGCACTTTCTGTCAACATAGATCTATCGATTGCGACAATTGATCAACTGAATCGAATCAATCAAACTGCAAAGAAATTAAATCTCATAGCATCGATTCATCTCGAGATTGATACAGGGCTTTCTCGTTCTGGAGTAGCGCTTAAGGATCTTGAAACTATGTATAGCGAAATGCAAAACGCAGAGCACTGCAGGCTTGTATCGATTTGGTCACATCTTGCAGCTTCTGAGGATCATGCTCACGTTGCAAATCAACGACAAATAAAGAATTTTGAGATAGCACTACAACGTGCAGACGAGATGGGAATTTCATACGACTTTGTGCACCTCGCGAATTCAGCAGCCACACTTCTAGATCCGAATCTTCATTTCGGTATGGTGCGATGTGGGATTGCAACGTATGGCATAACTCCAGGTGGGGATGTTGGTGAAATTAGGCAACATAACTTAAAACCCGTGATGAGAGTTAAAAGTGAAGTAGCACAAGTGCGACGACTTCAAGGTGGTGATGGAGTTTCATATAACCACACGTGGATTGCATCAAAGCCCACTACAGTCGGACTCATTCCAATCGGATACGCCGATGGAATTCCCCGAAATGCGGGGAATAAGTCAAGCATCACACTTCACGGTAAGCAGTATCCGATTGTTGGCACAGTGTGTATGGATCAATTCGTAGTCGACTTCGGGGATGATGAGATCAATGTTGGTGACCAGGTAGAAATCTTTGGAGTAGCAATCGATGCACACACCTTCAATCAGGCTTCCGGTGGTATCGGTTATGAATTAGTCACTCGCATGGGGCAACGCCTAGAGAAACGTTACGTGGACTCTCATGAACCTATTTAGTCTTGGTAAATCTGCTGCATTTACTACCTTAGCTGCAGCATTTTCTCTCGGAGCCGCAGTTGGAGTTGTTGCAGAACGAGCCATCATTGGTCGAAATGTCAGAGGCCATTCGCCTCACCCAACTGAATTTCCCGATTTGTCAAGTAATTCACTCACTGTAGAAACATATGACGGCATCAAATTACATGTGGAAATTGATGTAAACGAAAACCCGAATGCTCCGACTCTTGTTTTTCTGCATGGATTTGGCCTGAATCACAACACCTTTTATTTTCAACGACGAGACCTTCAACATAATGCGACTCTTGTTTTTTATGATCAACGCGGACACGGGAAAAGTGAAGAAGGAACAAGTGAATCCCACACAATTAATACCCTTGCAGATGATCTAGCTCAGGTCCTTCATTCAACTGTTGGTTCTGGACATTATATTTTGGTAGGACACTCGATGGGAGGAATGGCAATCCAAGCGTTTGCCATCCGCCACCCAGATTTATGGAATCAAGTAAAAGCAGTTGTGCTCACCTGCACGTCGTCAGGCGGATTAATTGATTTGACATTTGGATTACCAAAACCCCTCGGCACGATTGTCCATAAAGTCACTCCACCTGTGACAAGACTTTTATCGGAACGCAAGGACTTACTTGATGTATCTAGAGAAGCTGGGTCTGACTTGGTGCTCTTGATGACTCGCCGTTATTCATTTGCATCATCTGTTCCACCTGAATACACAGAATTTGTGGCAGCAATGCATGCCAATGTCTCAATAGAAGTTATTGGGAATTTCCTCAAAGACATTGAAAAGTTTGATGGTAGTATCGCGATGGAGATCTTGTCGAAAGTAAAAACTATTGTAATTAGTGCAGATTGCGATCTTATGATTCCAAAAGCACATAGTGAGAAAATCATGCAACAGCTACCGACCTCTGAATTTATCCCCTTTGCAGATACTGGTCATATGTTGCCACTTGAAAAGCATTTTGAATTTTCTGGAATTCTTCGAAAACTTATCCAGGAGGTTAAATGAGAATTGACGTTTCCTCATCGAGTGCAGAAGAAACTATGAATATAGGAAAGAAATTAGCGTCTCAACTCACGGCTAGCACTGTTGTCGTGATGTCAGGTGAGTTGGGTGCAGGCAAAACCACATTCACGAAGGGAATAGCAGAAGGGCTAGGGATTGAAAAGCAAATAACAAGTCCCACGTTTGTTATAGCAAAGGAATATTCACTTGCAAATAACATCACGTTTATTCACATTGATGCGTATCGTTTAGGTACTACACTCGATATCGCAGATCTTGATTTAGAGGAAAAGATTGACACCTCGATAGTGGTGGCTGAGTGGGGTGAGGGTTTCGTTGATCATTTCGGTAAAGTCATTCACGTGAGATTCACAGTTGGCTCTGAAGATTTGCGAACAATCAGTATTTCGTCTGATGATTTTGAAAGTTTGAGTTTGTGAAAATACTTGGAATTGATACATCAACTCCGGTGCTCTCTGTAGCTATCGTGGAAGAGGGAAAAGTACTTGAGTCGATTCATAAAGGTGAATTGACAGGTCCTCAATTACATGGAGAAATTCTTGCCACTCTTCTAGAAGACCTCTTGGCAGAGTACACAATTGACGCTGTTGCGGTTGGGCTTGGACCTGGACCGTACACAGGATTGAGAACTGGGATCGCTATTGGCCAAGCAATCGCTTTTGCCAAAGGTGTAGAAATCAGTGGAGTGTCTTCACTTCATGCCCTCGCGCACGGGTATTGGCGACGCGGAGGTAAGAGCGGGGTTGCCGTAATTGATGCAAAGCGAAAAGAAATTGCTTGGCAAGAATTTGATGAAACTGCTTTGAAGGGTTCACCAACACTGACCCCACTCGCTCAAATCTCTGTTCTTGAGAATAAAACAATTATTGGCCCAGCGTTCGTCACCCAGCCATTCGATGGGGTCAGAGTTCTAGATCCAACACCACCACGTGCAGAAGACATAGCGATGTTGGCTGGCAAGGGATTAGGTCAGCCATTATCCCCGCTCTACTTGAGGACTCCAGATGTCAATTGAGATGCGTGATGCAACTAAATTGGATATTCCATCATTACTGAGCATTGAAAACGTACTCTTCCAAGACGAAGCGTGGAGTAGAGAAGTCTTTGAGTCAGAATTTGCGTTACTTGGAACGACAAGAACGTATCGAGTTATAGAAGAGAATAATGAAATAGTCGCCTATTTTGGATTGGCCATCGTCGATGACACTGCAGATATCACCACAATTGCAGTCAGAGCCGATTTCCAAGGTCGCGGGATAGGCAGGAAACTTATGCAGGAGATTCTTGATATTGCGGCCTCCCGAAATCTTCGAAAAATCATGCTTGAAGTAAAGCCTGAGAATCTCGCCGCAATAAGTCTCTATCAGAAATATGATTTTGAAGTTATTGGGATACGTAGAAATTACTATGGTCCAAGTAAGGATGCACTGACGATGCAAAAGTTGGTGAATAGTGACTGAAGCACTTGTATTAGGTATCGAAACCTCATGTGATGAAACAGGTATAGGAATTGTTCGGGGAAATACTTTGCTTGCTAATGTGATTGCAACGAGTGTTACTGAGCACGCCCAATTTGGTGGTGTGGTTCCAGAAGTTGCATCACGTGCACATCTAAGTTCGATAATTCCAAGTTTGAAAGAGGCATGTAGTGAAGCCAACATCTCACTTCAGGATGTCGATGCTATCTCAGTGACTCATGGTCCTGGGTTAGTTGGCTCTTTACTCGTGGGAGTCGCTACAGCAAAAGGAATAGCTGTAAGCCTTGGTAAGCCCCTATATGCCGTGAATCATCTTGCAGCACATGTGGCTGTTGATCAACTTGAGCATGGAATTTTCACCGAGCCACTCATCGCCTTACTGGTAAGTGGTGGACATAGTTCAGTATTACAAGTGAATGACATTGCAAGTGAAGTGACACCACTAGGTGCAACACTTGACGATGCTGCAGGTGAAGCGTTTGACAAAATAGCACGCGTTTTAGGGCTTGGTTTTCCAGGTGGACCCGAAATAGATGCACTTTCAAAATCTGGCGATAAAAATGCCATTGATTTTCCCCGCGGGCTTAGTAAGAGTACCGATCTAGTTAGGCATCAATATGACTTCTCATTTTCTGGTCTGAAAACAGCAGTTGCTCGCTGGGTCAAAGAAAATCCAACTGCCAACAAAGCCGATGTGGCAGCCAGTTTTCAAGAAGCAGTTGTCGACGTGCTCGTTACAAAATCCCTTGCAGCTTGTAAAAATACGGGAATCGAGACTTTGCTCATTGGCGGTGGAGTTGCGGCCAACTCACGACTTCGGCAAATGGCTGAAACCAAGGCGAAGGAGCTAGGCGTGAAGCTTAGGGTCCCAAGGCCAGGTCTCTGCACAGATAACGGCGCGATGGTGGCGAGCCTCGGGGCGTCTCTCGTGAGGGCAGGGATTGGCCCCTCGCACCTCACGTTCTCTGTGGATTCGGGTCTGGATGTGGAGGAGATCTCAGATAGGGTCTAATTGGCACTCGATTTGAAGGAGTGCTAAGTCTTGCCTACAATCTGCCTTAGCACTCGAGAGCTTCGGGTGCTAAATGTTCTCGATGTCGACCCCGCGACGGCGGCAGAAGGAACACTGTCCATATTGTCTACAGATAAGCGGAGGCACGGCCGTGTCGGTCAACCTTAAGCCACTAGAAGACCGAATTGTGGTTCAGGCTCTTGAAGCCGAACAGACCACAGCATCAGGTCTCGTAATTCCAGATACTGCAAAAGAAAAGCCACAAGAAGGCAAAGTTGTTGCAGTTGGTCCCGGTCGCTTTGACGAGTCAGGAACCAAGCGTGTTCCACTCGACGTCAAAGTTGGGGACATCGTCATCTTTTCAAAGTATGGCGGAACCGAAGTCAAGTATTCAGGTAATGAATACTTAATTCTCTCAGCACGCGACATTCTCGCGATTGTTGAAAAATAGTTGAAGTGTGAAACCCCGCGAAAGCGGGGTTTCAACATATTGAAGGAAGAGATATGGCAAAGATTTTAGAATTTGATGAAGAAGCTCGTCGCTCACTTGAGCGTGGAGTGAACATCCTCGCGGACACCGTGAAAGTAACACTTGGTCCACGAGGACGAAATGTTGTAATTGATAAGAAGTGGGGAGCACCAACAATTACCAATGATGGTGTGACTATTGCAAAAGAAATCGAACTGGAAGATCCGTTTGAAAACCTCGGCGCACAACTTGTCAAAGAAGTTGCAACGAAGACCAATGATGTCGCAGGTGATGGAACAACTACAGCAACAGTCCTTGCACAGGCATTTGTGAAAGAGGGACTACGTCTTATCGCTGCAGGATCGGCACCAATGGATGTGAAGCGCGGTATTGAAAAGGCAGTAGAAGCACTGAAGGCAGAGCTTCAATCGCTTGCTCGCGAAGTATCAGACAAAAATGAAATTGCCCAAGTTGCAACCATCTCATCGCAAGACGCAAATATTGGTTCACTCATCGCTGATGCCTTTGACAAAGTGGGAAAAGATGGCGTGATTTCTGTTGAAGAATCATCGACAACTGGACTTGATCTCGAATTCACCGAAGGTATGCAATTTGATAAGGGATACATCTCCCCGTACTTTGTAACTGATGCAGAGCGGATGGAGACAGTGCTTGATTCGCCACTGATTTTGCTTGTACAGAACAAAATCTCTGCAATCGCAGAATTACTTCCAGTGCTCGAAAAAGTATCTCAGACGGGTAAGCCACTCTTGATTATTGCAGAGGATGTTGATGGCGAAGCACTATCAACACTTGTTGTAAACAAGATGCGAGGAATCTTCAACTCCTGCTCAGTGAAAGCCCCAGCCTTTGGAGATCGCCGTAAAGCAATTCTTCAAGACATTGCAATTCTCACAGGAGCTCAGGTCATTTCCCCAGAGGTTGGTCTCAAACTAGACCAAGCAGGTTTAGAAGTATTGGGCTCAGCTCGAAGAGTTATCATCACAAAAGACACCACAACAATCGTTGATGGTGCAGGAAAAACCTCGGACGTGCAAGCACGAGTTGGACAAATCCGTGCTGAAATTGAGCGAACTGATAGCGACTGGGATCGTGAAAAACTTCAAGAGCGAGTAGCGAAACTTTCTGGTGGAGTATGTGTTATCCGAGTTGGTGCACATACTGAAGTTGAGTTGAAAGAAAAGAAACATCGAATTGAAGACGCAGTATCAGCGACCCGTGCCGCAATTCAAGAAGGAATTGTTGCCGGTGGCGGAACGGCACTCGTTACTGCATCAAAAGTACTTGATGGTGCACTTGAGCAAACTGGCGACGTCAAAGTTGGTGTTGAACTCGTTCGCACCGGAATTGTTGAACCACTGCGTTGGATTGCAGAAAATGCTGGTCACAACGGATACGTCGTTGTGACAAAAGTTAAAGAAGGCGGAGTCGGATTTAACGCAGCCACTGGTGAATATGTGGATCTCATCTCACAAGGTGTAATTGATCCAGTCAAGGTAACTCGATCAGCACTTGAAAACGCAGCATCAATCGCTGCGATGCTCCTAACAACGGAAGCACTGGTCGTTGAAAAGAAGGAAGAAGAAGTGCAAGCGGGTCACGGACATAGTCACGGACCAGGTGGACATTCTCACTAATTAGAACAAAGCAAAAGCGCCGGCTCGGGGGGATGCCGGCGCTTTTGGTATTTGCGGAGAGAGGAACTACGCAATACGTATTTCACGCTTTTGACGTGCATAAATTGCTTCACGGTCATCTTCGGAGAGTCCTCCCCAGATTCCGTATGGCTCGCGTACAGCGAGGGCATGAGCCGCACATTCAGCAATCACTGGGCACGATGCACAGATTGCTTTGGCGCGAGCTTCACGATTGGCGCGAGCAGGTCCTCGTTCGCCCTCGGGATGAAAAAAGGCTTCTGGATCTTCACCGCGGCATGCCCCATCAAGTTGCCATTCCCAAATTTCGGCAGCTGGACCTGGGAGCCGAGAGATGTCAGCCATATGTCCTCCTTGTTTGAACGAAAGATACTATCGTTTCAGAAGTTGGTCAAGGTCGACACGGAGTTATTCAGCGTCGCTGAATGGTAGGAAAAGCACGCTGAACGGTAATTTGACCGATTTCTGACGAAGAAAGCCCTTTCAAGGTGCAGAAAGGTGACTCTGCCCACACAATTCGCCTCGTGTCAGAACTTCTTTCCCACATCGACGATGCAGTCACATTTACCGTAGCTGCCGTTGCTCGTCGCCTTGGAGTGGCTGCGGCGACACTCAGAACCTGGGATCGTCGGTACAACTTGGGTCCAAGTTCGCATGAAGCAGGCTCTCATCGTCGATACACAGTTGAAGATTTAGCGCGTCTCGAAACGATGCGCAGAATGGTCTACGCGGGAGTGCCAGCCGCACAGGCGGCTCAAATTGCGATGCGAGCAGACGCAGCAGCTTTACCGAATGTACAAATTGAAGCGATAGAGCCAGTAGTCATTGCCGATGTGATTCCACTTGGTAGTGCAAGTTCTGCTTCACGTGGTCTTGCACGCGCAGCGATTAGCCTAGATCAACTTGCTTGCAGAGAAATCATGTCGCGCAATTTAGAACAACGCGGTGTCGTGTGGACGTGGGATAACGTCATCGCTCCAGTCCTAGTTGCAATTGGTGAACGATGGGCCACAACAGAACGCGGTGTTGAAGTTGAACATATGCTGAGTGAAGCAACCATTACTGCATTGAATACAGTGACAAGCAAAATGAATGCTGCCAAAAATTCTCGTCCTGTATTGCTCGCAGCAGCTCCTGATGATTTGCATTCGTTACCACTGAATGCAGTGGCTGCTGGACTCAGTGAGAAAAATATCGGAGTTCGATCCCTTGGTGCACGTGTACCACACGAAGCACTCGTCAATTCAATTCAGAAACTTGGTCCATCTGCTGTACTCGTTTGGGCGCAAACTCCCTATATTTCGGAATCGGCCCGCTTAGCGGGATTACCATTTCAGAAACCTGGCCTCAAAGTCTTCGCTGGAGGACCGGGTTGGGGTGAGAATCTACCTGAAGGTGTCACCCGCGTGACCTCAATAACTCATGCTATTTCACTGCTTTCAAAAGCCGCACTTGCCTAAAAATGCTGTTCGTGAGCCTCACTAGACTTCGCAGTCTTAGAAGGGCGAAGTAGTGAGTAACGAATCGATTGAAATTCAGGCATCAACCGGTCTTACCTACGATGATGTCCTGCTCCTGCCTCGCTATAGCGAAGTCTTACCAAGCGAAGTTTCTACCCAAACTAAACTCACAAAAAACATCACAATCAATGTCCCACTCTTATCTGCCGCGATGGATACAGTCACGGAGGCCAGAATGGCGATAGCTATGGCACGGCAAGGTGGTGTTGGAATCCTGCATCGAAATATGCCGGCATATATTCAGGCAGAGCAGGTCGATTTAGTGAAGCGATCTGAGTCAGGAATGGTGACGAACCCTGTTACCTGTTCCGAGGATCAGACCCTTTTGGAGGTGGATGAGTTATGTCGGCACTATCGAATTTCAGGAGCACCTGTTGTAAATACTGAAGGGGTCTTACTCGGTATCATCACGAATAGGGATATGCGATTTCATGATAATCGGCACATCAAAGTAAAAGATGCAATGACGCCAATGCCATTGATTACTGCAAAAGTTGGCATCAGTAATGAAGCAGCACTCGAACTCTTGCGAAGTAATAAGGTTGAAAAACTTCCTCTCATTGATGAATCTGGAGTTTTACAAGGACTCATAACTGTGAAAGATTTCGTGAAGCGCGATCAATATCCACTTTCGGCAAAAGATGAAGTAGGGCGACTCTTGGTAGGTGCCGCAGTTGGAACTGGAGACGATTCTTTTGAACGCGCGATGTTGCTTGTCGATGCTGGAGTTGATGTAGTCGTGGTCGACACAGCACATGGACATTCTCGTGGTGTTTTGGAAATGATTTCGAAGATAAAGAAGAATGCAAAGGTTGAAGTAATTGGTGGCAACATCGCGACTGGTGATGCAGCTTCCGCGTTAATTGAAGCTGGTGCTGATGCGCTCAAAGTTGGTGTCGGTCCCGGATCCATCTGCACAACTCGAGTAGTTGCAGGTGTTGGAGTTCCGCAACTTTCTGCAATCTTCAATGCTGCACGTGTCGCAAAAACTAAAGGCATACCAGTCATTGGTGATGGTGGTCTTCAATACAGCGGTGACATTGCCAAGGCATTAGTTGCAGGTGCCGATACTGTGATGATTGGCTCATTACTCGCGGGCACTACAGAAGCGCCAGGTGATGTGGTATTCGTCAACGGAAAGCAATACAAGTCATATCGCGGCATGGGTTCACTTGGTGCAATGGAGAGTCGTGGCACCAAGAAGTCATATTCGAAAGATCGGTATTTCCAAGATGATGTTGCAAGTGATGACAAGCTTGTTCCTGAAGGTGTTGAAGGTCAGGTTCCTTATAGCGGTCCCGTTGCCGCCGTCATACATCAACTCATAGGTGGACTTCGAGCATCAATGGGATACACCGGAAGTGCGACGATTGCTGATTTGAAAGCCAATGGTGAATTTGTAAAAATCACTGCGGCAGGATTGAAAGAAAGTCATCCGCACCATATTCAGTTGACCAATGAAGCACCGAACTATCGACGATAGCGAGAATAATGAGCGAATTTGAAGTTGGCAGAAGTAAGCGAGCACGTGAGGCATTTTCTCTTGACGACATTGCAGTCGTCCCAAGTCGCAGAACTCGTGATGCTGAGGATGTTAATTTAAGTTGGCAAATAGATGCATATCAATTTACCCACCCAATTATTTCTGCACCAATGGATTCCATTGCATCACCAGAAAGCGTGGTGAGCATTTCTAACCTCGGTGGACTTGCCGTTTTGGATGCGGAAGGGCTCTGGACACGCTATGAAAACCCAGGTGATGCGTATGAACAAATCCGTGCAAAACGACATGATAATTCTCAACTACAAAAATTCTATGCAGCTGACATTCGAGAAGAACTCATTATCAAGCGAATTGAATTTCTGAAAAGTGCAGGTGTCACTGTTGCAGTAGCGCTGAGCCCTGAGAGAACATTGCAATTTCATTCGTTGATGTCGAAAGCCGGTGTTGATATTTTCGTAATCCGAGGTACGACACTTTCTGCAGAACATGTCTCAACAAAATCAGAGACACTCAATCTCAAAGAACTTATTTATGAGATCGATGCGCCTGTCATTGCAGGCGGTGTTGCAAGTTATAAGGCAGCACTTCATTTGATGCGTGCTGGAGCCGCTGGAGTTCTCGTGGGTTTCGGTGGAGGAGCATCACATACCTCAACGGATGTGCTCGGACTTCGAGTTCCTATGGCAACTGCGATCTCGGATGTGGCGGCGGCGAGGCGTGAATACCTGGATGAGTCAGGTGGCCGCTATGTACACGTGATTGCTGATGGGTCGATGGGTAAATCTGGAGATATGGTCAAAGCTCTTGCCTGTGGTGCCGATGCCGTCATGGTCGGCTCACCACTTGCTCGTGCAACTGATGCTCCAGGGCAGGGATTTCACTGGGGTCGTGAAGCAACACACGGCACACTACCGCGAGGTCAAGTTGTTGAATTTGGAACTGTAGGAACTCTTGCTGAGATTTTGCGAGGACCTTCACGAGTTGCTGATGGCACAATGAATCTTGTTGGGGCTATAGCAAAGAGCATTTCGCTTTGTGGCTATACAGATTTGAAGGAATTCCAACGGGTCGAAATCATCGCTAGTTAGGACACGATGAAAGAACCACAGAATGCAAAAGACTTACTTGATCGACTCTTACCCTTAGTCATTTCATCGTCGAATGATGTTGCGCCACTTATCTCCCCATTGAATGGTGCACTTATTTCCCAAGTCCCCATAAGTTCACGTGACGATATCGATACAGCATTCAAACGAGCACGATCTACCTTCACTACCTGGTCGAAGGTTTCACTCAATGATCGAATCGCCATTATCAATCGATTCCACGATTTAGTATTAAATAAGCAAGCGGAAATTCTTGACATCATTCAATGGGAAAACGGAAAGGCTAGAAGTAACGCTCTTGATGAAGTACTTGATGTTGCTTTGACCTGTCGCTATTACTCAAAAGTTACAAAGAAATTGTTGAAACCAAAGCGCAAACGTGGAGCATTTCCTATAGTCACAAAAACGTGGCATGTAGTGCACCCAATCGGAGTCATTGGTGTGATATCTCCTTGGAATTACCCATTCACGCTCTCGGTGAGCGATTACATTCCAGCAATACTTGCTGGAAATACCGTTGTGATAAAACCAGATTTACAAACGCCGCTCACAGCTCTCTGGGCAATCGAACAATTGAAGAAAGCTGGACTTCCCGATGGTGTCATCAACATTGTGCTTGGTGACGGAGCCGCGGTTGGACCTGAAATCGTTGCGAATGCTGACTACATCATGTTCACTGGTTCAACTCGTGTGGGGCGAACAGTTGCGAGTGAAGCAGGAAAGCGCCTGATTGGCGCATCTATGGAATTAGGTGGAAAGAATTCACTCATCATTGATCAAAACTCTAATCTTGAGCAAGCAGTAGAAATTGCAGTGCGTGGCGCATTCGCGAATGCTGGCCAACTCTGCATTGGTACGGAAAGAATTTTGGTACACGAAAACATTATTGAGAAATTCACAGAACGCTTTGTCGATGCGGTTAGCAAACTCAAGGTAGGAAATGAGATTGGGTGGAACGGCGATGTAGGTCCACTCATAAATGAAAAGCAGGTTGAAACTGCGAGAGTACATATTGAAGATGCCCTTACCAATGGTGCACGAGTACTCATTGGTGGCACTCCATTACCTGACGTTAGCCCCTTTGCCTTTGCCCCAACTGTTCTTGCAGATGTAACAGATGAAGCTCTGGTTTGTAAAACAGAAACTTTCGCACCTGTATGTTCCATATATCCATGGAAAACAGAAGGAGACCTTTTATCTCGAGTGAATGACACCGACTATGGATTGAATGCAGGGATTGTTAGTTCTGATGTTGTATGGGCACGAAACCTTGCACTACGAATTAAAACTGGAACTGTCAATATCAATGAAGCATTCGGTTCTGCGTATGCAAGCATTGATTCTCCGATGGGTGGAATGGGTCAAAGTGGAGTCGGTCGTCGCCACGGATCTGAAGGTTTATTGAAATACACAGAAAGTCAGACAATTTCAGTGCAGCGTTGGATGAAATTGTCAGCGCAGTGGGGATTGAGTGATGAAGCGTGGGCAAGGTTCACCACTTTGGCGCTCAAAATTCTGAAAGCCTTGAGATTTCGATGAAAGAAGTTGATGTTCTCGTCATCGGTTCAGGTTTTGGTGGAAGCGTTAGTGCATTACGTCTCGTTGAAAAAGGCTATTCGGTTTGTGTAGTTGAAGCTGGACGTCGATTTGAAGATAAAGATTTCCCAAAGACATCGTGGCGACTGAAAAAGTTTCTTTTTGCTCCGAAATTTCGATTGTATGGAATCCAAAGAATTCATATTTTGAAAGATGTGTTGATTCTTGCAGGGGCAGGCGTTGGCGGGGGCAGCCTGGTCTATGCAAATACCTTGTACCGTCCAACCGAAAAATACTTTAATGACCCGCAATGGAAAAACATCACAGATTGGAAATCTGAACTCGATCCCTGGTATGACCAAGCGGAGCGAATGCTTGGGGTAGCCGAAAATCCCACAATGACACCCTCAGATGAAGCAATTCTGGAAGTAGCGACACAACTTGGTCTTGAACACACATTTCGAAAAACCCCAGTGGGAGTCTTTTTTAGCGACACAAAAGGTACAGAGTATGAAGACCCATACTTTGGTGGAGTTGGTCCTACGAGACGTTCATGCATCGAGTGTGGGGAATGTATGACGGGCTGCCGTCACAATGCAAAGAACACCTTACTCAAGAACTACCTCTACCTTGGAGAAAAAGCCGGAGCAGAAATTTTGGCAAATCAAACTGTCATCAAGGTTGAGAGAGTTGATGAATCGTGGGTTGTCACGCTTTCGCAAACAGATCGACCTCACAAAACGCAAGTCATTCGTGCGACACATGTTATTTTTGCTGCTGGCACCTATGGAACACAAAAACTATTGCATAAATTCAAACTGACAACACTTCCAGAATTATCTCCTCGACTTGGTGAACTATCCCGCACCAACAGTGAGAGTTTGGTTGGAACCATCATGCAAAAGCCAATCCCGAATTATTCTCAAGGGGTTGCGATTACATCATCTTTTTTCCCAGACGAAGATACTCATGTTGAGCCAGTGCGCTATGGAAAAGGTAGTAATTCGATGGGTCTACTACAGACATTGATGACAGACGGACTAGATTTGAAAGCACGGCGTCGTCAGTGGCTTCGACACGTATTGAAATCACCACTCACACTCTTCAAGATATTGAATGTTCGTCGATGGAGTGAGCGCACCATCATTGCATTAGTAATGCAGAGTGTTGATTCAGCGATTTCTGTGAAGGGGAAGATGCAAGGAAGCAAGTTCTTGCTAACTACCTCACAAGATCAAGATCGCCCAAATGCAACCTGGATCCAAGCTGCAAATGACACGGCTCGTGCAATCGCAAAAAATAGAGGTGGGATACCAGCTGGTCATATTGGTGATCTCGTCGGAGCACCGTTCACAGCACATTTTGTTGGAGGTTGTGTCATTGGATCTACATCGACTGAGGGTGTGATTGATCCATATCATCGTGTTTGGAACTATCCGACATTACACATTGTGGATGGTTCAACAATTACCGCAAATCTTGGGGTGAATCCATCACTGACAATCACTGCGCAAGCCGAGCGCGCAATGTCATTCTGGCCAAATAAAGGTGAAGAGGATCCGAGACCTCAACAAGGCACGGCCTATCAGCAGATTGCTGCTGTTGCGCCTTTACATCCTGTTGTTCCAGATACCGCACCAGCCAGACTTTTCACAATTCGAAGCACACAACGAGCCGATTAGACTCTCCAATTATGACGAATCCAGACCATCGTGAAGTAGTACTCGTCGTAGATTTTGGCGCTCAGTATGCCCAGTTGATTGCCAGAAGAGTGAGAGAGGCACATGTATTTTCTGAACTCGTCCCACACACAATTTCAGTTGAAGACGTGAAATCCAAAGATCCTGTCGCAATCATTCTTTCAGGTGGTCCAGCAAGCGTTTACGCGGCTGATGCACCGAAGTTCGATAATGAAATTCTGCAACTTGGAATTCCGGTCCTCGGAATCTGTTATGGATTTCAAACTATGGCTCAAGGATTAGGCGGAAAGGTTGAGCGAACAGGTCAATCGGAATTTGGAAGAACACCACTATCGATAACCTCAAAATCTGTCTTATTCAGGGATATTCCGGAGAACATCAATGTTTGGATGAGTCATGGAGATTCTGTCAGTGAAGCACCATTAGGTTTTTCGGTGACTGCAAGTACATCAGGTGCACCAATTGGAGCATTTGAAAACCTTGAAATGAGATGTGCAGGCGTGCAATTTCATCCCGAAGTTCTCCATAGTGAGTACGGCCAGAAAATCATCGAGAATTTTCTTTGGCATATTGCTTGTTGTAACCAAGCCTGGACGATGACAAATTTCATCGAAAGTAAAGTGCAGGAAATCAAATCGACAATTGGCGATAAACAAGTCATCTGCGGTCTTTCTGGCGGAGTTGATAGTGCAGTAGCGGCTGCCCTTGTTCATAAAGCGGTCGGAAATCAATTGACGTGTGTATTTGTGGATCACGGACTGCTTCGAAAAGGTGAGCGCGAACAGGTCGAAGTTGACTATGTCAAAGCAACTGGAATTCGCCTCGTTGTGAGAGATGCAAAGTCAATGTTCTTGAGCGCACTCAAAGGTGTCACCGACCCAGAAACAAAACGTAAAACGATTGGTAATCTCTTTATTCGGGTTTTTGAAGAGGCCGAACGAGAATTAGTTGCGGAGGCGAAAGCTTCTACGCCAATCGAATTTCTGGTGCAAGGAACGCTCTATCCAGATGTAGTGGAATCTGGAGGGGGAAGTTCGACTGCAACAATTAAATCACACCACAATGTCGGTGGATTACCTGATGATTTAGCGTTTACATTGATTGAACCACTTCGTGAGCTTTTCAAAGATGAAGTTCGAGCACTTGGCGTAGAACTCGGACTTCCTGAAGCAATGGTGTATCGACATCCGTTTCCGGGGCCCGGCCTTGGAATTCGAATTGTCGGAGAAGTTACAGAAGAACGTCTCAGAATCTTGCAGGAAGCCGACGCAATCGTTCGAGATGAAGTAGAAAAAGCGAATATTGGAAGAGACATTTGGCAGTTTCCAGTTGTGCTCCTTGCCGATGTGCGTTCCGTAGGGGTTCAGGGTGATGGCAGAACCTACGGATACCCAGTGGTGTTACGCCCAGTTTCAAGCGAGGATGCGATGACTGCTGATTGGTCAAGACTAGATTATGAATTCTTGGCACGTGTTTCTAATCGAATTACCAATGAGGTACGCGAGATCAACCGTGTAGTGCTTGATATTACGTCAAAGCCACCGGGAACAATTGAGTGGGAGTAAGGTAAAGGTATGGACATTCTTTATAAGGTACTCGTAGTACTTCACTTTGTTGGTTTAGCATCGCTATTGGGTGGATTTTTAGTTCAACTTTCCGCACCTGCCAAGGTCATCAACCGTAGCATCATGGATGGTATGTGGACGATGCTTGCAACGGGTTTACTGCTCGCGGGCATTGCAAGTTCCCAATTTTCAGAAGATCTTGGTGCGAATTTTCATACGAAGATAGGTGTGAAACTTCTCATACTGATTGTGATTGCTATTTTAGTTTTGCAGAATCGAAAGCAAACGACGTTGCAAAAAGGAACATATTTTGCAATTGGGCTTTTGGCGCTAACAAACGTCGTTATCGCAGTGATGGTCTAATTCGTACTTGCTACGAAAAAGCCTTCTGCGAGCCTGCCTTTTGTAAAACCAGCCTCTTCTGCGGTCATCTCTGCCCACGAGCGAAGTCGTCCTTCTAAATCGTCCATATGTGAGGTTTGCGAAGTGTGGGCCTTGAGTGCTTCAACTTTCTTTGCAAATGTATCTGTGATGTCCACAAACTGATTTCGAGGATCTTTGGCCATTACCCAGACTTCCGACACAGTCCAAGGTTCGAGCCCTGCTTTCAAAAGTTCAGGAAAGGCGAATTCATTGCGAGCATCTGGATAGATTGCTTGAATTGCTATCTCACCTGCTGCGAGGTGATCTGGATGTGCCGAGAAAATCCGATTCCAATTTCGTTCCGGTGACTGAATCACCATTCTTTGAGGGCGTATTTTTCGAATCACACCTACAACCTCTCCTCGAAGTTCAATCGAGGGCATGAGATGACCATCTTTGTGATTCAGAAAAGTAACAGACTTCACACCTAAAATATCACTTGCAGTTTTTTGCTCGCGTTGCCTCAGTGGACCCATTTGATCGCGTGGCGTATCGTCAAATCCACCTTGATCACCGTTTGTTAATAAACAAAGATGAACCTCGATTCCTTTCTGAGCCCAGAGTGCAATTGTTCCTGCTGCACCAAAGTCGGCATCATCAGGATGCGCAGTTACTACCAAAATTCGTTCTATCTCATCATCAGAAATTGCATTCACCTTCCAATGGTAAGAGTTTGTCTTCCTGCCTCTCTAGACTAGGGGTAATGAGCCTCGCACTTGACCTTGATGACCTAAATACTCAGCAAAGAGTCGCGGTATTACATAGAGGTTCTCCACTACTTATCGTCGCAGGTGCAGGCTCGGGTAAAACGCGTGTTCTGACCCGACGAATCGCTCATCTCGTTGCAACAAAAGCAGCGTATGGAAGTCAAATTCTCGCAATCACATTTACGAATAAAGCGGCAAGTGAAATGCGCAATCGGGTTGAGGAACTTGTTGGCCCAGAAGCCCGCTATATGGTGGTATCGACATTTCACAGTGCCTGTGCTCGGTTTCTTAGAAAAGACGCGGACAAACTTGGCTATACAAAAACATTTGCAATCTATGACATGGATGATGCTGAAACACTCATCAAACGTGTGATGACGAGCCTCAATCTAGACCAAAAAACGCATCGTCCTCGCTCTGTATTACATGCAATTTCGTCAGCGAAGAATGAACTTATATCCCCAAGTGAATTTCATAAAACTGCTACTACTTATCCGCAACGGGTAATCGCTGATGTCTATGAGGCCTATCAAAAGAAATTACTTGAGTGCAACGCGATGGACTTTGATGATCTGATTGGGAATATGGTGAAGTTGCTAAAAGAGAATAGTGAAGTTCGTGATGCTTACCGTGCAAGATTTCGATATGTACTTGTAGACGAATATCAAGATACCAATATGGCGCAATATGAACTCATTCGGGAACTTTCCCATGGAGATGGTGGAGGCGAACTTTGCGTTGTAGGCGATGCCGATCAATCAATCTACGCCTTTCGAGGAGCAACGATTCGCAATATTGATGAGTTTGAACGAGATTTTTCAAATGCGAAAGTAGTTTTACTTGAGCAAAACTATCGCTCAACTCTCACGATATTGAATGCTGCGAATGCTGTCATTTCAAAAAATGTTTCCCGGCGAGAGAAGAATCTCTGGAGTGATGCAGGGGATGGCGAACCAATTCGACGCTACACTGGTGAAACAGAAATGGATGAATCCTCTTACGTTGCCAGTGAGATTAGCAAATTCTTGAAGCTGGGGACTTTTGAGTATAGAGATGTAGTTGTGATGTATCGGATGAACTCACAATCACGTGTTTTAGAAAGTGCCTTTTTCCAGGCAGGAATTCCATATAAGGTCATCGGTGGCACACGCTTCTTTGAGCGTGCTGAAATCAAAGATGCTCTTGCCTATATGCGACTCATCGTCAACCCGGCAGACGAAGTTTCACTTCGAAGAATATTGAATGTGCCAAGGCGTGGTATTGGAGATAAGGCCGAAGAACTAATTGCTGATTACGCTGCCATCAATGCACTCACTATGTATGACGCACTTGTTATGGTTGAGGCAATATCAGGCTTGCAACCACGCGTTCAGAGGTCGATTAGTGCGTTTACCGAGATGTTCACAAACTTACGAGTTTTACTTGAAGCAGACACTGAACCATCTGTCCTCTTAGCGGCAGTTCTTGAGCAATCTGGGTACCTCTCTGAACTTTCAAAGAGTGAAGATCCTAAAGATGAAAGTCGACGAGAAAACTTAAGTCAGCTTGAAGACTTTGCTCGTGAATTTGAGTTAGAAAGTATGGAGTTAGCTGAAGATGGATCACTTTTAAGTTTTCTTGAAAAAGTTTCACTTATTTCTGATAGCGATCAATTAGCCGATGATGAACGTGGACAAGTCACACTTATGACGCTTCACACGGCGAAGGGCCTTGAATTTCCAGTGGTCTTCATCGTTGGATTAGATGAGGGTGTCTTCCCTCACAGTATGGCTTTCTCAAGTCCTCAAGAACTTGAGGAAGAGCGCAGATTGGCGTACGTTGGAATTACTCGTGCAGAAAAACTCCTTTATCTCACAGGTGCTGAGCAGAGGACGATTTTTGGTCGAACAATGCCAATGGTGCCTTCACGTTTTCTCAATGAAATTCCTGAAGATTTAATGTTGAATCTTAGGGAAGGGTTTACTCACGGATCCGTTCGAACTTCTAAGGTAAGCACAGACTTCATCTCAGAACACTTGCCACAAAGTTCAGCAGGAGATTTAAAAGTCGGCGATAAGGTGCGTCACGATAAATTTGGTGATGGAGAAATTGTTTCTATCGTTGGAACAGGACCCAGTGCCCAAGTGAGTGTTGATTTTGGAGCGAAAGTTGGCCAAAAACGCCTTTTACTTCGCTATAGCCCGGTCACAAAAATCTAGTTATTTCAATCGAATTGAAACAGGCCGCATTGTGTCTGCATAAAAATCGTTACCTTTATCATCAATCACAATGAATGCAGGGAAGTTTTTGACTTCAATCTTCCAAACAGCCTCCATCCCGAGATCTTCAAAGTCAAGTACCTCGACTGCAGTGATGTTGTCTTGGGCAAGGATTGCAGCGGGTCCACCAATTGAGCCAAGATAAAACCCACCGTATTGTTTGCAAGCATCAGTGACTGACGAACTTCGATTTCCTTTTGCGAGCATCACTAAAGATCCACCTAAGGCTTGAAACTTCGGCACATAAGTGTCCATTCGACCTGCAGTAGTTGGGCCAAATGATCCTGAAGGTAATCCTTCAGGAGTCTTTGCGGGTCCTGCGTAATACACCGGATGTTGTTTAAAGTACTCAGGTAATTCTTGACCCGATTCAATAATTTCAAGTAGTCGAGCATGAGCGCTATCTCGGGCGACAATCATTGTTCCAGTCAGTGATACGCGCGACTTCACTGGAAGGGTAGAAAGCTGTGACTGAATTTTCTCCATCGGTTGGTTCAAATCAATCTCAGTGACTGTATCGTCAGAAATTTCGATAACTTCAGGTAAATACTTAGCAGGTTCAGTTTCAAGTGCCTCAAGAAACACTCCATCAGGAGTGATTTTCGCAAATGCCTGCCTATCTGCTGCACAGGAAACCGCGATACCAACTGGGCAGGATGCACCATGACGTGGCATTCGGATAACTCTGACATCGTGGCAGAAATACTTCCCTCCAAATTGCGCACCAATTCCAAAGCCCTGAGTGAGTTTGAGTACTTCCGCTTCCATTTCGATATCACGATAGGCATTGCCGTCAGGTCCGCCTTGCAGCGGTAACGTATCGAGTGCTCTCGTCGATGCATATTTAGCAACTTTAAGAGTGTGCTCAGCACTTGTTCCGCCTACAACTATCGCTAGGTGATATGGAGGACAGGCACTTGTTCCAATCATTCGTAATTTCTCGTCAAGAAATTCAATAAAGGACTTTGGGTTAAGCAGGGCTTTTGTTTCCTGGAAGAGGAAACTCTTGTTTGCGCTTCCCCCACCTTTGGCGATGTAGAAAAGTTCATATTCAAGTTCATGCCCAGGTTTCGTATTGAGATTGATTTCTATCTGGGCTGGAAGATTCGTTCCAGTGTTCTTTTCCTCCCACATTGAAAGAGGTGAAACTTGGGAATAGCGCAAATTCAAGTTTTGATAAGCGTTAAAAATGCCTTTCGATATCCACTCTTCATCTAGAGCATCAGTAATGACTTGTGGACCGCGCTTTGCGCTCACGAGGACTGTTCCTGTGTCCTGACACATTGGTAGTACCCCACCAGCTGAAACATTCGCATTCTTCAAAAGGTCAAGTGCAACAAAGCGATCATTTGCCGATGCTTCTGGATCGGCCAAAATATTCGCAATCTGTTGCAAGTGACCAGGTCGTAGTAGATGCTGGATATCCCTAAGGGCAACTTCCGTAATCATTGCCAAAGTTTCGGGAAAAACTTTCAAAAACTTTCGATTGCCAAGTTCAATGACCTCGAAACCTTCACTCGAGATGAGTCGATAAGGAGTATCCAGTTTTGCCACTGGAAGCAATTCTGTATATCTGAATTCACTCACACAGAAAGCCTACGCTTTGAATCATCGGTTGGCTGAATTACCTTCAATCAATCACACTAGGGCTATGGCGAGTAAAAAACGGGGCTATGAGACCGTGCGAGATATGGTCGTTTCGATGGCTGTTCTTGGTGCCGGAGTCGCTTTACTTTTGCTTGTTACGTGGCGACCCGATCAGCCGAACTACACCCCAATTTCGCCTCAGGAGGTAAGCGAGATAGCGCAACAGGATGCAAACTTCAAACTTTTCATCCCTGAAACACCGAATAATTGGGCCGCAACAACTGCGTGGATAGAACCACTTTCAAATACTTATGATCATTGGCATATGAGCTTTGTTATTGATGAGACTCGCTATGTTGGCTTTGAGCAAACTGACGGGAATGAAGATTTACTTTTGACTCCTCGCATAAGTCAGAAAATAGACACGGTAAAAGTTGGATTTTTTACCTACGATTTGTATGAAGGTATGAATGATATTGAGGTTGTTGCTCGGACAACGCTTGGTGAAACTACATTGATTATTTCACTTACTGATGCAACAGATTTTCAGACTGTCGCTGAAGTAATCTCTGCCTCAACCAGTGGGTAGCCCATCATCAAGTTTTTTCGCCGCTGCTTCAAGATGTGCCTGGCAAACTTTGGCAATTATTTCACCAATTTCCCACAATTTCATCAGTTGACTTAACGGTAGTGACGAATCATCGAGCGCATTTACCACTTCATCGAGCAAGTCACGAGCTTGTTCATATGTGTAACCTTCAACTGCCTTTACATCCAGTTTTAGAATGTCTTTGATATCCATTTTCTACTTCTTTCTCTCAGCTTCAATTGTTCCATCGCTTACTTGTGCTGTAAACGATTGTCCAACTTTTAGGTCTTTTGTTGATTTAATAACACTTCCTTTTTCATCAAGTAACACTGAATATCCACGTGCCAGAACATTGAATGGTGACAATGCGACAAGAGAATTTCTACGAGATTCAATTTCAACAAACTGCTTTTCAACTCTATGTTTTACTTTAAGCGCAAGTTCGCGACTGATGCTTCGCACTTCAGCAATGCGATTCTGAAGCAGTGCTTTTGGTGATTTTGTTCCAAGTGCCGAACGAATCAGTTCGAGGTGTCGATTTTCTTTACTGAGCCAGTCGATTCTATGATTTTGGAGATATCCAGCGTTACGTTCGAAGGTGGCTTTTTCTTCTTCGAGACTGGGAACGATTTTGCTCGCAGCATCGGTTGGAGTTGATGCACGAAGATCTGCAACATCGTCAAGGATTGGTCGATCTGCTTCGTGTCCAATCGCACTCACGACAGGTTTGTATGCAGCTGCAACTGCGCGCGCTAAACCCTCATCACTCCAGGGGAGTAAATCGACAAATGATCCACCACCGCGTGCAATCACGATCACATCAACATCGCTGATTGCTTGAAGTTCATTGAGTGCATTGATTGCCAATGTTGGTGTATCTGGTTGCTGAAGTGGAATCTCACGAATTTCAAATTGGGTGGCAGGCCAGCGACGGCGAGAGTTAACGACAACATCCTTCAGAGCATCCGTATCTCTACCAGTAATCAATCCAATTTTTCTTGGCAAGAATGGCACTGGCTTTTTCAAGTCTGGATTAAAGAGCCCTTCAGCACGAAGCGCATTTCGCAGCATCTCGAGACGTATGAGGAGTTCACCTAATCCAAGTGGACGGATGTCGCGAACTTTGAATTTGACTTCGCCTTTTTTTGTCCACCATTCTGTTGAAACATGGATCAACACCTTAGAACCACTATCAATTTTTTCGGGAAGCTTGTTGATAACGGCACTGGGGGCCACAACTTCAATACCAATTTCTTTTTCCAAATCACGAAACGAAATGAAATACATTTGTCCGTAGAGTTTGGCTGATATGACTTCACCTTCTACCCAAACTTGACCGAGTCGTGAAATGTGGGCACCCATCATCTGGCTTAGAAGTTGAACTGAGATAGCTTCTTCAGGGCTTTTCCCTCGCGATTCGCTCACAGGCATACTTCACCATAGGTCTGTGACATTTATGCTCCCGAGGCGGACTTTTCATGGAACCTTTAGCATCAGCCTGTGAGTTCCTCAAAAAAAGTCTTGTTGGCCGCCCCTCGTGGCTATTGCGCGGGCGTTGATCGCGCAGTCATAGCGGTAGAGAAGGCACTTGTTACCTATGGTGCTCCGATATATGTTCGCAAAGAAATTGTTCATAATAAATTCGTTGTGAGTGAACTTAAGAAACGCGGGGCAATCTTCGTTGAAGAACTCGACGAAGTTCCCGCAGGTTCAACAGTCGTTTTTAGTGCACATGGAGTGTCACCGGCAGTTCGGGCACAGGCAGAAGAACTCAATCTCAAAACGATTGATGCAACCTGTCCACTCGTCACTAAAGTCCATAGCGAAGCCAAGCGATTTGCCGCTGATGGTTACAAGATTATTTTCATTGGACATGAGGGACATGAAGAAGTTGAAGGAACAATGGGGGAGGCCCCTGAAGCAATGGTGCTTGTCGATGGACCTGAAACTGCCGAGACTATGGAGTTACCAGATGACGACAAAGTAATCTGGCTTTCACAGACGACACTATCGGTTGATGAAACTCTTGAAACGGTGGATCGACTTAATAAGCGTCTACCGAATTTGCAGGCACCACCGAGCGACGATATTTGTTATGCGACGCAAAACCGACAAGCGGCCGTCAAAATCATTGCACCACAATGCGACTTGATGATTGTTGTGGGGAGCGCAAATTCATCAAACTCTGTTCGTCTAGTTGAAGTTGCTCTGGATTGTGGAGCGAAATCTGCTATCCGTGTAGATGGCGCTTCAGAACTTTCAGATGCACTTTTAGACAATGTCACTACAGTGGGGTTGACCTCTGGAGCATCAGTACCTGAAGAACTTGTAACTGGTGTTCTTTCCTGGCTTGATGAACGTGGATTTGGTGATGTAGAAGAAGTTGAGCAGACGAAAGAAACGTTGATTTTTTCTTTGCCGACCGAACTACGTAAAGATTTGAAGGCGAAACAAGCTTAATTTTTTCGCGCTCTGGCAAGTTGACGTTGGCGCGACTTTTCTTTGACCTCTGCTCTGCGTGCCATCACCCAACAAATAATGGTGACAACAATGATTACCCAAGTTCGATCCGATAATCCAAGCAAAGTAACAAGTAGCACAGTGCTTAACGTTCCACCAAATTGATTATTACCAAATGGGGAGGTAATCAACAGCATAAAGAAAAGAGAAATAACTGGCGCAGTCCATGCCGCCCACGGCGATCGAGCACTTGTTCTACTCGCTACAAACAAAGCGGTCACAGCAAATGCAATCGTAGTCAGCAATGTATGAGTACCAAAAATAAATGTATCAAGTAAGCCGAAAATCAAAGTCAGAAATCCTGAAACTACAAATACTCCTGCTGCAGTCAA
>JBMSMQ010000014.1:0-24926 GCA_049421205.1 Candidatus Nanopelagicales bacterium
AAGAAGACAGTGAAGAAGGCTGCAAAGAAAGTTGCAAGCAAGAAGAAGCCTGCTCGCAAGCGCTAAGTCATTACATACATTTATCGGCCCGTTGGTTCCTTGCCAGCGGGCCGATTCATTAGTGTTGCCTCTGAACTGGAGTGAAATGTCGACGAAGAAAACTTGGGCATACAACCTCATTGTGTTCGTGTTACGTACGTTGATCATAATTTTCACAACGCGTGTTTGGAAAGGCTCAGAACGACTCAACATCGATTCGGGCATTATTATCATCAGTAATCATTATTCGTATTTTGATCCGCTCGCGCTTGGCCATTTCATTCATGACAGTGGTCGACCTCCACGCTTCCTTGCGAAAGTTGAAGTTTTCAAATATCCATTCATTGGTGCACTAATCCGTAAAGCGGGTCAAATCCCAGTACATAGAAGATCAGCAAAAGCTTCCGATGCACTCCGTGAAGCAACTTCTGCAGTACTCGCTGGCGAGGCGATAGTGATTTATCCTGAAGGAACGTTGACGCACGATCCCAATCTTTGGCCGATGACTGCACTGACTGGCGCTGCTCGGCTTGCGCTCACTACCCAGAAACCAGTGGTGCCAATTGCAACATGGGGAGCCCATCGGGTGATTGATCCTTGGAGTAACAAGGTGAGGTTGCTTCCTAGAAAAACAATGTTCGTTCAAGCGGGTACTCCTATCGATTTAAGTCCTTTTTATGGGCGTGAAATCGATCAGGATGTTTTGAAAGAAGTCACCGAACTCTTTATGCTCAGAATTACTGAAGAACTTGCAGTGATACGTGGAGAAACTCCACCCAAGGTCGTTTGGGATAGAAAAATTGAATGGGAGCCATCATGAGAAAAGTTGCAGTGATGGGAAGTGGTTCCTGGGGCACTGTTTTTTCAAAGGTATCCATGGATGCAGGTCACCACGTCGTACTATGGTCGCGTAGCGAAGAGATTTGTGACTCGATAAATTACAAGCACCAGAATCCTTTTTATGTTACAGATATTAGGTTGCCCGAAAAGCTTCGTTGCACGACGAATCCTTATGAAGCTCTTGATGATGCAGATGTCATCGTCATCGGTCTGCCATCACATGCATACCGTGAAAATTTGCAGCAGTGGAAGATTCATTCGAAAGCTGTGCTTGTGTCACTTGCGAAGGGAATTGAAACCGAAAGCAATCTACGAATGACAGAAGTGATGCTGCAATCAACGAAGGTTTCAGAATCGCAAGTTTCGGTTATCTCGGGTCCGAATTTGGCATACGAAATTGGTCAAGAACAGCCCACAGCCACCACTGTTGCTTGCATTGATGAAATGAATGCTCGATTAGTCCAAGAGATTTGTGCGACTAATTATTTTCGACCGTACTACACCCACGATGTCATCGGCGTAGAGATTGCTGGCGCAATGAAGAATGTGATAGCCCTTGCAAATGGAATTGCAGTTGGACTTGGACTTGGTGAAAACTCACAAGCCTCGCTTATCACTCGTGGGCTTCACGAAATGTCTCAATTAGGAACTGCTCTTGGTGCAGATATGAGAACCTTTATGGGCTTAGCGGGGGCTGGTGATCTACTCGCAACGAGTCAATCTCCACTTTCACGCAATCGCTCCTTTGGGGTTCATCTAGGGCAAGGAAAAACTGTCGAAGAAGTCATTGCGCTGACCACTGAAACATCTGAAGCGGTGAAAAGTTGTCTACCATTATTGAAACTTGGGTCGTCTGTTGGAATTGACCTTCCAATTACGGCTGGAGTTGTCGCAGTTGTACATCGCAAACTTGATCCGCGGGAATTGATTAGAAAGTTTATGGCGAGAGCCACTAAAGCAGAGTACGATCAAGAAGGATAGCAACTTACTTCGGTAGGCTCTGATTATGCAAAGCGCTAGACCCCGAGTTGCAGTCCTATACGGCGGGGTTTCAAATGAACACGAAATATCCTGCTTATCTGCACGTAATGTGATACCTGCAATAGACACCAACTTCTTTGATGTGATTCAAGTAGGTATCACAAAGGACGGTGTTTGGTTTTTGCAAGACGATATTGAAGATGGGATATCAAAAGACAAACTTCCAGAGGTTTTGCCAGTAGGACTTCCTGTTTCATTGTCGCTCAATCGACACTATCAAGGCTTCATCACACTCGATGCCACATCTAGCGTTATTGCAGTTGATGTCGTTTTCCCAATTCTCCACGGGAGGTTCGGGGAAGACGGAACAATTCAAGGCGCTTTGGAGTTTGCGAACATTGCGTGTGTGGGGGCTGGAAGTTTGGCATCAGCTTTGGCAATGGATAAATCACAATTTAAATCGGTGATGAAGGCACATAATCTTCCAGTTGTTAAAAGTGTGAGTATTTCGCAATTTGATTGGTTACATTCACAATCACGTTGCGTCGAACTTATTGAAGGACTTCAATTCCCACTCTTCGTAAAACCAGCACGCGCAGGATCAAGTCTTGGAGTCAGTAAAGTTTCAAGTCAGGATTCCTTGCAAGCGGCTATTGAGGATGCCTTTCACGTTGATGATGTTGTCCTTGTTGAAGAAGCAGTTTTGAATCCTCGCGAAATTGAATGCGGTGTACTTGTTCAAAATGGCGTTGCTCGAGCATCCTTACCTTCAGAAATCAAAGTGAAAACAGGATTTGATTTTTACTCGTATGAAGCGAAGTATGTGGATGACTCAACGGAGCTCATAGTTCCGGCTTATCTCACATCTGAAACTCAACATGCGATTCAGGAACTCGCAGTCAAAGTGTTCAAGACAATCGGTGCTGAAGGATATGCGAGAGTTGACTTCTTGTTGGGTGAGACCGGATCCATTTTCGTGAATGAATTGAACACAATCCCAGGATTTACGAACATTTCAATGTTTCCACGAATGTTTGTTGCATCGGGCCTCTCATATGAAGAACTTGTGAATCTATTGATTCAGGATGCATTGCAGCGACATGGGAAGTGAATTCGAACTTATTCGACGAATTACCGAAAAGTTCACATCCAACAATTTTGTCATCGTTGGTCCTGGTGACGATGCTGCAGTGATTGAAGTAGATGGAAGTAAGATTGCTATCGCAACAGATGTTGCAGTCGAGAATGTTCACTTCAAGTCGAATTGGCTCACACCAATTGAACTTGGTCAACGAATCGTCGCTCAAAACTTGGCCGACATCGTTGCGATGACTGCAACCCCAATAGCGATCACCGCAAGTGTTGCGGCTCCTTTCAACACTGAACCCAGGTGGTTTGAAGCATTAGCTGTTGGAATGCAGGCTGAATGTGATCTGGTGGGAGCCAGTGTTGTTGGTGGGGATTTATCAACAGCGAAGGAAATCTCGATCTCAGTGACTGCAATTGGTGTTCTCTCACATGATCCTGTTAGGAGAAGTGGGGCAACACCACATCAAATTATTGGTCTTGCTGGAACTCTCGGATATTCAGCGGCAGGTCTACATTGCCTACAAACAGGTCATAGTTCACCTCGAATCTTTGTAGACAATTTTCGAGTGCCCAAACCACCTTATCGAGCCGGAATAAATGCTGCATCCCATGCTCGCTCAATGATTGATATTAGTGATGGTTTGATATCGGATGCATTCCATATTGCGAGTGCAAGCAATCTTCAATTGCACTTCGATAGTGAAGCAATCAAGCCTTCAGATGAGATGACCACGCTCGCCGCAGCACTTTCGGTGGATGCACGTGACTGGATTTTGCACGGCGGGGAAGAGCACTCATTACTTGGAACGTTCGACTCCTCTAGCGATGTGCCGGAAGAATTTCGCCCAATTGGGCACACTGAAAGTGGGATTCCCGGCGTATTTTTGGACGGAGAGCGTGTTGATCCGAAGGGTTTTACCCACTTTTAGTCCCTCAATTTGGGTGCAGTCCGCCTCTCGGCTAACCTACGCCCCTACTCAGAAATAAAGGAGTTCCCGTGGCGGCTAACTGCGAAGTATGTGGAAAGGGTCCGAATTTTGGACACTCGATTTCCCATTCTCATATTCGGACGAAGCGTCGATGGAATCCAAACATTCAGCGTGTCCGAGCTCTTGTGGGTGGTGCACCTAAGCGAGTGAACGTGTGTGTAGCCTGTATCAAAGCAGGAAAAGTAACCCGCGCTCGATAAGCACTGTATGCCCAGCGAAGCCGAAATTATTCGCCTGTGGGCAGCACGTGGAGTAGAACTTCTTAAAACACATATCTCTGAGTTGAATTCACTCAATGTTTTTCCCGTTGCTGATCGAGATACAGGAACGAATCTCTACCTCACATTTCAATCAGCACAGCATTTCGAACGTTCACGTACTGGCGATACGCACGACATAATTGATGCGTTCTCTGCATTAGCAAAAGGTGCAGTGAATGGAGCTCGCGGTAACAGTGGAGTCATACTTGCCGAAGCATTAGTCGGCGTTGTTGAAGGTCTGAACCAGTCTGATTACACGGTAGCATCGCTATTGGAATCGGCTGCCCAAAAGGCGCGTGAGTCAGTCTCTGAACCACAACCTGGAACAATCTTGACCCTCTTAGATTCAATTGCAGCACTAAAATCAAACAATCTTGAGAACATTGCAAAAGAATCTCGTGAGATTCTTATTGAATCTCGAGATCTTCTACCTCAGTTGAGAGATGCTGGAGTAGTAGATGCTGGTGGCAGAGGGCTCGTCATCTTGCTCGATGCTTTGGTGCAAGTGTGCCAAGGGAAAGAAGAGGAAAGCCCACCAGTTGGTTTTGTTCCAACAGAACTGCCTGCTACCTTGTGTTTAGCCGATCGAGAATTCGAAGTGATTGTGAAGACCCATAATGCTGATATGAAATATATACAAGAGCGACTGCAAGCACTCGGTACAAGTATTACAACTACATCAGATGGGGAAGTCACACTTGTTCATATTCACACTGATGTGCCAAAACTTGTTATCAGTGCTTTGGAAGAAAGTTCTCAAGTCTGGGATATCAACATTGAAAACCTGAAGCCCTCATCCGCTCAGACTGGATGTGTAGTCGTTGTAGAAGGTATCGGCAATGTTATGAATATGGTAGCAATGGGTGCAACTGCAATAAGTGCAGAAGATAGCAGTCCTGAAACGTTAGCCCAAGCAATTATGAAGTCAAATTATCAAGATGTCATCGTGCTTATTCCGAACGAATCTGAACTAAGCGCAAAAATGGCAGTTGAGAGATTAAATGAATTTGATTTGAATGTTTTCACCCTAGTCACACCTTCAGTTGTGTCTATGCTCGCAAGTTATGCTGTTTTTGATTCAAAAGTTCCGATCGAGAAAACTGTGAGTGTGATGCGAAATGCACTGGATTCTGTGCATACCATCAACGTAAAGAGTTCCGACATACAAGCTTTCGACGCTGAAATAATGAAGAGAGCGGAACTAGTGACAATTGTGTGGGGTGAAGGTGCAGACTCAATATTCAAACACCGTCTGCGCGAACTTATACATGAGAATGCAGCAAAAGCCGAAATAGTCGAGATTTCTGGAGATCAACATTCATCGCTCGCAGTGATAGGTGTTGAATGAATTTCCAATTAAACACATCACTCACCATTGCCCTCGGAGCTAAAACTGCACAAGCCTTAAAGAAGAGCTTCGATATGCACACGGTTGAAGATTTGTTACGCCACTTTCCTCGCCGTTACGCCAAACGTGGGGAACTCACCCCGATGGACAGCCTGCAGATTGATGAAAATGTCACCGTAATGGCAGAAATTCAATCAATCAAGAAACGCTCAATGCAAAAAAAGCGCGGCGGCATTCTTGAAGTTGAGGTCACCGATGGCTCAGGATTTTTGACCTTAACTTTCTTTAATCAGGATTGGCGCGAACGAGATTTACGTCCAGGTCGAATGGGACTTTTTAGCGGCAAGATCACTGCCTATCGAAACAAACGACAACTTGCACATCCAACATATCTGCTTGCTCCGGACAATGAAGATCTTGATCCAGAAGCTGTTGAAACATTTGCGCGACCTTTAATCTCCGTGTATCCAGCGACTTCATCTATTCCGACCTGGAGAATCGAAAAAATGATCACCCTGCTCCTTGAAGGATTAAGTGAATCTATTGATGATGGTTTGAGTTCAGAAATAGTGAACCAATACTCATTCTTCAGTCTGTATGAAAGTTTCCAAAAGATTCATCGCCCCCAAACTATGGAAGAAGTTGAGGCGGCAAAACAACGTTTTGTTTTCCTCGAAGCCTTGCAATATCAGTTGATATTGCTCAGGAATCGACTCAGGTATGCAGAGGCGAACGCCAAGCCGATTGAGGCATCGTCAGACTCATTGCTTCGCACTTTTGATGTTGCGTTACCTTTTTCACTCACAGATGGTCAAGTTCAGGTCTGCAACGAAATTTTTGCTGATCTTGCCAAACCTCATCCAATGCATCGATTGCTTCAAGGAGAAGTTGGTAGCGGAAAAACTCTTTGTGCAATCAGATCGATGTTGAGGGTCATTGAGAGTGGTGGTCAAACTGCACTTCTTGCACCGACTGAGGTGCTGGCGTGGCAGCACTTTAAGTCAATTGAAGCGCTTGTCCCGGAAGGAATTACAGTCACCCTACTCACTGGTTCAATGAAGGCCGCTTCAGTTCGGCACGCATTGGAATCAATTGCCGATGGCACTGCCAACATCGTTGTCGGAACACATTCCTTGATTCAAGAAAGAGTTGAATTTAAAAATTTAGAACTTGTAGTTGTAGATGAACAACACAGATTTGGTGTTGAACAGCGAGCAGCACTTTCAGCCAAAGCTCCAAATGGTCTGCGGCCTCATGTCTTGGTAATGACTGCTACCCCCATTCCTCGAACTGTTGCGATGACTGTATTTGGAGATCTTGATATTTCTATTTTGCAAGAGCTTCCTCAAGGTAGAAAACAAATTGAGACATATGTTGTGGATATGAATGAGAAACCCCATCACGTGGAACGTGCTTGGAACCGAATTCTGGAAGAAGTATCACAGGGTTTTCAAGCATATGTTGTGTGTCCAAAGATTTCGCCAAAACTTAAAGAAGGCGAAACTGAAGAAAGTAGCGATACGAGCCTCAACGATGTTGAGAGCTTGCTTGACTACCTATCGCACGGTCCTTTAAAATCTTTAAAGCTTGCACCATTACACGGAAAGATGAGTAGTGATGAAAAAGAACACACAATGCGGGCTTTTAAGGCGAAAGACATTGATGTACTGATATCAACAACCGTGATTGAGGTCGGCGTTGATGTAAGCACCGCTACAGTGATGGTTATCATGAACGCTGACAACTTTGGTATTTCACAACTACATCAGTTGCGCGGACGTGTTGGCCGAGGAGAACACCCAGGTCTCTGCCTATTGATGACGACAGCAGATGCGGATTCATCAAGTCGCCAAAGACTTGATGCGGTTGCATCAACCTTAGACGGCTTTAAACTTTCAGAAGTTGATCTAGAACAAAGACGTGAAGGAAATGTTCTTGGAAGTCAACAAAGCGGTATCAGATCTGGTCTACGACTTTTAAGAGTTCTCAGGGATGAGTTCATTATCGATTCTGCTCGTACCTGGGCTCAATCAATTCTCGATAATGATTCTGAACTTCTTCATCATAAAGAACTACGAATGTCCATACTGGCACTTGAAAATCAAAGTGAAGCAGAATTTCTGGAAAAAGCATGAGAATCATTGCTGGCAGTAGAAAAGGTCACACGCTACAAGTGTCAAAGGTTGGGGTACGGCCAACAAGCGAACGGGTGCGCGAATCAATCTTTAATCGACTTCAGGCATCCCAAATCGAATGGTCAGAAACTGTGGTCCTTGATTTATTCGCAGGTAGCGGTGCTTTTGCTCTCGAATCTTTATCTCGTGGAGCGAAACTCGCATACGCTGTAGAGAAGGACAGGGATGCATTTAAAGTACTAGACATAAACACAACAAAGACTCGCTTGCCATTGACTATCTTGAAGGCTGATGCCACAAAAACCTTGAGTATCGATATCCAAAATAGATTCAACCTACTATTTGTCGATCCGCCGTATGAGTTTGCAAATCAAGACATAACAGAAGTACTTCTTTCATTACAAGTGCAACACTTGTTGGATTCAAAGGGCGTGTGTATCGTTGAGCGAAGTTCACATACAGAGGACTTCGCTATCCCAGTGGGATTTAGCCTTGAAGATGTGAGAAATTACGGAGACACACGCCTCTTTTGGCTAGTTTGGTAGGTTTGGCTCCCTAAGGAGGCTTATGCGTCACGCAGTCTGCCCAGGTTCTTTTGATCCGGTTACAAACGGCCATCTGGATGTTTTTGCTCGAGCAAGCGCTATGTATGACAAAGTCACAGTCGCACTCCTTGCAAACAGTACGAAGGTCTCTCTTTTTTCGATTGAAGAACGGGTAGAGATGCTCACGACTTCCTGTAAAGACTATGCGAATATTGAAGTCGCGAGCTTCAGTGGACTCCTTGTTGATTTTTGTCAACAGCGCGGCATATCTGTGATTGTGAAAGGGCTTCGCGCTGTATCTGACTTTGACTATGAACTGCAAATGGCTCAGATGAATTACCGATTGGCCAAAATAGAGACTGCTTTCATCGCCACAAATCCAGAATTTGGTTACTTATCTTCATCTCTCATCAAAGAAATCAGCCAGCACGGCGGGGATGTCAGAGGACTCGTTCCTGAAACTGTAGTAACAGCACTTATGAAGCGTCGAAACAATGGAGGAAATGCGTGAGAATTCAACAACTTGTTCAAGAGTTAGCTACTTTGATTGAAGAAGCAAAATCGATGCCATTAAGTCAATCATGCATCGTGAATCGAAATGATTTACTTGATTTACTCTCAGAAATTCAAAATGCACTTCCCGCTGAACTTTCACAAGCGTCATCTATTTTAAACGAACGTGAAAGCGTCATTCAAGACTCGTATAAGGAAGCCGATCGGATTATTGAGATTGCCAAAGCTGAAGCACGTGCTCTTGTCGCACAGGAAGCTGTATATAAAGAAGCACTTATTGAAGCCGAAGCATTGCGAAAAGCACTTGAAGAAGAACTGGGCCGCAAGCGACTTGAACTCGATGATTATGTTGATGCAAAACTTGCAGCCTTTGAAGCAAACCTCGTCAAAACGCTGAATCAGATTCAGACAATTCGCGAACGAACAACAGTGAGACTGCAACCTGAACTCTTACACGATACTCAAGTGCCACCTGAGTTCTTTGATCAGTGGGATAAACCTGAACAATGATGAGCCCATTCATTATTGATACGAGAGACTTGGGTCGTCGGGCCGGGATGATGCAAGAAAAAACCCTGACTTTTGAATCCCCACAAAGTTTCGGAACTGACTTCATTCAAGTACCGCCTGGAGAAAACATTTCGATTGAGTTGCGGCTCGAATGTGTGATTGATGGGATTTTAGCCTCAGGTGTGGTTCACACTGTGGCCGAAAGTGAATGCGTTCGTTGTCTCGAGCCTCTTGAAATTGACCTCTCCGCGGACTTCCAAGAGATGTATTCGTATGAGCCGATGGGTGAGGAAACCTTCCCAATGGATGGCGATCTTCTCGATTTAGAGCCAGCAATTAGGGACGCTTTAGTGCTCGAATTGCCTCAGTCGCCGCTTTGTACCGAGGATTGTCTAGGATTGTGCCCTCAATGCGGGTTTGAGATGAAATCAGACCCCAGTCATGGGCATGACGATATTGACCCACGCTGGCAGGCTCTCAGTGGTCTGTTGCAGGATAAGGAAGGCTCCAAAGATGGCAGTACCAAAGCGTAAAAGTTCGCGTTCGAATACCCGAGCTCGCCGTTCCCAGTGGAAAGCAAGTGCTGCCCACCTTGTGACCTGTGATCGTTGCCGATCACCGAAACTCGGGCATCGTGCGTGCGGTAACTGCGGTACCTACGATAAACGTCAAATTCTCAGCGTCTGATTAAGGAATGTGTCAGTAGGACACACCCACAGAGAAAGTCTTGCCGATGAGTTTTAACGAACTAGTGCAATCGTTGAATGTTGATATTTCCGATGAACTTGTCTCATTGGCATTAACACATCGCTCGTACGCATATGAAAATCCAGGCTTAGAATCAAATGAACGTTTAGAGTTCTTAGGAGATGCAGTACTCGGCATCATTGTGACGGATGAACTTTTTCGAACTCACCCAAATGAACCAGAAGGGCAACTTGCCAAATTTCGCGCCTTTATAGTGAACGCTCGAGCTCTTGCTGACCTTGCTCGAAGAATCAATCTTGGACACTACCTGTTATTAGGTGTTGGTGAAGAAAGAACTGATGGCAGGAATAAGTCATCGATACTTGCTGATGCTATGGAAGCGCTCATCGGTGCAATTTATATAGGCGCTGGTATGGAGAAGACACGTGAATTTGTATTACGCGTATTGGGTGATGTGATTGTAAAAGCCCCAACGCTTGGCGCTGGTTTAGATTGGAAAACAAGTTTGCAAGAACTCGCAAGTGAATGCGCCTTGCCAGTGCCTACGTATTTTGTTCAGGACACGGGACCCGATCATGATAAATCTTTTACTGCTCAAGTGGACGTTGCAGGTGTGAAGTACGGCAATGGATTTGGACGAAGCAAAAAAGAGGCTGAACAGCAGGCGGCACAAATAGCGTTTGAAACGCTCGCGATTCAATACAAAAATGCCTGAGTTACCAGAAGTCGAAACAGTTCGACGTGGCCTTCTGCGATATGTCATTGGAAAAACTATTGACGCTGTCGATGTTTTTGATACCAGAAGCCTCAAACACGATTCCGTGAGAGCAGTGAAGAAATCTTTGGAAGCAAAGGTGATATCTTCCGTTGAGCGACGTGGGAAATTTCTCTGGATCACATTTCGAAACACCGATGTAGTTTTAGTCATTCACTTAGGCATGAGTGGCCAGGTGCTCTTGGAGAAGTCATCAGTCTCGCTTCATCCACACGTGCGCGTCAGAATCACCCTTCGTAACTATCGACGTGAGATTCTCTTCAGAGATCAACGGCTCTTCGGTGGTATGCATCTCGATATTCTCGAAGGTGACGTGCCTTCGACACTTCTCCATATTGCACCTGATCCCTTCGACTCGACCTATGATCAAAGGCACGTCGTGCAGATTTTGAAAGGCCGCTCTGCAGGTATCAAATCCTTGATGTTGAATCAAAATATCGTGTCTGGAGTTGGTAACATCTATGCAGATGAAGCACTGTGGTCCGCCAAAATTCACTATCTCACCCCAGGGAACAGGCTTTCGACTGCCAAACTTTCCGAACTTTTGGATGCGGCAAAGGCTGTAATGAATCAGGCAATCGAGTCAGGCGGCACAAGTTTTGATGACCTCTACGTGAATGTGAATGGGGAAAGCGGATGGTTTGAGGTGGATCTGCACGCCTATGGGCGTGAAGATGAACCCTGCGCACGATGTGGTCGACTGATTGTGAGGGAGGCGTGGGCAAACCGCTCCTCCTATCGCTGCCCACGGTGCCAACCGAAACCGAGAACCCCTCGGTAGGGTTTGCCCTGATTTCCTAAGGAGTATTCGTGTATCTCAAGAGCTTGACCCTGAAGGGATTCAAGTCTTTTGCCTCCACAACAACCCTCGAATTTGAACCTGGCATCACCTGTGTAGTTGGGCCGAATGGTTCGGGAAAATCAAATGTGGTTGATGCCCTCTCGTGGGTTATGGGTGAGCAAGGTGCGAAAACACTCCGGGGTGGCAAAATGGAAGACGTCATTTTCTCTGGAACCACAGATCGCGGTGCACTAGGTCGTGCTGAAGTTATATTGACAATAGACAACACAGATGGCGCACTACCGATTGAATATCAAGAAGTCACGATTTCGAGAATCATGTTTCGAAGTGGCGGGTCCGAATATGCGATTAACGGCGAACCTTGTCGACTACTAGACATACAAGAATTGCTCTCTGACTCTGGTATCGGTAGAGAAATGCACGTCATTGTTGGACAAGGCCAACTTGATTCGATTCTTCGAGCAACCCCCCAAGAGCGACGAGGATTTATTGAAGAAGCAGCAGGCGTCCTCAAACATCGCAAACGTAAAGAAAAAACATTGCGCAAGTTAGAAGCAATGCAAGGGAACCTGATTCGTCTTACTGACCTCACAAATGAACTTCGTCGCCAACTCACGCCGCTTGGAAAACAAGCAGAAGTTGCTCGTCGTGCAGACGTGATTCAGAGAGAAGTGCGTGACGCAAAATCTCGCTTATATGCAGATGATTTGCTAGCACTGAAAGAGAAACTCGAAGCAGAAATTGCTGATGAGACCATTCTTCGAGAACGTCGAACACTGGTAGAAACAGAGTTAGCAGATCTCCGCGCTCGTGAACTTGTATTGGAAGCAGAAATTAAAGCAGATGCACCACGCATACATGCTGCAAATGAAGTGTGGTTAGCATTAAGTGGACTTCGTGAGCGATATCTTGGAACATTACGTGTAGCGGAGGAGCGAACACGTAACCAATCTGAAGAACAAATGGTATTTGGAGTTGACCCAGAAGCTGTTGAGGGGCAAATTCAAGAACTTCATAGTGAACTTTTGCGATTACAGGGTGAAGTGAAAGAGGGCAGAACCCAGCTAGAGCAGATAAGTGAACACCGCGCGCGTACAGAAGCACAATTGATCGAAGAAACTCGCATCATCGAACAGAAACAACAAGCGCTCTCTGACTACCGTGAAGGTATCGTCAAACTAGAAGGTCAGATCCACGCAATTGAACAACGAATTGCCACGCGAGAAGCTGAAATTGAACGTCTTCAACGTGAAATCTCTTCCGCACACGAGCGAGCATTGGCTGCTGAAACTGACTTTAAGGCAGAAGAAGCAAAGGTTGCATCACTGAATGCTGGGGAAGTTACTCTCGATGACGCATTCGAAACTGCCCAATCGCTCGTTGATCAGGCTGAAAATAAACTTCTAGAACTTGAAACATCTCTGCGCAATGCGGAATCAGCCAAAGAAGCCCAAATGGCTCGAATCGAAACGCTTGAGATGACACTTCATTCAACGAGTCCAGAAGAGCGCATACTCGCCCTCAGTAGTGAAGTTTCAGGAGTTCTAGGATCAGTTGCAGGATTTCTTCGAGTGCAACCTGGATTTGAAATAGCAATTTCACGTGCCTTAGGCGAAGCAGTCGACGCAATTGCCGTGCGAGATGTCACAAGCGCTTTTCATGCTGTTGAGCATCTCAAGCGAACGTCTGCAGGACGCGCAACATTTCTTATCGCAAACACCAATGACCTTGGTGAGGATCTTGTAGGACGTCGCTTACCAGATGGCGCAGTGAAGGCATCGGATGTAATTGAAGCAGATTCCGTGATTCGTACAGCAATTCATAATCTACTCCACAGCGTTGTGATAACGGATTCAATAGAGGTCGCAAAAAACATTGTCAATGAACGTGGACACGCAACTGCTGTGACGAAAGATGGCGATGTTTTAGGAAGAAAAACAACATCCGGTGGTTCAAAACATGCGCCTGGACTTCTTGAACTACAAACCGCATTGCAGGAGAGTAAATCCAGAGTCATCGAGTTAGATCATGAAATTGAAAGAATCGGATTTGAACAAGTAAAAGCTCGCGAGGAACTCAAAGAGAAACAAAAACGCCTTGATGCAACCCTCACCGGACTTCACGAATCTGATGCAGAATTTGCGGCACTCACACAGTTACTCTCTCACTTGAATAACGAAGTGAGAATTGCACGAGAACAACAAGCTCGATTACAGCAAGCAGTTGCGGATTCAAATTTAGCGCTTGAATCTGATAGAGATTCACTAAGAGCATTTCAAGAGCGTTTGCATAACGCCCAACAAAGCCCAACAGATAGTGTGATCTCTACAGGTTACCGTGATCGTCTGCAAGAAGATGTCGAGAATCAGCGTGGACTAGAGGTTGAAGCGAGGCTTGCACTCAGGACAAGTGAAGAGCGGGAATCTGCACTTGCAAGTTCCATTGAATCACTTCAACGCCAGGTCCGAGAAGAACGAGAAAAACGTGAAAGATTTGCGCATCGTCAGGCGGTTCGACTACGCCAAATAGCAAGTGCAGAAGCAATAGTCAAAGCACTGGAAGTTGCAATTCCATTATTAGAAGAGGCTATCGGTGTCGCAGTCGAGAATCGAACAACTGCAGAACTGACTCGAGATGCTCGCGACTTAGAGATGGGTGCAACACGTCAACGAATACGTACTCTGTCACTTGAACTCGAACAGCTTGTGAGTGAAGTTCATAAAGATGAAGTTGCACGTGCTGAACAGAGAATCATCGTTGAAAATCTTGAAAACAAGATTATGGAAGAACTTGGACTTGATGCTGAGACGCTCATCGCTGAATTCGGGCCAACTGTTCTCGTTGAACCAACTCCAGCTGCACCAGGTGATGATATAGATCCAAATGCACCAGCCCCAGAGCCGTATCCATATGTAAGAGAAGAGCAGCAAAAGCGACTGAAAGCAGCTGAAAAATCCTTGAACCTTCTTGGGAAAGTAAACCCACTTGCATTAGAAGAATTCGCAGCTCTGGAAGAGCGACATAAGTTCCTCAATGAGCAGCTTGATGATCTGCGCAAATCTAAGAATGACTTGATGGCAATTATCAAAGATGTTGATGAAAAGATAACGTCCGTTCTTGAATCTGCCTACCGAGACACAGAACGAGAATTTGCGATTATTTTCGAACGGCTGTTCCCAGGTGGTGAAGGTCGACTTGTACTGACAGAGTCTGACGATATTTTGCTTGCAGGTGTCGATATTGAGGCTCGACCACCAGGTAAGAAACTCAAGCGCTTGTCGCTTCTCTCTGGTGGTGAACGCTCGCTCACAGCCGTTGCTTTCCTGATTGCACTTTTCAAAGCGCGTCCGAGCCCTTTCTATGTTCTGGACGAAGTGGAAGCAGCATTGGATGATGCCAACCTAGGACGTCTCATCTCAGAGCTCAATGAACTACGCGCAAATTCACAGCTCATCATCATTACTCATCAAAAGAGAACTATGGAGATCGCTGATTCCTTGTATGGCGTAAGTATGCGAGGTGATGGTATCTCTGCCGTGATAAGTCAGCGTTTGAGTGAACATCAACCACAGGAGGGCTAGTGGACTTCGGTGTAATCGGTATCGCGCTCTTGATACTCGCCTTGATCGCTGTTGGGTTTCGTGTCACATCTAAAGAGACACAAACCCCTAGCCCTAAAACTTCAACACGAGTATCAGGAATTGGCTCACTACTTCGAAACGTAGATCTTCAAAAAGAAAAAGCCCTCGAAGATATTCACGATATTTTGATAATGGCAGATGTAGGAATTGAAGCAAGTGATTCCGTTATAGAAGAATTGCGTCGAGGTGAGCCCACAGTTGCGGCACTTCATAAAATCTTGCTATCTCGATTACAGCAATTTCCAAATTCAGCCCTCAACCCTTCCGAGTTACAAGTAATACTTGTTGTTGGTGTCAATGGGGTTGGAAAAACTACCTCTGTTGGAAAACTAGCACACTTACTCAGTCGGCAAGGAAAGAAAGTAGTTTTAGCGGCAGGCGATACTTTTAGAGCGGCTGCTGTTGATCAATTGCAAACCTGGGCAAAAAGAAGTGACGTGCATGTCGTTACTGGAAACAACGATGCTGATCCTGCCTCAGTTGCATTTGAGGCAATCACATATGCCAAAAACCATGCTGCAGATGTGTTGATTGTTGATACTGCTGGACGACTCCATACCAAGACAAACCTAATGGACGAACTTGGCAAAGTGAAAAGGGTTTTGGAAAAACACTCACCCGTGACAGATGTGTTGTTGGTACTTGATGCGACGACAGGGCAAAACGGAGTGCAGCAGGCGAAATCATTCAAGGAAATCGTTGATGTCAGCGGTCTCATCATTACAAAACTCGATGGCTCAGCAAAAGGTGGCGTCATTTTTGCAATCCAAAACGTTTTAGCAGTGCCAATCAAATTCGTGGGAACAGGGGAGACTCTTGAGGACTTCTCAACATTTGAACCTGCCACTTTCGTCGATGCGCTACTAGCCTAGGCACATATGTTTGATCAACTTACGAGCAGAATCACCGGTAGTCTAAAGAAGTTCAAGTCAAAGGGAACGCTATCTAATTCTGATGTTGAAAATTTCACACGAGAATTGCGGATTGCATTACTTGAAGCAGATGTGGCACTAGAAGTTGTTGAAGAATTTTGCCAAGTCGTGCTTGAGAAAGGTAAAGCGCTTCAAAAGTCCACAACCCTGAATCCTGCCCAGCAATTGACCAAAATTGTGCACGAAGAACTACTTGCGATATTAGGTGGTGAGACTGCCACCTTAAAATTTAGCAAGCGACCTCCGACAGTCATTTTGCTTGTTGGTTTGCAAGGAGCGGGTAAAACAACTCTTGCAGGCAAACTTGCAATGCATTTGAAAAAACAAGGGCACACTCCGCTTCTTGTGGCAGCTGATTTACAGCGGCCCAATGCGGTGAATCAATTAGAAACGGTTGGAGAGCAAGCTGGGGTAAAAGTTTTTGCACCAGAACCTGGCAACGGCAAAGGTAATCCAGTCAAGGTTGCCAAAGCAGGTGTCAAATATGCTGTAGAGAAGATTCACGATGTCGTCATCATCGACACAGCTGGTCGACTTGCTATTGATAAAGCATTAATGAAGGAAGTAAGAGAGATTCGCGAATCTACGGACGCCCATCAAGTACTTTTCGTGATTGATGCGATGACCGGCCAAGATGCTCTGAGAACTGCAGAAGAGTTTTTACACGGTGTTGGTTTTGATGCGATTGTTTTGAGCAAATTAGATGGCGATGCTCGAGGTGGAGCAGCGCTTTCGGTGAAAAAGGTCACGGGTAAACCAATTATGTTTGCCTCAGTTGGAGAAAAACTTTCAGACTTCGAAGTGTTTCACCCAGATCGAATGGCATCTCGCATCCTCGATATGGGCGATATGCTCACATTGCTCGAAAAGTCGGAAGAAGTACTCGATTCCAAGCAAAAAGAGAAAATCCAAGCGAAGATTGAATCTGGAGAAGAATTCACGCTAGATGATTTTCTCGAACAAATGAATGCAATCAAAAACATGGGACCACTTTCTAAAGTGCTAGGGATGCTCCCAGGTGCCGGCTCAATGAAAGGTCAACTTGACCAGATTGATGAGAATGAAATTAAACGTACGGCAGCAATCATTCAATCAATGACACCTTTAGAGCGAAAAGAACCAAAGGTGCTTAACGCAAGTCGAAGATTACGGATTGCACGTGGTTCTGGTATGCAGGTAAGTGACGTCAATGCACTTGTTGATCGATTCACGCAAGCAGCAAAAATGATGAAACAGGTAGCATCTGGCAAAGTTCCGGCGGGTATGGGTCTTCCACCTGGAGTGGCAAAAAGTGTCGCTAAGCCGCAACCAGTGAAGAAAAAGAAATCAAAAAGTGGTAATCCTGCGAAACGTGCAGCAGAAGAGCGCGGGGAATCAATTACACTACCGAGTGAAATTAAGAACCTTTTGAAGGATTAGGACAATGTCAACATCTGCTAATGGATTCTTGCAAGCAATAAAGCAACTATTTGCTACGCCACAGAACACACAAACTGTTTCAAGTGGCCAAAGCATCAGTAATCAACTTCCAAGTAATAGCATTGCGATTCTCTCTGGCAAAGGTGGGGTAGGGAAGACAACAACGCTACTCGGGCTCGCTGGAGCTGCTGCGAATCAAGGATTGAAGGTATTATTGATTGACCTTGATCCACAAGGATCCTTGACACTTGCGGCAGTTGATCGCGCAACTTCATTTTCTGCGATTGATGCATATTATTCGAAATCACTTGCTGAAATTGCAGAGCCAGTGTCCTGGAGTGAATGGCGTGGGAAGATTTACATTATTCCTTCTAATCGTGCTTTAAGTAGGGTTGAGACTTACGTAGAGCCAGCAGTGTCAACATTTCGTCTCAGTGAAACACTTGGCGATTTGAGTACGTATGATGTGGTGTTGATAGATGCACCTGCGGCGCTCAGCTCGCTCACTTTTGATGCTATTGGACTTGCAAAGCAAGTTGTTGTAGTTGCTGAGCCATCACTCTTTTCTCTCAAAGCGGCAAGTGAAGCAGTTGAATTTGCGCTAAGTGCCCCGCAACTTCCTGATACAAATCTTCGATCAGTGAAAGTGCTCCTCAATAAAGTTGATGGTAATGCCGAGTCAACTTTTCGATTAAAAGAGTTACGGTCGATGTATCCAAAACTGGTTACAAAGACACACGTTTCGTTATCCGATGCGATTGTAGAGTCAAATTCCGAAGGTATTCCAGTGCAGGTGATTCGCGGAGTAGAAGCAACACTAGCCTCTCATGAGTTTGATGCTCTCCTCAAAGAGTTATTAGGAAACTAAACTTCGAGCAGTAAATCTGCAGATGCTTTTGTTTGATGTTCTTCAAAGTGTTGACGCTGCATTTCCTGCCATTCTGGGATAAAGGCCACAATTGCATCTCCATCGCGACGCCGCACTCTTTCAAGACCGAGGCTATCGCTTACATCCATATATACCGAAAAAGAGATCCATTGGCGGTTAGGAATTGCAGCGGCGCCTACACCTTCGAGTAGTAGGTAGCGAGGACAATCAAGTTCTACCCAATCTTCGAACTTATTGGTATACCAATTGTATTTCTGGTAGCAGGCAACACTTTCGAGTGAAAGTGGTGTGAGTATCTGAGTTGAAATTCTTTCGTAGAGTTCCTGAGAAAGTGCATCTTTCCACCCAGCGTAGAGATCATCCATATGTATGGTTTCTACATCATTTAGCTCGTATTCAAGTTGTTTTGAAAGTGTAGTTTTCCCAGCACCTGAAGGGCCATCAATTGCAATCAATGTCGTCTCACCAAGTTTGGCTTTACCGCGACTGAGGTTTGAAACAATCTCAGCGATTGGAAGCATAGTATTCACGAAACCATCGACGAAAACCAATGACTGCTACAAGCGTCAATACTGCATACAACACCGAAGTGAATACGAGATCCTGTTGAAAATAATGGAATGTTCCAACGATGTCGACTGCAAACCAGAGAATCCATGCTTCATATTTTTCGAGCACCATCAAGATTTGGGCGATGAGACTTCCAACAAGAATGAATGTGTCGAGTGTGGTGGCAGCAGCTCCAATGGAAGAAAAGAGTGGGGTGAATATCGCCCACCCTAAGACCATGAGGGATGTCCACACCAATCGCTGCCGTGTTGTGAGTTTGGCGGGTTTCGCTCCCTGTGGACCCCAACCAATCCATCCCCAGATACCTGCCAACACAAAAACAATCTGAAGTATTGCACTGGCATACAATTCCCATTGCAAGAAAAGTAACCCATACAAAACGGATCCACTAACCCACCACGGCCAGGTGATGCGAGCGCCAAGTACTCCAAGTGATACTCCAACTAATGATGTAAGAGTTGCGAGGAGTTCTAGGACACTCAATTGATAGTTGAATATTTCAAAAGCAGTGGCAGAAAAGAAACTCGGTAGTGAAATTGAAATAAGTGACATATGTCTATAGTTCCTTCCATGTCGGCATTACCCGACTGGTTTGACGGTCGGTGGACGTTCCACCCTCTCAGTCCGAAGACTCCCGTGTTGGGCAAATAGTAAAACACTCTGGGCATTTATGCCCTCCTAGGGTTAAATAACACCTATGTTTGATTTTTCGGGTCGCCGAATATTGATTACTGGTTGCGGATCGGAGCGGGGAATCGGATTTGTCACTGCGAAAGCTCTCATGTCTTTAAGTGCCAAGGTTTTCATTACATCGACAACAGAAAGAATTTTCGAAAGAGCCAACGATTTACACATATCCGAACAACAAGCGACTGTTTCAGATCTCACTCAAGAAGACGAAGTTATTTCACTTATTGAAAAAGTAAAAACTGAACTTGGTGGGCTTGATGTGCTTATTAACAATGCAGGAATGACTAGTATTCATAAACCAGCGGGCTCAACGTTTGAAGTGGGCTCATTGGAAACTCTGAGCGTGCAAGGTTTTGAAGAATCAATTCGAAGAAATCTCTTCACAGCATTTCTTGTAAGTAAGTACGCATTACCAGAACTTCGTAAAGGAAACCACCCACGCATCGCGTTTGTTTCGAGTGTGACAGGATCCCTGATGGCAATGAAAAATGATGTCGGATATGCCACTGCTAAAGCAGGATTATTGGGGATGATGCGTTCGATTGCATTGGATGAGGCAAGGTATGGAATCTCTTGCAATTCAGTATCACCAGGTTGGATAAAGACAGAAAGTCAGTTGCCACACGAAGCCAAAGAGGGTTTCGCTACACCTCTTGGAAGAAGTGCAGATCCAGAGGAGGTAGCCTCAATGCTCATCTATTTGGCGAGCCGTGAAGCTAGCTACATCACAGGTCAGAATATTGTTATTGACGGGGCAAATAGCATTCAAGAAGAGCGAACCCTCGGCTAAATACGGATTCTTGTGCTACGCTGAAGTATGCAAAACAGACGATCATTCTTGGCAATGGGGCTTGGAGCATTCGCTTCACTACCTCTTTTAAAGGCACTTCCATTTGGACTGAGTGCAAAGCGATATAGTGTTGGAAAACTCACTGATATACCTGTGAAGGGTGGCAAGGTTTTTACTGTCGGTGGCAAACGAGTGTTAGTCACACGGCCCGAGAAGAAACTAGTCCGAGCCTTTCTTGCTGCTTGCACTCATGAAGGTCAAAGTTTGAATGGGGCGAGCAACAATCAAATAGTTTGTTCACGCCACGGTGCACGCTTCGATACCACGATGGGTCGTGCTATTCAGGGACCAGCAAGTCGCTCACTTGTCAAAGTTGAAGTGAAACTGACCAAAAAGAATCGGATTATTCTTAATATTAACTAGTGCTGATCAGTTTCAAAATGAAATGGATCGGTATTTGTTGAGTGTAGCGACTTAAGTCGATACGCATTTTCTAGGTTTTCTTTGCTGAGAACATCGCGTGGGTGTCCACTGGCAATAACTGAACCAGAAAGCAAGAGGACGTGATCTGCAGCTCGTGCCTCATCGATATCGTGAGTAGTCAGCACCACTGTGCAGCCACGCGTTGGTTCCTCATGGATGAGATCATCAATAATTTGTGCACTCGTGACATCAAGTCCGGTGAGTGGTTCATCGAGGAGAAGAATCGAATGAGTTGCTGCCACACCCTGTGCAACAAAGACCCTCTGAAGTTGACCGCCCGATAATTGGGTGATTTGTCGCTCGGCTAAATCGGCGATGTTCAAACGGTTCATTGCCTCAAACACAATACCTTTATCCTCTTTTGTGAATCTATCCCACGGTCTCTTGTTTGCCCAGCGCCCCATCTCAACCATTCGCTGAACCGTCATAGGGGCTTGCTGACTAAGCACTTGATGCTGAAATACATAACTGACATTTGATTTCATAGCTGCGACAGATTGATTCAAAATTGTTAATTCGCCTGAGGCAAGAGGTAGCAAGTCTGCAATAGCGTGCAATAGCGTGCTCTTACCACTGCCATTCGGGCCAATGAGCGCAGTAATTTTGTTCTTTGGAATACTAAAACTGGACTTTCCAAGTGCGATTCGTCCATCTCGAATCACTGAAATATCATGGGCTACAACTGCATTCATAGCGCCCGCCTTAGTCGCGTCAACAATAAGGTGATAAAAAACAGAATAACTGGCATTATCGCAATTGTTGCAGAACTTGCCGTTGAAAAATAGAAACTAAAAGTAAGTCCGAGCCACACTGACACCAAAGAAAATAAAATTGAGTACGCCATCATTTTCCCAATACTCGTTGAGATGAGCGCAGCAGCCGCAGGTGGTCCAATGAGGAGAGAAAACACGAGTAGAGTGCCAACTGTTTGGAAACTTCCAACCACAGTGATTGCAATCAGAACAAGTAGTAGAAAGTGTGCGCGACCCGGTTTCATTCCCCAGAGTTCCGCTTTCTCAATACTAAAAGTCATCACGACGAGTGTTCGGTAGAGGAAGAAAGTCAATGTGAGTACTGATACTACAAGACCAAGCTGGATATATATATCTTGCATTGTGATCCCGAGCGGATCACCAAAGAGAATCGATGCGAGGTTTCCGGAATAACTGTCACTACGCGAAATCACAATAACGCCAAGCGAGAGCATTCCGACAAAAAGTAAGCCAATTGAAGTATCGGCAGAAAGCACGGTGCTTCGATGAATGACTTCAACGAGAACAACCATAAGAAGTGCAGCGGCTGCTGCACCAATCACAGGGTTCACATCAAGGAGGACAGCAACTGCAATTCCAGGCACAACACCATGTACAAAGGCATCACCAAAAAAGCTCATTCCACGAAGAACCAGCCACGTACCAACAATTGATGCCATAATTCCAGACAGCAAGCCCCCAATGAGTGCGCGTTGCTGAAATCCATAAGCGAACGGCTCGAGTAGGAACTCCATTACGACAATGCTTTCACGATAGTGTCAACATTGAACTCCATCATTTTCAGATAGGTACTTGCCTCAGATTCTTTTGTTCCGAGGCTTCCTTCATACAAGGTACTCACAGCAATAGGTCTTCCAATTTCGGTGGTGAGGGCAGTGGCGAGTTTCTTCGTATTCTCACTACCAACAAAAATCGCCGTGACGTATCTTTCTTGGATAAGCGAGATGAGTGCCGCAAGTTCATCCGAGCTGGGTTGTGCATTGTCTGAAATTGATGGAATGAGTGAGCCAACAACTTCAAAGTCATATGCGGTTGCAAAGTAATTAAATGATTCATGGTCTACGACGAGAAATCGTTTTTCTTCAGGAATTTGATTGAGTTTTTCAATAAGTGAGTTCTCCTTGGCAAGAATTTCTTCGCTCACTTCCATTGCACACTTTTCGTAATTTGGATCAGTGGTGACGTTGGAAAGTTCCTTCCCAATCAAGAGTGCAGCTTTGGCCATTCTTCCCATATCGAGCCAAAAGTGTGGGTCAAATTCACCATTTTCGTGATCGTGATCGTGCGAGTGCTCTTCAATCACTCCAGCGTTACTCACTTCCAACGGATCTACACCTTCGCCAACCTCAAAGACTCGACCACCTTCTGCCTTGACATTGTCGATGACTTTTTTGAGGGCACTTTCAAGGCCAAGTCCATTCAGAACTACAAGATCAGCAGTTGTCATATCAACCACTTGTTGTGATGAAACACTGAAGTCGTGAGCGCTCGCGCCTATTGGCATTAATACTTCTGTGCTACCTCCACCACAGGAAACAATCTCAGAAACAATATCGCCGAGAATGTTTGTGCTCACCACAACTCTCACTGCAGATGTTGACGAGGAAGTACACGCACTAAGCAAAATGAATCCCACAAACACTGTGATTAATCGGCGCACATAGTAAGGCTATCCTTATTGACAATCATTGTCAATAAGGATACGAGAACCCAAATATCGTTGAGGTATCCTCATCCCATTGGGGCAGTAGCTCAGTTGGTTAGAGCCCCGGACTCATAATCCGGTCGTCGTAGGTTCGAGCCCTACCTGCCCCACTGACTCTTGAGGGAGCCCAATGAAGCTTGGTTATGTGGTGCTTTACGTGGAGAGTACTGATAAGTCCGTTGAGTTTTGGACAACTCAAATAGGTATGTCTGTACAAAGTGTTCTTGAACTTGGAGAGCACTCCGTCGTAAGCCTTTCACAGAGTCCAGTTGATGTGGCGCTACAGCTCGTTCCCCTCGAGATGATGAAAGACAATCCCGATAATCTTGATCTTGCCACTCCTTCCATCTGCTTCTACGTCAATAATTTGGACGCTGAGCGAGAAAGATTGATTGCAAACGGTGTAGAAGTGAGTGAAATAATGCAGCATGGCGACGTAGCAACTTTTGGATTTTCTGATAACGAAAGTCGTTGGTTTGCGGTGATGCAAAATACCGTATCAGTCAAATAGTGTCATAGACATATGCAATACTCAGGGTTGATTGAAAGTGGGGGAATATGACAGTTCTATTAACTCAAAATTACTTTGACGCACTTGAGTATGCATCGCAAGCTCACGCAGGTACTTATCGTAAAGATACTTTGATTCCATATATATGTCATCCAATCGCAGTGTCAGCCTATGTTCTTGAAGCTGGTGGGGATGAAGATCAGGCAATCGGTGCATTACTTCACGACGTTGCAGAGGACTGTGGGGGAGAGCCACGGATTCACGATATTGAGTTGAAATTCAATGAACGCATTGCAGCGATTGTCCGCGGTTGCAGCGACTCACTTGAAGTTAATCCAACGAAGAAAATCGATTGGCGAATCCGAAAAGAACAACACTTAGCCAAACTTGTAGATGCAAGTGATGACATACTCATCGTCACTGCAGCAGACAAGCTTCACAATGCTCGTGCTATTGCAACTGATTTTCAAAATATCGGTGCCAAAATTTGGAATCGATTTAATGCGAAAGAAGCCGAAGTGCATTGGTATTACGAAGAAGTCTTTAAAATCCTAGAGAAACGCAAGGTTTCAGATCAACTATTGCGTCCGTTAGAAGTTGCAATTCGAATCATGCGGGGAAATAGCAAGTAGAAAGCAACACTGATTACGCTACGTATGTGACGAGCAGGATTCAGATACTTTCACCTCACATCAGGAATTATGAATGGGGATCACTTAAGATCATTCCTGAATTTTTCGGTTGGGATGCAAGCGATAGACCAGTTGCCGAAGTGTGGCTCGGCGCACATCCGCAGGGATCTAGTTTGATTGATGGGAACATTCCCCTCTCAATTGCGATTGAAGCAGATCCAGTTGGATACCTTGGCAAATCTGTAAATGAACGATTTCAAGGCCGGTTGCCTTTCTTAATGAAGTTTCTCGCAGCAGATCGCCCATTGAGCATTCAAGTTCATCCAAATCTATCCCAAGCCCAGGCAGGTTTCGCAC
>JBMSMQ010000015.1:0-24764 GCA_049421205.1 Candidatus Nanopelagicales bacterium
ACCCACTTGTCCCCGATAAACCATCGTTAGAGGGACTGGAGTCAAAATTTGTTGAGCGTTGGCTGAGTGAAAAGACCTACGAATTTGATAGGTCCCAAAATCGTGAGAACGTTTTTTCGATTGACACTCCGCCTCCGACTGTTTCGGGCTCACTGCATGTGGGGCACGTCTTTTCTTATACTCACACTGATTGCATTGCCCGATTTCAACGTATGCAAGGTAAAGCAGTGTTTTACCCGATGGGATGGGACGATAACGGACTGCCGACAGAACGTCGGGTTCAGAACTATTTCAATGTTCGCTGCGATCCTTCGCTTCCGTACGACCCAAATTTCGAAGTGCCAGAAAATCTGAAAGACACTGTAAGTATTTCGCGTCGGAACTTTATTGAGCTTTGTGAAAAGCTCACACTTGAGGATGAAAAGGCCTTTGAGGATCTCTGGCAACGACTTGGCATTTCCGTTGACTGGAACCTGACCTATCAGACTGTCAATCTACATTCTCAACGTATCTCTCAAATTGCATTCTTACGAAACTTTCAACGTGGCGAGGCATACCAATCTGAAGCACCAACGCTCTGGGATGTCACCTTCCAAACTGCAGTAGCACAAGCTGAACTCGAAGATCGCGAACGACCAGGTGCATATCACCGTGTTGCTTTTAAAAAATCATCCGACGAATCTGATGTACTCATTGAAACCTCCCGCCCTGAATTACTTCCAGCATGTGTGGCACTCGTTGCGAATCCAGATGATGATCGCTACAAGTCACTCTTTGGAACCACTGTCATCTCGCCACTCTTTGGGGTTGAAGTTCCAGTTGTTGCACATCATCTTGCCGATCCTGAAAAAGGAACTGGCATTGCCATGATTTGTACGTTTGGTGACTTGACTGACGTTATCTGGTGGCGAGAGTTTCAACTTCCTACGAGACCAGTCATTGGATTTGATGGTCGGATTATTCGAGATTTGCCATCTTGGATTGAATCCAGTGAAGGAAAGTCTGCCTATGAGCGTTTAGCTGGCAAAACTGCACACAGCGCCAAAGAAGAAGTTGCCCTGATGCTCGGTGAATCTGGTGACTTGCGTGGTGACATCAAACCAATTACCCATCCAGTAAAGTTTTTTGAAAAAGGCGATAAGCCACTTGAAATCGTCACTACCCGACAGTGGTACATCAAAAATGGTGGACGTGACGATTCATTACGAACCGAACTTTTAAAACGTGGCAAGGAACTTCGTTGGCATCCTTCCCATATGGATGTTCGCTATCAAAATTGGGTTGAAGGTCTCAATGGTGATTGGCTCATTAGTCGCCAACGATTCTTTGGTGTCCCGATACCGCTTTGGTATCCAATTGATGCTGATGGAAAAGTTTCATACGAATCCCCCATCATCCCCGCAGAATCTGAGTTACCTATAGATCCTGCATCTCATGTTCCATCTGGTTATCAAGAGTCAGACCGTGGAAAAGCAAATGGATTTATTGGTGATGGTGACGTTATGGATACCTGGGCCACATCATCTCTCACACCGCAAATCGCAGGTGGTTGGGAAACCGATGAAGATTTATGGAAACGAGTATGGCCATTTGATATGCGACCTCAAGCCCACGAAATTATTCGAACGTGGCTCTTTAGTTCAGTCGTGAGAGCACATCTTGAACATAACTCACTTCCGTGGACCGACGCCGCAATTAGTGGTTGGATTTTGGATCCAGACCGAAAGAAGATGTCCAAGTCCAAAGGTAATGTCGTAACACCGATTGATTTACTCGATGAACATGGCTCAGATGCAGTTCGTTACTGGGCAGCATCGGGACGACCTGGTACCGATACTGCGTTCGATGTCGGGCAAATGAAAATTGGCCGTCGTTTAGCAATCAAGATTTTGAACGCAAGTAGATTTGCATTATCGCTTGGTGCACACACAAATGATTCTCTTGACAATGTCACTGTGGCACTTGATCAATCAATGCTTCGAGAACTTGATTTGATTATAGAAGAAGCAACAAAAGCTTTCAATCAGTTCAATTACACCAAAGCTCTTGAGGTCACGGAGAAGTTCTTCTGGGTATTTTGTGATGACTATGTCGAGCTAGTGAAAGACCGTGTTTATGGCTCTGCAGGAGATGACGAGAAAAAGAGTGCCCAGATTGCTCTTGGCTATGCCACTGAGACCTTCCTGAAACTCTTTGCACCTTTTATGCCATTCGTTACCGAAGAAGTCTGGTCGTGGTGGAAATCAGGTTCAGTTCATCGTTCAGCGTGGCCTGTACCTCATGGAATACCTGGAGATCGTGATGTCTTGGCCTGTACCAGTGAGATTCTCACACTCGTTCGAAAAATCAAGAGTGATGCTCAGGTATCGATGAAAACAGAAATTGCAGATCTTCGAATCAGTGGCCCTGCAACATTACTTAATTTTGCGAAGCGTGCTGAAGTTGATTTACAAACGGCAAGTCGAGCTTTGTCGATTTCTTGGATTGAAAATGAAACTCTCAGTGTTGAGGGTGATCTTCAGAAGGAAAGTTAAGCTGACTTTTCTTTTCTATCTTTTCCACGCGTGACAAGTAGTGGCGCTTCTTGATGAAGAATGGTGCTTTCAGTAATCATTACTTTTTCAATGTCATCTCGTGAAGGAATGTCATACATTGCCGTTAATAGTTTCTCTTCCAAGATTGAACGAAGCCCACGTGCACCTGTACCGCGCTGCATAGCAAGTGTCGCGATAGCCGTCAGCGCATCTGGCTCAAACACGAGTTCAACATCATCAAGATTGAAGAGTTTCTGATATTGCTTAATGAGCGCATTTCGTGGCTCGGTTAATACTTGCACAAGTGCATTCTCATCGAGGGCCGTGACTGAAGCGACAATTGGTAAACGACCGATAAATTCTGGAATCAGACCAAATTTGATGAGATCTTCTGGCATCACCGATGAAAAGATATCTCCAGGATTTGTATCTGCAATAGCAGTATTAAGTTCACTTGTGAAACCAAGAGATTTCTTACCAATACGTGCTTCAATCACTTTATCCAGACCCGCAAATGCTCCACCGACAATGAAAAGGACATTGCTGGTATCAATCTGAATAAATTCTTGATGTGGATGTTTGCGTCCACCTTGCGGTGGCACAGACGCAACTGTTCCCTCGAGAATCTTCAAGAGTGCTTGCTGCACTCCCTCTCCTGAAACATCTCTCGTGATGGAAGGGTTTTCACTTTTTCGTGAAATCTTATCGATTTCATCGATATACACAATTCCTTGTTCTGCTTTTTTCACGTCAAAGTCGGCCGCTTGGATCAATTTCAAGAGAATGTTCTCAACATCTTCACCAACATAACCAGCTTCAGTTAATGCCGTGGCATCTGCCATAGCAAACGGGACATTCAACATCCGCGCTAATGTTTGAGCGAGAAGTGTCTTACCTGAACCTGTTGGTCCCAAAAGCAAAATATTCGACTTTGCTAATTCAACATTTCCATCTTTATTACCCTCTGCTGACTTCACGCGCTTGTAATGGTTGTATACAGCAACGGAGAGCGACTTCTTGGCAGGATCCTGGCCAATCACATATTGATCGAGGAATTCGAAAATTTCGTGAGGTTTTGGCAATTCACCGAGCGAATCAGAAACAACTTCCTGAAGTTCTTCTTCAATGATTTCGTTGCATAGTTCAATACATTCATCACAGATGTAGACGCCGGGACCTGCAATGAGTTTACGAACTTGCTTCTGACTCTTTCCGCAAAAAGAGCATTTCAACAGGTCGCCTGTTTCACCTACACGTGCCATATGCCAAAACTAATGCACGATTCAGACATTCGTCAGTGTAAAGAGACCGAATATCCCAATGTTCGCCCAGAGCGAACTAGGACGCTTTTCGAGATTGAATCACCTGATCGATGATTCCATACTCAAGTGCGGCTTGGGCTGTGAGAATCTTGTCTCGCTCAATGTCTCGCTGAATCTGTTCAAGTGGCTGATTTGTGTGATGTGCCAAAATGCTTTCCATCTCGGATCGCATTCTGAGAATCTCATTCGCTTGAATCTCAATATCAGAACCTTGGCCACCACCTTCGGTATATGGCTGATGAATCAAGATGCGTGCGTGTGGAAGCGCAAATCGCTTTCCTTTGCTACCAGCCGCAAGCAATATCGCAGCAGCTGAGGCTGCTTGACCCAGACACACAGTCGTAATGCTTGGTTTGATGAATTGCATCGTGTCATAAATCGCAGTCATTGCGGTATATGAACCGCCAGGTGAGTTGATATAAATTGAAACATCACGATCTGGATCTAAAGATTCCAAAGTCAGTAACTGAGCCATCACATCATCAGCTGACGCGTCGTCGATTTGCACACCAAGAAAGATGATGCGCTCTTCAAACAATTTGGTGTAGGGATTATGAACCCGCTCACCGTTTGAAGTTCGTTCTCTAAATTCAGGCAGAATGTAACGAGCGCTTGGCGAGGTAGTTCGTAGTGCTGCTTCTAGGATTTCACGTTCGTTCATGAGTTACGCCTTCTCGTTACGTATAACAAAATCGATAAGTCCATATGCTTTTGCATCATCTGCAGTGAACCATCGATCTCGATCGGAATCTGCTTCAATCTGCTCAAGTGTTTGACCAGAGTGCATCGCAATGAGTTCTGCAAGTTTCTTTTTCAACTGCAACATTTGCTCCGCTTGAATCTTGATATCGGAAGCAGTTCCACCAATTCCACCAAGTGGCTGGTGCATCATGATGCGTGTATTCGGAGTTGCTGAGCGCTTCCCGGCAGCACCTGCACAAAGTAAAAACTGTCCCATAGATGCTGCAAGCCCCATCGCTACAGTGGCAACATCGTTTGGCACGAGCATCATTGCGTCATAGATCGCCATTCCCGCACTTACTGATCCGCCTGGGGAATTGATATAGAGCGTGATGTCCTTAGTTGGGTCTTCAGCGCTCAATACTTGAAGTTGCTTCACAATTCGATTCGAATTGTCATCACGAACTTCACCTTCAAGCCAAATAATGCGCTCACGCAAAAGCCGTTCATCAACCCAATCGGAAAAAGATGAACTTAATGCCGAAGGGGCACGAAACTCAGGTTGCTGTGCCATAGTTTTCTCCTAACCAACGCTAGAGTAACGCCAAAACCTGACTTTCTCTTCCCCGAGGGGACTTACGTTCGCTTCAGGCGAACTACTGAGCCATCAGTTCATCAAGTTCAGATAAATCAACAACGTCCCCATTGGAATCGACCACATTGGCCGACTGCAGCACTACTTCAAGTGCTTTCACTCGGCGTACATCAGCAAGAGCCATTTGCACTCCACCTGATTGCACGAGTGCATCAGCAAATTCTTGTGGTGTCATCCCATATCGTGGAGCTTGTTGCATCAACCAGGTTGAAAGTTCGGCCTCACTGACTGACAATTTTTCTGTCTCGGCTATCTTGTCGAGAATGAACTGGGCTTTAAGAGACCTGCGTTGTCCATCAATGTATTCCTGACGGTGCGCTTCATCGCCGTGATTGTCTTTGAAGTGCTCGTCAATATCTCGGTTTAAGAACTTTTCCGGAAGTGGAACATCAATCATCGAGAGAAGTACATCTTGAATTCGATCGCGAGCCTGATATCCCTGCTCAATTCGTTTCATCCGCATAACTTTGTCCGCGAGATCTGCTCGTAGTTCTTCCAAAGTATCGAACTCAGATGCCAGTTGGGCAAAGTCATCGTCAAGTGCAGGTAACGATCGCTCGCGAACATTTTTCACAGTGACAGCAATTGAAACACTTTTGCCTTCGTATTCGCCTGCCTCGGGTGTGAATTCGAATGTGCGAACATCATCACGGTTTGCCCCGCGAACTGCATCATCAAACCCAGGGAGAATTCCATCTGTACCGAGTTCATAGGAAAGTGCATTTGCGGTGAGATCTGCAACTGCCTCTCCTTCATATGTTCCTGCAATGTCTACAAGCAAGACGTCACCGTCAGCGGCGGCCCTGTCTACTGCTGTGTAATTAGAAAAACGTTTTTGTAATGACTCTAATTGTTCATTCACTGCATCGTCATCAACGACCACAGCATCAACTTCGACTTTGACGCTTGAATACTCTGGTACGTCGAACTCTGGTCTCACTTCAACTTCGGCAGTGAATGCAATGTGAGATCTGTCTTCGAGTTCTGTTACTTCAACTTCAGGTTGACCGACAGGTTTGAGTTCATTGTCGCGAACTGCCTTTTCGTATGCAGATGAAATGGCATCATTCAGTGCCTCCTGCACAACATATGCCCGACCCACTTGATTATCAATAACTTGTTCTGGCACTTTGCCTTTACGAAATCCCTTGATGTTGATTTTCTCTGCAACTGCGCGATATGCCTGTTTGATGGCAGGTTCAAAGTCAACATAATCTAGATGGACACTGAGTTTGACAGCAGTTTCACTCAATCGTTCAATATCGATTTTCATTGTCCATCCCTAGAACTAAAGAAGTGGTCGGGGCGGGGAGACTCGAACTCCCGATCTTCTGCTCCCAAAGCAGACGCGCTAGCCACTACGCTACGCCCCGAACAAGTGCCGAAGGTTACCTGATAACTTTCGCTCTCACTCTTGCGGGTGTAGCTCAATGGTAGAGTTCCAGCCTTCCAAGCTGGCTGTGCGGGTTCGATTCCCGTCACCCGCTCCAGGTTATTTTTCGCAGACGACCCCGTCGTTATCCCCATCTCGATACCAGTAATATTCCGGATCCACTCCCTTGTAATAGGGCCCATATCCAGCAGCAATCGCTTGGTAGCAGTAATCGAATCGTGGGTCGAGAACGCCATCGCTAGTCGGGGTTGGTACGCGATTGTCACTCACACTCATTCGCGGTGGAAGCAATACTTTTGGATTTCCACACGAGACCAATCCATTTCGGATTACGGATTTCTCAGCCGCATCAACACTCAAGCGCCAGCGAAACTTCACTTGAATCCACGAGACGAGATAGTCACATCGATATGAGGTGGCAGGAGGTAACCACTGCGCTGGATCTCTATCACTTTTCGATCGATTAGTGGATGCAGAAACTGCAATCAAACTTCGATTGAAGCCCAAGTCATTGGCAAACTTTTGCCTTTCACTGCTTGTCCATCGACTTGCACCTGACTCCCAGGCTTCCTTCAATGCCACAACGTGGTCGATATCTAAACTTCCAGCAACAGTGATGGTTTTATTGTCATACACCGATTTCCATTTTCCAGTTCGGATTGTGCAGGTACCAGAACGTGTGACAGGTGTTTGGGTATCACGCATGAGGACTTCAGCTCTGGTATCGCATTTGTTACCGTTTTCATCAATCCAATGTCGAAACAAAGTTCGTTCATACCTATTCGAAGCAGATTCAGCTCTCACTTCGAGTCGCGATAACAATTTCAAAGATTTGATTGTTTGTTTACTTGCACTTACCTGGTGTGCAGAAAGCGTGACTGCAAGAACTAATGCGCCTGCGAGTGCAATTCGCCATCCCCTACGAAACATACCTCTATGGTACTAGTACGACTATCTCTTTTCGAAGTCAGAAATTTGACCAATACGACGAACGTGGCGCTCGACGTTACTGAATGGAGTTTTCAGAAACGCATCAACTATTGCGAACGCTGTATCTCTATCATGCATCCGTGCACCAAGTCCCAGCACATTTGCGTTGTTATGTTCCCGCGCGAGCTTGGCAATCTCAACACTCCAGGCAAGTGCTGCTCGGATACCTGAAACTTTGTTTGCAGCAATCTGTTCACCGTTTCCAGATCCACCAATCACAATTCCTAAACTGTCTGAATCTTCTGCCACTGCCTGAGCCGCTGCAATACAAAAAGCAGGATAGTCATCTTCTGCATCGTAGCTGTGTGCGCCATGATCTATCACTTCATAACCCTTTGACTCTAAGTAAGCAACTAAATCATTCTTAAAATCAAAACCGGCATGATCTGTACCAACATGAATTTTCATTTGCCCTCAATCAAAAATAGGTCCGACAGTGCGGGAGCGTTTTAATTCAAAGAATCCGGGTGTTTGACTGACGAGCAGCACTCCATCCCAAAGTTTTCCTGCGGCCTCACCTTTTGGTGCTGGGCTAATCACCGGCCCAAAGAATGCAGTACCAGCAACATGAATGACTGGTGTTCCAACGTCTGTGCCAACAGGTAACATTCCACGGTTATGACTTTCTCTCAAAAGTTCATCAACCTCAGTTGAAGCCCAGACATTGATGCACTCTGCATCTGCGCCAACTTCGGATAACGCCTCAATGACAGTTTCTCGTAGTTGGTCGGGGTTCTCTTTCTGAAAACCTTTTTTCTCGAGATGAATTCTTCTACCGATTGCGGTGTATAGCGGAAGCACAATTTCTTGTCCATGAACTTCCCGTGCTTTGATAATGGTTCTCACAGGTCCCCACGACTCCTGCATATGTCGCTTATATTCCTCGGAGAAGTCACGGCCTTCATTGAGTACAGAGAGTGACATCACGTGAAATTCAACTTCAACATCCCGAACATTCATAACTTCGAGCATCCAACGAGAGGTCATCCACGCCCACGGGCATACTGGGTCAAAAAAGAATTCTGCTTTTTCCATAAGCCCACTATTCCACGCGATAGGTAGAAGTGTGAGAATTCGCCCCGACGAAAGGAATAACGTGTCCTCAGAGAATCTCACCCGAGCGGAATGTGCCGAAAGATCAAGTTTGGTTTCATCGAAGAGCTATGTTGTAAAACTTGATTTACGTGATGTGAACAATAGCGACACATTCAACTCCCACACCACCGTTACTTTTAGTGGAACTGATGGAAGTTCGAGTTGGATAGATCTGATAGCACCTGAGGTAATACGAATAACGCTCAATGGTGAAGTTCTCGACCTCTCACTCTTTGATGGCTTTCGAATCCAACTGCCGAATCTCAAATCTGAAAATGTCCTTGAAGTCGAGGCAACCTGTCAATATTCAATCACTGGTGAAGGACTTCACAAATTTAGAGATCCTGCAGATGATGAAATTTATCTTTACTCACAATTCGAAATTGCCGATGCTAGACGAGTGTTTGCGTGTTTTGATCAACCAGATTTAAAAGCGACCTTTGCATTTGAAGTGAGTGCACCATCGCATTGGAAGGTATTCAGTAACACCACAGCTAAAATCACTGATGTCGAGAATGGCAAACTGCACGTTTTCAAACCAACTCCACGAATCTCCACCTATATCACCGCTATATGTGCTGGAAACTACTACGGAGTTGAAGATTCCTATACTGGCAAATTCGGCACATATCCCCTTGGACTCTACTGTAGACAATCACTTTCTGAATTTCTTGATGCAGAGGATATGTTCCTCATTACCAAACAAGGCTTTGGTGTTTTTGAAAACGCATTTGATCTTGGTTATCCATTTGAGAAGTACGACCAAATCATTGTTCCGGAATTCAACGCAGGTGCGATGGAAAATGCTGGCTGTGTAACGTTCTATGAAGGTGTGATTTACCGTTCACGTGCCACAGATCACGAGCGCGAATTTCGAAGCAACACCATCCTTCACGAGATGGCCCATATGTGGTTTGGTGATCTTGTCACCATGAAGTGGTGGGATGACTTATGGTTGAACGAATCCTTCGCGGAGTGGGCGTCGTATTACGCAAACAATGCGGGTACCAGGTTCAAGCAAGCCTGGACTGCATTTATGGTTGACAGAAAACTTTGGGCATACCGAGAAGATCAACTTTCAGGAACGCATCCAATTGCAACAGATATGGTGGATCTTGACACAGTAGAAGTGAATTTTGATGGAATCACCTATGCAAAAGGTGCGTCTACTTTGCGTCAACTTGTTGCCTTTGTCGGTGAAGTAGATTTCATGAAAGGTATCTCTGCATATTTCAAGAAGCACGCATGGGGTAATACGGAACTCAAGGATCTCCTTCACGAACTAGAACTTGCAAGTGGTCGAGATCTTTCAGGGTTTACGAAATCGTGGCTGCAGACATCGGGAGTGAACTTGATGTATCCAGAGATTGAACTTGACGATGATGGCACCTACAAGAAAGTTCTCATCAAACAACTTCCTCCACTTGAGCCGGCCGGGCTCACTCCAGAATTACGAACACATCGAATGGCAATCGGCCTCTACAACAACACCTCATCGGGACTCACGCGCACGAACAAAGTTGAGATCGATGTTTCTGGCGCCGAAACTGTAGTTGAGAAATTAACGGGCGTAACTCAACCTGATTTGTTGCTTTTGAATGATGAGGATCTCACCTTCAGCAAGATCCGACTTGATGCTCGCTCTCTCAAGACTGCAGTTGAATCTACGGGTGATATTCCAGACTCACTCCCGCGGGCATTGTTGCTTTCTGCCGCCTGGGACATGACACGGGATGCCGAGATGAGCACTGGTGATTTCATCAAACTCGTTGAACGAGCGCTTCCTAAAGAAACCTTCATTCCAATTATTCAGAGAGTGCTCGTGCAATTGCGTACAGCAGCACAGCTCTATTCACATCCAACAAAACGTGAGCAACATCTTTCAAATCTTGCAGATACATTTTTAGATTGGGCTCAATCATTTGAACAAGAAAGCGATGCACAATTCGCTGCTGCGAAGAACTTTGTGGCTATTGCTAGAACTGAGAAACAACTTGATGTTGTAGCGAAGTTATACAGTGAAGAAATGACTATCCCTGGTATCAAAGTTGACACGGATTTTCGTTGGCTTCTGCTCGATCGCCTCGTTCAAGTTGGGAAAGCTGGAGTGAGTGAAATTGAAGCTGAAGAAGCCCGCGATAAAACTTCAACCGGTAGGAACAATGCAGCAAAAGCAAAAGCTGCAATTCCGACAATAGAAGCGAAAGCAAAAGCATGGACAAGCATTATGAAGGATGAATCGCTATCCAATGATGTCTTGAATGCCACAGTCATGGGATTCTATAACCCTGATCACAAAGAACTACTCGTCGAATATGTGGATAAATATTTCGACATATTGCCAAGTATTTGGTCAAGTCGATCAAACGAGATTGCCCAGACAATTACTTTGGGACTTTATCCAATGTATCAGTTTGACGAGAGTACAGTGAACAAAACAGAAGCGTTTCTTTCAACTGCTGATGTTCCGCACGGTTGCAAGCGACTCGTTGGTGATGGAAAAGACGGACTAGTTCGAGCACTTAAGTGTCAGCAGGCTGACGCTTAGTTTTTTGGTTGCGGGTTCCAGTTCTCACCAGTTTGTGGGAAGTTGATTCTGCGCCATTTTGGAATTGACCACAGTAGCCAAATCAACAACCAAACCAGAGCTGGCATTCCAAGAAACCAGAACAGTGTTTCAACTACGGTTAAACCTTCGCCGGCTTCAGTGCCTGCATCAGGAATAATCTCAGCGAACGCTGGGGTTTGAAGAAAACTAAAAAGAAGTGTTAGAGGAAATATCTTTTTCATAGGGCCCATTCTAACTTTTCACCAATGTCGACGGTGATTCAAAGCCGCTATGAGACGTTCGGCTCGGTCAACCACTGCTGGTGAATTTTCGAGTTGCTCTAGTAAAAACGCCTGCCCGTCGGGGTGACAGGTGGGCACTCTCCAATTTGGATACTCTTGATCGGTCCCTGGCTGATTCTGCGCTTTCACATCACCAATCAGGTCTGGCACAGCAACTGCTACAAGTTTGCATGGTGTGTGAGCAAGGACGCGGTGATATGCCTCAATGAGTTGCTGCACACTTGGTGGTTTTCTCCAGGACACTTCCTCCAAATAACCACGTGTTTTCAACAATGCTTCCCATTGCGCTTGGTCTCGTCGGTGATCTGCCCATTCATCTTCTACATCGCGAGCAAGTAGCCCAAGGCTTTGTCGCATTCGAATATGTTCCCCATCAATAAATCCAGCAGTTGGCGGAATATCGTGCACAGTCACTGTACCAAAACACAAACTTCTCCAATGCTCTGGCACTCGCGGCCCATCCCCTTCTTTTTCAAACCACAAGATTGATGTGCCGAGGATTCCACGCGATTCAAGGTAACGTTGAATCCAGGGCTCAACTGTTCCTAAATCTTCTCCAACAACAAATGCGCCGACTCGCATTGCTTCAAGTGCAAGAATTCCAACCAGTGCTTCATGGTCATATTTGACATATGTTCCTTCAGCAGCACTTAATCCAAGTGGAATCCACCACAACCGAAATAGACCAAGTGCATGATCGACTCTGATTCCCCCAGAATGTCGCAGGATTGTTCGCAACATATCTCGATATGGAATGTAGGCGGCAGCTTCGAGTGCATCTGGTCGCCAGGGTGGTTGGGACCAATCTTGGCCAAGTTGATTGAACTGATCTGGTGGCGCACCAACCGACACCGAAGTTGCAAGCACATCTCGAAGTGCCCACGCATCAGATCCTTCAGGATGAACTCCTACTGCTAAATCATGAACAATACCCGCATTCATCCCTGCAGCTTTCGCAGCGGCTTGGGCCTGGGCAAATTGTTCATCAAGTAACCATTGGAGTTTTTCATAAAAATCAATCCTCGATCCATTCTTTTTCTTAAAAGAACTGATGTCAGATGAGGTCGGTGTTGCTAACCCCTTTGGCCACTTCTCTATGGTGATGCCATATTGCTCGGCAATCGTGCACCAGAGTGCAAAGAGTTCAAGTCCTTCGCCTTCGGATTTTTTATACGCGTCAAATGCACTTTGACGAACATTCGACAATGGATCTTGTAGAAGAATTTCAAGTGCTGATTTTTTCGCAGTCCAGACAGCATCCCGATCAAGGAGGTCACTTGTCGCATTCATTGGTTTCACCCGTTGGGCAAGTTCTTCAATTTTCTTCCGTGACTTCGCATCTATCTTCATGAATTCTGGGATTGTTTCAATACTGAGATAGATGGGATTGAAGAATCGTCTCGTTGCGGGAAGGTACGGACTTGGAGCCATGGGAGCTGAAACTTCTGCAGCATGCATTGGGTTTACTAAAACAAATCCGGCTCCTTGTTTTCCACCCCATTGACTCAACGTCGCAAGATCTCTCAAATCTCCAATACCCCAGGAGTGTTCAGAACGAGTCGCATACATCTGCGCCATCAACCCCCAGGTTTTGCGATCTCTCATCTTTGATGGAAGTTCGAGATACGAAGGAGTTACCACTAAGACGCTACTTGCAGTCATTGGATTTTTAGGGTCAGCCTCACTAATTGCAGTAATCGTATGCCAGCCGAGTGGGAGATCACTTTTTGTTGCAAACGTGGCTTCACCTACGAGTGAGCCATCAATCATTCGTGGTGGAATATATCGATCAACTTGGGCGAGAGGTTGCCTTCCACCCTGCTCTAAATCAACCCACACAACTACTGGCGCACCATCTGGTACGTGCACTTGAAAATGTTTCTCTTCACCTTGTTTACACACTACAACGTGAGGAAGCATTCGCCTCCACGCATCATTGTTGATTCGATCCCAGGCTGCCTTTCGACCCTGTGCAGTTTTCACATCGACTTTAAGTGCTGCAAGTACTTTTTCGAGAGTCAACTGAGAAATCGCAACGTGATTACCGCTTTGATCAAAGTATTCAGTTGCAACGCCCAGAGCATGAGCGAGCTCTACTACTTCGGGATGCGGCGCTTGCCATATTGCCATCAGGTCAATCCTTGTTCGTCCACTAGGCGTAGGGTATGTTTTGGGTCAACCCCATTAAGGTATCACTATGACTCTCTTCCTGAAGACCAGTGGATTTATGGCATTTTTGGAGAGCCTGCCTGCCTTCATCTTGATAAGTCTTCTTGTTGCCGCGAGTACTGATTTCGTCGTTGGCCGAATTATTAAAAGGACCGTTTCGAAAGCAGCAAAGTCGGCCCAGCGTGAACGACTTGGTAGTGAGAAGAAGAATGCTCGGACTGCTGAACTCACCGATTTACTCATGGGAGAACGACGCGAACAGCGTGCTGAGTCGATTGGATCTCTACTTCGAAGTTTCATGAAGTTGATGATTTGGGGAACTTCCCTCTTAGTCATTCTTACCCGGCTTGGCATTGAAATTGGTCCACTTCTTGCAAGTGCCGGTGTGGTTGGCGTTGCGCTTGGATTTGGTGCGCAAACCCTTGTGAAAGATTATCTTGCAGGTATCTTTTTGATTATTGAAGATCAATTTGGTGTTGGCGATGTTGTAGATCTTGGAGATGCAACGGGAACAGTTGAAGAGATTCGACTACGAACCACTCGAGTTCGCGACTTGTCTGGCGTCGTCTGGTACATCAGAAACGGTGAGATCATCCGCGTAGCAAACAAGAGCCAAGGCTGGACGATGGCGTCCGTTGAACTACCAGTTGCATATGACGAGAATCTCGAACGCATTCGTGATCTTGTCGCGCAGGTTGGAATTGCAATGGATGAAGATCCACAATTCGACGATATTTTGCTCAGCAAACCTGAATTTGCTGGAGTTGAATCGGTAAGTGGTGAAGCGGTGTTCATACGAATTTTTGCTAAAGCCGCACCACAACAGCAAGTAGCACTTGCCCGTGCAATCAGAGAACGAATGAAACTCGCATTCGATGAAGCAGGGGTAAAAGTTCCGATTATTGCAAGACCATTTCAACAACAACCACCTAAAGCTCAATGATCGAAACAATGTACGACCGGCTTGGCGGTGAACCTTTCTTTCGTGCGCTCGTGAGCGATTTCTATGACGGTGTGAAAACTGACCCACTCTTACGTCCAATGTATCCAGAATCTGATCTTGATGGGGCAATCGAGCGATTAACACTATTTTTGATGCAATATTGGGGTGGGCCAGAAACCTATTCAGAATTGCGTGGGCATCCGAGACTTCGTATGCGCCATGCTGCATTTGAAATCGATATCAAGGCAAAAGATGCCTGGCTAACTCATATGCAGAAAGCACTTGATAACCGACACCTTCAGGCAGATCTTGATGCAGAGATTCGCACCTATCTCGTGAATACCGCAAATTTCTTGGTCAATACACAATCACCTGAAGTCAGAGCCATCACACCAGAAACTACCATCAAACCATTACCCTAATCATCTACAAAGGAGATACATGACTCGCGACCTTCACGTTAGTGGCCACGTGCATGCAGATTCAGCACCAGATGATTGGTGGCGAGAATCTGTCATTTATCAGATTTATCCAAAGTCTTGGGCAGATAGCAACGGTGACGGTGTTGGAGACCTGAATGGAATTCGTGCTCGTCTTGGCTATCTCGCGGAACTTGGAGTTGATGCGATTTGGTTTTCTCCATTCTTTGTTGGGCCACAAAAAGATGGTGGCTACGATGTTGCGAACTATCGAGATATTGATCCCTTGTTTGGAACACTTGAAGATGCAGAGTTGATGATTCAAGAAGCACATGATTTAGGAATCAAGATTCTCGTTGATATTGTGCCAAACCACTCGAGTAATGAACATAGATTTTTCAAAGCTGCACTAAGGACTGAACCTGGAAGTGAGGAATGGAGTCGTTATCACTGTGTAAAAGGCAAGGGCGACAATGGTGAACTTCCACCAAACTCATGGCGATCGATATTTTCAGGACCTGCCTGGACGCAAATTCATTGGGAAGGAAAACCATCAGGATATTGGTATCTCCATCTCTTTGATGACTCCCAACCAGATGTGAACTGGGATAACCCGGACGTTGTTGAAGAGTTTGACGAAACATTGCGCTTTTGGTTTGACAGAGGCGTCGATGGCTTTCGTATCGATGTTGCCCATGGACTGATCAAGGCAGATGGCTATCCCGAGTCTGAAGGTGAAGAGCGCGTGCACGATGAGCATGGTGGACTTCTTGATGTCATCCCAATGCCATACTTTGATCAACCCGCGGTCCACGATATTTATCGTCGGTGGCGGTCTATCGCCGATGAATACACGCCAAAGCGAATATTTGTGGCAGAAGCATGGGTGCCAACCGCTGAGCGCTTAGCCCGGTACCTACGACCAGATGAACTTCACACAGGGTTCAATTTTGGTTATTTAGTTGCAGGTTGGAACGCCGAAGCGATTCGAAACAATATTGAAGAAACCCTCGAATTCAATACATTCATCAATGCGCCAACAACCTGGGTAGTTGAAAATCATGATGTGGTTCGGTCCGTCACTCGATACTGCTCAGAGCGTGAGTATCACAATAATGATGGAGAAAATAATCCTGACTATGTATCACCACTCACCATCGCCCCAACTGAAGCAGAACTTGAACTAGGACGTCGTCGAGCGCGAGCTCAAATGCTCTTGATGCTAGCGCTTCCTGGAACTGCCTACATTTGGCAAGGCCAAGAGTTAGCGCTTGAAGAAGTCTTAGATCTAGAACCATCAGAACGGCAAGACCCAGTCTTCATTCGATCTCGCGGAAAAATAATTGGTCGCGATGGCTGTCGCGTCCCAATCCCTTGGACGAAAAGCGGTACGAGTTTTGGATTTGGACCAGAGGATGCCAGATCTCCTTGGTTAACGATGCCACGTCACTGGGGAGAACTATCAATTGAAGCTCAAGATCTCAATCCCCACTCAATGCTTAATCTCACAAGGCAAGCACTGAAACTTCGTCGTGAACTCGGTGAATTCGGTCAAGGTGAATTGAAATGGCGAGATGACTTAGGTGGAACGAGAAACGATGTGGTGGCATTTGAACGAGTGAATAACTCGAATAGTGGTGTTGTCTCTGTTTCGAATTTAGGTCAAGAGGTCCTTGAGATTCCAGCCACTACATTGCTGATCAGCAGTATTCCAAATACATATGTCATCGATGGACAAGTCGATGTGCAACCAGACTCCACTGTGTGGGTGTTGCTCTAGATAACTCTGAGCTTCGCCTTTTTCACGCGTTCATCCACGAACACTTGACCAGCTGGGGTAATTAATCGCTTCCACGATTCAAGAGTTGCAAATTCAGCGCGCGCATTCTTATGTGCAATGAAGCCAAGTTGTCGGGCCGCGTGTAAACCTCGGAGAGGAAATCCAGCTATTCCTGGCTTTTTCCAAATCTGGGTTGCAATGTTATCTTTCATAAGTTGGGTTGCACTTGGATAAAGTGAAAGTTGCTGGTGATAATCCTGTATTGCAGATTCCACCGTTGAAATCAATGCATCGCAGGTCATTTTTTCACCTTGTATCCATGGGCGCCCACCTTCTGGAGGTAGATTCGATAACTGTTCACTCAACGGAAATTCATCAGGAAGTCGATACTCTGCTATTCGATTTGCCTCATTTGGCTTTGAAAGGTCTCCAAGCACATCACGCATTCGGCTTGCTGAGATTATCCGATCAAATTCTTCACCGATTTCTTCAACAAGCGGAAGAGCGATAAAGACAAGACAATCCATTGGCGTATGAGCCCAAATTCCAATGACTTTGCCACGGGATTGAAGTCGCAGCGTCCCGAGCGAATCCCACGCAGCGATTTTCCTTGAAAATAGCGCGAAGTGCGCTGCCTCGTCGTATCGCAAGGTAATGGAAAGCACAGGTGAATTGTGAAGAGTATTGACGCGCTGCGCAAAAGGAGAACTATGAAGCCGTTTCTAAAAGTGCCCGGAGATCATCTGAAATCCTCACCACAGCACCAGTTTCTGTCTCAACTTGAACCATAACAGTGCTTGCAGTTGCGTAACGTGTACCCGATTCGTCCAAAAATACGTATGCAAGTTTGTAGGAGGCACCTCCCACATGTTCCACTTTCACTTCAACAATAAGTTCACGCATCTGCATATTGACAGGTTTGAGGTAATCAATCTCGTTATGAGCAACCACATGGCCAATCTCGACAAGGTGCTCTGCGCCGAGATTGAGACTTTCGAGCAAAGCAAATCGAGCATCCTGCATAAATTCGACATACGACACGTTGTTTAGGTGCCGAAGTGCATCAAAATCACTCCAGCGAAGTTGGATTTTGATTCGCATCTTTAGTCTCTAGTCAGTTTTCTGTAGGTCGCACGATGAGGTCGAGCCGCCTCAACACCAAGACGTTCAATCTTGTTCTTTTCATAACTTTCAAAGTTTCCTTCGAACCAGAACCACTGGCTGTCCCCTTCATACGCCAAGATGTGCGTGGCAATCCGATCGAGAAACCATCGATCGTGAGATGTAATCACTGCGCATCCTGGAAATTCAAGTAACGCATTCTCAAGGGATCCAAGTGTTTCAACATCAAGATCGTTCGTTGGTTCGTCGAGGAGTAAGAGATTTCCACCTTGCTTCAAGGTGAGTGCAAGATTCAGACGGTTTCGCTCTCCTCCTGATAGCACTCCAGTTGGCTTTTGTTGATCTGCTCCTTTAAAACCAAATGCGCCAACATATGCACGCGAGGGCATTTCAACATTTCCTACTTTCAACCAATCAAGGCCATCGCTCACTACTTCCCACACTGTCTTCTTGTCTTCGAGACCTGCTCGGGATTGATCAACATAGGAAAGTTTGACAGTTTCCCCGACCTTAATACTTCCGGTATCAGGAAGTTCAGCATCTATGGCTTCACCAGCTGCCGTAACAAGCATTCGAAAGAGTGTGGTCTTACCAACACCGTTTGGGCCAATCACACCCACGATTCCGTTTCGAGGCAAGGTGAACGAGAGGTTATCAATCAAGATGCGATCATCAAATCCTTTGGTGAGATTCGTTACTTCCACCACAACAGCACCAAGTCGAGGACCCGGTGGAATTTGTATTTCTTCAAATTCAAGTTTCTTGGTCTTTTCAGCTTCGGCCGCCATTTCTTCATAGCGGTCAAGTCGAGCTCGACTTTTTGTTTGCCGGGCTTTCGCATTGGATCGAACCCATTGCAGTTCGTCTTCAAGTCGACGCTTGAGTTTTGCATCCTTTTGACCTTCAACTTTTAAGCGAGCCGCTTTCATTTCTAGGTAGGTCGAATAGTTACCTTCGTACGGATAGCAGCGTCCTCGGTCTAGCTCCAAAATCCACTCAGCAACATTGTCCAAGAAATAGCGATCATGCGTAATAGCAACAATTGTTCCTGGATACTTTTCAAGATGTTGTTCGAGCCACTGAACACTTTCTGCATCAAGGTGGTTCGTCGGTTCATCGAGAAGCAATAGGTCTGGTTGCTGTAACAGTAATTTACAAAGTGCAACGCGGCGCTTTTCTCCACCGGAGAGGACTTTGATTTCGGCATCTGCTGGAGGGCAACGCAGTGCATCCATAGCCATTTCAAGTTGGGCATCTAGATCCCAGGCATTCTTATGGTCAATTGCTTCTTGAAGTTTTCCCATTTCTGCAAGTAATACATCGTAGTCAGCATCAGGGTTCGCCATTTCTGCCGAGATTTCATTGAATCGATCGAGCATTGCTTTGGTTTCAGCAACTCCCTCTTCAACGTTTCCAAGCACACTTTTTGTTTCATCAAGTTGTGGCTCTTGGGCAAGAATGCCGACAGTAAATCCTGGGGATAAATCTGCATCGCCGTTCGACACTTTTTCGATTCCTGCCATTATTTTGAGCAGCGTAGATTTTCCAGCACCATTGGGACCGACAACACCAATTTTTGCTCCGGGTAAGAATGCGAGCGTTACGTCATCAAGAATTACTTTGTCACCAATGGCTTTTCGAGCCTTTTTGAGGGTATAGATAAATTCAGCCATACCCGAAGCCTACTTGTGACTACTTCCGGACAGGTTTTCTCTCTATATTTTCAATTTCACACTCGTCCCTACTTTGCACCTCTTCGTCCTCTGACTTGAGGTTTCGAAGAAATTCAGCGGTGCCACGATTCAGATCTGGTCCAATGTGACTCGCTTCGATTTCAATTGAAGTCCCACTTTTCTCATCAGTCCTCCAGTCTCTGACACGAAGTTTGCCGTGAATCACAACAGGATCACCCTTACGAATACTGTTCAGCACATTCGAAGCAAGGTTTCGCCAGCATGACACTGAAAAGAACGTTGCATCCCCATCCATCCAAAGTTGATTTACCTTGTCAAACCTTCGATGATTCACTACTACCCTGAAAGTAACGAATGGAATTCCTGATTTGGTTTCGATACTACTTGGGTCAGTAACAAGGGTTGCCGCAGTGGCAATATTGATATCTGTCATGTCTTCTCCTTTTCGTCGAATCATTCTCTAAACACGCCAGATTGAATTATTTGTATGGTCCTCAGGGGATAAGTCATACCTACCCAAATTGTGGAAAAGCAAACGCCGTCTGAGACAATTAACTCCTGCGCCTGTAGCTCAATGGATAGAGCGAACGGCTTCTACCCGTTAGGTTGGGGGTTCGAGTCCCTCCAGGTGCGCTTTTCCCTGCACAATGACCTTGATGCTGAAATACGGTTTTGCGAACAGAAAATTTTCAGCATAAAGCCCTTGAATTGGTGATTTTCAGTCTTATGATACTTATGCTCTGTATTGTGAGAGAGGAATCACAATGGGGATAGTTCCACCTTTTCCAAAAATTGACGCGCTTCAAGATAACTCAAAGCGTGACCTTGCACTCGACTCAGTGCGGGCGTGGTCACTTATCGTTGTGGTGTTTGGCCACTTCATCATGCAAATCTATTTTTGGGATAACGGCTTACCCCAAAGTGGCAATACGCTCTCTTCAGGAAATCTGTGGCCATTTACCACCTGGATTTTGCAAGTGATGCCGCTTTTCTTTATTGCTGGTGGAGCTGTGAATTTTGGAAGTTACCTTCGAAGTCAAGGTAACTTTAATCAATGGCTTTGGCAGCGAACACGCCGTCTTATGAAGCCTACGGTTGTCTTTTTGCTTACCCTTGCAATTGCTTTCAGCATCATCACACTTCTAGCCGATGAATCTGTGACCGATGGGCTTGTGACTGGTGTTACTGGACCTTTGTGGTTTCTTTCCGTCTACATTCTTGTCGTTGCTCTCACCCCACTTTCTGTCAATGTTTGGAAGCGACTTGGCAAAAAGAGTATTGCCCTTTTTCTTCTACTTGCAGTTCTCGTCGACTATCTCCGACTGAATGTCCTTGAAGCCTTTGGGGTTTTGAATCTCATCATCATTTGGGTGATGGTTCATCAATTAGGTTTTTGGTATCAAGAAGGCGTCACAAAAGTACACGCCAGAGTATTCATTGCCTTCGGCCTCATCAGCAATATTCTTTTGACTCAAGTCTTTCAACTCTACCCAACATCACTTGTGGGAATACCGACAGAAAAATTCTCCAATATGGCACCACCCACCATCATCTTGGCATTTCACTCCTTCGTATTGTTCGGATTACTTGTATTGCTCGCTCCTTGGCTACAAAAAGTAACATCGACTCCGCGTGGATTTAGGTTGATGTCACGTGCAGCAATGTTGGCGATGACTATTTACCTCTGGCATATGGCAGTCCTTGTGGCCTGGCTTACGGCACTTCACTATCTGAATCTGGATCTCCCTGCACGCATAGAAAATTCAATCATTGTCCCAGACGGAATCTCTTATTGGCTCTTGTTAATTCCATCAACTATCGGCTTTGGGTTGGTGCTTTACTTCGTGATTCGGATGCTATGGCCAATCGAATTCATGAAAATTCGCTGGTTTGATGCTGCGAAGAATCGAATATCGCATTCAAAACTACGCGCACTTCTTGGGACGCTATGCACTTCTCTTGGACTACTTGCCGTTTCAGGTGCTGGATTTTCAGGTTTTCCGTTCGCTATTAGGGAATCCTTCGGGATACCTATATCCACACTCGGAGCGCTCATCGCTATTGGAATTGGGCTCGTTTTGCTTCGTCAACCTGCACAAACGTCCAGCAATACCTGAAACCAGTTCCCAATTTCCCAAAAACTCAGTGATTGCATTTATGCGCACGTCACCCGCCTACGCGAGAGGCAGAGAGGGATTACTGTCTGTGATTACACCTTCATTTGAATTATCAACGCTACTGTAATTGAGATCGGTGGCTACCAAATTACTCGCCGAATTGCAGTAATGCAAGGAACCGCTCAATAAAGAAATCTGAGAAAAGCGCAGGTAACGACTGCGCTTTTTTCTTATCCAGCTAATTCGAAATCGACAGCACCGTGTGGATTTGGGTGATGACAATCGATTTTGTCTGACTTCGTCGCACACGCATCACATAAGAGAAGTAACTGAATACAAACATCGTCATGGCAGTTATAGAAACTCTTCGTGGGCTTTTGACACCAATCACATTCGCCAATGACTTTCGTTTCAGGTGCAAAGTCAATCGTCATTCTGGCATCAAAGGTGTAGAGAGACCCTTCCCATAACCCTTTGTCTTTGTAGGTTTCACCGTAGCGGACAATGCCACCTTGAATTTGATACACCTCTTCAAACCCACGTTTCTTCATTAAAACAGAGAGCACTTCACAGCGGATTCCACCTGTACAGTAGGTGACGATTGGGCGTTGCTTCAAGTGGTCATACTTGCCACTATCAAGTTCTTCTAAGAAATCTCGTGTTGTGTCAGTGTTAGGTACCACAGCATTTTTGAATTTGCCAATTTTCGCTTCAAAAGCATTACGGCCATCAAAGAACACAACGTCATCACCACGTTCTGCTACTAACGCATTCACTTCTTCAGGTTGTAGATGAATTCCCCCACCGACGACACCTGTCTCATCGACCTCGAGTTCGTTATCAGCAAGGAAGGTGACAAGTTCTTTTCTGACTTTCACTTTGAGTTTTGGAAAATCATTTCCAGTGCCATCTGACCACTTGAAATCAGTTCTTGCAAATCCTTCATACTTTTTCGTCGCCTTCACATACTTTTTCAGAGCCTTGATGTCCCCACCAAGGGTGCCGTTGATACCTTGATTGGAAATAAGTATGCGACCTTTGAGTCCTAGGGATTCGCAAAGCGTCCACTGCCAGAGTCTTACTGCCTCAGGATCTTGAAGCGGGGTGAAGCAGTAGTAGAGAAGAACCTTATTGATTGCCACGCTCAGACTCTACTTCAGGATTTTGAGTCAATGAAATCTAAGACGGCAGGCTTAATGTATTTCCACCCCTTGTACTCTTCATGATGTTCATCAGTGCTTAGGAGACTTTCTCGCAACGTATCCAACGCGCCATCTACTTTCTCCACAACAATATTGAGTGGTTCAACGTATGTGCGGATCGTGAAAATGACTGCCTTTGAATCTGGAAGTTTGCGAAGGGTTTGTCTTTCTACCCGAAAATAGACCTCGTTGCCTGCATCTTCAATCACTGCTCGCGCCCGCGCAGGGGTAGGTTGAAACAATGTTGGATCATCCAGCAGCGTCCAATTTGCTCGCCACAGTGGTTGCTCTTCAGTAATTCGTTCAAAAGCCTTATGGGTCGCAGCTGCGATTTGTGTTTCATATCCAGGGACAGGTGCATGGATGCCACTGAGATTCTTACCAACCTTATCGAGTAATCTCCAGCGAGATGGGGAAAAGAGCACTGCCGAGGTTAAGAACCAAGACTCATCGACTCGATTCATAACACAAAAATCTTCTTGTAGTAATGCGCTGAGTGTGAGTAGTGGATGGTTAATTTGAACCGACTTCTTTCGCTCTTTATCAATAACTTCTTCTTCAAGTACTTCAAAAGTGTCACTATGAAAATCTTTGAGATTTTCAAGTGCTAGTCGGAGAAGTTCATAACTTGCATCCTCGACACCACGACTCTCGGCGAGAACTTCTTCATTTTTTCCTAACAGTTCCTCTTTGATGTGTAATTCTGGAATTCGTTTTTCATCGAGTTCAAACCAGGATGCAAGATCTAGGTTTCTTAAACCAACACTCAGTCGGCTACCGCGCTTATCAACAGGGAAATACATCGCTATCCAAAGTGTGCCGGTTGACCCGTATTTTCAAGTACTGACCACCACAGATCGCCATTGGGGTTCACTTGATTTGTTTCGCGGTTGAGTAGTTCAACAGGAATGTGAACGAATCGACGTCGAAATTGTCCAACCACCACACCAGTTTTCCCGGCAATTGCTGCGTGGACAGCAGATTGGGCAAGCTGTAGACAATAGACAGAGTCATATGAATTTGCTTCGACTGACCTGATCGCATAACTTGGATCGATATAGCGAAGCGAGATCGGATAGTTGATGGATTTGAAATGTGCTTGAATCCGCTCACGAAGTAATCCACCGATATCTGCAAGTCGCTTGTTGCCAGATGCATCGAGTTCCCGGACTTCTGAAAAGTGCTCTTGTCCAGCCCCCTCTGCAACTACAATGACGGCATAGTCATGCTCACGCATACGTTCTTCTAAGTGTTCTAAAAATCCACCTTTGCCTTCAATGGCAAATGGAACTTCGGGAATGAGTACAAAATCTGCCGAGGTTTCAGCTAATGCAGCAAAACATGCGATGAAACCGGAGTAGCGTCCCATCAACTTAATCAAACTTATTCCACCTCGCGAAGCGGTTGCTTCCACATAACCTGCACTTATTGCTCGGGCTGCTTCAGTGAACGCGGTTTGAAAACCGAAACTGTGGTCAATTAATGGCACATCGTTATCAATTGTTTTTGGGATGCAAACTACCGAGATAGAAAGTCTGCGGTTTGTGATCTCTTGATAAATTGCTTCAGCACCACGCATGGTGCCATCTCCACCAATCACAAAGAAAATTGATATTCCATCCTTCACTAAAGTATCAACGATTAATTTCGGATCTTGATTTCCTCGAGATGTTCCAAGGATTGAACCTCCTTGTCCACGGATTGCTTGCAAATCAATGGTGGTAAGGTCAATTGTTGGAGTATTTCCTGCCAGTCCTTGATACCCGTATTGATACCCCCGAAATTCTTTCACTCCATA
>JBMSMQ010000016.1:0-24756 GCA_049421205.1 Candidatus Nanopelagicales bacterium
CGAGCATATGCCGAGAAACTACGTAACATTCGATCGAAGAACATCACAATAGAAATCAACACAGCAGTGATGACAGTGGTTCGAACTACTGCTCTTCGATCCACTTTAGCAAAGTAGTAACTTGCAGCTATCGCAATACCAATGGTGAAAACAAGAAGTCCTGGATAGAGAAATCGTCGATTTGGCCACTCGAACACAATCTGCATCGGGAACCAGGTGAGAAAACCAAGCCCCGCCATTGTCAACGATGCATACAGTGCTGGTTTGTTACTCACACCTACTGAAAGTTGGGTGATACCAAATGCAATACCAACACCGAAAATCAAAAGACCTACCGGACCTAGGTATGGATCAGTGAACCATCGAGTTGCATCAAGAAAGAAGAAAACACAGAAAGTCACAACAGCAGCGCTACCGAAGAGTGTCCAATAGCGTTTGCGGTCTCCACCTGACACCGAACCTGTGATAAGACCAGCAAACAAACTTGCCAAAACCATCCAGACAATTCCTATATTGCCGCCGGGGTCACCCGTTAGTGGGTCAAAGAGAAAGTCGTTAAAACTAATCGCAAGATATTGCTTCAATAGCACAGCGACCCAGAAAATTGGAAGTGAGAAGAGTAAGAATGCAACAAAGGTCATCGAATAATCGAAACGTGAATATTGACGAAGTGCAGTGATGATACCGAGACCAATACCTAAAATGATGGCGATGATTGTTGATACAATCACCAATCGAAACGAGGTTGGGATAGCGAGTGCAAGAGCGTCAGAAACTTCGCGAGCATCACGCGTGCTTCCAAAATCCAAAGTAAGTACACCGCGTAACCAAATGAAATAACGAAGTGGTGGGGGAACATCAAGGTTCAAATCACGTGTCAAAGCAAAGATTAACTGTTGTGCTTTTGGATCTTGACTGAGCCTAAGTTCTTCCAGCGGATCACCTGAATATGCCGCCATGTTGTAAAGAATGAAACTTGACCCGAAAAGAATAATGACACCGATTCCAAGTCGCCGAATGATGTAGGCCAGCATTTCTCACCTTCCTGATGATGTTCGGTGGTATTGAGTCTAATAGTAAGGGTGGCACCTGAGTTTCGCCCAAGTGCCACCCTTGTTAGGTAGATTGAAAATCTACCTCAGTTCCTTAGAAGGAGAACTCCCAGAAATTCCACAGTGTTTGTGGAGTCAATGGAGCAGGCTTCATATTCTTAAGCCCCTTCTTGAAGGCAGTGATATTTGGATGCTGGAAGATTGGGAGGGAGACAACGTCTTCCATCAACATCTTTTCAGCATTGATATGTACCTGAAGAATCTGAGCAGGGGTGAGGAAGGTGTAAAGCTTCTCCAATTCCTTATCCAGATCTGGGTTGCTGTAACCGAGGAGGTTATTACCACCTGAGGTCTTGAACAACTCAACACCATTTGACTGGCTGGTTGAACCCTGTACCCATGCGAAGAACATTGCGTCGTAATCGCTTGAATCCAAAAGTCCTGACCATGCAGTCACACCGTTACCAATAACTTCAATACCTGCCTTCGCAGCTTCAGTTCTAATAAGCAGTGCTTCAGATGCACGACGTGCGTTTGCAGGAGTACCCCAGAGCAAACGAACCTTGAATGAGTTGCTACCAGCAGCTGCATTTGGATAGTACTTCTTCACCAAAGCTAGAGCCTTTGCAGTTCGATCATCCTGTGAACCATTGGTGTATTCAGAGATACCAGATGCTGCAACGACATCGCTGTAGCCATTGGTGCCTGGGAATCGGAACAATGAGTTCATTACAACCGAGTTAGGGTTGATGGTCTTGACAAGGTCGTTCACAATCTTGGTTCGTGGAACCGTGAGCATGAATGCTTTACGCAGATCCTTTGCTTTTTGGCTGTTGCCAGCAAATGGACCGGTGTACTTGTCCTTTGAACCAAAGATTGGGCCATGACGTAGATCGATGTGTTCGTAAACAGCACCGCTACCACCAAGAACCTCAACGCTTGAAGCTGCGCGCAAAAGCGCTACGGATGCAGCGTTTGGCTGACCACCATAGATATCAATTTCGCCGTTGATCAACGCTTGTGCAGCTGCAGTTCCATCAGCAATGTACCGGAAGACGAACTTCTTGATGCCATTGGTCTTTGGACCGCTGTTATAGCGCTTGTTCAATACCAAAGTGGTGCTCTGGTTTGTAACTGCGCTCTTCACAATGTAAGCACCGTTAGATACAAGAAGCAACTTGTTGGTTGACTTGTTGATGTCTGAGATGTGGTAATCGTTTGACCAAACTTTACCCATTGCACGAAGTGCAGCCTTGTCGTAGTTCAAGTATGCCTTGAGGAATCGTTCCTTAGCAGCAATGTTCTGCTCTACGCTCTGTAGACCCTTCTTGCCTTCGGAAAGAAGCATCAAAGCGTGAACTGGAGCTGGACCAGGGCCCAAGAGTTCCCAATCTGGCTGGAATTCCTTGAACTTCAAGGTCACTGACAAGCGATTTTTGCTAATGATTGGGTTAGCAACGATGTAGCTGTCATAAATACCGTTATATCCGAGTGAATCGAACACAGGTGAAGTGGTTGCACTCGCTGGGTCACCAAGACCTGCACGGATTGAATACTTACTGCTTGAAAGCACGTGGCTCAAAAGCAAGTCAACAGCATCAATTGGGGTGCCATCTGACCAAACGCGACCAGGCTTCAGTGTGTACTTCACACGGAAGTCTTTCTTTTCATTTTTTACAACTTTGAAGGTTCCGAGAGTTGTGTTACGAACCAAGTTTGGCTTGTCATCGTAATACGCGAAACCCATTCCGGTGAGATATCCGATTTCGGAGTTCGTCACCAAGTTGGTGTCTGGTGTACCTGAATTTAGCGAGGTCATCGTGTTGCTAGCTACGTACACAATTGTGGAACGTGTAGCAGACGATGCTGGAGTCGCTAAAGTCAAACCAGCAAGACCGACAGCAGCTGCAGCAGCGACTGCGACCTTGGCTTTTAGATTGAACTTCATTCATTTCTCCTTATTTTGCTGTGCACAGCGGGTGATCTCTACGGGTGTAAGGATCACCTCGATTCCCTCACGAGAACCGTTGGCGAAATGTAACAGCCTGATAACAAAATGGATAGATGCAAGTGAACTTTTTTTCCTAAAACAGGACATTTATGTCCGATTTGAGGTTAATTTCCCTAAATTCACCACAAATCGGGTATTGGCGAGTGCAATGAGTAGGGTAATTGACCCACCCACAATAAGCGGGACCCGGAGGTCGATTGCCCCAAGAAATCCTCCGAGCACAGCACCTAGAGGTGAGACGCCCCACACCAATGTTCTTCGAGCACCATGGATTCGGCCAAAAATCTCACTTGGAATCAAGTACTGATATGAACTCATTAACAAGATGTTCCAAATTGATGTAGCAAATGAAGTGATGAATCCACCTAATATGAAAACAACAATATTCGGATAGATACCTTGAATAATGATCGCTGCTGGTGCGAGTGAAATTGAAATTGCCAACATTGCTCCACGCCCAAATCTCTGTGAGAGCTTTGGAGTGATTATTGATCCGATTAATCCGCCAATGCCACCTAGCATCATTACAACACCAAATGATGCTTCACTAATTCCAACAACATCAAGTGCAAACAAAACCAGAGTTGCTCCACTTGCTGCAAAAAAGAAACTTAGTGATGTCGTAAACATTACAAGTTTGAAAACATTCTTTTCTTCATATAAGAACTTCAATCCGAATTTCAATTCTGCGATGAAGTTTTTTGATGCAGGTGTGGATGCAAGTTTTGAAGCGCTCACAGCCAAATTGAGAAGAATGACCCAAGCGATAGCAAAGCCGATAGATCCTATGAGGAATGGCACAAACATTGAAAGAGCAAAAAGTAATCCTGCTACTGGAACTCCCATGAACTCCTGCACAACAAATTGAGCAGTTTGCATGTGAGCGTTGCCCTTTTCCCGCTGATCTTCATTCAGCATACCCGGTAGCAGCGATTGACTTGCAGTATCTGCAACCACTTCACACACGCCAACAAGAAAAACAATCAGATAAAGCCAATAGATGTTAATAACAAAAAAGGATTCAGGATTATTCAAGCTAAATACAAGGTAGGTTGCAAAACTAAATATCAAGACACGGAGCAGGTTTGCAACTGCCAGTAACTTAAATCGTTCCGTTCGATCAGCAATTCCACCGATTGGTATAGCAAACAAAAGCCAGGGTAAAAATGACAAAGAACTCAAAAATGAAATCAACACTGGGTCTCGCGTAAGAAATGCAGCGAGTAGTGGTGCTGAAACTTTCACAAGCCCATCTGAAAAATTACTTGCAATTGATGAAAGAAGTAGTTTCTTAAAGATTAGTGGCACGAAGAGAGCCTAGTAAAGGTGAAGTGATACCTAAACGTAGATATCTCTCTATAAGAAAAACGGCCGCTTTCGCGGCCGCTTTCCTTTGTGTTTAGTGTTTATGGAAGGTTCCAGATTGTTGAGTTAAACATTGCTGGTTCAGTTGCAAGAGGAGATGCGAATAAGTTGTTAAATCTTGATTGCACAATCCACTTGCCGCTACGGTTCGTGTTCGTTCCACCTGCGTAGTAATTTCGGAAAGGGCTGTTGTCATTTTCGAAATAACCCTTGGTGTAATAGACATTGTCTTCATATGAGGATGAGAAATAGTATTCATCTTCAGAGTATTCGCAGACGTAATATTCGGTTTCGTTCCAGCAAACATCATTCGAATCTTCGTCACCATCGAGGTAGTAGTCGACATCACCAATGGCTTGCTCTGATATCCAAGTGGTATCTGGAATCCAAACTTCCATGTATGAAGGGTATCCCCACTCTTCAGCTACAGGGGTACCTCCACCATTTTGGCAAACGAGCAAGAGGGCGTGGCCCGTTCCAACATATGCACTGTTGAGGCTTCTGTACATCGTCGGGATAAGAACGCATCCACCCTTAATCCAGGTACCTGTCTGAACGTCTTCAACATATCCAGGAGCGATTATTCCTCCTTCAAAATATCCGCAGTCGTCGGCATTAAAGTCGTAACCATATAGTTCACCTTGAATGTACCATTCGTAGAGTTGGCTATCAACATCATCCATGTAGACATTCGATAAACAGTGGTTCACAAGAGCGGTCAGGTATTCCGACTTACCAGAGAATTCCATACGAACAGTTCCATCCAGCCATTTTCCTGAAACTTGCCAGTTGCCTTTGCTGTTTGAAAAACTTAGATCAACGGAAGCAGTTCCATTCCCTGCGTAAGAAACACGATCATAACTCCACGGTCCTTGCAGACCGTGTGGGTTGATAAAACCTCCGGCTCCTCCACCCTCATTCCACAAACCGTGGTCAAGATCAACTTTTCCTTTGGTAATTGTTGCTTGCACTTCGTAAGCTTGTGCATACTGGCTACTAATACCAGGGTAGCAAGCAGCTAAGACCAAGAGGAGTGCGACGCCGCCAACGAGGGCACGTAGCTTTGTTTTCATTGTTACTCCCTTCGGGCAGGCGCTCGCCAGCCCTCATATATATGTGAGCGAAAGGTATCAGGTTGCCCTGCCTATGCTCAAGCAGGGCACATATATATAGTGAAGTAGTCTTTGAAAATGAGAAAAATATTGATAATTCTTGCAATTTTCGGGCTGACTAGTGCCTGCGGCACGGATTCAAGCCAAGAAACTCCGTCTCCAAGCGTCAGTACGAGTGCTTCCCCTACCTACGATTTCAGAACAGATCCGGCCACCCTTGGTCCTGATTTGCAGATGTACCTCAATAATCTTGGGAATATCGGTGTACTTGAAAATGAAGTTGTTGGACTTTTTGATGCAGTATCTGGGCCAAATTTCCAAGGTCCTGCCCAACTTCTGAAACAACTTGAATTGATTATCCCCAAGTCAAAGTCATTTCTCAAGCAATTAGAGAAAATTGAAACCAAACATCCCGAGATAAAACATTTTCATTCTTCTTATATCGAAATATGGCAAGAGCAGGTGAGCGCCTTCGAAGGTATGAAGAGTGCGATTGAGAGTGAAAATGATACTGAACTTCAAAATCAGGCAGTAAAGATCGAAAGTGCAAGAAGCAAAATTGCACCTCTGCAACTAGAACTTCAAGCGCTCGCTGAATATGCTGGGGTTGACATTGTCTTTTAAATATAAAAAGGCGTGCAAACGCACGCCTTTTTATATTCGCTGTTGTTAGGACTTCATCCCAAAATCAATTCTTCGATTGACTTTGAATTGATCCACACTCGTCATAGTAATTTTTTGATTTGCTAGAGCAAGTCGCTCAATTGTTACCGTGACATCTCCAGCATCGAGCTGCGCTTTCAGATACTTCAGAGCTTTTTTGACTCGCTTTGCTGTCAAAGTTGCCATTGCTTTTTGAACTGCGGTAGTTGCGGTTGACTTGTATCTCTTTACAGTGACAACATCGCAGCCACTTGCAATGATGGCACTTGAAAAGTCAGTCAACTTGTCTTTTGCAGCATCTGTGAGAGTTGAAGAACCTTTCGCAAAACGAATCTTTCCTAGTTCTGATGGTGTGCAGACCTTCAAGACATACTCGAAACCATTTGGAACAATTGTCACACCACCAGGTCCTGTCAGTGTTACGCTGACAAGTCCAACCGCAACACGTGCAGGAGTTACTACCGTAAGCGATGTTCCTGCAGAGTTGATGACGACACTAGTTCCAGGATTGACTCCAAAATCAATATTCGAGATTGCTTTTAGATTTGTGCCAGTTATTGTGACTGTTGTTCCACCAGCGATGGCACCAATGTTTGGAGTAATTGAGGTTACTGATGGTGCTGTGAGATACGTATACGCATCTTGCTTGGCAACACTCGTATCACCGATTTTCACTGAAACAGCAACTGTTCCTACACCTGCAGGTGCTACTGCGGTGATTACAGTATTTGTGATGCTCAAAATATTTGGTGATGCATTACTACCAAATTTCACCTCAGTTGCACCTAGAAGGTTTGTTCCGGTAATAGTGACAATATTTCCACCACCAACTGGACCATATTGTGGGCTAACAGTCGTGATTGTTTGCTGACGATATTCAAAGTCAGAGCTTGAAAGAATGGTGCCAGCTTTAGTCGTAACTGTTACCTTTACTGTGTCATTATTACCACTCATTGCAGGAACAACCGCCGTGAGTGACTGGCCATTTTCAGCAGGACTTACATCTGTGGCAGCAACTGTTCCAAAGAGCACAGTCAGTTCATCGCTATCCCCAAAGAAGTTGGTACCAGTAACAGTCACAATTGTGCCGCCTTGTAATGGCCCATTCTTCGGAGAAAAGTCAGTTATCGTTGGATCAGCAATAAATCGGAAGCTCTGAAGCAAACTAGTACTACTCGTTCCATTTGTCACTGTAATGTCAACAATTCCTGCTGCTTTTGCCGGAGTAACAACAGTGAGTTGAGTTCCATCAGTGTTTGCATTAACTGAAGTTCCTGGAGTAGTACCGAAAAGCACAATATCGCTATCAGTAAAACCAATTCCAGTTAGTGTCACTGTTTGGCCACCAGCAATGTCGCCAGTTCCTGGACTCACACTCACAATGCCAGTGCTGTAGGTGAACGATGCGTATGTTGCAGTTTCACCATGCGCAGTGACCGTGACATCGACAACGCCAACACCATTTGGTACCTCCGCCGTGATAGATGTGTCACTCACTACGTCAAAACTCGTTGCATTTGTTGAGCCAAACTTCACTGCTGTTGCTGCAGATAAATCAGTTCCTGTGAAAGTAACTGTGGAACCACTGATACCAGAGGTAGGGCTGATCGATGTAATTGCAGGTGCATTGAAGAAATCGAAAGCATCAGTGAGCGTTTCTTCTTCTAATTGTGTTTCCGAATCGCAATTTAAAGTAAAGTTAATTTCGATATCGACATCAAGTGCTTCATCTTCAAAAACCGGCAAGTCGCCAGAGATTGATGCTGTTCCCGCAACATAATCTGGTGTTACTGTGATTGTTCCAGTAGCAGGTTCAGTATCGAAAGTGACTGAAGAAAGGGTTGGTTCAGTACATGAGCCTGCATCAATGGGTGTGTAGGCAAGTGGAATACCTGAAATCGTGAAGGTACCGGCAGAATCTGGTCCCGTGATTGCAAATGATGGAGTGATAGTGGCTACGGCTTGAGCCGTCGTAGCTGTTGCGACGATCAATCCTGACGTTAGTAGGGCTGTTAAGAAGCCAGATAATAGTTTTTTCATATTCTCACCTTTACCTTGAATATTGACTTTCTGAACAATAGCCCATAATCACCTTGAACACCCTGCTGGAATGTCAATTCCAAGTAATTTCACAGATTATTTCAATCTCATCTTATTGAGGATATGCCTCTCAGGTAGTCTCAGGAGGTGATTTTTACCAATTCTCGAGCAGATATTCGAAATTTACAATTTGTCGCATTCGCCGCATTGATATTTTGGGGATTAACCAATAATTCAGTCTTCCTTGCTGGGATTCCTCTCATCTTTGCACTTCTCGGATATGAGATATCCAGTCGTATTCAAGAGTCTCGTTCAGAATCGCTCACACTGAACCCATTTGTTGTGATAATTGATTTTCTCTGGGCAGTATTTTCGAAAATACACGTTGTTATTGGACTAACCGCAATTTGGATACTAACGCGGGCAAGCGAGTTTAAAGATTCTTGGTTGGGTTCGGCTTTTACTTTCAGCACTGGCCGCGGAAATCTTTCTGACATCAATTTGCGGGAAAAGATTTTTGGACTCGATTCTCAATCAAGTCCATTTATGCACCTCTGGATAACCAGTTCACTGTTGCAACTCTTTATTGTTTTTGTGCTTATCGCATTTCTCTTGACTCTACTTAAATTTGAACCTACAAAAGTAGTCTCAAGAGTCACATCGATTCTTCTCTTTGCCCTCGCTTTTTATTTGCTCTTTTCATTTCAAGTAAACCTTGAATTCTCAACAAGCTTTTTCTTATCACCAACAACATGGTTATGGGCAACACTCCTTGGGATTGGGTTTGGTCTTAGTAAATTGAGGCTAGAAGAATCAACCACATTTTCAACAAGTATCGATGTTGTATTTTTCGCAATTTTTGCATTTCTGGTTCTCGGGTTTATGGCTATCAATCCCTTTGGGAATATTTTGTTAGTTCTTCCGGTGCTGTTGATTTTCATTCTGCTCCTTGGTTCACGAAATGAAACGTTTAGTTATCGATTAATGACTTCTCAAAGTGTTTCATTTCTAGCTCAGTATTCGCTCGGCGCATTTATCTGGCATTGGCCATTGGCACAAATACTTAAGCGCGAGGTTGGCGTAGAAATACTGGGTGTAGTTCAGATATTAGGAATTTTGATTCTGAGTTTTCTTTTCAGTTTCATCACTTCACTCATTACAGAAGGTATTTCTTCTTTTGTGATTCGCTTGGGATTAGTTCGCGGACTTGTGACAAAAATTTTGTTGTTGGTGATTGTGCCGCTAGTACTCTTTTTCATTCAGTCACCTGCTAGTAGCAATGTTCTTCCAGAACCTTCACCTACAACATCCTTCACCCCCGCATCAAGCGAAGCAGCGATGGATGTCCCCGACTATATTGATGATCCAAACTGTCAAGGAGATTTGAGCGACTGCTTGTATGGGGATACTGCATCAAAAACTCATATCGTTCTCTTCGGAAATGCACTTTCAGGTAACTGGCAACCTGCTCTTTCCAGGTTGGCAGAGGAAAATGGCTGGAAATTAGAAGTAAGAGTCACGGAAGATTGTCCAACTACAACACCGAATAAAAAATGTGACAAATTGATTGTCGATACCCAAAAATATTTACTTAGAGTGAAACCTGATCTTGTCATCACAAACTTCAATATCGTAGGTGAAGCCCAAACGCAACAAGGTGCTCCTATGAGATCTCAAGAAAGAATCACACCTCTAGTAACTATCTTTGAGAAACTCATTGCAGCAAAAGTTAAAGTTTTATTACTTCGTGGCTCATCACTTGCACCGAGTAACCCACTTCAGTGTTTGCAAAGTGCATCTGATTACCTGCAAGAATGCGTAATATCGAGAGATGAGATTTATCGCACCAGCAATAATCTTTCCAGTTCGCTCGTTTTTATGCCCACTGGTGTGGAGATAATTGATCTAACAGACAAGTTCTGTGATGAGAGTCTTTGTTTTATAGCAAATAAAGATGCAGTTATTATCTATAGAACGAGCACACTTATCACGAAAACGTTTTCGCTCTCACTTGCTTCTGAACTTCGGGAGCAAATTGAAAATGTGCTTGCATCTCCAATCAGCACTCGTCCTTATAACTGCAGACCTGGAGACAGGCGACCTGAGTGTTCAACAGAATCTCCTAATCCGAGTCAAAAGTAACTCGTACCGAAAGGTGTTGAGGGGCAGCGGATTGACTATGTTTTTGGGCATCGGGCGACCAGAGTTGAGAGGGTGTTTTTGGGCACAGATGCCCCACGAATCTCAGATCACGCAGGCTTATTGGTCGATTTTTCATTTTGAGCCTCAGAACGGACAATGTACGCTAATTCACTAGTTTCACAGGATTTTTTCCACTAGGAGGCTCTTATGGCAAGAATTGGTAAAGTTCTTTTCGATCAAGCACACCAGAATGCCTGGGCAATCACTCCTGAGGCTGCTAGCGCTATTAACCCACAGAATCCAAAGGATGCCGGGTACATCGAAGCAGCGCGAAGCGTAGAGTCATTGGGATACGAAGTTACTGCACTTTCAAGTGGCACATTTACAGATGTAGTTCTTGAAGACGTCGACATTGTGGTGCTTCTTCACAGTTCAGCCCCAGAGTGGGAAAAAACAAACGGTATTGGGAATGCCACACTGTCAGAAGACGAACAGGATTCCCTTGAACGATTCGTTCGACGAGGTGGAGGCCTTGTCATCTTTGGTGAAACGGAATTTCAGAAGTATCAAAACTCTGCAGCTGACATCGCAAGTCGCTTCGGAGTAGTCCTTCACAATGCAACAGTTCAAGACACTATCAATAATTTCCGTGATGTTGCAACCTGGATTACTGCAGAAGCAACACCAAAAACATCATTCGATCTCTTTTCAGAAGTCTCACACATTTGTTTGTATCGATCTGGCTATCTCTCTATTTCAAACAACGGAGATTTTCATCATACATTCGCTGCAACCTATGAAACTGCTAGTCCCGCGTCCGAAGCAGTTGTTATTGGAGTTGAAGCTGGAAGTGGGAGGGCTGTCGTTCTTGCTGATTCAGATGTGTTTGGTGATGACTCAATTCATGATCTGGACAACTTGAAGTTTTGGAGCAATCTCCTACTTTGGGTGAGCCCAAAGTCACTAAGTGAAACATCAACAAAAACTTTCCCCGCAATCGAAACTGCATCTTGGCTTGAACTTGTCGATGCAATTGAGACACTTCGACCACTTCAGAATAAAGATGGATCTATTGATTTTGAGAAAGTAACGAAAGAAGATGTAGAGACGATGGTGAAGCGAATTACGAGTTCAATTCGTGATCTCATTCCATTCTTCCCACATCAAGAGGCTCAACTTGAACAAACAATTCTCGATTTTGACGCTTGGGTAGAAAACGGCCTGCAAGTTCCTGATTTCTATAAATCGCTTGACTTGTTTCGACCAGAACAGAACCGTGAAGATGGCGTGAAAAACCTTTCAGTCTTTCCGATGTATACACAAAACGGAAATCCAAATCGAAACTTTGAAGCAGTCATCACCAGTACGTATTGGCCAGACTGGCTTGCGGATCAAGAGAAGACTAAATACAAAAACCCGGCGTTTGTGCCAATTGAATTTGTAGGGTTTACCAAAGGGTATGACACTCATAGTGCTGTGCTGTTCCCGGAAACTGTTGCCATTAAAGGAGCGATGCAATTTTCTTGGGGTGGAATCTTCTGTGATCGAGAAGCCGCACGTTTTCGAAAGATTTCAAAGGATGCAACCTCTCTTTTGAAGTTAGCACTTCCTCCTGATGCAGAGTTATTGTTGTCGAATCAGAAGTTAGCCCAAGACACTTTTGTGCTCTGGGACTTGATTCACGATCGTTCCCATAGTCATGGAGATCTACCTTTTGATCCATTTATGATCAAACAACGTATGCCGTTTTGGATGTATGCCCTTGAAGAGCTTCGCTGTGATCTCACAACATACAGAGAGACACTGCGACTTGATGATGAAGGAGTGTATTTAGGGCGATTCATTCGAATCGCCATCTTGTTTGATCGTCTCCTTCGCTTCCCTATTACCGGAGATCGCACTCGAAACTACGATGGTCTTGCAGGACAAATAATCTTTGCTCACCTCCATAAGAATGGCGTACTACGGTGGACAGATAACACCCTCACCATCAATTGGAACCTCGTCAGCGATGCCATCGTTGAACTCTGTGAGCAAGTTGAGAGTTTATATAGAGAAGGAATTGACAGGTCCCGAATTGCTCATTGGCTTGCAGCCTATGAGTTCGTTTCAGGGCTTGTGGAATCTCACCCTGCATCAACTTGGGCAAAAGGAGTTGAAGCTCTTCCCGTACAAGGCGAACTCAAAGAACTCGTGAATGCCGTTCTACAAGACGAATTTCCGCTGAATGTGTTCTATGAAGCACTTCGAACCAAACTTGCACCTACTATTGCCGACGTAGTTGGCATTACAGGTTAGGAATTATGAGCACAGTGTGGCGAGGATTCGCGTCTGATAATTATGCAGCAGCTCACCCTGCAGTATTAGAAGCAATGGTTCAAGCAAATCAGGGACATCAAGTTGCGTACGGTGAAGACGACAGCACGAAACAATTAAGTGTGCTCATCAAACAACACTTCGGTGAGAGTGCCGAGGTATTCCCAGTCTTCAATGGCACTGGCTCTAATGTTGCGGCACTTTCTGCACTAATGGAACGCTGGGAAGCAGTGATATGTGCTGGAAGTGCCCACATCAATATGGACGAAGGTGGAGCACCTGAAAAAGTTGCTGGGTTAAAACTTTGGACTGTACCGACACCGGATGGAAAATTAACACCTGAACTTATTGAGTCCCAAGCCTATGGTTTTGGTGATGTCCACAGATCTCAACCTAAGGTTGTATCCATTACCCAATCAAGCGAGTATGGAACTGTTTACACTGCAAATGAAATCAAATCAATTACTGATTTTGCACATAAACACGGAATGTTTGTTCACCTAGATGGGGCTCGCATTTCAAATGCAGCAGCAAGTTTGAATCTGCCCTTTAGAGCATTTACTACAGATGTGGGTGTGGATGTTGTGAGTTTTGGTGGCACCAAGAATGGTGCAATTGCTGCCGAAGCTGTAATTGCACTAAATCCACGAGTTGCAGAAGCTCTTCCTTTCATTCGTAAGTCTTATATGCAACTTGCAAGCAAGATGCGATTTTCTTCAGCACAACTCGTGGCACTTCTTTCAAATGATTTGTGGCTTCAAAATGCCAAGCACTCAAATCAAATGGCACAACTTCTATTTAATGCTGTTTCTTCCATTCCAGGAGTCACTGTTACAAAACCAGTCCAGGCAAATGCTGTGTTTGCAATCTTGCCAGCAAAGGTAACAGAGAGGCTTCAACAAAGATTTCGTTTTTATGTCTGGGACCCAGCAACTGGTGAGGTTCGTTGGATGTGTTCCTGGGATACAACTGAAGATGACATTACGTCATTTAGTAGTGCGATTGCTGAAGAAATGGCGAAGGGCTAATCAAGCGCAAGTGGTCGATCTTCAAATGCAGTAGAAAGAACAACAGTTGTTCTTGTACTCACATTTGCAGCCGTGCGAATAGTTGCGAGTAACTCTTCAAGGTCAATGGGTTCACTGACTCTCACTTTAAGAATGTATGACTCGGCACCTGCCACCGACCAACAACCTTCAACTTCTGGAATCTCGGCTACAGCCTCCGCCACATTGTCAGGAGCAGCAGGGTCGAGGGGTGTCAGTGAGATAAAGGCAGTGAGTGGAAGGCCCACTTCGCGAGCAGAAACTTTGGCAACATAGTTTGTGATAACACCCTTAGACTCGAGTCGCTTCACTCGCTGATGTAATGCTGAGGTTGAAAGTCCAGTTTCTTTGGCAATATCGGAAAACGCGATTCGGCCATCGTGCTGGAGAAGCATCAGGATTTTGCGGTCAATGTCATCATCTAGTGCCATTTCACCACGTTCCTTTGTCGACGCGCGCCTGTAGGGACTCGAACCCCAAACCGCCTGATCCGAAGTCAGGTGCTCTATCCATTGAGCTACAGACGCCAATTGCTTGAGTCTATTAGGTGGGTCTTGTGAGGAGAAAGGCTGTGGTTTTGAGGGCAATTTCGATACCTCGAACCGCCTCCGAAAGCGGGATACTGGGCTTTTCTGGAAACTCATCTAATTGGGTATCTACAAGAGGCACATGAATAAAACCTGAAGGACATTCGGTAAAGGTGATTTGAGAGTTGAAGAAGAGGTTATTACAAAGGAAGTTTCCAGCACTATCAGAATATTCAACTCGGATCGAATTCAATTGCAATTGTTTGTATATTTCTTCAATCGGTAATGTTGTAGGGAGAGATTCAGGAGCACCTTCGGCAATAACACTATCAATTCTTGCTTCTCCGCTGTTATCTGCCATTTGTGCATCGTCTCTGTTGTTCGCACTTCGTTCAAGCGAGATAGCAGTACGACCTTCTGCTTGACCTAGCGAAATAATGGCATCTGGCTGTTTAATCGTCACCAATTCATTAAGAACCTGGAAAGCATCTCGGTAGATAACTGGCAAAATCACAGTGATCACTTCAAAATCGAAATCTTGTTGTTCAATTTCCCGAACGATGATCTCAGATGCATTTGTGAGCGCTTTGTTAAAAGGTTCAAAGCCAGAGAGAAGAATTTTCATCTTCTAATGGTAAAGCACTAAGGTCAGAAAGTGAGTATGAAAGCAAAACTCAAATATCCAGCAATTGCTCTTGGAGTTATAACAATGGCTGGTTTTCTCTATAGCGTAGTTGTTGCATTCAATCTCTGGCAAGCAAACAATTCAATCAAAGCCCTGCCTTCAGTTTTTCCAACTTCAACGATTCGGCCAGATGAGAGCCCTGGAGAAAATATCCTGCTCCTTGGAGCAGACTATCGCGCGTACCAAACTGCAAAAATTGACACATTAACTGGAGTGCGAGCAGATACGATTATTTTGATTCACATCTCTGATAATCGAGAACACGTGACAATGCTCTCCGTACTGCGCGATAGTTGGGTGGGCATCCCTGGTATCGGTGAAGCAAAAATCAACGCGGCTCTCTCCCTTGGCAATGTTGCAACCCTGGTAGAAACTCTTGAAACGCTGCTTGATACAAGAATTGATCGCGTAGCGGCAATTGACTTTGCAGGATTTGAATCAGTGGTTGATGAACTTGGTGGATTAACCATCAAGAATGATCGAGCATTTACGCTTTCAATACCGCCACGGCACTACTACCCTGTTGGCAAATTAACACTCACTGGTAATGAAGTGCTCGGTTTTGTAAGAGAGCGGAAAAATGTGCCGGGTGGGGATTATCAACGAGTAAAAAATCAGCGAAAGGTCATCATCGCCCTTGCCAAAAAGATCATCACAGATGATGTGAAAAATAATCCGTTGAAACTCTCAGCAACTTTCGAATCACTTGCACCATATCTCGCACTTGATGATGGTTTTACACTTCAATATATTGCAAATCTTGTTGGCTCTCTTCGAAGTTTCGATTACAGCAATATTCGTCAGATTACTCTGCCAGGTGCAAGTACTGGCTATACCGATGATGGGCAATGGGCGATATTTCTTGATGAACTTGCACTTCAACAAATGAGAGAAGGCTTCTTGAATGACACTATTCACTTATTTGAGCGAATACTTCCTAGCCCTTCAGTAAGTCCATCACCCTCAAATTCATAGAGAAATAGTTGCTGCAATCTCTTCAATAACGTTGAAAAACTCTTCAACATCGTGAGCAGTAGTGCGAAAATTCGTGTAGCAGGGGCGTAACCAGGTTTCGCCATCAATCTGAGCCGGTGAAATAAAGAACCGTCCATCTTCGATTATTCGATTGCAAAGCATTGCATTAAATTCACTGATGTTCACATTTATGGGTGGTACGTACTGAATAGGAACAATGGAAAGTTGTGGTGACGTGGGGAGGAGCCGATAGCTACCGCGTTGTTTTGCAATGTCATATGTCAATGTTGCAAGTTCTAAGTTCGCCTCAATTGCCTGACGGAAGGCATTTGCACCATGAGTTTTGAATCCAAGCCAAAGTTTCAGTGATCGAAGGGGGCGTGAGTATTCAAGCGTCAAATCAACAGGATTATGTTTCATATCAACATGGGGCATATATGCCTCATGGTGGGAGAAGGTCTCTGCCAAGAGATTGAGATCTCGAATCAAAAGCAGACTGCAGGCTTTTGGAACAAATAGCCATTTGTGTGCATCGATGGTGATGGAATCTGCTCTTTCAATTCCCTTGAATAATGTGGAGCGACTAGTTCCTGCTGCTGGAATTCCATACGCGCCATCGACGTGAAGCCAGATTCCAAATTCTTCTGCAATGCTAGCAATTTCATCAAGTGGATCAATAGCGCCAGTTAATGTGGTACCAGCAGTTGCGATGATGGCTATTGGTGTGATGTCACTGTTGATATCGAGTTCAATTTGTGCTCGAAGTGCACTCGGCTTCATTCGATGTGTCTCATCAATCTCGATTGCTCGAATTGATTTGGAACCCATACCTAATACTTCAACTGCTCTGGTATTGGAATAATGTGATTCCGCCGAACTGTAGATTGCTACAGGTTTTGTAATTCCATTTCGTCTCGAATCCGGTATGGCACGAGTTCGAGCTGCCGCAAGTGCTGTGAGATTACTGACCATTCCACCTGAAGTGAAGACACCTTCTTGATGAGGATATCCGATAAATTCGGATATCCATCTAATCGTTTGCTCATCCATCAATGAAGCGGCACGTGCATCAATTGCCTGATTCACATCGTAGGTAGAAACAATAAAGTCTGCAATTGCTCCCATCTCAAGACCACTTGAGCCGATATAGGCAAAAAAACGTGGTCGAGATTGGGCAGTTGAAGCATCCATAATCTCAAATGCTTGCTCGATGACCGACTTGGCATCAGTGCTTGACACCGGTAGTTTCGCACTTAACCAGGAATGTAATTCTGAAGAAATTTCAGGTTCACTATCCCGAGGTGCATCAAAACTTGACCACACTTCAAGAATCTGATCAGTCACAGATTTCAAAACTTCCCAGCGATCAGACCCAATACCTAGTGGATTCATTTCTGCATCAAATACATTCCGATTGCAAGTTGCGCGCGGTGCAATCGTGTTACGAGTTCTGATTGGCGAATACCGAGAGCTTGTGAAACATCAGAAAACGTTCGCTTCTCATACAAAATACCCATCGCTACATCTTTCAGTGCCGCTGGCAGACTCTCTATTGCTTTAAGTAGATCTTCTGCAGGTATGGCATTGAGGTTCGGAGTTTCATCATCCTCAAAACTGATATCTAAGTCGAAAAACGAACTCACGTTATCTCCTTCTAGATCGAAATCTCGGCACGATATTTGTTGAGGACTCCACGCATTCCAAGCCCTGCAACTCCTACAAGCTCATCATCCCGATAGTACCCAACGACGAACTCATTGTCATAATCACCATCAAGGAGTCTGGACGAATTCGCTAGGTGTAATTCACCGTATGCAAGGATGTGTAAATCGAATTGATCACTCCAAAAAGAGGCTAGGGGTTGAAATGGAACGTTCGGGTCAAAATCATCAACCTGGATGCCTTCCCCGAAGCAAATATCTTTCGCAACACGTTTTGCCATCTCTATCGGAATATTCCAATGTTCAATTCTTCTCGCAGGTAAATCACGCTTCGCATAGGGAAAACGTGCCATATCTCCAACCCCAAACACGTTGGAAAGTGAACCGTTTGATGTTAGTGCGTGAAGTCCTGAATCAAGTAACAATCCGTTCGTCAAATCTAAATCATTGTCACTAAGCCACTCAACATTGGTGATTGACCCAACTGCCTCAATCAGGATGTCACATTCAATACTTCTTCCATCTTGAAGGAGCACACCTTCAATCTGTGATTCGCCAATCAGATCTTTCACACTTGAATTCATATGAAATGTGACACCTTGAGCTTCATGGTGTCGTTGGATTACTCGAGCAAAATCATCCCCAAGCGCAAGCGCTAATGGAATTGACTCTGGTGCTACCACGTGAACAACACATCCAAGTTTGGTGAGACTTGCTGCCATTTCGCATCCAATAAAACCGGCCCCGAGAATCACAACTTTCTTATTCTTCGCTAGAGCCCGCCGTAAATTTTCAGTATCACGAATGGTTCGTAGCGAGAACCGATTTCCTTCTACGTTGTTTTCAAACTTCAGTGACCTTGAGCTTAATCCGGTTGCTGCAACTAAGTAATCAAAAGAATGTGTAGTGCCTTTATCTGTAATAACTGTCTGTTCTTTAAGATCTGAACTCACCGCTGAAGTACCCAAAATAAAATCACTTTTAAGTGACTCGGTATTCAAATTGAAATGAATCTTGGTGTCAGGGTTGAGTAAATATTCTTTTGAAAGTGGCGGGCGGTTATAGGGATATTCGGTTTCTGCGCCAAGCAGAGTGATACTTCCTTCAAATCCTGTGCGACGAAGTGCTTCGGCGGTTCTGAGGCCGCCCATTGATGCTCCAACAATCAGCACATGAGACAAGGTGTTACTCCTTGGTGAATTGAATTGCTTGCATTGGGCAGATATCTACCGCTGCTTGGATATTGCCAAGTTCTGAATCATCAGCAGATGCGAGATATTCGAGCTTGTCATCTTCATCCAGTTTGAAGATATTTGGTGCCTCATAGACGCATTGACCATAGTGTTGGCATTTTTCCATATCGACGATAACTCTGATCATTCCTTCTCCTCAATCATTGATGGATACAAATCTTTCGATGGGGTTCGAATTCCTCGGAACTCCCAGTCCCCACCAAGTGCAGTGGAGACGACTTCTTCACTTTCTGTCGGTTGTGCTCCAACTTCTGAACGAATCGCAGGACCAGTAACTATTTCATTCGTCAATCTTCCAAGTCCTTCAACTTCAACTTCAACAATGTCACCTGGAAACACTGGTCTTGAATTTGCAGGAGTCCCTGAAAAAATTATGTCTCCTGGCACTAAGGTGATTGTTCTTGCAATATCTGCAACGAGATAGTGCATATTCCATTCCATATTGTCAGTGTTATCTTCTTGTTTGACAACGCCATTGACATACGTGCGAATGATTTTGTTTCGAAAATCCCAATCTGTCACGATGCCAGGACCAATCGGCGCGAGCGTATCTGCACCTTTCACTCTGAGCATTGATCCTGCATCAGTATCGCGAAAATCATGTAGACCGTAATCGTTACCAATGGTGTAGCCAAGGATGTAATCCCCTGCTTCGTCTATAGAAACATTCTTACAGGTCTTTCCAATCACAATCACAATCTCACCTTCATAGTTCAACCATTTACATCGATCTGGCCGAACAATTTTCCCTAAATGTGCATTTAGTGCTGTGATAGGTTTATGAAAATATGTGGGAGCTGAGGGAAGTCTCGTCATAAATTCTTGAGTGCGTGAGTCGTAATTCAAATGTACTGCGATAATTTTTGTTGGAACACATGGTGCTAAATGTTCTACTTCACCAATAGCAAAACGTCTACCATCTATGGAGACCAGTTCCTCACCATCTCGAGTGACCTCAAGTGCATCGCCATCAACAAGAATTCTTCGAATCTCAGTCACGACTTAGTACCAAATCTTTTGGCCGGGCAAATCCATCTTCTGGCTTTGGGAAATAGACGTGCACTTGTCCCGTTCCTACGGAGTTTTCATACTCGCTGTAAAGCACTCCCTTGGCGGTATTTGCATCTTCACCGAGTGCTCCTGCCATTGCAAGATAGTGGAAGAAACCTGCTTCAGGCTTATATTTTCTGAAGGTATCGAAATCTTCAAGGATTGCAGCGTGATTACCAGTTTGCATCCACTCGAGCACCTTGAGATCGTATTGGTAGGCCTCAGGACTATAGATATGAATCGGATCGCTTGCTTCATGTTTTCTGAGATCCCGAAGCTTATGGAAAGTGTGAGAAAGAGCACCGGATGCAATCAAAACAACTTTGCGGTCAGTGTCACGAATTGCTTCACCGAGTGCTCTACCTGCACGAAGAAAATCTTCCGGAGTTCCAGTTTGGCAAACAGACATACTGATCCAGCGTTTGTCATCAAGTCCTCGACCTAAGTAGTGCCAAAGATTGACGGTTGCATAAAAGATAGGAAGATGCGGATCTGCAATCGGAGTAATCCAGGTGCCATTCTTTTCATCGTATTTTGCAACAGCATTGGCAAGTTCGGGATCACCTTTGATTGCATACGGAACTTGGGTCATACCACGAGGTAATTCCTCAGAGGTAAATAAACCAGATCGTTCTGCTGCTGAGGTAATCACAAATTCAACAGTTGTTGCCCAATGACTATCGAGTACTACGACCGTGTCGTAATCGAGCGTCTCAAAAACATCTTTCCGAAGTTTTTTGAGACCTGGAACAAGACTGATTTCTTTACCTTCATTCAGATCTTTTCGAACTGCTTCTGGCAACATAATTGTTGGGACGTGTGCTAGTAATGCTGCACCTACAACTTCACCCATTCTTACTCCTTCCAACCATTCGGTGAAACTACCGTGTTTTTCACATCGGCATAAAAATCAAATGACCAGGTTCCGCCATCGCGACCAATTCCGGACTTCTTTGAGCCACCAAATGGTGCGCGTAAGTCTCTGACGAAGAAGCAGTTCACCCAAATAGTGCCTGCTACGAGGTTCTTCGTGATTTTCTCAGCGTGATGACGATTTCCAGAAACTACAACTGCAGCAAGCCCGAACTCTGTGCCATTAGCTATTTCGAGTGCTTCTTCGTCAGTGCTGAATGTCTGTAAACAAAGTACAGGACCAAAAATCTCCTCAGTCACAATTTCACTTCCAGGATCTGGCTCTACTACAAGTGTCGGTGAGAAATAAAGCCCACCAAGAGATTCGTTTCTTCCGCCACCGAATGCGATATTAGCACCTTCGCTTTTTGCACGGTTAACAAATCCTTCAATTCGTTCAAGATGTTTTGGATGAATTTGTGGACCAATTTGAGTTTCTTCAACTCGAGGATCACCTTGACGAATTTGACTTGCTTTCACTTTAAATGCCGCTTCAAATTCTGCTGCAATATTTTTATGAACAAGAAGTCTCGTTCCTGATAAACACACTTGGCCTGCATTGTCATACTGTTCAATCGCGAGCTCAACTGCAAGATCTATATCAGCATCTTCCAAAACAATAAATGGACTCTTTCCACCAAGTTCAAAACTTACTGGTGTGAGATTGTCACTTGCTGCTTTCATAATTGTTTTTGCAGTTGGCACAGAACCTGTAAATGAGATACGTGCAATGTCAGGATGTGCTGTGAGAGCAGCACCTGCTTCCTGACCATATCCAAACACCACATTGAAAACTCCGTCTGGGATTCCAGCTTCTTTTGTTAAATCTGCAAAGTAACTCGCAGTGAGTGGTGTCCACTCTGCTGGTTTCAAAACAACAGTGTCACCCGCTGCAAGTGCTGGACCGATTTTCCACGTCGCAAGCATCAATGGTGCATTCCATGGTGTGATGAGTGCAGCCACTCCTGCAGGATCCCAACTCACATTATTCGTATGTCCACGTGTTTCAAACGGAGCATGCCGTAAATCATTTAATGCCCATTCTGCAAAGAATCGAATGTTGAGTGCTGCACGTGGCATCACTCCACGTCTGTGGGAGCGGAGAAGTGCTCCATTATCGAGAGTTTCAATTTGGGCAAGAGTTTCAGTGTTGTCTTCAATCAATTGGGCAAGTTTGAGAAGGAGTTCACCGCGACCCTGTGGTCCTAAATCTCTCCACGCTCCAAATGCAGATTTGGCAGCAGCAACAGCTAAATCAATTTCCGTCTTTCCACCGCGAGCAATGTTGCCAAGTGGCTGAAGATCAATTGGAGAAAAGTTTTCGTACGTCTCAGCACTTGCTACTCGTTTACCACCGATGAAATGTCTTGTGTCAATGGTTGCGCCTGCGACTTCTACCTGGCTCACTTCGCTCCTTGATAATCGTTTGGATGCTAACGATATGCCCATAGACTAGGACATGATTGAGCAAAAAGGCATGGGTCAGATGGGAAATTTAGTTCGACCACGGATCGCCCTCTTAGGGCGTTTCGCAGAACACACCTCTGCCACACGCTATTCGGCCATCGTGACTTCGGAGAAACTCGCTCAAATGATCTGGGATTTGGGAGGGGAACCGCTCACCCTGTTACCTGCAATTGAAAGTAACTGGAAGTCCCGGCTTGCTGGCTTTTCAGGAGTCCTGATGCCAGGTGGTGGGGATGTAAACCCTGCAACCTATGGCGAAATGCCATCGTCAGAACATCTCTATGGAATTAATGATTTGCAGGATGCAACTGACGTTGAACTTTTCACTTTTGCATTACGCGAAGCAATCCCTGTTCTGACGATTTGCAGAGGCACACAAATTGCAAACGTCGCACTTGGTGGATCCCTCACACAACATATGAACTCCCCACACATTGATCATGTGTCAGTGATTGAATTTGATACAACTGATTCCGAGCTACAACTTTCACATTCAAAAGTGCAGGCACTTTGCTATCACCATCAGGCTATCAACACACTCGGCAAAGGAATTGAAGTATTAGCACGTGGCGCTGAAGGACATGTTGAAGCAGTGAAGTATCCGGTGAAACATTGGGCATATGGTGTTCAGTGGCATCCTGAATTCAACTATCAAGAAGAGCCACTCCAGTCAGAGTTTGTTGCAGCATTTATTGATGCCGCACGTGAATTTGGTAGTTTCTAGTCGAGTTGTGTGAGTTCAGTAATTTTTCTGAGTGATGCCGCAGTTGCTTTTATTTCAGATTTAGTAAGAACACTAGTGATTGTTTGTTCTTCTTGATTGAACTCTGGAAAGAGAGTCTGCATTAATTTCTCTCCAGCCTTCGTCAAAGTAACTTCAACAAGTCGCTGATCGGTTTTGCTTTGTTTTCGGATGAGGAGTTTTCTTCCCTCGAGAGTCTTTAAAACTCCAGTAATTGATGCTTTCGATGTTCCAACTTCAGCTGCAATCTGGCGAGTTTCTATTGGCTGCCAAATCCACACCACCCATAACACCACAAAACCAGTCCACGATAAATCGTGCGGTGCTAGCACCGTTCGCTCCAAATGATTCTTCACAGCATTCGCTGCACGAAAGAGATTTGAGACGACTGCCATAGAGTCAAAGTCAATCGGTAGGTTTTTCAAAAGTGATGAAACTTGACGTTCAGTCTCGCTCAGTGTGTGAATTCCTGCCATACCCGTAATCTTATGCCTTAGAGACATTCGAGTATTGGCTACTAAAGATGCTTGACTTTAGAAGTCTAGGAGCACTAGATTGTTTGAGTCCTAACGATTGGTGTAACAATGGTTCAATCTTCAATCAACCTCACTGACCTTGATCTTTTTGAAGCAGGTCCGCCATGGTCAACCTTCAAAACACTGCGGGAAACGGATCCAGTTCATTACAGTGAAGAGGCAGCACCAAATAGTGGCTTCTATTCATTCACGAGATACCACGACATTGTTGGAGTGCTTCGAGATCCAGAGACATTCACGAGTGAGCGTTTCACGAACTTAGAAGAGGTTGATGCTGAACAAGAAGAAGCAAGGCGTTCACTTTTAGAAACGGATGGAAGTCGCCATCGTGCACTTCGACGATTGCTACAAGGTCAATTCACGCCTGCAGCTGTCGCTCAATATGAAACATTTCTTCGTGGTCTCACTGCAACCACACTTGATAATGCGTTTGCCAAGGGAACATTTGATTTCGTAAAGGAAGTTGCTGCAGATTTTCCCATTAACGTGCTCGCTCGACTTCTTGATGTTCCAGATAAGGACACTGGCCAACTCATTGATTGGGGAAATCGAATGATTGGGTTCGATGACCCCGAGCACGCAGATATTTTGATTAGCGATCCTGAGAGTGAAAAGTATCGACTGGTTCCTTTCCGCTCCCCTGCTGCACTCGAAGTATTTGAATATGGAGATGCACTTGCTCGCGAACGTCGCGGAAAGAATGGCACCGATTTAGTCTCAGTACTTGTCAATGGTGAGATGAGTGATGGTATTCCACTCACTGAACGTGACTTCCATACGAACTTCTTACTCTTAGTGGTTGCAGGTAATGAAACAACCCGTCACACCATCAGCCACACAATGCTGAATCTCATCAATAATCCAGATGAGCTGACTCGACTTCAGGAAGATCCTGAACTCATTCCTTGGGCGGTCGAAGAGTTCTTGCGTTATGCAAGCCCTGTCTATCACTTCCGTCGCACCACCACAAAAGATATCGAAATGCATGGAACGAAAATTAAGTCTGGAAGCAAAGTAGTGACCTGGTTTGCTTCAGGAAATCGGGATTCTGAAATCTTTGATAATCCTGATAGTTTTGATGTGACAAGAAATCCAAACGAACATATGACCTTCGGTCGAGGCGGGCCTCATATGTGTCTGGGTAACGCACTTGCTCGAATTGAACTTCGCATTATGTTCGAAGATTTGATTTCGAGAATTG
>JBMSMQ010000017.1:0-24330 GCA_049421205.1 Candidatus Nanopelagicales bacterium
AGATTATGTGGTGAGTTCTCTCACCACATAATCTGCAAGTAGCCGTCCTTTTCTCGTGAGACGAATCCTGTCATCAATGATTTCAAGAAGACCCTCCCCATTCAAACTCTCTATTTTGTCTCGGTTTATATCTTTTGATTCTAGCCCCGAAGAAAGTCTGATATTCAATAATATTTGTTCAACACGTTTCTGTTGATCGCTCAGCACTTCGCGGGAATGTGCTGGGGAAACACCCTGAAGTACCTTACTCACCCAAGCATGAGGTAATTTCACATTCCACCAACGCACAGAATTTATATGTGAGTGTGCGCCGGGCCCAATTCCCCACCAGTTATGGTTATGCCAATAATGCAAATTATGTTGCGATTCATATCCAGGCAGAGTCCAATTAGAAAGTTCGTACCATTCGAAGCCATAGTCTGTAAGAGCAGCGTCAATCAATTCATATTTATCTGCCATCAAATCATCATCAGGAGCGCTGATTTGATTGGACTTCACTTTGCGCGATAACTGAGTTCCCTCCTCAACTATCAGTGCATACGCAGAAATGTGTGGAATTTCTAGATTGTAAAACTGCTCAAGTGAGAATTGAACATCATCAAGCGTTTCGCCAGGTGTCCCATAAATGAGATCTATGCTAATGTTTTCGAATCCCGCAGCTTTCGCCCAACTGATTGCTTGCTCAACTGCTTCTGGGTTATGCGTGCGATCAAGTACTGCTAAAACGTGTTGCCGAAAACTCTGCACTCCAAACGAAATGCGGTTAAATCCAGCTTCACGCAACTCATTGAGACTTTGTAAAGTCACTGAATCTGGATTTGCCTCAGTCGTGACCTCTAGTGTCGATGATGTATCAAAATTATCCTGAATTGCGCTCAGTGCTTGCCCTAGTTCGCGAGCAGGCAAGAGTGTTGGAGTGCCACCACCAACAAAAATGGTTTCAACAGGTGCGACACCTTTCAGAATCTTTCGTGCAAATTTAATTTCACCTACAGCCGCCCTTACCCAATCCGACTGATCGTGCTCTTCCAATTCTTTCTGCACGTACGTATTGAAATCACAATATCCACATCGACTTTTGCAGTAGGGCACATGTAAATAGAAACTAAACGGAATAGTACCTACATTTTCAAGTGCAGTTTCTGGTAGCGAACCATCAGTTGGTGGGGTTTCACCCTCTGGCAGTGATGAAGGCATTATTTTTCGCGCTTGTCCGGCGCTTCTGATGTTGAAAGTGCAGCAATAAACGCTTCTTGCGGAACTTCTACCCTTCCCACCATCTTCATACGTTTCTTACCTTCTTTTTGCTTTTCCAAAAGCTTACGTTTACGGGTGATATCGCCACCGTAACACTTAGCAAGAACGTCCTTACGGATTGCGCGAATTGTTTCTCTGGCAATAATTCTTGATCCAACTGCGGCTTGAATTGGCACCTCAAATTGTTGGCGGGGAATAAGTTCTTTGAGTTTGGCCGACATAGCAACGCCATAGGCATACGCCTTGTCCTTATGTACAATTGCGCTGAAGGCATCTACCGCATCACCATGCAGCAGGATATCGACTTTCACCAAATCTGAAACTTGCGTACCGGTAGGTTCGTAATCAAGGGATGCATAGCCTTTGGTTCTTGATTTCAATGCATCGAAAAAGTCAAATACGATTTCAGCCAATGGCAAGATATATCGAAGTTCTACCCGATCTTCGCTCAAGTAATCCATCGCCTGCATAATTCCTCTGCGAGTCTGGCATAGTTCCATCACAGCACCGACATACTCGCTTGGCGTTAAGACCGTCGCACGAACAATTGGTTCGTGTACTTCTTTCACTTTGCCTGTTGGGAATTCACTTGGATTCGTCACAGTGTGAGTTTTGTTGTCATCCATCACAACTTCATAAATAACGTTTGGAGCAGTGCTGATGAGATCAAGGTTAAACTCTCGCTCAAGCCGTTCTCTCACAATTTCTAAATGCAATAATCCAAGAAATCCACAGCGGAAACCAAATCCAAGCGCAGCGGATGTTTCTGGCTCGTATACCAGCGCTGCATCATTGAGTTTCAATTTATCAAGAGCATCGCGTAATGCTGGATAGTCACTTCCATCAAGTGGATAGAGCCCGGCAAACACCATCGGTTTTGGATCCTGATATCCAGCAAGTGATTGCGTTGCTGGTCGACTCACAAGGGTCACCGTGTCACCTACTCTTGATTGTCGAACATCTTTCACACCAGTAATGAGATAGCCGACTTCCCCGACGCCGAGCGCATCGGATGCGAGAGGTTCAGGCGAGATCACACCAACTTCTAAAAGTTCATGCTGTGTTTGAGTGGACATCATGCTGATGCGTTGTCGCGTGGCAAGACTCCCATCCACAACTCGAACATAGGTCACAACTCCGCGGTATGTGTCATACACTGAATCAAAGATGAGAGCGCGAGCTGGTGCGTCCGCATCACCAACAGGTGGCGGAATAAGTTTCACAACAGTGTTCAGTAACTCTTCAACACCTTGTCCCGTCTTGCCTGAGACTCTAAGCACATCGGATTCGTCACAGCCCAGAATCTTCGCAATTTCTGCCGCATACTTATCAGGTTGCGCTGCTGGCAAGTCAATTTTGTTGAGCACTGGAATCACCGTTAAATCATTTTCCATTGCGAGGTATAAATTGGCTAACGTCTGTGCTTCAATTCCTTGGGCTGCGTCCACCAAAAGTATGGCCCCCTCACACGCGGCTAGCGATCTTGATACTTCGTACGTGAAGTCAACGTGACCTGGTGTGTCAATCAGATTGAGTACATAATCAACGCCATCTTCTGCCTTGAACGGCAATCGGACTGCCTGACTTTTAATGGTGATTCCACGCTCACGCTCAATATCCATTCGATCGAGATACTGTGCCCGCATCTGCCGATCATCAACGACACCTGTTATCTGCAGCATCCGATCAGCCAAGGTTGATTTGCCGTGGTCGATATGGGCAATGATGCAGAAGTTGCGAATCACCACTGGAGGGGTTTTGCCTGGTTTGGTCAAAATCGGATCCTTAGCGCCTTGAGGGGCGAAGTCTCCCACGAACCGACCCAAATTGGCGTGTTGGGCAGGTCACCCGCTATTCTTCGCCACGCTCACACAGAAGAAACGAGAACGCCCGTGGCAAACATCAAGTCCCAGAAGAAGCGCAACAAGCAGAACGATGTCGCTCGCGAACGCAATAAGACTGTCCGCTCAGCTGTTCGTACCGCGGTTCGCAAGACTCGTGAAGCAGTTCAGGCTGGAAACAAGGCTGAGGCTCTGGAGCAAGCACAGGTTGCTCGACGCGAACTTGATCGAGCAGTCTCCAAGGGAGTGCTTCACAAAAACAATGCCGCTAACCGTAAGTCTGGCGTCGACACACTCGTCAATTCACTGAAGTAATTCAGCGCGACAATGTCGCAATTTCAATCACTGTTTTTTCTAATAATGCTATGCGTTGAATTGGATCGAGAACCAATATACGCCCAAGTTCATCCACTGCCCCCGCTTTGAGTGATGCATCAACAAAAGTAAGCAACAAACTTGCATCAGCAAGTTCACTCGGACGCCACTTCCGAAGTTGTTCGCGAATAGTTCTCACTTTCCAGACCGGCACGGATGCAAGCCCAGCAATCTCGGCCTCAGTTAATCCAGACGGTGAGTTTGCGATTGCAACAAGGGATCGAATCGTGTTCATCGCCGTTGCGATAATTGCTGGTCCTATATTTGGATCACTCTCAATTGCCCAGCGAAGTGAAAGTAATGCTTCAAGAGGTTTTCGTGCAAATATGTGATCAACAATTTGATAGGGTGGAACAACAGCGAAACCTTCAAAATACACGCTGAGCGACGAAGCAGAGATGGGATTTTCTTCAACGTCAACGAGGACCTGAGAGAGTGCTGCAGCAAGTTGACGTAAGTCATCCCCGACCGCATTTCTGAGCAATGTGACAGCTTCAGCATCAATCTTTCGTTTTGCCGCTTTACACTCATTAACGATGAATTCGCTAAAGCCTTTGCCTTTAATTTTCTCGAAAGCGACACTTTCGTACTGCTTTTTAAGTTTGTCAACAAAACCTCTACCCTTAACAAAGGATCGTTGGACAACGACGGTAAGTGGTCGCTCCCCCTCTGCCCAGTTTAGGAGAAAAAACTTTTGAATTTCTTCACTTGCAAGTTCTATGTTATCTACAATTAATAGGAAGACTTCGCCAAAAAGTCCTGGTGAGAGTGCGTCGATCAATTCAGCAAAAGAATTCTCGTCAGCAGCATCAACAACACGCCGCTCGGCTTCAGGATTGGCATTGAGAAACTCTTTCCAGGTAGAAAGAAGGTATCGCTCAGCGAGAAACTCCTCGCCAGCACTTACAACTTTCAAAGTCATAGGCGTAGTGTGACAGAGCCTTATAGTGCTTCACATACACGGGACGTCAAGATTTCCCTTGACGCACTCACGAGGTAAATATGTCCACATTCAGCTGTTGAAAATAGCGTGGTACCGATTGTTGTATAGAGTTCAATCATTTCAGGGTGTGGGTGTGAATAAGAGTTGTCACGCCCGACGGATATCCATCCAAATGATGCAGATAACATTTTTGCAAGTTCTGGATGCTGATACCGAGAACCGTGATGCGCAATTTTCACAATATCAACTTTCAATTGCCGTGCAACTGTAAGTAATTGTGCTTGCGCCTCAATTTCAACGTCAGCAAGTAACAATCCGGAAATGCCACGTGCATCAACATAAAGAACGACACCAGAATTGTTGATGTCAGTTCCAGAATCTCCCCCCTCATCTCCCACCTGCAGAATCTCCAATCTTCCAAATGAGTGGTGTTCTGTATATCCAGGCTCGGCGATAATGACGTCGTCAAAGATAGTATGTAATTTCCTGAGCATTTCATTTGAAACATATGCAGTTGGAATAATTACTTTCTCTGGATAGAAAGATTTCAAGGTTTCAAACGCACCGAAATGATCCTCATGCATATGGGTAATGATGAGGGTTTCTACCGATTCAATCTGAAAAGCTTCAAGACATTGTTGAAGTAAGTGTGAGTTATTTCCAGTGTCTACCATAACTGCAGACTGCTCACCGGTTCGAATAAGCGTGCTGTCACCCTGCCCAACATCGCAACTTGCAAGCGTCCATTGAGAATTTATCGTAGGAGAAATATTCGAAGTTACTATTATGAAAATGATGCTGAAAACTGACAAACGCTTCAGATGGTGTGGGGTTTGATGTCGCCAAATGAGTGTGAAAAATACACTCAAAAACACACCTGCGAATGAAATGACGGGAATATGAATCCAGGAACGTAAAGCAAATTCAGCAATCCAACAGATAATCTGAGCGCAAGCAATTGCTGCGTCTGCGAGATACGTGGCGATAATGTTGAAGACATAGCCAAATACGAAAATACCGTCCAATGAGCCTATGAGTGCAGATACCAACCCCAAGATGGTGGCTGGGGCAACGAAAATTTCGGCTAAAACGTTTGCCAAGATAGAAGCAAAGCTCGGGGCAGATCCCATCGCCACGAGGACTGGAAACGTTGCGATGCCAGCGGATAGTGCAACTCCAAAAGACTTCCTCAGCCAATGATCATATGGTGTGATTCCAAATACTCGGGGAAAAACAATCAAGCCAAATGTGGCGGCAGCCGATAATGCAAATCCCCAGTTCAATGAGAGCCATGGGTCAATGAAAAGAAGGATCATCACTGATAGTAGGAGAATCTTTTCGCCATACTTCTCTAAACCTAAAAACCAATATCCAAGAGCAACAAGCGCCATCACGCTTGCTCTCACAACACTGGGTTCTGGTCGAACAATCACCAAATATGCGCCAAGAACCGATAGCAGAATAAGAAGTCGGTATGCCTTTGACACTCGTGTTCTATCAAGCAAAAGTCCAATTGCGACAAGCAAGATTGCAACATTTGCACCACTCACAGCAGTCAAGTGTCCAAGGCCAGATTTACGCAGAGTGTCCTCGAGGTATGGGGTTTGTCGCGACGTATCGCCAACAACTAACCCCGGAAGCAATTGCGCACCAAGTGATGGATTTCTACCACTGGTCAGACCCTGTAATGTGGATCGAAATGCATCACCCAGATGCTGCAAATTGTTTTGCCCACGCACCATAGTTGGCTCATCCTGACACTCTGCCATTGCCCGATACCTCTTGTTGAGTGGAGCACTCTCAAAAGTCATAGTACATTTCCAGATACTTGAAATCCGTGCACTATCAAGTGATGGGTGGCTAAGTCTGACTAAAAGTTCGCCCTTAGAACTTTTCACATTTGCATTGAGTGAATATGTCTCTCCTGAGAATGTTGAAAACTCTTCAGGATCTGATGCAATTTCAAACCAGGCTGGATTCTCGATTGAAGCAAGTAAGTTACGTGTTTCTATCTTGGCAAATTCTAATCGTATGACAGCGAAGATAAGGGTTACTACCGCGAATAAGAGGGAAAGAATTCGCGTATCCAATTTCACTTTCACACAAATACTTAGGAAGAGAATCGCAAGCGGCCAAGTCCACACACTGCCGGTAAACAATGAGAAACTAAAAAGAAAAGTGAACCAGACAACAAAAGCTATGAAAGTGAAATGTTTTGAGTCATAAAACTGCATGCGTACGAAGTTGTTCAAGTAATGAAGGTCCAACACCTGAAACATTGTCTACATCTTCGAAGGTTCTAAAACTTCCTCTGGAAATTCTGTATTCAATAATCCGAGATGCAAGCACAGGTCCAACACCAGGAATATCCTCTAGTTCATTAATTGAGGCCGTATTGAGGTTAATCTTGCCAACCTGTGAATCATTCGTTTTGCCAATGATTATTTGTTCTCCATCTAGCACAATTCGAGCGAGATTAATTCCTGGTATCACTTTCGGCAGTAATCCACCTGCAGCCTCGATCGCGTCAATCACCCGTGCGCCAGATTGCAGTTCAACTATCCCCGGATTTTTCACCTCGCCTTGAACATCAACAATGACTGATGTCTCCAGCACAACTTCCACAGTTGAGGAGGGCTCAATTTCAATGAGCGCTGACGTTCCATTTGGTTGTTGCAGCCACCACCAGATAGCGAGCCCTGCAACACCAACGACAAAAGCGATAATCGATGATCGAACCTGCTCTTTATTCCAATTCATCCGAAGAATCTAAACGGAATAGATTTCTTCACAGATTCGATTTTTATCTAGTGGATAGTTGAGCCCTTTTTTAGATGTGGAAATTCTCTGCAAGGACAACACCAATGGCACCAGGACCTACGTGAGCGCTGAGTACTGCCCCAAGTTCACTTATCATTATTGGAGTCCCTGGCAACTTGTTGCCAAGTTCGGCTGCTACATCTCGCGCTTTTTCACGATTCCCAGCATGTTGCACACCAATAGATAGAAGCCCCTTTGACTCGGATGCTTGAAGACAGACTAAGTCGACAATTCTTGCTAACGCTTTTGACGTAGTTCGCACTTTCTCTAAAGGTTGAAGTCGGCCATCAGTCATCGACAAAATCGGTTTTATTTGTAGTGCGCCGCCAACAAATGTTTCAGCTGCACCTAACCTTCCGCCCCGATGCAAATACTCGAGGGTTTCAACATAGAGCCAAATATGAGAATTCATTGATTGAAGTTGTGTCGTCTCAGCAACTGTTGCACTATCTAACGTTCCTAATCGGCTCGCATTCAGAACCGCGAATCCAAGTCCTAATCCAATTGAACGAGAGTCAACAACCCGAATCGGGATTGAAAATTCCTTCGCCACCAGCGCACACGAGGCATAGGTGCCTGAGAGTTCTGACGAAAGATGAATAGAAAGGATTTCAGAAGCACCATTTCCGATACATTCTTCGTAAACAGCTCGGATAGATCCAAGCGATGGCTGGCTTGTCGTCACCTGTCTATGGTTTGAAAGAGCAGCCAATACAGCTTGGCCAGAAACTTCTACTTGTTCGGTGAATGACATTTGATCAATTGAGATTTGCATTCCAATTACTTTGATGCCCTCACGTTCGATTACATAGTGCGGGAGTGATGCCGTGGAATCTGTGACAATAAAGCGAGTCATAACGGATGACTTAATCAGTGACGATGTTAACTAATTTTGGGGCACGGGCAATAACACTTTTGATTGTTTTCCCTTCGATATGACGCTTGACGCCATCTGTCTGCATCGCACGTTCAACCAAAGCGGCCTCTTCAATATCGGCTGGCACTTCAATGCGATCACGGACCTTACCTAGTACCTGAACGACACAGGTCACAGTGTCTTCTACGAGAAGTGCTGCGTCTATAGCTGGCCACCCGGCCAACATCACAGTGGGCTGATGTCCAAGAACACTCCACATATCTTCTGCTGTGTATGGGGCAAAAAGCGATAGTAAAACTGCGAGCGCTTCTACACCTTCACGTATAGCTGCATCCGAGGTTTGAAGACCACCATCTATCGCCTTCCGAATACCATTTACAAGCTCCATCGACTTCGCAACAGCAACATTAAACCGATATGACTCGACTGCAAGACTTGCTTCATGCATCTGTTTGTGAATGAGACGGCGAAGATCAAGATTCCCAGATTTTTTGTCTACGCCTACTGGTGACGTCACTTCATGTGAAAGTCTCCATGCGCGAGCTAAAAACTTTTTTGAGGCTGCAGGTGAAACATCTGCCCAGTCGACATCATCCTCAGGAGGTCCAGCGAACACCATAGACAGTCGAATTGCATCAACTCCATGTTTAGAAAGCTCATCACCAAGTGCTACAAGATTTCCTCGGCTTTTTGACATTGCTGAGCCGTCCATCAACACCATACCTTGATTCAATAAACGCGTAAATGGCTCATTGAAATCAATCATGTTCATATCGAAAAGCACTTTCGTAAAGAAGCGAGCATAGAGAAGATGCAAAATCGCGTGGGTAACTCCACCGACATACTGATCAACTGGTAACCACTCTTTGGCGAGCTTCGAGTCAAAAGGCATCTCGGAATTTGAAGGATCCAGGAAACGTAAAAAGTACCACGAGGAATCAACAAAAGTATCCATCGTGTCAGAATCTCTATGTGCTTTCTGAAGGCATTGCGGACAATTTACTTCAAGCCAGTCGGTAGCAGCTCCTAAAGGTGAACTTCCTTTGGGGCTTAAGTCCAAACCTGTTGCATCTGGTAACTGAACTGGAAGTTCGGATTCTTCCACCGGTACTTCTCCGCATGAAGGGCAATGAATAATAGGAATCGGAGTGCCCCAATATCGCTGACGTGAGATGAGCCAGTCTCTTAAACGATAATTGACACTCTTTCGCGCTCTCCCAAACTTCGCTAACTCTTCAACGATTTTCTCGATTGCATCGTTTGTGTTAAGTCCGTCTAATGAACCTGAGTTAATGTGAAGACCATCATCAGATGTCGCAATTCTCGTTTTGCGCGGATCTTCGTCGGACTCAACGACAGGTCGGATGGGCAAATTAAAAGCGAGAGCGAAATCTAAGTCACGTTGGTCGTGTGCCGGTACAGCCATAATGGCACCTGTTCCATACTCAGCAAGCACATAATCTGATGCATAAATTGGAATTTTTTCATTGTTCACAGGATTGATGGCGTATCGCTCCAAGAACAATCCAGTTTTTTCTCGCGACGTTGAGAGGCGATCTATCTCGGAAGTTTGCTTTACGGTTTCAAGATATCGTGAAAAATCTTCCTCAATCGGTGTTCCAGTTGCGAGTTCAGCGGCAAGTTCACTATCAGCCGCAATAACAAAAAATGTCGCTCCATACAAGGTATCTGGTCGAGTCGTATACACGGTGACAATTTTTGACATTCCGTCAATTTCAAAATCTATTTCCGCGCCTGTTGATTTTCCGATCCAATTTCGTTGCATCAGCAAAACTTTGTCTGGCCAATTGCCCTCAAGTTGTTGCATATCATTTAAGAGTCGATCAGCGTAATCCGTGATTTTAAAATACCACTGAGTGAGATTCTTTTTTGTTACCGTCGAATCACACCGTTCGCAAAGTCCCCCAACAACTTGCTCGTTAGCAAGTACTGTCTGGCAACTTGTGCACCAGTTCACTGCACTTGCTTTTCGGTACGCAAGCCCACGCTTATACATTTGTAGGAAGAACCACTGATTCCATCGATAATATTCTGGATCACAGGTATTCAACACCCGCTGCCAATCGAAAGAACATGCGTAGTTGCGCATTGATGCTTTTTGAGTTTCGATATTTTTATAGGTCCAAGTTCGAGGATTTTCACCGCGTTTGATTGCAGCATTTTCAGCAGGAAGTCCGAACGCATCCCACCCAATCGGGTGCATTACATTGAAACCCTTTTGAACCCAGTACCGAGCAATGACGTCACCAAGTGCGTACGCCTCAGCATGTCCCATATGTAAATCACCAGAAGGATACGGGAACATATCTAGTACATATTTCTTCTCACGCGTATCGCCGGGCTTCGCGGAATTGAAGGGCTCTATATCGTCCCAGACGCCGATCCAGCGATTCTGAATTTGCTGAGGGTCAAAAGTATGTGATTCTGTTTCCACGACTTTGACTCCTCTTTCTTCTCGGTGGAGCTGAGGGGACTTGAACCCCTGACCCCCTGCATGCCATGCAGGTGCGCTACCAGCTGCGCCACAGCCCCGAGTGGGTGCGAAGAATACCTTAGCCTTCTTCGGCGACCACTTTCTCTTCTGGAAGGGGTAGTTCTGGGCAGTCTTTCCATAATCGCTCAAGTTCATAGTACGAGCGTTCTTCAGTATGTTGGACATGCACCACGATGTCACCGTAATCAAGCAGTACCCAGCGAGACAATTGTTCACCTTCTCGGCGAAGCGGATCAACATCGATGTTATCGAGCTTCTCCTCGACAGCATCGACAATTGCTCTAACCTGACGATCATTTTGAGCAGTTGCCAAAACGAATATATCGGTGATGCCAATACGTTCACTCACATCAATCAACTTGATATCAGTAGCGAGTTTCTCGCGACACGCATCTACTGCTAGGTATGCCCACGTTAACGCTTTTGGTGTTGGTGTCACTCTATCCCTTCTTCTATTGATTTCACAATCGCCAATCTTGACTTTTCCCTAAGGTAGAGCCCTATTCTTCCATTTACACTGCCTTCAATGTATTTGACCTTGCGCATGGTGATTGGGTTTGATTCGATCGTTGCTTGCATAGAGCCAAAGTAACTAATGAGCGATTCAATTGGCCGATTTGAACGAGACGTTGATCCAAGGTTTGGTAAAACGCTAGAGAGTTCACCTGCATCCAGTTTTATGACGATAGATCGCCATAGACGCAGAAATCGCTTCGTATCACCGCTCTCACCTATACTCAAATATTCAAGCGCTTGAATGCCATTTAAACGTTGGCTCTTCACTTCATACCCACCGATGACTTCTACAAATGCAGAAAGCGCATTTGCTTCAAGTTGCCACACATCAACGTCTTCATACTGAAGCAGCGAACTGAAACTGCTCCTCACAGCATCAGTAAGAATTCCATTTGCTAAGTCATTCGAAGTGACTCGACGGGGTGAATCTGCGATGACAATCTCTTTTGGGATGAGAAACCAAGTGCGACCCGCATCGGTGAGGACAAATGTCAGCGTAGAGAACTTCTCTAGGTCACGCATTTGCAAAATGAGTGCAGGTGGAAAATCCAATGAAACATCTGTGCTTGATTCAGAAGATCGAAATGTAAGAACAGAAACCAAAATAGTGACGAGAATCGAGATTCCAAGGAATGTCAGAACCTTTTGCACAGATAATTTCATCCTTGATACAGTCGATTCTTTTGAATGAAGTGAAGCACAGAGGTTGGCATCTTTGTGGTGAGCATATCTTCATCTATATCGGAATCTCGAAGAGCAGAACGAAGCCAGGTGGATGAGATATCAGGTGATCCAATATCGTGCAGCGCGAAGGGAAAGTCGACTGATGTTTTTATCTGACTTCCTGGTCTTTTGACGACATCGAGTTTCACGAGCCCCAACAAGGTATCCACATCTTTCCAGAGATGCAGAGTTGAAAGTGCATCTTCACCTATCACGAGATGAATCTCCGCGTCCCTATAGGCTTTTTGGATGTCCCGAATCGTATCGATTGTGTAGGTGATTCCACCCCGTTCAAGATCAATACTGGTCACTTGAACTTTTTGCAGCCCTTGAAAAGCGAGTTCACACAGTTGTAAGCGCACATCGCCAGAAACAATTGGTGATTTTTCTTGAGAAGTCAGCAATGGGCTGATTAACACCAAGTCAGATTGCGTCGAGAAATATTTCGCAATTACAAGATGACCCAGGTGAGGTGGATCAAAACTTCCACCAAAGAGGTGCAGAATCATTACCGATTGGGATTAAATCGAGTCACAATGTAAAGCAGAGTCACAAGCCCAAGCAGTCCAGCAAGTCCGTACCACCAAGGTTCGCCTGGAATCTCATTCGCATGAGTTGCCGCTTCCATTAACCAAACTCGCATATCTCACTCCTTTGCCTGAAGTTTAGAGGTCTTCCTCTGCTTCTTCATCTTCTGCCTCAAGCCGTGTCTTTCGTCCACCGGGCTCAAGCCTGACATCTTGACCTCGACGCCCAAACGCGTGAGTTTCGCCCGCGCTGATTTCAGGCTGGAAATCAAAAATGACGCCGCCTTCTTCTTTACCAATGACCACGGTATCGCCCGGTTCTGCACCTAGTTTCAGAAGTGTTATTTCGACACCAAGTCTTGCAAGCCTGTCTGCTAGATACCCAACTGCTTCATCATTTGTAAAGTCAGTTTGGGCGACCCAACGTTCAGGCTGTTTTCCTAACACTTGCCAATACTCATCGAACTTCTTCACAGTAAATGTATCGTCATCTATAGGTTTGGGTCGAAGGATGATGCGTGGCGCAACAAGTGAAGCGCCTTCTTTTCGCGTCAGCTTTACTAAATCAGCAAGTTCGTAGAGAAGTGCACTGAGGCCAACTCTTGAGACTGTTGAAATCGGAAAGACTTTGTAGCCACCAGCCTCAAGTTCACTCTTTGTTAACTCTGCAAGTTCCAGAGCTTCTGGAATATCGACTTTGTTGAGTGCAACGATTCGTGGTTTTTCTTCAAGTCCACCGTATCGTTCAAGTTCCAATTCAATAGTTTGTATGTCGGTGACAGGATCTCTTCCTGATTCAAGTGTCGCGCAATCCACCACATGAACAAGTACTGAACATCGTTCGATATGGCGAAGAAATTCAAGTCCTAATCCTTTACCTTCACTTGCACCTGGAATCAATCCGGGAACATCTGCGACAGTAAATACAATGTCATCAACTTTTACAACACCTAGGTTAGGTATCAGTGTTGTAAACGGGTAATCAGCAACTTTTGGTTTTGCTTCAGAAATGACAGAAATGAGCGATGATTTTCCAGCACTTGGAAATCCCACAAGCCCAACATCTGCCAGCGTCTTTAATTCGAAAATAACCGTCTTTGCTTCACCTTCTTCACCAAGTAGTGCAAAGCCTGGTGCTCTTCGTTTACTTGATGCGAGTGCTGCGTTTCCAAGTCCACCGCGTCCTCCGGCAGCCAACGTGTAGGTGTCACCTGCTCGTATGAGATCGGCGAGTTCCAATCCCTCCTCATCAAGAATGAGTGTGCCAATTGGAACTTTGAGGATGATGTCTGGACCTTGTGCGCCGTTCTTATGTCCACCTTGTCCAGCGGCACCATTAGTAGCTTTTCTATGAGGTGAATGATGAAATTCTAAAAGTGTTGTGACATCGGAATCGGCAACCACAATGACATCTCCACCACGACCACCATTTCCGCCATCTGGTCCACCGAGTGGCTTGAATTTTTCACGATGTACCGATGCACATCCATTACCACCACGACCACCGCTCACTTTGAGGATCACTCGATCGACAAATGTTGTCACGAAGTACCTCCAAAACATAACGGAGCGAATCCAGTGGACCCGCTCCGTTGAAGACTTTAATTCTTAGGCTGCAATCACATTAACAACGCGACGACCTCGGTGAGTGCCAAACTCCACCACACCCGCTGACAGTGCGAAGAGAGTGTCATCTTTACCAATGCCTACATTGTTTCCTGGATGAAAATGGGTTCCACGTTGACGAACCAAAATTTCTCCTGCGTTCACTACTTGACCAGCAAATCGCTTTACACCCAAACGCTGCGCATTTGAGTCACGTCCGTTTTTGGTGCTCGAGGCACCTTTTTTGGTTGCCATTCTTATTTACCTGCCGATATCTTTGTAATTTTAACTCGAGAAAGTTCAGAACGATGTCCTTGACGACGTCGATATCCAGTTTTGTTCTTGTAACGGAGGATATCAATTTTTGGACCACGGAAATGTTCAAGTAATTCTGCCTTGACACTCGCCTTATCCAAACCTTCAGCAGTTACTGATCCGTTATTGACGAGGAGCACTACTGGCAAATCAATTGACTGACCAACTTCGGCCTGAACTCGATCGAGTTCAATGACGTCGCCTTCTTGGACTTTCTCCTGGCGACCGCCAGCTTTTACAATCGCGTACACCGCGAGTCTCCTTTTGTCATTGCTGAGGGGATTTCAAGCAGGGGCTAAGGGTACTTAGCCTCCCCGAGAGGGTCAAACTGAGTCGTGAATCTCTGGTTCCAGCACAGTTTTGGCTTGGCTGACATCCAAATGGACCTTCACCCCACGGGCGTTACAGTGCTCACACGGCTCGCTGAAGGTCTCGAGGAGTCCCTGACCAATGCGCTTCCTCGTCATCTGAACAAGTCCCAGCGAGGTCACTTCCGCTACTTGGTGCTTCGTTCTATCTCTGCCGAGACACTCAATGAGGCGTCGCAGTACCGTATCACGGTTTGATTCAAGCACCATATCAATGAAGTCAATCACGATAATGCCACCGATATCTCGAAGTCTTAATTGTCGGACTATCTCTTCTGCTGCCTCCAGATTGTTCCTGGTAACTGTTTGTTCAAGATTTCCACCTTCACCGATGAATTTGCCTGTGTTCACATCGACCACAGTCATCGCTTCTGTGCGATCGATGACAAGTGAACCACCAGAAGGTAGCCACACTTTGCGATCAAGTGCTTTGGCAAGTTGCTCATCAATTCGATGATGGGCAAAAATGTCATTTGAATCAGACCATTTATGGAGTCGCTCTTCTAATTCTGGAGCAACGAACTTCACATAGTTTTCAATAATTTCCCAGATGTGATCGCCACTGATAATAAGTTCTTTGAAATCTTCATTGAAAATGTCACGAACAATCTTGATTGCAAGATCGGGTTCAGAATAAATCAAGGACGGTGGTTGGGCCGTTTTAGATTTTTGTAGAACATCTTCCCATTGTGCAGTGAGTCGACTAACATCACGAATCAAATCCTCTTCCGATGCACCCTCAGCTGCCGTTCTGACAATGACACCTGAATCCTCAGCGATCACACTTCGAAGTGCACTCTTTAATCGGTTTCGTTCTTTTTCAGGTAATTTCCGACTGATACCAGTCATCGAACCATCTGGCACATACACAACGAATCGACCAGGAAGTGAAATCTGCGCAGTGAGCCGCGCACCTTTTTGACCAATTGGATCTTTTGTCACTTGGACGAGAACAGGATCACCTGTCTTGAATGCCATTTCAATACGTTTTTCTTCACCTTCAAGTCCAGCAGCATCCCAATTAACTTCACCTGCGTAAAGCACTGCATTTCGGCCTTTTCCGATGTCTACGAATGCTGCTTCCATACTTGGTAATACATTTTGAACTCTACCAAGGTAAATATTTCCAATCAGTGAACCACTACCCTGTCGGTTCACATAGTGTTCAACGAGAACTCCATCTTCGAGAACTGCAACTTGAACTCGATCATGGATTTCTCGCACAACCATCACGCGTTCAACATTTTCCCGTCGAGCCAAAAATTCAGCTTCACTCAAAAGTGCTGGTCGTTTTCGTTGATGACTTCTGTTGTCACGGCGTCGGGTGCGTTTTGCATCAATGCGAGTTGTGCCACCTTCAGTAGTCTGCTCCTCACCGCGTTTGCGAGTGCGTCTGCGCATTGTGGTTGCAGATTCACTATTCTCTGTTGAATCAGTGCTCTCTACTGCTTCAGATACTGTGGCGTCACCTTTTTTGCGACGACGCCCGCCTCTTCGACGTCGACGATTACTGTCAGATTCCTCGGAAGCCTCTTCTGCTACTGGAGAATTAGGTGACTCTTTACCATCGTCCGCTTTCGTGGCACGTTTACGAACCCTCTTCGCTTTTGCATCAACTGGCTGAAAGACTGCTGCAAGTGGAACCGCTGGAGTGGATTTTGAGTCTACTTCCACTGATGGAGTCTCATTGACAGTTTCGGCTGGCTTATGTTTTTTACCACCACGCGCTTTTTTCATTGGGCGTTTCGATGGTTTCTTACTACTTGTGGCCTCGGGTTTCGAGGCAGGCTTTTGTGCCTTCTTTTTTCGCTGATCAGCCATTGCTAATCACAAATCCTTCCGCTGCGCCTGAGCGCTATTTCCGAACCCGAAGGTTCTAAATCCTGTGGGGTGAGGTGCACAGCCTTACTAGGTGCAACTACTCATTTTCCCGAGGTGAAGTATGACACACAATGTGCCTTTACAGAACTTAATCGCGCGAACGACCTCGAATATTTTGCAAAAGTCCCACAGCCATCCATACTGCGAACATCGATGTGCCACCGTAACTGATAAATGGCAATGGTACGCCAGTGATCGGCATTATCCCTAGATTCATACCGATATTTTGAAATGTCTGAAACCCTAACCAGGCTGCAACCCCGGTTGCGGCTAAACGTCCAAATCGATCAGCATCGCGAGCGATAATCAATGCTCGCCAGGTGAGAACACCCAGAAGCCCAATGATGATTACTCCTCCGACAAATCCAAATGCTTCCCCAGCAGTTGCATAAATAAAGTCTGTTTGCTGAGATGGAATGAATCGACCATTTGTTTGCGGTCCATCAAATAATCCCCATCCTGTGAGTCCACCTGTACCAATAGCTAACTTCACTTGAATCAAGTTGTAGCCCGATACAAGTGGATCGCGACCCGGATCTATGAAGGTAAGGAGGCGATTGATTTGATACTCATCCAAGATTCCTAATGCCACTAATGCAAGCATCGCAAGTAAAGCGGATGTCACAAGTCCCAAAATCCATTTGATCGATGCGGCAGAAACTGCAATGACAGCAAGCACAATCACACCAACAATAATTGCTGTACCGAGATCTGGTTGCAACAATATAAGACCAAGTGGAATCGCTGCCAACAGTAAAGCCAAACCAACTTCTTTATCTTCCGGTTCAACGCCTGGTTGTTGAGCTTCAGCCAGAATCATTGACATTCCTAGCACAATTGCTAATTTAGCGAGTTCTGCAGGTTGCAACGTGAATCCGCCAGGAATTGCGATCCAAGCTCGAACTCCATTAATTTCTGTACCAATTCCTGGAATTAGCACAACAACAAGCCCAATCACTCCGATCAGATATAAAAAGGGTGCATAGGCACGAAGCAAGCTGTACTGGGAGCGAGTGATGACAAGTGCAAGTACGATTCCAACAATCAGTGTTCCTACGTGCCGAATTACGTAATACTCAGTTGAAGTTTCAGTTATTTCAAGACGAGGCTTTGTCGCTGCCCATACTAAGAAAACCCCGATGATGCTGAGAGCAAGAGCTGCAAAATTTAATAACCAGTCTTGTGATTTGAAAATTGAAAGTCGTTTTGTGGGTGTGAAAATATTAACCATTATGAACCATTCACTATAAAACGATTCATTATGAATTTATCAATGGACCATCCGCGTATTGGGGTGACGCTTCCATCACTGCCAATTTGCGGAAGGGCAACTGATGGCTTACCCCCTGCAAGGACAGACCACTTGGAATTAACACTTCCTCCCCGTACTCCAAAGATAGCTTCATAGATTTTTCTGACGGATGGACCTGAAATCGTACCTCCCGTGCCACCTTGGGAAACCATAAATACAACAACATATTTAGGCTTGTTTGCAGGTGCAAAACTTGCCATCCACGACGTTGTGTCTTTCTCAGTTCCTGCTTGACCGGTTCCAGTCTTGGCAGCTACGGGAATCTTATTTTGTGGCCACCCTGCGAAATACGCTGCAGCAGTTCCGCCACTAACAACATCGGTTAAGCCAGACGTGATGTAGCTTTGCACTGCTTTCGTAAATTTCGCTTTGCCAGTCACAGCACGCTTGATTGGTGTGACGTTTTTTCCATCAGCCGAAATGATGGCTTTGACAAGATGTGGCTTCAGCAAGTCTCCACCATTTGCAAATGCAGCATACGCAACTGCTAACTGCAGCGGAGTTATCGCAGTATCACCTTGTCCGATTGCAAGGTTTGCAGCATCGCCGCCACGGAACTTATCCCCATCAATACAATTTTCTTTCGCCAATGCTTTCAGATACGTCGCTCGAGCGGGATCCGACTTCGCAACATCAGGGTATCCGGCTTCTGCTCTGTAGCACCAGACATCTTTGAATTTTGCATACTGATCAAGTTTGAATTGTCGTCCGCCAATTCGCCCTGAAGATTCCGATGGCAAATCAATCCCCGTTGCTTTTCCAAAACCAAATTGGAGTGCTGTATTTTCGATGTAATCTTTTGGATTACTGCCAGGTTCATTTCCGCCATCTCGTAACCACATATCGTATGCAAACTTATAGAACACTGTATTGCAGGAAACTTGCAATGCTCGACGAATTGTGAGTGAACCATAGGATGATGATTCATAGTTTCTCATATCTCTATCACCAACTGAGAAGAAACTAGGGCATGAGTAGAGTGCATTTCCGAGTGGAAACCCGGCTTTTGCTGCCGCAATTGTGGTGAATAATTTGAACGTTGATGCAGGAGCGAAAATACCCTGTGTTGCACGAGAAATAAGTGGTGCTCCAGATTCTTTTGAGGTGAGGTTTTTATAGTCTTTTTTTGAGACCCCACCTTCCCAAACACCAAGATCGTAGGTTGGATGCGATGCCAAAGCGAGAACTTGCCCATTCGTCACGTCCATCACAACAGCCGCTGCTCCATCTGCTACATTTCCAGAAGCACGAGCCCGATTTACTGCAGCCTCAAGTTGTTCCTCGACAACTTTTTGCAATGCACTATCAATACTTAGCACCAGGTAATCGCCGGGCTTGGAATCAGTTCTTCGAACTTCGCCTGTTATCGTCATTGCTCTATCAATTGCGAGTGTGATAACTCCTGGCTGACCGCGCAATCTATCGTCATAATACGATTCAAGACCAGCTCGACCAATTACATCAGTTCGCTGAAGTTCACTGCTTGTTCCCTTGCGTTGATTAAGTTCATCATCGTTAACAGGTCCGAGATAACCGAGGATGTGAGCCATTGATGTGTTGAATGGTAAAACGAGATTTCGAAGCGGCTCCACTTCAGCACTCACCCCAGGGAAATCTTCACTTCGCTCTGCAATCTGAATTGCGATTTCAGGGTCAACATCAGATGCAATTGGAATTGGTTGGTAGGGGGAACCATTCCAGCAGATGGGTGCAGGAGCTGCGCCTTCGGTTCCACAGATAGTCAGTTTCTGTCGCAATGTTTCAGGTGCTTGCTTCAAAAGTTTAGCGAGAGAACTAAGTAATGCTTCTCCACCATCATCCTGCCTTTCAATTTCAGTTTTCGAAAGCGACACGATGAGTGAAAAATCATTCCCAACTACTACCCTTCCCGCCTGATCAAGTATCAGACCGCGCAGGGCAGGTTGCACTATCTCACGAGTTTGCGTGCTTAAGGCCTGCGCTTGATAACTCTGACCATCTAGTATCTGCAAAGTAAATAATTTCCCGGCTAATGAGAAAAATAGAGAAAGTGCAAATATACGCAAAAGTGCTAGTCGAAAATTAGATGAGTCATTCATCGAAATCTTCCTATTGAACTTTCTCGGGGAGTAAACAATCTATCGAGCCATTGTGTGATGGGAAGAGCAAAAGTACCCAGGATGAGTCCATACAAGGTTAAAACAATTCCATCTGCAAGAATTTCAAGAATTGAAAGTGATTGTTCGCTGAGAAAAAGCCGAATGAAGGTATTGAGCAATAGGTAGATCGCTGGAACTATAGCGATTGCAACAACTGGCAAAATGAGTGAACCTTCGATAACTGGTCGAATTTGATAGACAAAGAAAAACAGTAGCACCAGTGAAAATGAACTAATTCCTAGTGGGGTTTGAGATGGCGGAAACAAATCCAAGATGATGCCTGTGGTGAACCCGATCAGCGCTGCATTCAATGGTTCCCTACGTAAACAAAATGCAGCTGCAATAACAATCAAAAGTGGTGGCACGATGACAGGGAAATTAAGAAGTGACAGCCATGCTGACTGAACAAGATACGAAGTAAACAAAACGAAGAGAAGCATCAGAGACCGGGCAATCCGCACGTTAATTACCTCCCTGTGATTGCGTTGGTGACGAAGCAGGTGAGGCAGTAACGGTCACTGTCACAGTCGGAACAGGATTCACACTCGGTAATAGGGAATCTCGTGGGTCCAATCGAGGTTTCTTAACGATAACTCCAACGTAGTCGAGTTTTGAAAAATCTACGTATGGGATTACTTGTGCAATTTTGCTCGAAGTACCTGGAATATTGCGGATGTCACTGATATAGCCGATTGGTAGACCAGGACTGAAGACTCCATTTTCAACACCGTATGTCAAGAGTCTTGAATCTTTGGTGAGTCTTCCAAGTGGATCAAGTAGTCGAAATTCAAGTGGTTGATTCAACCCAAAACCTGAGATCACTCCAACTTCACCGCTGGATTCAAGTCGTGCACCAACTTGTGACTTCACATCACAAATTAACATAACAATAGATGATGTCGACGAGACTGACACCACTCGTCCAACTACTCCTGAACCCGCAACCACAACCATACTAGGTTTAATTCCATCCAGTGAGCCAACGTCGATTGTTATCGTTGAACCATACCCAGATTCGCTTCCAATGCTGATGGTGCGCGCACCTACAATCCTAAGCTGCCCCTTAGCAGATATGTTCAGTAGTGAATTCATGTCACTGAGTCGGCGCTGAATATCTTCAATGCTCAAGATTGTGCGACGAAGTTCATCATTTTCATCTTTGAGGGTTTGTATTGTTTGGTTTTTCGATCCAAGTTCACCAAGATCTTTGAGGAAATTTTGAACTGGAGACGTGATGGAAAACGTTAACTCTTGAAAAGGGGTTACTAGATTGATGCTTTGAGCTCGAAGCGTCTTCAACACACCAATATTCACTACCGCATCTGCAACCATCAAGGTCAAAGACAGTAGTAACAGCGTCAGCAATCCCAGCAGTGGGCTAGGTGTAAATTGGCGTTGCCTCATTATTAAGCATCGATAAAGACTCGCTTGAGAGATTCAAAATTCTCAAGACATTTGCCTGAACCCAAAACCACACAATCTTCAGAGGACTCAGCGACATGAGTGACAATTCCTGTTTCACTTTCAACTCTCTGAACCAAACCTGTGAGAAGCGCTCCACCACCAGTCAAAATGATTCCGCGATCAATAATGTCCGAAGAAAGTTCTGGCGGAGTCTGATCAAGCGCACCTTTGATTGCATCAATAATCTGTAGCACAGGCTCTTCGATTGCTTTTCTGATCTCTTCAGGTGTCACTGTCACTGTCCGAGGTAGACCATTCACAACATCGCGTCCGCGAATTTCAGCATGGGATAATCCAGGAGTTGGATACGCTGATGCCGCTTCGATTTTGATCTTCTCTGCAGTCTGATAGCCAATATGAAGTGAGTATTCACGTCTAATCCAGTTGATGATGGCATCGTCAATTGCATCTCCACCAACTGTTATAGGTTTCGCGCACACAATGCCACCAAGTGAAATAACAGCAATTTCGGATGTGCCACCACCGATATCGCACACCATGTTTCCGCGAGCTTCACCGACAGGTAGACCTGCCCCGATTGCGGCTGCCATTGGTTCTGGAATCAAAAACACTTCGCGAGCACCTGCACCCCTGGCTGCTTCTTTGATTGTTTTCTTTTCAACCTGTGTTGCACCTATTGGAACACAAATAACAACGCGTGGCTTGTTGAGGTAACGATTCTTATGTACTGAACGAATGAAGTGCCTGATCATTTCTGTGGCATAGTCAGCGTCACGAATGACACCGTCTTTCATCGGACGATGCGCATTAATAGTTCCTGGTGTTCGTCCCAGCATTTGTTTAGCTTCAGCTCCGACTGCAAGAACTTTTCCGCGAGTGTTGTCGATTGCGATTACTGATGGCTCACGAAGCACGATTCCTTCGCCTCTGACATATACCAATGTATTCGCAGTGCCAAGGTCAATCGCGATATCTCGACCCAAAAATGTACCAAACACTGAAAGCCTTTCTGAAGCATTTGAATAGGCGTATCGTAGGCGAAATGCGCAGTAATCAGTAACTGAGATACTTATTCTGACAGAACCCTTACACCTTAGAGTTCTGGGAAAAAGAGGGCTATTTCCTTTGTTGCAGATTCAGTGGAGTCAGAACCGTGGGTGAGGTTCAGTCGATTCGATGTGGCGTAGTCGGCTCGGATCGTGCCAGGTGCGGCTTCAAATGGGTTCGTGGCACCCTGCATCGTTCGCCAAGCGCGTATCACCTCAGGACCTTCAATCACCATTGCAACAATTGGACCTGAGGTCATAAAGGTAATGAGCGGCTCGAAGTACTCACGACCGATGTGTTCGGCGTAGTGGGTCGATGCAAATTCCTGAGTGAGATGGCGGAAATCCATCGCCACGATTGAGAATCCCCGATTCTCAATTCTCCGAATAATTTCCCCCACCAAACCGCGCTCAACGGCATCAGGCTTAATGAGAACAAGGGTTCGTTCAGTCACAGGCAAAGCCTATTGCCTTTTGTTCATGTCAATTTGCTTACCCAAGGAATATGCCCAAACCCAGATAGCTCCAAAAATCACGGCTAGCACGAAAAGTGCCCAGTTTTGAAAAGAAACCAGGATGACATAACCTTGAATGAGCCAACCAACAAGCACTCCCCATTCAAAGCGCACGAGTCCGGGAAACAGCAATAGCAAGAAAACTGCCACAGCAATGCTCAACATATTTGTTGATGTATCACTCATTTGAAGTACCGGTATAGAAAGTGCCACAACGATGGCTTCAATTATGGCAACTGTCATGAAGAGTCGTTTCATTAGGTACCACTCACTCGTTTTAAGAGTGTTCGTGCCGCACCAACTGTATACACAGAGCCAGTAACCAAGATTCCAGTTCCCATATATTCACTGAGTTCAAATTCATCCACTAACTCAACTGCTCGGGTATAGGCATCAGGAAGACTCTCGATAGATTCAATAGGCGTATCCGAGAAGTGCCGGCTCACCACCTCTTTGAGATCTTGAATTGATGCTGAACGTTCATGCCCAATATTTGTGATGATGATGTAATCAACTACACCCTGCATATTTTGAAAGAATCCCTCGATGTCTTTATCTTTGAACATCGCGATAATCATCACTAGATATTGGAAATCAAATTCACTCAGCAATGCTTTTCGAAGAGCTCGAGCTCCGTGTGGATTATGGGCAACATCAATAAGAACTGTTGGATTTCGTTGAATGATCTCTAGTCGCCCAGGTGAAGTCACACTTCCAAAACCTTCAAGGAGTAGGTCTGAAGAAATTTGGGGTCGCTCTTGACTCACGCCAAAGAATTTCTCGATAGCCGCTAAGGCAAGGCTTGCATTTTCTGCCTGGTGCTCACCAAAAAGTGGAAGTAAAAGATTCTCATACGCCGCATAGTGTCCCCGAAGTGTCAAAACTTGGCCACCAACTGCACTCATTCTTGATTCGACACCAAAATCATCACCGCGGAAAGTAATCTCAACACCGCACTCTTTGGCATTGTTCCTCAATACTGTTTCTGCATCTGGGTGTTGTCGTGCACTGACTACAACGGTATCTGACTTGATGATTCCTGCTTTTTCACCTGCAATTTCTGTAATTGTGTTACCTAAGAATTGTTGATGATCAAGATCAATCGGTGTTATCACACAGACACTTGGAACTACAAGATTCGTAGCATCCCAAGTTCCACCCATACCAACCTCAATCACCGCAACATCCACCGCAGAGCTTGCAAAGGATGTGAAAGCCATCGCGGTCATGAACTCAAAGAAACTAATTTTCTGACCAAGATTCTCTTCAACGAGATCAACAATTGGCTTTAGTTCGTGATAGGTCTCTACAAATTCTTCAATGTCAATAGG
>JBMSMQ010000018.1:0-24243 GCA_049421205.1 Candidatus Nanopelagicales bacterium
TCACCTGGCTCACACCAGAAACACACAACCGGCTTGTCGAAGAATTAAATGAACGACAAGGTCCAATTCGTGAGGCAATTAAGCAGAAGATTGCAGAAGCCAAAGCTGAAGGTGATCTCAAAGAGAATGGTGGCTACCACGCTGCTCGAGAAGAGCAAGGTAAAAATGAAGGCCGCATTGAACATCTCAAATACCTGCTAGAAAACTCGATGGTGGGCGCACCTGATAGCCCAGATGGTGAAGCACATATTGGTCGAATTGTGACGATTGATTTCGGTGACAATGACACAGAAACGTATTTCCTGGCATCTGCTGAAGAAAAAGAATCGAAATATGAAGTTCTTTCATATTCATCACCACTTGGAGAAGCACTCATTGGAAAACGTATTGGTGATGAAGTTGAATACACGCTTCCAAATGGCAAAATAGCCCGCGTAATGCTTGTGGATGTGCAAAATTCCTAAACAAAGCCTTGTTTTACCTTTAATACAAAAAAGAATTCCACTGCTTCGTGATTTACCAGTAGAAATCACAGCACTCGCCCTCATTGCATTTTCGGTTTCGCTGGGATTTGGCATTGTTGTTCCCGTTATTCCAACATTCGCACGCGAATTTGGAGTATCCGCGATTGCTGCTACCAGTGTTGTTTCTGTATTTGCCGGGATGCGACTTCTTGCCTCGCCAGTTGCGGCGAAGCTTGTCGATCGAATTGGTGAACGAAGAGTTCTCACCTGGGGACTTGCGATTGTGAGCATTAGTTCGTTTCTCTCTGCATTTTCGCAGAACTTCGTTCAATTGATTATTGCTCGTGGCATTGGTGGAGTGGGTAGCACCATGTATACGTTGGCATCAATGGCACTCTTACTCAAAGTAGTTGATATCAATGAACGTGGTCGAGCCTCCTCAGCCTGGACAGGTGGATTTTTAATTGGTGGTCTTACAGGTCCAGCACTTGGTGGTTTTGTAGCGGCAATTTCAATTCGTGCTCCATTTTTTGTATATGGATTAACCCTGATTGTTGCAGGATTCATCTCATGGAAAACACTTCAACATGCAACTTTGCAATCAAAACAGATTGAAGAAACAGAACCGAATCGAACACTTCCTATGGCATTACGTATGCGAGAATATCGCGCAACTGTTGCTGTGAACTTTAGTAATGGCTTTATTCGATTCGGAATGCTGACAGCTCTCACTCCTCTCTTTGCAATTGAGGCCCTGAATAGTTCGACAACAATTGCAAGTTGGGGATTCTTAGCTAGTGCTGTTGGGCAAGTGATCTTTCTGTCATGGTCAGGTCGCGAGGTTGATAGCAGTGGTAGAAAACCAATTCTGCTAGGCAGTAGTGCATTGACAGTAGCTGGACTTTTACTTTTGAGCTTCACTGAAACTATTCCTGTATTTCTTGTCGCGATGTTCATTGTTGGTGTCAGTGGAGCACTCGCATCGGCCTCATCTCCTGCAATACTCGGTGATGTCACAGGTGGTGCACCACGTGGACCTGTGGTTGCTGCTTATCAAATGTCTTCCGATCTTGGAGCAATTATCGGTCCCATTTTTGGTGGACTTATGCTTGATATTTCTAATGGTTTTCACACACCATTTCTGGCAGTCGCAGCCATGGCTTTTATTGTGTTTTTCATGGTTCTGCGAATTCCAGAAACCCTCAATAAAGTCGCACTATGACAAAAACAATGTATGTGGGTATGGGTTGCTTTTGGGGAGCGGAAAAGAAATTCTGGTCACTTCCAGGTGTTGTTGAAACCTCAGTCGGGTACCAAGGTGGGACGACAGAAAATCCTGACTACAGACTTGTTTGTACTGGCACCACAAACCATATTGAAATAGTCAAAATTGTGTACAACGAATCAGATATCTCGACAAGGGATCTATTGAAAGTGTTCTGGGAGAACCACGATCCCACGCAAGGACATCGACAGGGTAATGATGTTGGTAGCCAATATCGAAGTGCGATTCTCTATACCAATGATGAACAAAAAACAGTTGCAACTCTGACCAAAGAGCAATATGGTCAAGTGCTATCAGCGGCAGGACTTGACCCAATCACGACGGAAATACTTGATGCCAAAGATCATACGTACTGGCTTGCTGAGGAATATCATCAAAAATACCTCATAAAAAACCCAAATGGCTACGACTGCCACGCTCACACAGGCTACTCTTTACCCGATTAATTGGGAGGGATTATGAGTTTTGGTCAAGCCATAAAAACTTGTTTTAGTAAATATTTTGTAATTGCAGGGCGTGCACCACGATCTGAATATTGGTGGTTCGCTCTCTTTGTTCTACTGGTAGGTGGAACTTTAGGTTTAATGGCACTGATTGCTGGAATTGGGACGATTTCAAGTATTTTTAATGCAGGAGCAGAAAATGGGGAAAGTGTTGCTGGATTTGCAATTGGCGCAGTAATCGTTTTGCTCATAGCAGTAGTTTTTTACTTCGCAGTACTTGCGCCAAGTATCGCTGTAATGGTCAGACGATTCCATGATGTTGGGTTATCTGGATGGTGGATTGGTGGGTACTGGATTGCAAATGTTGCAGTTGGCATTGTTGGTGGTGGAAGCTTGATTACGGGGTCAACTGATTCTGCAACTGCAATCGCGAATATATTTGGTCTACTTCTGAATCTTGCAGGACTCGCGATATTTATTGTCACGCTACTTCCATCACAAGCAGGTGCAAATAAATATGGACCAAATCCTCTTGGTGGATATGGTGATTCGACTACTCCTGCGCCTCCACCAGGTGATTACAAGCCGCTTTAATCTTGTAGGTCGTAGATAATTCCATCCAGTATGTCGTGTTCACTCACTGTGAGTAGCGGCATATTTGGATGAATTGATGCAATCTTTTCCAAACTTCGCCATAAGACCAATGCACCTGCGCCAATGACATCCACTCGTCCAGGATGCATAAATCCAAGTGCAGCACGCTCACTTTGTGTCATACGGATGAGTGATTGTGCTGCTGACTCAATTTGATCAAGTGAAAATTGTGAGCCATTGATTTTCTCTCGCTCATAACTTGATAGATGCAAAGCCTCAGCCGCAACTGTGGTGATTGAACCTGCAAGTCCAATAATTGTTTTTGCCTTTCTGACATCGACGACTTTTAATGCCTCATCAATTGCTGTATCAATGTCCTTCGTGGCAATATCTAGTTCAGATTTTGTTGGTGGGTCTGAAAAATGGTGACGTTCACTCATTCTGACACATCCAATATTGATTGAGCGTGCCGATTCAACTCTATCGTTACCGATGACAAATTCAGTAGAGCCGCCACCGATATCGATAACGAGATATGGGCTTGGTAGATGGCGGAAGCGTCCAGTCGCTCCAAGAAATGAAAGTCGCGCTTCCTCATCGCCAGAAATGATGTCAGGTGTTAAGGAAAGCTCCGTATTAATAATTTCTAGGAATGCTTCCCTGTTACTGACATCGCGCGATGCACTTGTTGCAATAAATCGGGTTCTTGAGACGTTCAAATCTTTTAAGACATATTGAAATATTCGGCATGCATCCTGAAGGCGGCGGAGTGCCGCATCACTAAATCGTTTGTGTTCATCAACACCTTCACCGAGACGAATAATGATCATGTCGCGATGAAGTTCTTTCAGACTATCTCCTTCGACTTCAACCACGAGTAATCGAATTGAGTTCGTACCGCAGTCAATTGCAGCAAGTCGTGTCACTCTTCACCTACACAAGGTGAATTTCCCCACTCCTGCAAGAGAGCTAACGCTTTATCGCCAATCGGATTCACTCCAGGGCCAACAGCGAGGGAATGTGCGATGAGGGCGTGTAGGCACTTCACGCGGGTTGGCATTCCACCAGCACTGATTCCTTGAATCTCTTCAACGTCTTCAAGTAAATTTCGTTCTTCTAAATAGGACGCGTGTGCCTTTGCATACGCAAGTTTGAGTTCAGGATCGGAATCTAACACTTTTTCGAGTTCTTTCATCACACCATTTGCTTCAAGTGTGCCAATCTTTGATGCCAGTTTTTGACAGGTGATGTAATACATTGTTGGAAACGGCGTTCCGTCAGGTAATTTCGGCAATGTTTTCACGACATCTGGTAGACCACACTTACAACGATGTGCTACTTCGACGACTCCACGTGCAGGTCTGCCAATTTGTAGTGCGAGAGCTTCCTCATCGGAAATGCTCATTGTTCATCCTGAACTGGTGCCGCAATATCCCCTGCTTGTTCAATTGATTGCCACAGTGTGCGATACCACGGAGGTCGATTGGTTGACGTAGTCTGGCTTGTCAGCGCCTGAACACTGACCTGTTCTGCTTCGTCAGATTCTAAGACAATGTATCCAACTTCGTAAGGCATCACATAATGCAACCGGCTCTTCGCCTGTGCTTTCACATATGCAGGATCTTGCCAACGCTGGATATCCTGATTAAGTTCTCGAATCAATATTTGGTTTGCTTCCTCTTGTGCTTGAAGCGTATTGATTCGACTTTGCTGTTCAATAAGTTGACGTATCGGAACTGCCAGCACGAAGGTGATAAGCAAACCGATGGCAACCAGCGTCATCGCTCGAAATGTGAGAAAACGCTTTTGTCTCATTGTCTATCGCTTGAAGCGTGGGAATGCAGAAAGTCCCGCATAGATGCCAGATTCTTCTAGCAATTCTTCTATTCGAAGCAGTTGGTTGTACTTCGCCACACGTTCAGATCGAGCAGGTGCGCCAGTCTTGATCTGACCTGAATTCGTAGCAACCGCAAGATCTGCAATCGTCGTATCTTCAGTTTCGCCTGAACGATGACTCATCATGCATTGATATCCTGCATTTTTCGCCATTGTTACCGCAGTTAGTGTTTCTGTCAGCGTTCCAATTTGGTTCACTTTCACAAGTAATGCATTTGCGGTGTTCTGACTAATGCCACGCTGTAGTCGCTCAGGATTCGTTACGAAAAGATCATCACCAACGATTTGAATCTCATTTCCAAGAGCCCTGGTGATTGCATTCCAGCCATCCCAATCTTCTTCAGACATTGGATCTTCAATTGAAACAAGTGGAAAGTCCTTAACCAGACTTTGATAGTAATCCACCATCTCAGCGGCTGTGAGTTTCTTTCCTTCAAAGTGATATGAGCCATCTTTATAGAACTCTGTTGCCGCAACATCAAGCGCTAAGCCAAAGTCGGTTCCAAGTTTGTAGCCTGCTTTTTCAATGGCAGTAGCAATGAGTTCAAGTGCTGAACGATTGTTTGGAAGGTTTGGGGCAAAGCCACCTTCATCTCCAAGACCTGTTGCAAGACCCTTCGATTTCAAAACTGACTTCAATGCGTGATACACCTCAACACCTGATCGGAGTGCTTCAGAGAAGGATGGTGCACCAATTGGGGCAATCATGAACTCTTGGATATCTACTCCGCTATCCGCGTGGGCTCCACCGTTTACGATGTTCATCATTGGCACAGGAAGGAGATGGGCATTTGCACCGCCCACGTAACGAAAGAGTGGCAATCCCGCTTCATCCGAAGCAGCGTGAGCGCATGCGAGGGAAACTCCAAGAATTGCATTTGCACCGAGTCGACTCTTGTTTGGAGTGCCATCGAGTTCAATCATGGTTTGGTCAATGAGTCGCTGATCGCTTACTTCAAGCCCTTCGATCGCATCTGCAATTTCTGTAATGACTGCCTCTACGGCACCCTGGACTCCTTTGCCAAGATAACGACTACCGCCATCACGCTTCTCATTTGCTTCGAATGCTCCAGTGGATGCACCTGATGGAACAGCAGCAACTCCTGCGTAGACAAAGTCAGCGGTAACTTCGACTTCAATCGTTGGATTACCTCTGGAATCTAAGATTTCGCGTGCGTGGATACTCGTAATTTCGGCCATTATTTCTCCTTATCGCCTTATTCTAATTTCTCACTCTGCGAAACATCCCTCTGCCTTGCACACTTTGCTCGTGGCATTTGAATCTCTCACAGCATCGATTGGCAATCTCTTAAGCCAAACGTTGCCTGAACCTCCACCTTTGACCTACGGCGAGCCTGACACAGTGAGTTCAGATATTGGGCTTTATGGACCTGGGAGTTTGACCTGGAGAATTCATTCACATCCGGTGGCGGCAATTGCAGGTGTGAGGGCACTCATGATGCAAGCTCTTCATCCAGTTGCAATGAAGGGCGTTGCAGCTCACTCGGCCTACAAATCTGACCCATGGGGAAGACTTGCCCGTACCGCTGAATTTGTGTCAGTTGCATCATTCGCGACAACAGAAGAAGCAACGCGTGCAGGTTTACACGTGCAATCGGTGCATAGCCGACTCGGAGTTGATGCACCCGATTTACTGCGCTGGGTGCATATCGCTTTTGTTAATTCATTACTTGAAGTGTATTTACTCGTCGAGAATCTCAGTGAGACTGAAAAAGATGCGTATGTCTTTGAACAACGGAAATTTGCAACACTTGTCGGCCTTGATGAAAACGAAGTCCCGCACTCATATGCCGAGATGAATTTATATCTGGAAACAATGAAACCGATGCTCTATGCATCAACAGAAGCCAGAGAGGCTGTTCGATTTATTGTTGCTCCACCTATGAGTAGAGAAGTAAAAATGCTGACTCCTGCGGTGCCACTCTGGTTTGGACTTGCGGCAACTGCATTTGCGACATTACCTCGCTGGGCTCGTGAAGAATTTGGTGATGGGGCCGTGGGACTTGCACTTGCAGGGCTTCCACTCATTGACTCCATACAAACAAAAGTTATTGTCAACACCTGGTCAAGTGCACTTTCAAATTTGCCAGAAGATCTACGCAAAAATCCCTGGGTTAAAGCGTGTGAGACTCGTTTAGGCCAGACTATCTCGTAATTCGCGAACCCTATCTCGTAGTTCATAATCCGCATCACGATCGTTTCGATGTAGCTGGGCCACATGATACAAAATCCAACCAACGTGATCATCCTGATTTTCAGGTTTGGGAACAACAAAATCTCTGTCCGCATTTTCAAGTCGCTTCAAAATCTTGATGAATTGTGAAATCGCAGGCATAGAAAAGGGAACTCCCTCAAGCACATGAGTGCGAGCCTTTTCCTGTTCCTTTGCACGCTGCCAATTAGCCTCAACATGAGCGAGTTGATCACTTGTGGTGTCAGAAGCAAAAACGTGCGGATGTCGACGTACTAATTTCTCTGCAATGGCCCTGGATACTTCATCAATCGAAAATCCATCGCGAGGGTCTTCTTCTGCAATTCGAGAATGAAAAAATACTTGCAGTAATACATCACCAAGTTCTTCTTTGATATCCTCTTTTGAACCAGTTTCAATTGCGTCGACTAACTCATAGGTCTCTTCAATTAAGTACTGAACGAGGGTTTCATGTGTTTGTTTCTGATCCCAAGGGCAACCACCGGGGGATCGCAATGTGTTCATCACATTGCGAAGTTGTTCAAGTCCTGAGGTGCTCATCCGTTTTGAATGAAGTCGAAATATTCTTTCGTTAATACGACGTCACTGACTGAATCAACGAGAACCATAATCTGCCGATCCCAGGTCCCAAATCGGGGTGCAACTTGAATATCGAAAGACTTTGCATATTCGATGAGTTCTATGAAGAGCAAATCATTCTGCTCTTCTCGATTCTCATCTGGTGCAAGATATGCACCAAGTTTCGCGGTATTCAATCCAGCGCGAATTGATTCGAAGAGTTGCTCCTCGGCAATCAAACTTTCAGCGGCTGCTCTCAGTAGTTCCTCACGAGAGCCGAACTCAAGTTCGAGAGCACGGATGCGTGCATTTACTTCGGCATCAGTTGCAGAGACACCATATTTGAGAGCCATCTCGTTCAAAATATGCTCGACGATATATGCGTTGATAATCCCGCGGTTAACTTCGCTTGGATCGATTTCCAGTCCAAATTCACCGGCGGCACTATTCATCTGTTCCACATAGCGGGAAAGATCTGTCACACCTAACTCTTTGCCATTGACAGAAGCAGCCAAGCCTGCTTTCTCCACGACAGCACATCCCGTGAAAAGTAAGAGTGCAGCAATCAGCGTGAGAACTTTTTTCATACATTCACCTCTGGGCGTAGTATCTCAAGTGTATCGCGTACCCACTGAAGTAACTCAGGCGTTTTCAAATCAGGTAGTGGGATAAGCACCTGGCTTTGTGACACTTTCAGAATCGCTCCAGGAAAGAGTCGTTTCAGTTTGAGTTGCATACTTTCAGGAAGCTCTACCGGTGCGAATCGAACGTGCTTGTTCATCGCTACGATTTCACTGATTCGTTTGGACTTCATAAAAATGCGTAGTTTTGCTACTTCAAGTAAGTGTGTTACTTCAATGGGTAGGTCATTGAATCTATCTTCAATTTCGCTTTTGATTGATTCAATTTCCTCGATTGAATCACTGGCTGCAAGCCGCTGATAGATATCCATTCTCAAGCGCTCTGAATCAACATATTGATGAGGTAAGTATGCGGTGATTGGCAATTCGATTCGGAAGTCCGCGGTTGGTTCAGGTTCCCCTTTGAATTCATTGAGTGCCTCACCAACGAGTCGAACATAAAGGTCAAAACCAACTTCAGCTATATGGCCACTTTGCTCACCGCCAAGAAGATTTCCAGCACCCCGAATCTCAAGGTCCTTCATTGCAATCTGCATACCACTTCCAAGATCTGTGTGTGCGGCAATACTTGAAAGTCGATCATGCGCAGTGTCGGAAAGGGCGGCATTTTCTGGGAACAGAAAGTATGCATAAGCGCGCTCTCTACCGCGTCCGACACGACCACGTAACTGATGAAGTTGTGACAGCCCGAATAAATCCGCGCGCTCAACGATTAAGGTGTTGGCATTCGGAATATCAAGTCCACTTTCAACTATTGTTGTGCAGACAAGAACGTCATATTCCCTATTCCAAAAGTCCACAATGATTTTTTCAAGTTCATGCTCATTCATCTGTCCGTGGGCAATCGCTATTCGTGCCTCTGGCACGAGATCTTGAACTCTTGCGGCAGCTTCCGTGATCGACCTTACTCGATTATGGATATAGAAGACTTGACCTTCACGCAACAGTTCACGACGAATACTGGCTCTCACTTGATTTGGTTGATATGCCCCAACATAGGTGAGAATTGGATGACGGGATTCAGGTGGTGTCGCAATCGTCGACATTTCACGAATTCCAGTGAGTGACATTTCAAGAGTTCTCGGAATCGGGGTTGCCGAGAGTGTCAAAACATCAACATTGGTTCGAAGTGCTTTCAGATGTTCTTTATGTTCCACTCCAAAGCGCTGTTCCTCATCGACAATCACAAGACCAAGGTTTCGAAACTTGACGTCATTACTTAATAACCTGTGTGTTCCAATAACTATATCGATAGTTCCGTCCTCAATACTTTTGAGAACCTGTTTGTTTTCTTTATCACTCTGAAATCGACTGAGACTTCCTAATTTGATGGGAAACGGGGAATATCGCTCAGAGAAAGTTTTAGTGTGTTGCTGCACCAACAAGGTAGTAGGTACCAAAACGGCTACTTGCTTTCCATCCTGTATTGCCTTGAATGCAGCCCTCACAGCAATTTCAGTTTTCCCATATCCAACATCTCCACACACCACTCGATCCATTGGAATGGGCTTTTCCATATCCTGTTTTACTTCATCAATAACTTGCAATTGATCTGGTGTTTCGACGTGAGCAAATGCATCTTCAAGTTCTCGCTGCCACAAAGTATCTGGTGAAAATGCAAATCCTTTGGTGGCATTTCTTGCAGCATAGAGTTGAATGAGTTGGCTTGCGATTTGTCTGACAGCTTTTCGGGCTTTCGCTTTCTGGGTGGTCCAATCACTGCCCCCTAAGCGGTTAAGTTGTGGAATTTCTCCACCAACGTAACGAGAAACTGCATCTAATTGATCAGTTGACACATAGAGAACATCAGGAGGTGCGCCACGCTTCGCTGGCGCATATTCAATAACCAGAAATTCTTTCATTGCATTACCAAAAGTTCGTTGCTCCATTCGAAGATATTTACCAATTCCGTGGTGTTCGTGAACAACATAATCCCCTGACTTCAACGTAAGAGGATCTATTGCTTTTCGCCTTTTACTTGGCATTGCATTTGTGCGAGAAATTTTCTTACCGAAAAAGTCTGCTTCAGAAAGAACAAGAATTTTGAGCATCGATGAAGAGAAGCCAGTTTCAAGAGACGCTTTTAAAACATTAACTGCGTTTTCTTTCAATTCTTCACTCGCTGACACCTCAACTGATGGAATATCTCTATCCTGTAGTTGTTCTCGAATTCGCGCAAGAGATCCTTGGCCATGCGCTGTGATGATGATGTGATGGCGAAGATTTAATTTCTCTTTGATGTCATTGAGAATTTTCTCGGTCGATTGAATGGTGACTGGTTGGATATCACTGAAGCAAACATCATCTTCTTCACCACCTGACGGAAATGGGGAATGCTCAATCCAGGTGAGGTTTTCACTCTTGGCAAGATCTTGAAGATCGGAAATCGAAAGGTATGAGGATTCCTGAACCTCGAGTGGAATTCGATTTCCGTAGATTGCATTGGACCACGCTGCTTCTAGAAACTCTTGACTTGTGCTCAGTAAATCCTCGGCCCGATGCCGTGTTCGCTCACTTTGAAGCATCAATATGGCTGTACTAGATGGGACTAAGGAAAGAAGCGGCGATTGCTCCGCCCCAAACAGCCGGGTAAGTGATTCGAAACCTTGTGCATATATTCCAGCACTGATGAGATTTAGGGTCTCTGCTAGATGCGGAAATTGAATAGCCAACTCTTCTGCTTTCCGAGAAACTTCATCACTCAGTAAAAATTCTCTGGTCGCTGGAATAGTTAGGGTATTCGTGCGTATTTCAGTGGAGATTTGATCTGCGACTTGAAATTCTCGAATCGATTCAACTTCATCGCCCCAAAATTCGATTCTCATTGGGTGTGGATCAGTTGCACGAAAAATATCGATAATTCCACCACGAATCGCAAATTCGCCTCGAGACTGAACAAGATCTGTTTTTTGATACCCACGGCGAAGTACTTCTTTAGCAAATTCTTGAAATGAAATTTCCTCGCCAACACTGACTTCAAGTGGCGGAAGTTTCAATGCATCATGAAGCACATACTGCATCAAAGCCCGAATGGGCACAATCACAAATCGTAGATTTTTATCTCTCGCTTGAATTCGAAGTAGCGTTGCAATTCTGATACCTGATACCTCAAGTGAGGGTGAAAGTTGCTCGTGAGGCAATGTTTCCCAGGCTGGAAGATAAGCAAGAGACTCAGGATCAATAAAAGATGAGAGTTCCTCTATTAAATCCTCAGCAACGGCACTCGTTGGTGTGACTACCAGTGTGAGATGCTCTGATTCGATGAGTGATAAAAATGTCGATGTGAATGAGTTTGGAAATTTCACCTCGGATTTTGAAGAATGAAGAACTTTTTGAAGTGATGATTGAACTTCATCACGATTTCCAATATACCTTGATAGTGCTTGAAGAAACACTCTATGTCCAAGAATGACGAAGTTTGAGTGACTCCATAATCATCGGATGGAATTCAGGCCACGTAGCTACAAAAGACGGCGTAATCGGCGGCATTTGATTAAACCTCAATGCCGTACCTTCCATATCAGTCACCTGAAGTCCCTGTGCACTACCAACAGCAGCGGGTGCTGCTGAATCCCATTCATTGAATCCAGCCGAACTCACATAGACATCTGCTTGTCCAGATAACACTCGGTAAGTCTTCCCACCTACAGATCCACAATGATCGAGCTCAACTCCACTGAATCCAAAGGCTTCAACTCGCTCTTCTAATTCGGCAATGAAATTCTTTAGCAGGACCTTGTTTTCGCGTGGGCTTGCAATGATCACAAACGGTTGTCCCCGACCTTCTCGCTTCACTGTTGGTCCAGGTACATCCATGTTCCACACAAAATCATGATCAATAAGCGCCACGGCGCCCGCCAAAAACATCTGGTTCACGTTATCCCACAGTGCCACATGAATTGCACTTTCTGGAAGTGAATGTGAATATTCGAAGGTGCCGTCAACCGGGTCAATAATCCACACTCGATCTGCAGTAAGTCGAACATCTGTGTCTTTGGATTCTTCCGAAAGAATTGCATCGGTTGGCCGCAGCGATTGAAGCGCGCTAATGAGAAGTTCATTCGCACTTTTATCAGCAAGATCGGCAAGCGCTTTGGTGGATTCCCGATTTGAATAGTCGACATTTGATTCTGCTCGGATATCCAATACGAGGCGACTGGCCTTTTTCGCTATATCGCGAGCGACTTCATGGTCATTCATCACTGGTTAAATCTACTTTGTGCTACTTCGAGTCCCTCAGTCAGAAGCGTCGAGATTGCTTTTTCAACTCTATCGAAGACTTCTGGCAATGCTGCTGCTTCGGTTTTTGTGAAATTCGAAAGAACATAGTCGGCAGGATCAATAAAACCAGTTGGACGTGATACCCCAACTCTCACTCGCACAAACTCCCCAGAGCCAAGTTTCAAACGTATGTTTCGAAGTCCATTGTGACCATTGTCCCCACCACCAATTTTCAAACGCAGAGTTGCAAAATCTAAATCAATCTCATCGTGCACAACCACAATCTGATTGAATGGCACTTTATAGAACGAAACCGCTGCAGCAACGGCAATTCCTGATTCATTCATGTAGGTATCGGGAAGAAGGAATATAACTTTCTTTCCTTGGATACTAGTTTCCGCAATTCTTGCTTGAAACTTTTTCTTTGCACTGAAACTCAGATGCGATCCCATCTGTTCAAGAGCCATCACACCAACGTTATGACGCGTGTGCTGATAATTACTTCCAGGATTACCAAGTCCTACGAGTAGCCACGGTGCATCAGTCATGACTCCTCCTTGAAACAAAAAACCGCGTCATCAAGACGCGGTGAGTGTAATTGAGATTGGGGCTTAAGCGTTGATGACAACCAAGTCAACGTGCTCAATCGCTTGGGTCACCGGATCTTTCTGCACTTCGCGAGGTTTCACCATCACACCGTTTCCAGCACCTGTTACCTGGAGAACACCTTCTGATTTCTTTAGAGCCTTGGCTAAGTCACCTGCGTCAAAGGAAACGTGCACGAGTTTTGTATTGCCACCATAAATGACGCCTGGAACTAAACCAGCACGGCGTAGGCGGCGAGATGCGCCCTTACCGAAATCATTTCGGGGTTGGGCTTCGATTGAAATCTGAGCCACGGTGAAACTCCTTGTTCGTCGTTTGCACCTAGGCTGAATCACCAAGTCGATGACGGCTTTTGACCCTCGCCGAGGAGCGGGCAAAGTATGCCAAATCCCCAAGAGCGGTTTTTCAGGGGGGTCTATTTGTCGAAAAGTGAGGTCACTGACCCATCAGTAAAGACTTCCTTGATGGCTGTTGCAATCAGAGGAGCAATCGATAGAACTTTGAGACTTTCAAACATTCTTTCCTCAGGAATTGGCAACGTGTCAGTGACGAGCACCTGAGAAATAGACGATTGGCTGAGGCGTTCTCGTGCTGGTTCCGAAAAAATACCATGAGTTGCCGCCACTATGACATCTTTCGCTCCAGCTTCGAAGAGAGTGTCTGCTGCTTTGACGATGGTGCCGCCAGTATCAATCATGTCATCAACAATGACGCAGATTCTTCCTTCAACATCTCCAACCACTTCAAACATTTTTACTTGGTTTGGAACATCTGGATCTCTACGTTTATGAATAATTGCAAGCGGTGCACCTAAGACATCTGTCCACTTCTCCGCTACGCGCACACGTCCAGCATCTGGTGAGACAACTGTCACTTGACTGGTGTCGACTGATGCTTTGATGTGATCTGCCATGATTGGAAGGGCAAATAAGTGATCCACGGGACCATCAAAAAATCCTTGAATCTGCGCGGTGTGCAAATCAACTGCCATCAATCGATCCGCTCCCGCTTGCTTAAACAAATCAGCAATCAATCGCGAGGTAATTGGTTCACGTCCACGATGTTTCTTATCCTGACGTGCATAACCAAGAAATGGTGCGACCACCGTAATTCGCTTGGCACTTGCTCGCTTCAGAGCGTCAACCATAATGAGTTGTTCCATGATCCATTTATTGATGGGAAGGGAATGAGTTTGAAGCACGAAGGCATCGCAACCACGTACAGATTCTTCGAAGCGAACAAAGATTTCGCCGTTAGCAAAGTCATAGGCCGTGGTGGGAACGAGCTCTGTGTCGAGATACTTTGCAACCTCTGTTGCCAGTACTGGATGTGAACGACCGGCAAACAACATCAGTTTCTTGTTTGGTTGTGACACTATTCCACTCACGTGTTGTCCCTCTCTGCTGCTTCAGCCGATACTGTTCCTGGACGCTTTCTCTTCACCCAGCCAACAATATTTCGTTGTCGTTCTCGCGCTACCGCCATTGCCCCCGCTGGCACATCATCTGTAATGACACTGCCTGCAGCAGTGTAAGCACCATTGCCAATTCTGACAGGTGCAACGAGCATCGTGTCCGAACCTATCCGTACGCCATCGCCAACTTCTGTTGGATGTTTCTCGATACCGTCATAATTCACAAATACTGTTCCTGCGCCAATATTCGTGTCTCTTCCAATGGTTGCATCCCCAACATATGAGAGGTGTGGAACTTTTGAACCTTCACCAATCACCGAGTTCTTCACCTCAACGTATGCACCGATTTTTGATTTTTCGTGCAATTGGGTTCCTGGACGGAGATAACTAAATGGTCCTACAGTTGCACTTACTCCAATATGGGCATCAATTGCCACACTTTTGAGCACTTTTGCATTTTCAAGAACTGTGCAATTCGTGAGTTCTGAATCAGGACCTATTACTGACCCTGAAGCGATTGATGTTTTCCCGCGAAGCTGTGTATTCGATTTCAACGTCACATCTGGTGCTAGCACGACGTCCAAACCAATCCAGGTGGTTTCTGGATCTTCAATAGTGACTCCTTTGAGCATCCAGAATGAATTAACAATTCGCTGCATCGACTTTCCAGCATATGCCAGTTGAATACGATTATTTACACCTTGAATCGCATTGAAATCATTCGCAAGTAGTGCATTGATTTCAATGGACTCGCTTCGAGCTAATTTCACGATGTCGGTGAGATATTTTTCGTTTTGCTGATTTTGGGTAGTGATATTTGGTAGAAGACTTTTCAGTAGAACAATGTCCACCACATACACGCCAGCATTCACTTCGGTAATTCGGCGTTCCTGTTCACTGGCATCTTTTTCTTCAACGATTGCTTCAATACTTCCATCTTTTCGAAGGATGCGCCCATATCCAAATGGATTCGGGGTTGAGGCGGTTAAGACGCGAAGTGAACTTTGTTCATCAGCGAGCAGATCACTAAAAATAGTTGTATTTAAGAGTGGGGCATCACCTGGAACAATGAGTGCTCGTTTGATATGTGATTGAACAACCCCAAGTGCAACCTCAACTGCGTCTGCAGTTCCGTTTCGCTGAACTTGCTGAACAAGGGTGACATTGGGGAAATTCTTTTTTATCGCATCGTCGACTTCTGGATGACTCGTCACAACCACTATTTGTTCGAGTTCAAGTTGGCTGAGGTTTGCCAATACGTGAATGATGATTGGTCGATCGAGGATGGGGTGAAGAACTTTTGGGAGAGTGGAGTTCATACGGGTGCCATCGCCTGCTGCTAGCACGATCGCTACTGAAGGTGTGCTCACCCTTTTCCCTTCATACGGGTCAACCTTATTCACTTTTGGACGTTATATGAAGTGGCTCCCCGTCGAGGATTCGAACCTCGCCTAACGGCTCCAAAGGCCGCTGTGCTGCCGCTACACCAACAGGGAAAATGAATGGCTTAGGTTACCCAATCTCATAGGCGAGTAATGTTTCGCCTAGGGAGGGCTCGTGGACGCTGACATCAGACCATTTGAAGAACCTCAAAAACCAAGCACAAAACATCGTGCTCAACCTGTTGCGCCATCCAAAAATCACAAGAAACGAATGTCTGCACTCGAGCGTCGAGAGCAACTGTTGGAAGTTGCAAGAGAGCTCTTTGCAACCAAAGGATTCGAAGCGCTGACTGTGGAAGAGATTGCGCTTGCAGCTGGGGTCTCGAAACCGATTATTTATGAACACTTTGGAACCTCAGACTCAACAACAGGTGCGGGTGCGAAAGAATCAATGTATGCGGTGATTGTTGATCGGGAGATTGCGAATTTGTTGCAGACAATTGAAAAATCACTTGATGGACCACATCCAAGAATTCTGGTTGAACAAGCGGCGATGGGATTTCTCACCTACATTGAAGAGAACACAGAAGGATTTCAGATTCTGGTACGGGACTCTCCGATTGGAATGACAAGTGGTTCATTTAGTAGTTTGATTTCTGATATTGCGATACGGGTTCAATATTTACTTGCTCGCGAATTCAAAGCCCGGAAGTTCAATCCTCGACTTGCACCACTTTATGCCCAGAGTTTGGTTGGAATGGTTGCACTCACAGGACAGTGGTGGCTTGAGACCCGTAAACCTTCGAAAGAAGAAGTTGTTGCACATCTTGTGAACCTCGCCTGGAACGGACTAGTAGCGCTAGAAGTAAAACCAGAACTCAAATCGAAGTACTAGTCAGTTAAATTTTTATCAGCCCAAATACACACAGCGTCATAGGTGAACTTACTTAATCCTTCGCCAACGTTTTCGTAATAGTCTCGATAATCCGATGGCACGATATACATCAGAGCCAAGCTCTTATATGCACTTTTATTTGGTGTCCAGAACTTACTGACAAATTCATAATGTGCTTTCACCATTTCTTGAACCTCAGATGAATGCGGTGAAAGCCCTGCTTTCTGTGCATCATGCATTTGGGTTGTGATGGCTTCAAACTCTTTAGTGAATTGGGCTTTTTCTTCTTCAGTATGTTGGGTAGTGAATTGTGTGGAGTGATTTTCGAATCTCACGTTGTGTCCGGATCAATAACAGAGGAAGAGCGTGGTGTCGTTGCGGGATTTTCATCAAGAATCCGTCGTGGATCGAGATCCTTCAAGTCTTTCAATGTGTCTTTATCAATCGCGGCTGCTTCCACAATAGAAGAGCGCGCCTCTGACACTTGGGAGCGAAGTTGACGAATAAATCGTGCTGCTTGTGCTGCATATTGTGGGAGTTTGTCAGGACCCAAAATGACAAGGCCAACGATTCCTAGTAGCAGAAACTCGCCAAAGCCAATATCGAACACGACCTCGCTCCTTTTACTTCACAACTCGTGAGCCAAGCGTAACGCTCAATACCTTCCCGCTTTTCAACGTAACTTCGACTCGGTCTCCTGGGCGCTGGGCTCGAATTGCAACAACAAGTTCAGTGCCATCACGAATGATTCGGTCGTTGAACTTCACGACCACATCATTTTTCTTAAGTCCCGCCTGGCGACCCGGTCCATTTGCTTCAGCACTTTCGATGCGTGCGCCTTCAGTACTTGGACTCATATCGACCATGACCCCCAGTATTGGAATCGTGGATTGACCTGTCGCAATGATCTCTTCAGCAATTCGTTTTGCTTGGTTAATCGGAATTGCAAATCCAACACCAATAGATCCAGCTTCACCTGAAGTAAAACCTGTGGTAGCAATTGCTGAGTTCACCCCAACTACCTGACCAAGTGCGTTCACAAGAGGCCCGCCAGAGTTCCCTGGATTGATGGCAGCATCAGTCTGAATTGCATCAATGAATGACTGTTCAGTATCTCCAACCGACACTGGACGACGTAATGCCGAAACTATGCCAGAGGTCACGGTTCCTTGTAAACCAAGTGGGGCACCAATCGCAATAACTGAATCCCCAACAACGATTCCGTCACTATTCCCAATTTGCAGCGTTGGTAAATTTGAAACGTTGATTTTGATAACTGCCAGGTCATAATCAATATTTCTACCAACAAGATTTGCTTTATACGTTTCACCAGTTGTTAAGGTCACTTCGATAGTTCCACCATTTGCAGCAGAAGCAATGACATGTGAATTGGTGACAATATATCCATTGGAATCAACAATAAATCCTGAGCCCGATGCAGCTTCTGAGTTTCCTTGGACTGCAATAAATACTACTGCGGGTGTGACTTTCGATGCTACATCTGCAATTGATCCATCTGGTCTGATTGACGTATCAACATCTGCTTGGACTAGTGAATAGTTCGTTGCATTTGTACCAGGAAGCACTCGATCTGAAAGCGCAAACCCTGTGACACCACCGATTAGGCCCGAAATCAATGAAGCGCTCAGAATGATTGGCACCAGACGTGGCTTTTTCACGATTGGTGCCTCATCTTTTAATGGTTGATAACCACTTGGTAGCACAGGTTCTACCACTGTCTCTTGAATCGGTTCTGGTTGGATCTCTGGATTTTGTACATATGGAGTCATAGGAATAGTGTGCCAAGAGCGGGGCGTTCAAGCGACTTTTCCAAGCATTCCTCATAGTTTGCGCATACTGTTCTGACAGTGCTCAAACATAGGGAGGTCGACTGTGTATTTACCAAGTGAAAGCGACCTCGAATTCATTCAAAAAGTGCTCCCGAGTGAAAGTTATGTTGACGCCTTACAAATGAGAGGTCGAGAGATTGGGATTGACGTTCCTGACGTCGTGACATTGCAACATTTGAGTTTCCTCGTGAGAATTCTCAAAGCAAAACAAATTGTCGTACTTAATCCCCTATCTCCGCTCTGGCCACTCACACTGCGTCAATCACAGTCTGAAAATTCAGCACTCACTGTGATAGAAAGTGACGTTGAAAATTGTCGCCAAATCCGTGAGACCGCACAAGGATTGAATGTAACGCTCAGGGTCATTGAAGCTAAACCAGAAGAAGTGCTTCCACGAATGTCAGAGTCTGCATATGACATCGCCCTGTTGGCGGGCCTTCCCGCGGATTGGACGATCTGGTTTGAAGCCGTCAATACATTGGTGAAGGAAGGTGGATTAATTGTGTTTGCTAATCCACTTGCTCGAGGAAAAACAAGTGACTTATCACAGCGTGACACTCAAAGTATTGCCAGGAGAGGATTCATCCAAGAGGTAGCACGAGATGAACGATTTTCAGCATTGCTATTGCCACTTGGAATTGGGCTTTTGTGTCTTGAAAAGTTGGGAGATTAAATCGGGCGAAGTGTTGGGCCGGCAGCCGCGGCTACCCGAACCAGTTGTTCCCCGAGATCTGCAGCTTCTTCTGAGTTCAAAGCAACGACTAAACGACCGCCACCTTCGAGCGGTACTCTCATAATAATGACGCGTCCTTCTTTTGCGACCTCCATAGGTCCATCGCCGGTGCGTGGCTTCATAGCCGCCATATGAAACTCCTTGATTGTGGGAAGCAATTCAGTGGCTTATTATCCCCTATCGGCCTGACCTCTCAGAACCAATATCGGACAAATTGGTACATAAATACTCGGACTGAAACGATTTGCCTAGCCCAGAACCTCTACACGAAGAGCGAACTTCTCCAAGGACTTTCGCACACCCAAGAGGAAAAAGGGACGAAGCACCCAGAAGCCCGCCCGCCCCATAATTCCAAGGGGAAGGTCAAGTACTTCTCCCCACTCGAAACTACATCGGTTCGCATCAATGTCACTAAATCGCATATACCCAATTCCACGTACGAGTTTTCCGGTGTGATCAACTTCTACATAGTGTGGTGCTTCCCACTTTGTAATCGTCATCGTGTCCCAAAACCCAAGTGGTCCAATTCCAGTAAATGCAGCAATCTTGCCGCCAAGATATCGCGCATCACCTTCAGATTTCACATCGACATAGGTACCGAGCATCCACTCCTTCTGACGTGGCCAGTCGGTGAGATAGTGGAATGCTTTTTCCATAGGAGCATTCACATTGATAGTTAAACTAAGTTTTACACTCACATCATCAGGCTACCAAATGACGAGCTTGTTCGCATTCATTCGATTATCACCTTGGAAGTACATCAAGATTCGAGTTCCACTCGGAATAAGTGCAGAATTACTGGATGCAAGCACTTGTGGACTCGTAACATCAAGTAACACTTCATTTTCGAGTTTTACCAAGATTCGCGCAGGTGAGATTTCAAATACATATTTTCTGTTTTGAGTGAGGCTTGTCGTGTATGACTTTGATGCAAGTACTGTGCTGAGTGTTCCATTACTTTGATAGGTAAAGAGTTTCAGGGCTTTTGCCACATCATCGAACTGAAGTACCCAACCACAAATTGGTCGTGAAAGCGTATTGAGGCAAGTGTGTGTGGAGATTTGAAATCCGCCAGTCACCGCATCTTTTTGAGTCATTCGTGCATCAAGATATATTTTTACCAGACTATTACTCGTGATTGAGGACTGAATAGTTCTGGTTCCGCTATTGAGGAATGTCACCCCACTTGGTGCTGTAAAAGTAATCGACCCGGTACCACTAATGATTGACCAGGACATTGCTGGGTTTTGCCAATAACGAGCATGAGCAATTGAAGAAGTTGAAACTTCAGATGTAAAACCTGCGTAAGAAACTTCACCCACCAATTGTCGAAATTGATAGAGAGGATTGCCTAAATTTCTGAGCACTCCAATTGCACTTCCCTGGATATCAGATTTCACTACTTTTTGCCGATCTGGAATTGGATTTGCATCCCCTTGAGTGCGGTAGCCAGATTTTGTCTTGGCGACAATCCTGTGTAAATAGAAAACGTCTCCACGGCGAAACTGGATGATGTCTCCTACTCGATACTCAGTGCGTTGCTGAAGTAGAACAACGTCTCCAGTGTGAAGTAGTGGTGACATTGAATCACTCATCACGATGGTGGTGTCATAACCGACAAGTCGTAAGGTCAGTAGAGACACGATATACAGTGCCCCTACTGACCAAACAATGATGACACTGCCTTTGAAGAGCGTGCCAATCAGGGATTTCATGCAGTAGGAATGCTCTCAGAATCAGCCGCTAGTTCAAAGCTCAATGTTGCAGCTTGATACGGATTATCGTTCACACCTGCAAGATCTGGCCAAGTGATTTTGAAGGTGAGAACCTTGAGAGTTCCTGCTGGAATTGATGCAAGTAGAACATCGAATTCTGAAATCTTGCCGAGAAACAATTGCGTCGAATCACTATCAAGCACCTCAAGTTGCAGGACGTCATCAAGATTTACAGAACTTGGTGAAAGATTCCGACTAAAAAGTTGAACGGCACTTGCAAGGGATCCAGTGTTGGATAAACGAACTGTAGAGACTTGCGCTTGCATGTCTGGGTATGCATCCTGAATCGTAAACACAGGACTTGTAAGAACATTGCCACTTCCATCGACGATTTGGATTCCCACGGTACCTGCGGTAGCAGTGTTTGCGCTGATGGATGTTGTGGCTGTAAAGGCTGCAAAAGTTTGCGGTATTGACCAGGCAAAGATTGCGATAACTGATGTCGTGGCGAGATAGCCAAGCCACTTACTTCGAAATTGTTGAAATTTCATATTCCTCCTTAGGGTGGAGAAATACTTTTCACATCAAATTACGAAATGCTCGCTTCACCTTCACAGGTGATGCACATCTTAAGAAGTAGGAGTTGGGGAAGGTGTGGGTAGCGCTTGCTGGGTGTGAACGAACGCTAATGTTGCAGGAGCATAGAAACCAAAACTATCAGTGAACTGAACTTGAATTGAAGTAAAGGAGCCAATTTCGAATTCAGGAAGACTTACTTTCCACACTCCAACACCAGCATATGTGACTCGCGTACCTTTCAGACGTACCCCATCAACAAGGAGTGAAATCTCTCCTGAAACTACTGGTCGATTGTTACTGATGCGATTAATTCGAAGTTCATATTCCTGAGGATTCGAAGTGTTGAGCGCAGTGAGACTTACCGCATCTGCAATTTCATCGTAATCAAGTGGGAAAGGTTGCCAAAAACCCTGCAGAAGTAATCGAAATGCTGCTGAATCTCCGCTGAAGACATTCATATCTAAGCGTGCACCATTGAGAATACCGAAATCTTTACCTTTAGCCATACTTGAGTATTGCCAAAAACTCCAACGGAGTGCATCGCCTGCACCCCATGGTGTTGAATACGAAATATCTTGCATTGGATGTCCGCCACCTGAAACAATTCTTTTCACGGCAGCATCGTGACTTATTTGTGGTCGACCAAAATAGCGTGCAACCCACAACGTAATGTCTTGCCAAAAGGGATCATCATCGAATCGACTGGTCAGGAATGATGGTGATGAATACACAATTGGCATACGACCTGTTCGTGCCTTCATTTCTGTCAACCACGTTTTCACCCAAAGTGAGACCAGTGCGCGAGGAGCTTTATCGTCAATACCCATTCCAAGTCCGCTTGCAGGCTCAACATCAAGTACATATGGCAAATCCATACCTGTGTAACCACCAAGTTGTGCCAAACGATCAGCCGCCTGAATCGCTTCTTCCCGAGCATCTTCAATTACCGCTGCTTCTTTTTGACGTTTCGTCATGTCATCAGTTGTCACTACCATTCCAGGAAAGTGATAAAGTCCAGTGAAAATCCCAGCGGCCTGGGCTGCTGGCCGATCCAACGATGCAAATTTCAATGCATAATCGCTTGCCAGGGTTGTGCCATCCCTCGCAACATAGCCGTCGGATGCCTTAATAAACACAAAGCGAAGTCCCTTTGCATAAGCCTTCACAAAGTCGATCGGTAAACCATCATCATTGATGTCGGCTGTGCCATCGCCATTGGTATCAGACATGTGTTGATAACGCGCAACATCTATTCCCCAGATGCGTGGCGCAACACCTGGACCGAATGCTGGAATCAAGTCGGTACTTGCAGGAAGCACCGTATAGGCAAGTTCCTTGCTGTAGGCAATTCCTCGTGAGGTTGAGGCAACAACACGATATTTATATTCACCAACTTCTAGTGGCAAGGTGAGAGCCGCCGTCCAAGCTGAATCTCCAACCGTCACTGGGAGTTCTATGGGTAGCCAGACTTCCTGCTGAAACATTTCAACAACTATGGAAATTTCGCGACCTGTGTCCTTGAATGTTCCAACTAGATTGACTGTAGTACCTACAGCCTCTGGTGTTGATCGTGTTTCAATGACCACACTTGGTGCAGGTCGAGGTAATACAACTTTGACGCTCGCTTTCACTACAGACGACTTCTTCACATTTGTCGCAAGTACTCGATAATCCAGCGTCATTGGTTTTTTCGGTGCTTTAACCATCATCTCCCAAACACCTTTTTTATTGGTTTTGGTACTTCCCTGCTTGAGCCGCACCCACTTACCATTGATAAGTCGCTCTCGCTGAACAACGACTCCTTTGCGCGCTGGCGTAACCGATCCTGAAATTGTAAATTCTTTGCCAGTTTCAATACGTGAGTGTGAAAAAAGAGCTTTTACTTTCACTGGCACATTGGAAAGAGGTTGTGGTGCCACCTCCAGTGCAGCAACTGGCAGAGTTAATGAAAAAATCATTACTGCAATACCAATGAAAAGTACGCGCTTTTGCATAGCCAAATTCTAATTGATTTTGAACTCGACGCTGTCTTGCAGTTTTACCTGATTCGAAATCTTATGTCTTTGTTGGATGATGAGCGTATATCTTCCCTTATCAAGGTTGAACTCTCTGAGATCAAGTATGAAAACTCCAACTTCTGGTGAACTGGCACTCGCACTGACAGTTCCGGTTTCCAACACTTTGCCATCGGTTTCAATTCGCCATTCAAATCGTGTATCGAGTGCGTTGACTCGCCCAGCAACAATAACGGAGTCAGCGACTAAAACATCATTTTCAATTGGTGTAAGAATGGTGAGATAACTATCTGCATCACTTGGAGTAGGTTGTAATGTGCCAAGAATGTTGACATTTGGTGTCCATGCACAAGCGGAAAGGCTTAATCCAATAATCAGGATGAGAACAAACTTTCGCATAAGTCAATTCTGTACCTAAGTGAAAATTACCACCTGTTACAGTGCCCAAGTGAGCAAAAAAGGTGCAATTCTCTTCATTGCCCTTTCGATTATCTGGGGAATTCCATATCTCCTCATCAAATTTGCACTCGTAGATCTCGACCCAGCATTTATTGTTTTTGCACGAAGTTTTCCAGCAGCCGTTATTTTGCTTATCTACAGTGCTATGCGTGGAAAATTAAAAAGTAATTTAAAGTATTACAAAACGGCCTTTGGGTTTGCTGTCGTTGAAATGGTGTTTCCGTGGTGGTTCATCAATCTCGCTGAACGTGAAATCTCAT
>JBMSMQ010000019.1:0-22718 GCA_049421205.1 Candidatus Nanopelagicales bacterium
CGATTCGCGCAGCACAAGAAGTTCACGGGAAACTCAGAAACCTCGTTCGTCTAGCCGAACAATAGAAACACGTGAGTCTCGAAGTTCTCGCTCATCAAGCAGAACACAACCCTCGCGTGAATCTAGTAGTACTCGTGACACTAGAAGTTTTCGTGAAAAGCGTGCAACTTCAAAGAAAGGCTCAACAAAGCCGACTCGTGTTGCTAGTAAACGATCGGGTAAGCCTCGAGCAAAGAACAAGAAAGCAATTCGCTAGGAAGATGCACATGCTAAGTGCGAAGAGTTCAATTCTCGAGGAACCTTATTGATGAATTTGAGATAACACAGCTTGTTTATTTCTCATCTCTCCATGATCGCCAAAGTGCAGCATATGCACCATTGGCTTTTATGAGGTCATCGTGAGATCCCCATTCAGAAATCCTTCCATCTTCCACAACGGCAATAAGATCAGCATCATGCGCAGTTTGCAGGCGGTGAGCAATTGCAATCACAGTTCGTTCACCCAACACTGCATTCAATGAACCTTCAAGATGTTTTGCAGCTTTCGCATCAAGGAGTGATGTTGCTTCATCTAAAACCAGAGTTCTTGGATTTGCAAGCACCAGACGAGATAGAGCAAGTTGTTGGGCTTGGGACGGTAGAAGCTTGTAGCCACCAGATCCAACTTTCGTATCAAGACCTTCTGGTAAGGCGCGTGCCCACTCAGCGGCATCAACTGCTTGAAGCGCTTCCCATATGTCAGCATCAGACTTGTCAGTAAAAGCAAGAGCCACGTTTTCGCGTAATGTTCCAACAAAGACATGGTGTTCCTGAGTGACAAGTGCTACGTGGCTTCTAGCTTTTTCTACAGGAAGATATCCAATCTCAGCGTCACCTACAGTGAGTCGACCAGATTTAGGTGGCTGTACACCTGCTAAAAGTCGACCAAGCGTTGATTTACCAGCACCCGATGGGCCAACAATTGCTAGGTGAGTGCCAGGCTCAATATCAAAATCTATCGCTTTCAGCACATCAAAGTCATCACGATAGCCGTAGGTAACTTTGTCACCAACTATTTCTGTGCTTCCTGGTTCTGCATCGCGAATAACCCGGTCTTCGACCTCGTAGATACCGAGTAGACGAGAAAGTGATGCTTTACCCGATTGGAATTCATCAATCCACCACAGTAAACCTTCGATTGGATCTGCAAGCATTTGTGTGTAAAGCAAGGCTGCGGTCACTTGGGCAAGAGTGATTTCACCCTGCTGATACATATTTGCACCGACGAGCAACACACCAGCGAGTGGTGCGACGTAGGAGAAGGAAACGGCAGGGAACCATCTGCTTCGAAGTCCCATTGTGTAGCTTTCCCACTCGATCCATCGTCCTGCGGCAGCACGTGTGCGGGCAATGCGATCATTACCAAGTCGAAGTGCTTCAATGGTTCTTCCACCCTCGGCAGTTTCTACTAGCACCGAGTTCACTTGCGAATAGAGAGAAGATTCAACCCGATATGCCTGAGGAGATCGCCTTAAATACCAGCGAGTGAACCCAAAAACAAAAGGCAAGGCAAGTGCAACAATGAGCAAGAAATTTGGTGCAGTGAATGCAATACCAACAGAAATGATCACAATTTCAGATACACAAATTGTGATGACCGGAAGTGAGTCTCTCACCGCCCAGGTAACATGATTGATATCGGTTGTTGTGCGATTCAATAATTCGCCGGAACCTGCTCTTTCGATTGCATCTGGAGGGAGTTGGACTGCTCTTCGAATAAATCGCTCACGCAATTCTGAGAGGATGAATTCTCCAAGTACGGCGGCGCGCGTTCGAAGGAAGTATGCAAAGAAAGTTTGTAGGAAAAGTGCAACACCAATAATCTCCACAGTACGTTGGACTGCTTCGATTCCACCGCCACCTTTTAACTCATCAAGCAAGTTACCAAAGGCACGAGGTGCAACAAGTTGGGCGGCAACAGTAAGTAGCGTCAGAAATACAACCAAAACAAATGATGAGATGTGATTCTTGAACAAAGTAAATAACTCAGTGTTGACTGTTGATTCATTTGCTATAGGAAGTCGAGCCTTCGATTTTTCCAGACCGAAATCTTTTGGCACTCGAGTGAGTTTCTTCGGAGGTGAATCAAATGTTGCAATTCCAAGTTTCTTCACATCGTATGGTCTCATTCGCCTCTCACCACCAAATCTCGGTAGAGAGCATTTGTTTGAAGTAATTCTGAGTGTTTACCACTCACGACTGCTTTTCCATCAATGACGACAGTGACCCGATTTGCTTTATCAAGCATCAGTGGACTTGATGAGAAGATAACAGTTGTTTTACCTTCACGAGTCGCGCGAATACGCTCTGCAATGCGAGATTCTGAGTGGGCGTCAACTGCACTCGTAGGTTCATCCAAAATGAGCACTTCTGCATCAACGTACAAACTTCGTGCAAGTGCAAGGCGCTGACGCTGCCCACCGGACATCGTGCGACCTCGCTCAATAATTTCTGACTCTAATCCATTGCCCTCAAGGGCATCGATGACATCGTGTGCAGAGGCAGCATGGAGTGCATCATCAATTTGAATACGATGAGATGTCGGAACATCGAAATGACTACTCACAGTTCCTGACAAAATAGTCGGCTCTTTTTCTTGAACCAAAATCAGCTCTCGGACTGTGTGTTTTGCGTACGAACTCATTGTTCTGCCATTGACTCTGGTAGTTTGCAGATCTTTATAACCGCCGAGTCGCTCAGAAATTTCATCTCCTGATTGGGTGCTATCTGCAACCACAACCAGAAATTCGCCTTGATTGACTTCTACACCGCTCAGCTCATCTTTGATGTGTAATACATCGCCAAGTTCCGCGTTACCCCATTCATTGACTCCTTCAACTTGCAGGAGTTTCAGTACTCTGCGACCGGAAACCGAGGCACTTGCCCAGCGTTGTGAAAATTCAATCATTGTTTGGATTGGCAAAATCATCCAAATCGAATATCCAGCAAATGAAACTAAGGTGCCTATTTTGAGTTCACCATTTGCAACGGAAGTGCCACCGAAAAACACGACACCGAGAAATAAGATTCCTGGAAGGAATACTTCAAGTCCGTGTAAAACTGCACGCATCCGTGCAGTTTTTACGGCCGCAATCCGTACTTCTTGACTTGCTTTCGCAAAACGATCAACAAAGACATCCTCACCACCAATTCCACGAAGAACTCGAAGTCCAGCAACAGTGTCGGCCGCCAAATCACTCGCTGCACGAAGTTTGTCACGTTGTGCATCTTCACGTTTCTCAAGTGGTTTGATGAGAAATGCAACGCCTAACACCAGTATGGGAACACCAATCACGATGAGTAGTCCTAATCTGGTTGAACCTGTGATCAAGATGTATGACACTGTAAAGAAACTCAATACGGCACCTACGAATCTCGGCATAAGATCAAACCCACGTGCAACTCGTTCAACATCATTTGAATTCACCGAAACAACTTCACCTGTTGATACATATTTTGGAAGATCTGCACCGAGCTTTGATGCTTTCACAGAGATAAGAAGCTGCAATCGATTCGCGACCGTCGCCCACATCGCTGCAGCACGACGATGTCGCATAATGGTTGTCCAAGAAGTAAAAGCCCCAAGAAGCAAAATCATCAAAGCCCAAAATTGCACTCCGGACCAATCGTTATCTGATACCGATTGAACTGCTTCACCAATGAAACCAGGCATTGCCGCCATCGCACCAAGGCCGACAATGCCAAAGAAAATTCCTGAGATAAGTAGGCGTTTCATACCGAGGGCAAGACCAAGTAAAAACTTTGGAAATGACTCAAGACGAGGAGTTCCGGGGTCTTCTAGTGGTAAATGCCCGTATGGATGAGGAATACCAAACCGTTGCATTATTCGCTAAGGGTACTCTGATACTCTTTCGTGAGTGAAAACAGCCCTTTTTCGCCCGCTTCACATCAGAAATCTAGAAATTCCTAACCGTGTTTGGGTAAGTCCAATGTGTCAATACTCTGCAGTTAATGGCGTCGTTGGTACCTGGCATATGGTGCAACTTGGTGGTTTTGCTCTCGGTGGTTCTGGCTTAGTGATGGCTGAGGCCTCAGGAGTTACCCCAGAGGGTCGAATTTCAATAGCGTGTCCGGGCCTTTGGACAGATGAGCAGGCAGAAGCATTTCGGCCCATCGTTGATTTTGCACATATGTATAACGTAAAAATGGGAATCCAACTTGCTCACGCTGGACGCAAAGCATCGACGATGCGTCCTTGGGATGATCACCTAATCGCTACTTCGGAGGAAGGTGGCTGGCAACCTGTTTCTTCAAGTGAAATCCCATTTAACGATTCCTACCTTGTTCCTCGTGCTTTACGTGTTGATGAAATACACAAACTCACTGATGATTTTGTGGCAGCTGCCAAACGCGTGGTCAACGTTGGTTTCGATGTTGTTGAATTGCACGCAGCACATGGATATCTCTTCCATCAGTTTTATTCGCCACTTTCAAATACCAGAACAGATGAATATGGTGGAAGTTTCGACAACAGAATTCGCTTCCTCATCGAAACTGCAACTGCAGTGCGAAAAGCACTTCCTGACACTGTGCTCTTTGTGAGGATCTCCGCGACTGATTGGGTCGAGGGTGGCTGGGATATTGAGCAGTCTGTTGAACTTGCAAAGAGACTAAGAGCAGTTGGTGTTGATCTCATTGACGTCTCAAGTGGTGGAAATTCAGTCAATCAGAAAATTGAACTCAAACCTGGATATCAGGTTGAGTTTTCAAATAGGATTCGAAATGAAGCAGGCATTATGACAAATGCTGTTGGATTAATAACAGAAGCAAAACAGGCCGAAGCGATTCTTGAAAATGGGGAAGCAGATGCTGTGATGTTGGCACGAGCATTTCTTCGAAATCCGCACTGGACCCAAAGTGCCGCAGAAGAACTTGGTGAAAAAATTTATTGGGCACCGCAGAATGAACGTGGTCGCACACTTACATAAGGAAACAAAGTGAATCAAAGCATTATTGCTCGCGATTTAGTGAAAACATATCGCAAAGGCGAAGTTCGGGCACTTGATGGGCTTAGCCTTGAAGTGAACGAGGGAACAGTACTTGGAGTGCTCGGTCCAAATGGCGCTGGAAAAACTACCTGTGTGCGTGTGTTATCTACATTGATACGACCAGATTCAGGGTATGCAGAAGTTGCAGGCATTGATGTCATCAAACACCCAAATAAAGTCCGTGAAATTATCGGGCTTTCAGGTCAATATGCAGCAGTTGATGAAACTCTCACTGGCTGGGATAACTTGGTGATGTTTGGACAGCTTTATCACCTTGGTACGAAAGATGCGAAATCTCGCGCAACGGAATTACTTGAACAATTCAGGCTCACAGACAGTGCAAAACGTCCCATCAAAACATATTCAGGTGGTATGCGCAGACGACTTGACCTCGCAGCATCTTTGATTGTGAAGCCGAAAGTTCTCTTTCTTGATGAACCAACGACTGGACTTGATCCACGTGGTCGACAAGATATGTGGAATGTAATCAAAGAATTGGTTTCTGAAGGTGTAACCCTTCTACTCACCACCCAATATCTTGACGAGGCAGATCATTTGGCAGATGAAATTGTTGTTGTGGATCACGGAAAAGTGATTGCAAAGGGAACGTCTGATTCACTGAAAACCCAAGTCGGGGGAGATCGACTTGAAGTCAGTGTTCAAGAAAGCGATATGGCAAAGACCCAAGAAATTCTCGAGAGAATAGGTGGGCAGCAACCATATGTTGATACCGATTTACACAGAGTATCTGTTGGTGTGAGTGGTAGTGCACTACTTCCAGAAGCAGTACGTAGTCTTGATACAGCTGGAATCAAAATACTTGATCTTGCGTTGAAGCGGCCATCACTCGACGACGTGTTTTTGAGTTTAACTGGCCATGTGGCTGAGGAAGAGAGTAAGTAATGACTATTTTGAGTGATGCCAGGGTCATAACGAAGCGCCAGATACTGCAACTTTCTCGTGTCCCAGAAGTACTCATTTTCTCCACACTTCAACCCGTTATGTTTGTGTTGCTCTTCAGATTCGTGTTTGGTGGTTCGATTAATTTCCCAGGAGCCGACTATGTGCAGTTTCTGATGCCAGGAATCTTTGTGCAGACGGTTGCATTCACCCTTGCAGGAACTGCCGTTGGACTTGCCGAAGATATGCGCAAAGGTCTCATTGATCGCTTTCGATCATTACCAATAGGACGCTCTGCAGTAGTTTTCGGCAGAACACTCGGTGATGGGCTATTGAACTCCGTAGTCCTTTTTGTGATGGCAGCTGCGGGTTTCTTGGTCGGGTGGCGACCAAGTTCTGGAATTCTTTCAGTACTTGCAGGGTTTTCATTGTTGATGCTTTTTGGTTATGCAATGTCCTGGATTGGAGTGCTCATTGGACTTTCAGTACGCGATGCACGTGCCGCTAACGGGTTTGTTTTCATTTTGGTATTTCCAATGACATTTCTTTCAAATGCATTTGCACCGACAACCAATATGCCGTTGTTTTTGCAATATGTCGCAGAGTGGAATCCTGTCACCACAATGGTTGCTGCCTGTCGTGAATTGTTTGGTCTTGAGAATGTTTTTGGGGTAACTGCTGAATCTTTACCAAGTATGTATCCGATACAAATGTCACTCTTTTATATGTTCATCATCATGGTGATTTTTATTCCACTCTCAGTGAAGATATACCAACGAAGTGAATCCCGCTGATGAAGGAACTTCGACTTACCCTTCAAACTGGAGCAACTGTTTTTGGATTGAGTGCACTGTTGTTGTTACTCCTACCGTCGTTCTTTTTGGAGTTACTAGGAGTCACTTCGAGTGCTGAACTTGATTGGTCGATGCGGATGATCGGTATCACCTTGGTCGCGCTTTCAGGACAGATGTTTATCGTGGGCAGATTCCTTGAGGAGCGGTATGTGAGGTATTCCGCTCAAGTGATGCAGTTCTCCGCAGGAGCGTTGGCACTGCTCACTGCCCTTGTCCCAGGCGGTCTCACCTGGTTCGGCTGGTTGTACCTACTTATTGGGGCTGGCTTTTCGCTCACTTACACAATATTTCTCGTAAAACTCCGCTAATTACCCGATTAGTCCTATTTTTTCATAACAATTCGACAACAAAAGCGTTTCAAAGGTTATTCAAATTGCGCAATTTTGTGAAAAGGCGAATAGTTAGCGTGCTCAAGTCGAGCCCACCGCCCGTCAGTGAGTGACGGCGGACACAGAAGGGAAACCATCTCTATGGGTTTGTCAAACATTTTGACAGATGGCCAGTATCAAATTGTGTACAACATGTTGTCACTTGGCCTTGCGAGCATGCTCTTCACATCGCTATTTCTATTCATTAGCCGTGAACGAGTACTCCCTCGCTATCGTATGGCAGTCGTAGTATCCGCAACGGTTACTGCAATTGCTGCGTATCACTACTTCCGTATTTTTGATTCTTTCCGCGAGGCCTTTGGTCCAGAAGGAAATCCAGCAACCTACAACGTTGGCTACCGCTACGTTGACTGGCTACTCACTGTTCCATTGCTACTTCTTGAAACAGTTGCAGTACTTGCACTTGCTCGTGCAATTCAGAAGTCACTCCTCACCAAGTTGATCCCAGCAGCAACTGCAATGATCCTCTTGGGTTACCCAGGTGATGCAGGTCTAGACCTCTTTGGACTTTCTGCACCTGTATGGGGCTTCCTCTCAACCATCCCATTCCTCTACATCCTCTACGTCCTCTTCGTTGAGTTGACCAAGAGCCTAGAGCGTCAGTCACCTGCAGTTGCTGCGACCATCGGTCGTTTGCGACTTCTCTTGATTGCAACTTGGGGTGTTTACCCAATCTCCTTCATTCTCAACATGAATTCAGATCCACTCGCACCAGACTGGAATGCATTCGTTGGTCGAGAAGTTGGTTACACCATCGCTGACGTGTTGGCGAAGTGTCTCTATGGTCTTGTCATCTTCAAGATCGCACGTATGAAGTCTGCTGAAGACAGCAAAGAATTCGCTGAATCAGAATACAAGGACTAATTCATACCTCCTAGATTTGGGGTGTCGGCGCTTAGGCCCGGCACCCCATTTCCTTTTATCGGAGAGCTTTTACCCGCTCGATCAGTGGTGGGTGGGAATAGTGCACCTTCACATACCAAGGATGTGGATTGAGATTCGTGAGTGCATCTGTTGAAATCTTTTCTAATGCAGTGCGCATCACATGTGATTTATATGTGCTGGTCGCAAACTGATCAGCATCAAATTCATTTCTTCTACTGAATGTATTGAGTAGCCAGGACAATAACATCGATAGTGGACTAAAAAGAATAAAAAATGTTATTGCGGCGATATGGAAGCTTGGCTCCGCACCAAGCACTTCTGAAAACTCATCGCGATTCAACATCAAACCAAACAGAAATGTGAAAATAAACATTTGAACAGCTGAGAAAATAAACATTGCAAGTGTGTGTTTACGCTTATAGTGACCAACTTCATGTGCAAGCACTGCAACTACTTCATCGATGGTTAGTTTTTCTATTAAAGTGTCGAAAAGGACAATTGTTTTGGATCTTCCAATTCCGCTAAAAAACGCATTTGCTTTTGATGATCGCTTTGAGCCATCCATCACAAAAAGTCGACCAATTTCATACCCCTGACTTTTACAGTAGTCAGTAATGGCATCTTTCAGCTCTCCGTCTTCTAGTCGGGTCAATTTGTTGAATAGTGGCACAAGAAGTGATGTATTGAAAGCGAATAGAAAAAGTGTGACCGCCATAATGACAAGCCATGCTGCAAACCAGAAATTCGAACCTAAGATGTCACTCAACAGTACAAGCAGGCTAAGTAGGCTGCCACCAAGTAGCACCCCAATCAAAAGCCCTTTGATTTTGTCTGTAACAAATGTGCTGAGGCTCGTTCTATTGAATCCAAATCTCTTCTCGATACCAAATGTGGAATAGATACTAAAAGGAAGCGAAACAATATTCGTGATCAATCCATAGGTGCCGAAGAAAAGTAAGGCAAGAAGAATTGAGTTGTCGGTGAAATCTCTAAGAATGGAATCGAGTAGTCCGAATAGCCCGAATCCAAGTGCTAGTAAGGTAACGAAAATACTGAGTGTTGACGAGAGAAGTCCGAATTTGAAGTTTGCCCTCTGATATGCCAAGGACTTCTCGTGTTGATCCTCAGTGTAGAGATCTGGGTTCCACGCTTGTGCTTGTGAGTGTCGAAAGTTCAAAATATCAAGCCAGGTGTCTGCAAGAAATCCGAAAATCACGATGAAAATGAGTACTGAAAAGAGTAATTCGACTGACATAGCACGTCCTTGAAAAGTAGCCTATTCTTAGTCTCGTAGGTTACCTGAGGAGACGAAATGCAGGCGTGGGTTTGGCTGATCGCAGCTGGAATCTTGATGGGTATCGAGATAATGACAGCAGATCTCTTGTTCGCCTCGCTTGCGGTTGCCGCAGTAGCGGCAGCGGCAGCGGCTATGTTTACAGAAAGCGGACTTATCCAGGGGGCAATTTTTGCCTTCTTCGCAATCGTTTCACTTGCCTTTCTGCGCCCAATTGCACTTCGCAATTTGCGAAGGCAAACCAAAGAGCAGGCAACCAATATTGATGCGCTGATTGGTGCAGATGCTCTTGTTATCGAAGCCGTCAATTCAAGATCAGGACAGGTAAAAATCCGAGGTGAAGTCTGGAGTGCGAAAAGCACAGGAGAAGATTTAGTGGTAGATGAAATTGCAGAAGTTGTATCAATCGATGGTGCAACTGCAATTGTTCAACGAAAGGGAACACGATGATTGACCTCTTTGCATCCTTAGCAGGATTCTTTATTTTGATATTGATTTTCACTGTGATTCTTGTGCGCTCGATCCGCATTGTGCCTCAGGCAAATGCTGGAATTGTTGAGCGTCTTGGAAAGTTCCACCGAACTCTTGGTGCGGGACTGACACTGATTGTGCCATTTATTGATCGAGTCCGACCACTGATTGATTTACGAGAACGAGTGGTTTCTTTCCCACCGCAACCTGTGATTACTGAAGATAACCTAGTGGTGTCCATTGACACAGTGATATATTTTCAGGTAACAGATCCAAAGTCTGCAACGTATGAAATTGAAAACTTCATCCAAGGTATTGAACAGTTGACAGTTACCACACTCCGTAACGTTGTTGGTGGTCTTGACCTTGAAGCAGTATTGACGTCCCGCGATTCAATCAATGCAGCTCTTCGCGGTGTGCTGGATGAGGCGACTGGCAAATGGGGTGTGAGAGTCAATCGTGTGGAACTCAAAGCAATTGATCCACCACCAAGCGTGCAAGAATCAATGGAAAAGCAGATGCGTGCAGAACGAGATAAGCGAGCTGCAATCTTGACTGCAGAAGGTGAAAAGCAAAGCCAAATTCTTACGGCGGAAGGTGCCCGTCAAGCAGAGATTCTTCGTGCAGAAGGAGACGCTCAGGCAGCAATATTGAGAGCCGACGGTGAAGCGAAAGCAATTGAGCAGGTTTTTGCCGCTATCCACAAAGCAAATCCCGATGACAAGGTATTGGCATATCAATATCTTCAACAACTGCCCGAGATTGCGAATGGTCAGGCTAGCAAGGTTTGGGTAATTCCTGCTGAATTTACTGCAACCGCTGAAAAGATTATGCGAGCTTTCAACCCGGACAAATAGGAAACGCTTACATAGCCAAATAGGAAACTTTGGCATAGTTGGGTGGATTTGTCCTATTTCTGATATAGGCATTCCACATTACTTTGTTACCCTGCCACAGGCCATGTAAGCCGATCGATTTGAGGAGCCGAAATGCGTGTAGGACTAATTGGTTTTGGAAAAACTGGAAAAGCTGTTGCCACCACACTGTTGCTTGATAAGACAATTCACCTTGAATGGGTTGTTCGCAAGTCGGATTTACTAGAACATAGGTCAGTCCCTGAATTCTTGGGCGTCGACTCCGACGAACCTGGTCTGATCTATCGCTCGAAAGAGTTCACTGCGGAACAGTTGCTCGCCAGATCTCCTGTAGATGCAATCATTGACTTCTCATCGGCGAGCGGAGTTGACTACTATGCAGAAGCAGCAGCCAATGCTTCCGTGGCTGTAGTCTCAGCGATTTCTCAGTATCCAAAGGAGCAAGTTCGTAAATTACAAAGTATCGCTGATCGAACACGTGTGATGTGGTCACCTAATATCACCATTGGAATCAATTTTCTCATTCTCGCCGCTCAGTCATTGCAGCGAATAGCACCTCATGTTGACATCGAAATCATTGAAGAACATTTCAAAGATAAGCCTGAGGTTTCTGGTACAGCACTTCGGATTGCACGCGCACTTAATATGCAAGAAGATGATGTAAAAACAATCCGTGCAGGTGGAATCATTGGAGTTCATGAAATTCTCTTCGGCTTCCCTTACCAGACTGTTCGATTGCGTCATGAGTCCATCGGGCGAGAGGCATTTGGAAATGGTGCGGGCTATGCTGCTAAAAAACTTATAGACTTACCAAACGGTTTTTATACTATGGAAGATCTGCTTTTGCCGACTTATACCGAATTTGAAAACTCAACTCTACCAACAATTTCGAAAAGAAAAATGCGAGGCAAGATAGCACACGCTATGCGAACAATCGCAAATAAGATTGATATCTGAAAATTGAATAAACAGTTAGTTGTAATTCTGGCTGAGAGAATAAATTTCCATCGCTAACAATCGTGATATCGAAATGCAATGTGCAGGCTCGCGATATATGTCTTTGACACGTTTGCTCAACCATAGTTAAATAGTGTGGACCTTCAATAACAGGAGCAATTTTGGGCGTATTTTTTAGCTTTGCACTTGCTGGTGCGATTGCTCAATTTATAGATGGTACGTTGGGAATGGGATTTGGTGTCACCAGTTCAACTGTCCTTATCTTCTTGGGTGCAACTCCTGTGGCAGCATCTTCGTCAGTTTATTTTGCAACAATTGGAACTTCGCTTTCGAGTGGTATTGCCCATTGGCGGGAAGGTAATGTCGATAAAGTAGTGTTAACGCGACTTGCAATTCCTGGTGCCATAGGTGCTTTTGCTGGCGCGACCGTGCTAACGCGTATCTCTACTGAGAGTGCTCGTGGATATATGTCAACGTTACTTTTTCTCTTAGGAATAGTGCTCATTATTCGTTTCGGTTTCGGTATGAGAATTGTGAAACCAGTCAAAGGTCGGCCTCGAGGGTACATCTTGAGTTCGCTCGGTGGTTTTGCAGGCTTTGTTACTGCGTCCGGAGGAGGTGGTTGGGGGCCAATTACAACTCCGACACTTTTGACACTGACAAAAACTCATCCACGATTTGTGATTGGAACTGTAAGCGCAGCTGAGTTTCTCGTGGCAATTGCTGCGAGTGCAGGTTTCATTACCGCCTTTGTCACCAACCCCAATAACAATAACAAGATTGATCTTGTTGTCGTTGGTGGATTACTTCTAGGTGGCGTGCTGATGGCACCTTTTGCTGCCAAACTCTCGGGTCGGCTGCCGCACGCTCCACTTGGCGTGATTGTTGGTGGACTTGTCTTACTACTCAACGGGAGAACAATCCTTGCTTCATTAGGTTTGAGCGGGGCTCTCGTTGAACTTTCCTATTTGGCATTCATACTGATTTTCACTGCAATCTTGGCGTATCGTGCCTGGCAAAAAGAAAAGGTCGAGCACACGCCTCATAGGCCCGAAGACTTCGCTGGACCTGAGAAAGACCTCACTGAGTAATTTTCTCCAGTATCCAATTGGTGATCGTTGCTTGAGAAGTGAATGCGCCTTTGATTGCCCAGAAATCTCTTGTCCAGTGAAAATATGCATTCTGATCAAATGCTTGGCAGAGACTGACGATATCTTCATCTTTCGCTGAAAATATCATGTATGACTCTTCTTCTGGCCAATTTTCATGGGCTGGTTTTCCGATACAGCGAATGTACGATAACTGAAGTGTATTTAAACGCTCCTGCATGTTCTTTTCAAGTTCCACTATTTCTTCAGTAGTACTTTGAGCACTTCGAGGATGGATCGCACTGATGATGAAGATTTCTTTGATATCGCTCTTCCAAGGCCAGATGTTGTCACCATTGATATCTGCTCTGAGACGATACTGTGTATTGGAAGTTGAAAAGAGAAGCCTCGTTTCAACATAGTCTCGCCATAAATCTTCTCTGATGAAATCAGTCATTCAGAATAGATTTTCCGCGAGAGATGAGCAGCAGTGAAGCCAATAGTGCTGAAATCACGCTTGCTGTAAAGACGGCGAGTTTTCCTTCAGATAGAAGTACGAGAGAATTTCGATAAGCAAGTTCGGTAATGAGCAAAGACACAGTAAATCCGATCCCACCAAGGAGTCCTATGGCTTGAACATCGCGCCACTTGATCTGTGGATTGAGTTCCGCGCGGGAGAGTTTGGTCGTAATCCACGCGCCACCAACAATGCCGAGCGGTTTTCCAAGTAGTAAACCTAGTGTGATACCAAGTGCGAGATTTACATCAATTTGATCAAGCGATACTTCAGAGATATTAACCCCAGCTGCAAAAAACGCAAAAAGTGGAACTGCAAATCCAGCTGATATTGGATGCCAGGTTTTTTCATACCGTTCTGAGTAGACAGAAGGCTTATCTTCATTTTTTGAAATAGGAATCAGTAATCCAAGTGCGAGCCCTGCAACTGTCGCGTGCACGCCACTGGTGTGCATCATTGCCCAGGCAATGAGTGCTAGTGGAAGTGCACTCCACCAACGCGCATACCCCTTGTAGTGAAGCACACCAAAGGTAGCAATTGCAGCAATGGATGCAAGAAGTGCAAGGGTGTTGAGTGAGAGTGTGTAGAAAATAGCAATAACCAAAATTGCACCTAAATCGTCAACAACTGCGAGCGTCAGTAAAAATGCTCGCACCGCCACAGGAAGTTTAGGTCCAGCAACAGCCAGAACCGCGAGGGCAAATGCGATGTCTGTCGCCATTGGAATTGCCCAACCATTAATTGCGCCGTCGTTACCGAGATTGAAACTGACAAAAATAGTCGCCGGCACAATCATTCCGCCGAGTGCTGCAACAATTGGAACTGCAGCGCGACGAGGATTACTTAGCGTTCCAACTGTTAATTCATGTTTGAGTTCCATTCCAGCGACAAAGAAAAAGATGGCAAGTAGTCCGTCTGCTGCCCATTTTCCAATAGTGAGGTTGAGATGGAGTGCTTCAAAACCAACATTTGTGTCGCGGATTGTGAAGTAGGTTTCTGAAAGTCCGGTGTTTGCAATGATCATCGCTGCGATTGCAGCAACGAGGAGTAGCGCGCCTCCAGTAGTTTCTTGATTCAAGGCCTCAACGAGCCATCGACGCCCTAGTTTCTTTGGTCGATTGCTGAGTCGCCAAACGACATATGAGATTAGAATAAAAATGACAACGCCAAGAATCTCCATAGGTGAAATCTAATCTTTCTAATTTACTTTGCGACTTGGGTGTATGGTGGAAGTGTGACCTGGCGAACATTTGCAGTGATATTTGTTATCGCTGTAGTACTTGCATATGCAGTGCTATCAGGGCTGTGGGTGTCGAACTCGAACTCGTGGTACCTGAGTTTGAATCAGCCCAGCTTTCAGCCTCCTAATTGGGTTTTTGGACTTATTTGGCCCTATAACTTCGTTGTTGTAGCAGTCTCTGGTGTTCAGGTGATGCTGAGAGCAAGACCAATGGTTGCAAGTTTATGGATGCTGCTATTAATTGCGAGTGTGGCGGCAGCAATTGCATGGTCCTATTACTTCTACGTTCCACATAATCTAGAAATTGCAACATATGCACTTGGTTCTGCAGCGTTTTTCACATTAGGCATTCTGATATTGACATTCATGAGTCAACTTCTCGTTGCCTGGTTTCTAGTCCCATATCAGATTTGGTTAATAATCGCTTCTGCACTCTCATTCAGTTATTGGAAGTTGAACTAAAGAGCATTCTCATCTAGTGAATTGAAGACTTCTTTTGCCCGATCTTTCACATTTTCGATATCAGATAGTCGCTTCAATCCGCTGTACTGCTGCCACATCCGTTGATTTGAAGAAAATGTGTCTTTGTTTTCATCTAAAAAGTTCCAATAGAGCGTCGTGAAAGGGCAGGCTTCATCACCAGTACGTTTGCCTGGATTGTAAACACAACCGTTGCAATAGTTCGTCATTTTCTTGATGTAGGCACCGGCGGAGATGTATGGCTTTGTCATCATTCTGCCACCATCTGCATGAACTCCCATTCCTATCACATTCGGCACCATTACCCAATCAGCCGCATCGATGAACATCTCACGCATCCAAGCCAAGAAGATGTCTGGTTTGATAGAAGAAAGAGTTGCAAAATTCGAAAGAATCATAAGGCGAGGAATGTGATGTACCCAGCCACGTTTCATCACATCGCTTACCGTTGATGAAAGACAGTTCATTTCAGTTTTTGCAGGGTCGTAGAAAAATTCTGGGAGCTCTCTCTTGGCCCCGAGTTCATTGAGGTTTTTGTACTCTTGTTCAAAATACCAATACACCCCATTGACATACTCTCGCCAGCCAATAATTTGCCGAATAAATCCTTCTAACGATGCAAGAGAAACACCATTCTCATCTGCGTACTTCAAAGTCTTTTCGATGATTTCTTGAGGATGGAGTAAACCAACATTCATATAGGGGCTTAAGAGTGAGTGATTCACACTCCAGGAATCACTCGGCACACAATCTTCATATGGTCCAAAGTCGTTGAGTGATGTTTTCAGAAAATGATTAAGTTGCAAAAGTGCGGCAGTTCTCGTTGGGGAGAACTCACCTTGTGGTGCTCCACCAACGAGATCAAGATGTTCGATCTCTTTGAGAACTTCAGTATCGATGTCATCGAGTTCAAAATAGAGAGGTGTGGGCCAGGTGTGATTCTTTGGGGGAGGAAGTCGATTCTCTTTATCAAAATTCCAGGCCCCTCCAACCGGTTCATCGCCATCCATCAAAACATCAAGGCGTTTGCGCTGAAGTCGATAGAAGTTTTCCATCTTTAAGTGCTTTTGGGTCTTTGCCCACTCAGAAAATTCTTGTCGACTTGTAAGAAAGAAGTTGTGTGGGTGAAGGGTGATTCCAGCGATTTGCAGATTCTCTTGTAGCCGATGTGAGAACGCTTCGTTGGCGTGAACGTCGTTGATCCCAGTTTCTTTCATCATAGATTCGATTCCTGCAACTGTCGATGCTGCTTTCACATAGTGAACCTGAAATCCCAAGTTACGCAGTTCTTCGGCGAAGTGTCGAGCGGCAGAGAGCAAGAACCAGAGTCTTCCCCGATGCCATTTCTTCGACTCAATCAGACGAGAGCTCTCGACCATCACGATGACATCAGACTCAGGATGTGCTGATGCAAGAAGTCCAGAGGTGAGGGAAAGTTGGTCGTGCGAGATGTAAAGAAGCCTCAAACTACCTCCTTATTGCAAAGTCTTTGCAATAGCAAAGACTTCTTGATAACCTCAGAGTATGCATATTCCTGACGGGTTTCTCAATGCCCCAGTATCCCTTGGCACTGTAGTACTTGCTGCCTCTGCAACAGCAGTTGCGCTGAAGAAGTCACGAGGATCAATAGAGGCCGAGGTCGCACCAATGGTGGGTCTCACCGCAGTCTTTATCTTTGCGGCCCAAATGCTCAACTTCCCGGTGGCTGTCGGCACCAGCGGACATCTTCTCGGAGGTGCACTCGCCACAATACTTGTAGGTCCCTGGGCAGGATTACTAGCGATGGTCGTAGTGCTTGGATTACAGACACTGATCTTTGCTGATGGTGGTTTATCTGCAATTGGTTCGAATGTCACTGTGATGGGAGTTGTGACAGTACTTGTGGCCTGGCTTGTTCTGAAAATTGGCAAATCGTTTGCGAAATCGAAAGCGGGACTTGTCGCTGTAAGTGCAATTGCTGCACTCGTGAGTGTACCTGCATCCGCACTTAGTTTTGTTGTGCTATTTGCAATCGGTGGCACCGATGTTTTGGATGTAGGTGCAGTTGCAACAGCTATGCTCTCAGTTCACATCCTAATTGGCATAGGTGAGGCCGCAATAACAGCACTTACTGTGAGTGCGGTATTGGCATCGCGTCCTGATCTAGTGTGGGCGGCGCGCTCCTTACTACCCAAGAAAGAACTTGAAATTAGGTCGACCGATGAAAACTAAATCACTGATTATGGCTGGGCTCTTGCTCAGCGGATTTCTTGCTGGTGCAGTGAGTTACTATGCATCAAGCCAACCTGATGGACTTGAAAAAGTTGCAATTGATTTAGGCTTTATTGATCAGGCTAAAGATTCGCCAACTGGGACATCACCATTTGCTGATTACACAGTGAGTTTTCTTGGAGATGCACGATTATCGACCGCAATTGCAGGTATTACTGGAGTAATTGCAACTGGACTACTAGGAGCAGGGTTATATCTGTGGGTACGCAAACCGCAATCGAAGTAAAAGTTGATGTCCATGAGCATGGACACAAACTTGGCGATCATCTTTATATTCATAAACACTCACTGATTCATGATTTGCACCCTGCAAGTAAATTGCTTGCCGTATTACTATTCATCATCACTGTTGTTCTCACGCCGAATACTGAATATTGGACGTTCGGCCTCTACCTTTTTCTGATACTTGGGGTTTTAGGACTTTCAAAGCTTCCACCTCTACGTATGGCGAGGCGCATGGTGGTTGAAGTTCCATTTGTGATTTTTGCACTGATGCTGCCAATTTTTGGAAGAGAACCCGATGTTGTGTTCTTCGGCTTATCGCTTTCTGAGGCAGGTTTAATTGCAGGATTTGGCATCCTTGCCAAAGCCACACTTGGTGTGATGGCAAGCATGATTTTGGCAGCAACTACACCGGCACGCGACATTTTGAATGCGCTTGCATTCATTCGACTACCAAACACCTTGGTTCAGATTGCAAGTTTTATGGTTCGCTACAGCGCAGTTGTTCTTGATGAATTACATAGAATGAAAATTGCACGAGAAAGTCGTGGCTTTAGCGCTCGAGGCATCAAACATTGGCGAGTGCTCGCCCAAAGTGCAGGGGCGTTGTTTATTCGCTCCTACGAACGGGGAGAGCGAGTACACCTTGCAATGCTTTCTCGCGGTTATCGTGGTTCTATGGATTTTGGTGGAGAAAGATTCATCACACGTGATTATCTTGCATTTCTATTACCGCTCACTTCAGTGTGCTTATTGATTGGAAGTGTCCTGTGAGTGAAGTAGTACTCGCTATCAAAGATTTAGCATTCGCCTATCCAGATGGGCATCAGGCTCTTTTTGGAGTGAATGTATCGATTACTCGAGGTGAAAGAGTTGCACTTTTAGGACCCAATGGTGCTGGTAAGACGACACTCGTTATGCACCTCAATGGAATTTTGCAGCCAGGACATGGTGAAGTATGTGTTGCCGGACTAAAGGTAGATGCCAATAAGGAAACGCTGAAAGAGATTCGACGTCGCGTTGGAATTGTGTTTCAAGATCCAGATGATCAACTCTTTATGCCAAGCGTGTTTGAAGACGTTGCGTTTGGTCCAAAGAACCTAGGGTTATCTGAGGCGGAAATAGCTGCACGAGTAGAGAGCGCTTTACTCGAAGTAGGAATGCTTGAATTCAAGGATCGCGCACCACATCATTTGTCATTTGGTCAGCGTCGTCGGGTAGCACTTGCTACCGTGCTTGTGATGCAACCTGAGATCTTGATACTCGATGAACCAAGTTCAAATCTTGATCCCGCAAGCAGACGAGAGTTATCACAAATCCTTCAAAAACTCGATATCACTCTTTTGATGGTGACTCACGATCTTCCCTATGCACTTGAACTCTGTGAACGAAGTGTGATTCTTTCGGGTGGAGTTATTGCAGCAGACGGAAAGACACTTGATGTTTTAACTGATGATGCGCTTATGCATAAACACAGGCTGGAACTGCCATTTGGCTTCGATCCGCGCCATGCAGCGAAATCTATGAACTAGCCTTCAACGATTCCAAGTTCCTGAAGTTTCGACTTTAACTCGGGATCACTCGGTTCCACGAAATAGGTACCATCTGAGAAAAGAATTACCGGGATGCTTTGCTTGCCTGAAATTTCAATGGCCTTATCTTTTGCTGCATCATCAACAGAGACATCGTGATAGGTGAACTCAACATTCAACGAATCTAAAAGTCGTTTGCTTCGACGGCAATCCCCACACCATTCGGCACCGTAAAAATCGATACTCATCTGAGTCCTTTCGCGTGTCTGATTGAAAATCAGATGATTAGATTATTGAATCCGCACGTGATGGGCGACCCAGGGCCATGTCCCGCGTGTGAAAGTGTTGATTTAGAGCGCCGTGGTGGAAAAGATTTCTGCCCGAAATGCTTTTATATCCAGCCCTGTTGTGATGGCGGTTACTGCGAATAATTTTGCCGTTGCCACTCAAAGAGAGCAATAGCTCCAGCAGCAGATGCATTAATCGAGCGAACTGATCCCTTTTGGGTGATGTGAAGAACACTATCCGCGGCTTGAAGCAACTCTCCAGAAATACCAAGTCCTTCGTTACCAAACAGAAGAATCGGATTTTGGGGAAACCTAAAGGTTTCAAGTGGAGAGGACTCAGTGTTATTTTCAAAACAGATAAGTGGAAAGTTCTGTTCCTTCACATAGTGAAGAAACACTTCGATTGATGAGTGATGTTCGAGTTCAAGATATTTGTCAGTCATCAATGCGCCATGCTGATTCCAGTGCTTTTTTCCAATGATATGAACTTTTCTTACATTAAATGCGTTAGAGGTTCTGACAAGTGAACCGATATTTAAATCATGTTGCCAGTTTTCGATTGCTACTTCAACAGCTGAGCGAGACTTTTCAAGTTCAGCTTTGATTGAGGATGTTTTCCAATATCGGAAATCATCAATAATATTTCTTCTGTCACCACTTGCAAGTAATTCTTGATCATAAAAATCTTCAGTTGGAAATGGCAATGGATGCGGTCCAACCCCAACTGCAGGATAGAACTCGCCTGGCTCTTCGCTAGGCTCAAACATCTACTTTGCGACTTTGTCAAAGACAGATGAAATAGCAGCCATAATTAGTGAACCACCAAGTGCCCACCAAAATGTTTCAATGGAGAGCGCATCACTTAAGTAGTCAACAAAGAGGAATAAGCCAGCATTGATGACAAGGTGCCATAACCCTAATGTGATGATGGTGATTGGAAACGTCAGAATCTTCAAGAGCGGTCCAACAATGGCATTCACTAAGCCAAAAATGATGGCAACTCCAACGATCTGCAGTGGTTCTTCAGTAAGGATGATGCCATCAAGCACGAGGTCAGTAACCCAAAGACCAACCGCTATTCCTAAGAGACGAATCAAAATAGATTTCATAGTCATATTCTGAACTATTACTCTGTAGGAACGCTAGCACCCTCGCTCCTACCCTTCACCTCGTTGTTCGGGATGAAGAGAGTAAAGAAGATAGCGACGAGTGCGACGAGTGCTCCAACAGTCACCACTGCCACCATAGATTGGGCAAAACCTTCAAGTACCGGGCGTACGAGAACATCGTTTGCAGTTGCAAGCCACGATGTGTCATCAAATGCACTTGTCCCAGCGCCTTGAAGTTGTTGGAGTTTCGAGACAGTTTCTGCATTTTGAGGATCACTGAATGCTGTCACAAATTCAGGATCAGTTTGGGCCTTCGTGAAATTCTCGCTGACGTTTTCAGGAAGTCGTCCAAAGAGCATTCCGAGAAATACTGCAGTGCCAAGGGTTGCTCCCATTTGTCGAAAGAGAGTGACGGATGACGTTGCCACACCAATATCTCTCGGGGAAACAGCATTCTGAACAGCAATGATGGTTGGCTGAAGCAGTCCGCCAAGTCCAAATCCAAAAAGCAGGGACATAAATGCAATAGTTACATATGGCGTATCAACTTTAAGTTGGGTCATCCAGGCAAGAGAAATTGTTATCAAAATACTTCCGAACACGGGAAGTAGTTTGTAGCGGCCAGTGCGACTAATAGTTTGACCTGACGTGATGGAACCAATCATGATTCCCAAGGTGACAGGAAGCAGTTGGATACCAGCTTCAGCAGGTGTTGCACCATTCACAATCTGTAAGAAGAGAGGCAAGATCGCAAGTCCACCAAACATTGCCATACCGGAAATGATGCCAACAGTTGTCATAATGGAAAACGTTTTATCTTTGAAGAGGCGAAGCGGAATAAGTGCCTCATCTCCCATTTTGAGTTCAATACGCGCAAAGAGCAGAAATCCAATCATCGAAACGACGTAACAGGTAATCGCATACGCCGACGTCCAACCCCACTGCAATCCGCGCTCGGCAACTAACAATAAAGGAATAATGCCAGTGCTCAGTGTGATTGCACCAAACCAGTCAATTCGGTGATCAACTCGTTCTAGATGAGAAATCTTCAATGTTCGATTTACCAAAAAGAGTGCAAGTGCACCAAGGGGAACATTCACGAAGAAGATCCAGCGCCAACCGTCAAGTCCAAGGACTGTGTCTTGGCCTGAGAAAAAGCCACCAACGACAGGTCCAATGACGCTGGAGGTACCAAAAACAGCAATAAAGAAACCTTGATAGCGAGCTCGCTCACGAGGTGGGACGATGTCACCAATGATTGCAAGAGCAAGTGTGAAGAGTCCTCCAGCACCTATTCCCTGCACTGCACGAAATCCTGCAAGCATCTCCATTGAACTTGCAAGTGAGCAAAGTAGTGACCCTGCAACGAATATTGAGATTGCCCAGATGAAAAGTGGTTTTCTGCCAAAGATATCTCCGAGTTTGCCATAAATTGGGGTTGCGATGGTGCTCGTAATCAAATAAGCAGTCGTAACCCAGGCTTGAAGTGAAAGTCCTTGAAGTTGATCTCCAATGGTGCGAATACTTGTAGCGACAATGGTCTGGTCAAGCGCCGCAAGGAATAGCCCCGTCATCAGACCTATCAGAATAGGAACGATTTGATGATGTTCAAGATACTTTGCTTCAGATTCGCTCACGCGTTCACACTTTCAGTTCGTTGGTTTACAGACGATGCAAACCAGGATCCAATGATGACCATTGGAAATCCGATTGCGAGCCCAATAGTGATGGGTTCAGACAGGAACACTACTCCTAGTATTAAAGCAACTGCAGGATTGAGATAAGTAATTAATGTAACTCTGACAGGGCCAATCTCGTCAATTAATGCGAAGAACAAGATGAATGCAAGCACCGTGCAAATGAGTGCAAGTGTCGAAACTGCCAAAAGTGCACTTGTTGATGGCATCTCAGTTGGAGCAACGAACGGTAAAAATGGTGTGTAGATAAGCGAAACAATCATCAGTGACATACCAATGACTGTTGGTGAATCTGATTCACCAAGTGTTAGATTCACAATCACAGGGCCAAGCGCATACCCAAACGCTGCAAGTAACACTATAAATACTGCGAGTATTGAAATACTTTCTGTTATTGAATCTAATCCAACGAGAACGACCACACCCAGTGTGCCGATGAGCATTCCTATAATTCTTCGTTGATGAAAGGCTGTTTGATCTCCGCGAAAACGAGCAATGACTACACCGAAAATAGGAACCGTTGCGAGCAAGAGACCAGCGAGACTTGATGAGATTTCACGTTCAGCGAGATTGATGAACCACCACGGAAACACCATTTCAAC
>JBMSMQ010000020.1:0-21645 GCA_049421205.1 Candidatus Nanopelagicales bacterium
ATGACGTCATACTTGCAACCGCTGGCCCTGCGGAAGTTGAAGCTCGAATTCGCTTAGCACTTGGTCGCTATCAAATTGCGCAGTCAAATGACGCTACTGAAATCACGACTGGAGATCTAGTCATTAATGAAAACTCGTATGTAGTGAAATTACGTGGGAAAACTCTCGATTTAACATTCAAAGAATTTGAACTTCTTAAATTCCTCGCTGCACATCCTGGACGTGTCTTCACAAGAGCACAGTTGCTCTCTGAAGTATGGGGATATGACTACTTTGGTGGCACTCGAACTGTTGATGTACACATTCGACGTTTGCGTGCAAAGTTAGGAAACGACCACGAATCATTGATTACAACAGTCAGAAATGTCGGGTATCGATTTATGCAACAAAAAGATATCACTGAGACAACAAAGCCAGCATATGATTATCAGTGAGCATTCATATCTTGATGATGCTCTCAAGCAAAAAGTTTTGACGCTCGTTCAAGTTGCACAAGATTACGATATGCAAAGCCCACTTTCAGAGCACGTCCTGCTTCATCTCAAACACGGAGGCGATACACACTCGCGACATCTAGTCGGTATCGAGAATAACGAGGTCATTGGATACGTGCACCTTGATCTCACAGACGAAGTTGCTGGACCAAGCGCTCAAGTCGTTGTTCATCCCGAATTTCGAAATCTTGGTTATGGTAAACAACTTCTCGAGGGTTCACTTTCCGTTGCTGGCAAAAAATTGCGTTTATGGTCTCACGGAGAAAATACCTTGGCGCGAAATCTGGCGCGATCTGTCGGAATGAAAGAAGTTAGAACGCTCTTTCAAATGCGACGATCACTCTTGAGTGCTATCGAAAGTGCTTCTTTTTCATCTGACTATCAGCTTTCCACTTTTAATTTTGAACGTGACGCTGATGAGTGGATACGTGCAAACTCCCAGATCTTCATTGCCCATCCAGAACAAGGTAGTTGGACGATGCGTGACTTTGAAATACGGATGAAGGAAGATTGGTTTGATCCTGTTGGGTTTTTTATCCTCCGAAGCAATGCACAAATCGCTGGGTTTGGCTGGACAAAGGTGCATCGCCACTCACACTCCGAAAATCACTCCCCACTTGGCGAAATTTATGTGCTGGGGGTTATGCCTGAACATCGAGGAAAATCGCTTGGTAAATCTTTGACCCTGCATTGCCTCACCTATCTTCGCTCACTGGAATTGCTGGAAGCAATGCTCTATGTGAATAAGGAAGACGCTACTGCTGTGGCGTTATATGAATCATGTGGATTTCGAATTTGGGATATCGATACGCTCTATTCGTTTTAGTGCGATGCTCTCAACAACCTGTCACGAATTGCTGAACCAATTCCCGATCCCAGTGGCGCTATAACAAAAACTTCTTCTAAATGAAGTTCATCTGCCCTTCGTAGTGCGGCATAGAGAACACGTGCAAATTCTTCATCGTCTTTGGGCATTGCAAGTCGAATGGTCTCTCGTGGCGTAGGTATCGCTTCATTGGCAATAAATCCGGCCAATGCAATATCACTTCCTATCTCATCTACACTATCAATTATTCGTACTCGTGCATAAGGCGAATAATGTTTTTCGAGTGACCCTGAAACACGAATGTCGGTCGCACTTTTTGTTTGAATTGAACTCACGACACTGTGAATCATTGCCTCAGTGATGGCACCAGGTCGAAGGACTTTTGGAATGTCAAAACGACAATCAACTATTGTTGACTCGATTCCAATGTCACACTCTCCCCCATCCAGAATTGCATCATGTTCCTCTTTTAAGAGACTGCCTAAATCAGTGAAGACATGGAGTGCACTTGTTGGGCTTACTCCTCCGAATGTATTTGCACTTGGAGCTGCAATCGCTACACCTAGAGTTTGCAGGATTGACTGCGCCACCGGATGCGAAGGGATTCGAATACCAACTGAGTCTTGGCCCCCTGTGATTACATCACTGATGAGTTCTGATTTTGGAAGAATATAGGTAATGGGTCCAGGTGAGAAGGCCTCAACTAATTCCGATACATAAGCAGGAAATTTTGAGGCAATCAGCGGTAATGCCATTTCCCAGTTTGAAACATGAACAATAAGTGGATGATTTTTCGGACGTGACTTCACATCAAATATACGTGCAAGAGCCTCTGGCTGATTGATCAAAGCACCAAGTCCATAGACAGTTTCCGTTGGTATTGCTACTAATCCGCCGTTTGCAAGGTAGGTAACTGCTTTATTGACCTCACTCGCGCTCAATATCTCCACGTGATTCACGGGTTCATTGTGACATCCACTTCGCAGCAAAAGATGCTGGTGCACTAACCTTTGCCCGCTCAGGGCCGTTAGCTCAATTGGTAGAGCAGCGGACTTTTAATCCGCGGGTTCCGGGTTCGATTCCCGGGCGGCCTACTGTCCTAAGGAGCAATTTCGCTCAGCAATTGCCTTACCCGAGCCTCAATTTCATCGCGAATTACACGCACCGCCTCGATTCCTTGTCCAGCGGGATCATCTAATTGCCAATCCTCGTATCGCTTACCAGGGTAATACTTACAGGTATCGCCACAGCCCATCGTGATGACAACATCAGATGCTTGCACAAAAGAGTCATCCAAGATTTTTGGGGAATTCTCTGAGATATCAATTCCTTTTTCTCGCATTGCTTCCACTGCTATTGGGTTAATTGAATCTTTCGGAGCACTTCCTGCCGACAATACCTCTACTTTTCCTTTTCCAAAGTGCTGCATAAAACCTGCAGCCATTTGGGATCGTCCAGCATTATGAACACACACGAAGAGCACTGTCTTCTTATCCATATTTACTTCCTTCGCATAGCAAGCGCAAGGCTATACCCAGCACTTGAGCCAATAATCTGAATTGCAACAAATATAAGAGCTGAGCTCGGCGCAATTCCTGCAAATGAGTCTGAAAGCATTCGTCCAAACGTTACCGCAGGGTTTGCGAAACTGGTGGAAGACGTGAAGAAGTAAGCACCGAGAATCCAAAAAGAGATGAGGGCAGGACGAATTGATTTAACGTTTTTTGCTTTGAAAAAAACGATAAACAAGAGTCCAGCCGAGGCAATAAATTCACCGACGAGCAAGTGACTTCCTTCTCGTATCGTTGTTGAGAATTCAAATGCGGGTTGTTGAAACATTACATTAGCACTGAGTGCTCCCAGAGTTGCACCTGCAATTTGAGTAGCAATGTAGCCCGTCATTAGGCCCAAGTTCTTTTTACTCAAAGAAAAAATACTCACCATTGGATTGAAATGACTGCCACTTATAGTCGAAAAAACTGTAATACTGAGATAAAGAACTGCCACTGTTGCTACACAATTGACGAGCAACTGAATTGCCACATCTTCAGTCAAGTTCGTGGCCATAATGCCAGAACCAATCACTGCCATTGTGATGAAACTTGTTCCAAGGGCTTCTGCTATCAGCTTATACATATCAAGTTCCTAAAAAAGATGTGGTTGGGCGAGAGAGTACGCCCAACCACATCACTGGAGGTGGTTAATTTGTTGATTGCGCCACAAGTGCAAGCGCGGCAGTTTTCAGGTTACCCGAAATAGCAGAGTATCCGAGTGATTCTGCAAACTGTGGTCCACAGGTTCGAAGTAAATACTTCGCCCAAGCCTCGACATTAGCTGCTGTTGCACCCGAAGCAAGAACTTTGCCTGCATCAACACCTTTGTCAATAATTAAATATGAAACCAGAGACAAGTTGTATGCACCCTTCACTTTCTTGGTGAAAGAAAGTGTAACTTTGCCTGTCTTTGGATCAAATTCATCTTCATAGAAAGTCTCCAAGAAGAGTGATGCTGTCTTAGAAGTTGGCAGTATCCATTGTCCGTTTGCATTCTTAACTTTTGCAGCTGGAATCAAAACTTTACCTGCACTATCTACTGCATCTGCAAGATCGGTGTAGCCAATTCGACCCTTTGCCTCTTTCACTTTCGCAGAGAGGTCCTGTGCATTTGCAGCACCGACAGCACCCGCTGGAGCGGGTACACCGGCATCTGAATAAATCAATCCATTTTTCACTGCTGTCCAGATTGAACCTGCGGTTTGGTTCATGTAGTCCGTAAAGTTTTCAGAAGTTCCGGAAGATGTTGCACGATAAACAATTTGAATGTTCTGGTTTGGAAGCTTCTTCGCAACCTTCTTGGTTTGCAACTTTTTAATTGCTTTCGCATTCCATTTTGTGATGGTACCCTTGAAAATGCCTGCAATAGTCGCAGGATCAAGGCGAAGTTCACCGTTCTTGATTTTGCCAACATTTACAATAACTGCAATTGGACCGCCAACGACTGGGATATAGGTGTACTTACCACCAGCGCGTGATCCTGAAAGAGTAAGTGGATTCGCTGCATCAGATGCGCCGAAATCAACTGTTCCATTTGAGAACTGGGTACGACCTGATCCTGAACCAACAGATGCGTAATTCACTGTAAAGTCAGTGGTTCGAGCGTCACAACCGACGAAGAATTTGTTTGAATATGATGCACCTGCACCAGTGAGCGAAACGTTTGCCCATGCAGGAGCGGCGAACAAAACACCGACAGCCAATGAAGCTGAAGCGATGATTGCTACGAGACGAGATTTCATCTCATTTCCTTTCTTTTGTTGCTCAGCGAATCTGAGATTGACAACGTGATTACTGTATGTAAGCAAAGTGAATGGATACAGTGTGCAAAGTTGCGTTTAGTTCGCCACTTGGTGAATTCTTGGTGAACTAGCCGAATCTTCCGTGAACATAATCATCTGTTCGTGAGTCACGTGGATTATGGAAAAGTTCCACAGTCAATCCTGATTCAACAACTTCTCCAGGATTTCCATCTTCAGCAAGGAAGAAAGCTGTGTGATCACTAACCCGAAGTGCTTGCTGCATATTGTGCGTAACAATGATGATTGTCATGGATTCCTTGAGTTCCATCATTGTTTCTTCAATTTTGCGTGTGGATCCTGGATCTAGGGCCGAACATGGTTCATCCATGAGAAGGATTTCAGGATGCAACACGAGAGATCGTGCAATACAAAGTCGCTGTTGCTGTCCACCTGAAAGTGAACCAGCCGAAAGATTTAATCGGTCCTTCACTTCTTTCCAGAGACCAGCTTTCGTTAATGCTTCTTCAAGTATCTCGGACTTGTTCGTCATCTTGCGTCTCGAGAGTCGAAGTCCCGAGAGCACGTTTTCACCGATCGACATAGAGGGAAATGGATTGGGCTTTTGAAACACCATTCCGACCTTGAGTCGGATTCCCACAGGGTCAATACCAGGTGTGTAGATATCTTCACCATCAAGAATCACTTCTCCACCGAGTTTCGCACCTGGAAGTAGTTCGTGCATTCGATTGAGGGTTCGAATGAATGTGGACTTTCCGCAACCGGAGGGCCCAATGAGTGCAGTGACGGAATTTTTAGGGAAGCTGAGGTTCACGTTTCGAAGAACATGATGATCACTGAACCAAACATTCACGTTTCGTGCTTCCATTGCTATCGGTACTACTGTCATCACAACTTCCTCATCTCGTGGCGTTGCAACTTGCTCAGTTGTTGGCACCTCGTATGCACTCACGTTATCCATTTCTTCCACCTTTCTATGCCTGCTTAAATCTGCTTGAAACTACTCGTGCTACTGAAAAGACGATTCCAACGAGTACCAAAAGTACGAAAGCTGCTACCCAGGCTCTGCGCACATCGTTCTCAGTGCCGAGTAGGAATTGTTGGAAAATGTAAGTTGGAAGAGTCGCTATAGGACCTTCTAGCGGGTTGAGGTTGTATTCTCGATTTCCAAATGCTGTGAGCAGCAATGGTGCTGTCTCACCAATCACACGAGCAATACCTAAGATTGCTGCCGTCACTAAACCGCTGCGCGCAGCTGGCAATACCACCATGCGCACAGATCTCCATTGGGTGCCACCAAGCGCTAGGGCCGCAGATCTCAAATCATCTGGAACCAGTTTCAACACTTCTTCCGCGGTACGTGCAACGGTAGGCAACATCAAAATTGAAAGTGCAATTGCTGCAACAAATCCACTGTAAGTGAGAATTCCGCTTGCAATGAAAACTGCGTACGCGAAGAGACCCGCGATAATTGAAGGAACGCCCGACATTGCCTGGACGAAGAATCTCACAAATGGAGTCAGCACACCACGGACTTCTGTCACATATAGCGCCGCAAGGATTCCAATGGGTAAAGAAAACAGGGTCGCGAGCCCAACAGTAAGCAATGTTCCAAGCAGTGCATGCCCTAAGCCACCAATGTCAAGTGAGGTATCGACGCCTGTGTCTTTTGCATCTTCAAAGAGGTGATGAATTTGAAAATTTTCGAGACCCAGCTGGAAAACAGGTTCGAGAACAGAGGTGACGAACAATAAGAAAGCAATCACTGCTGCGCTTGAAAGTACTTCAAACATAGAATCCGTCACAGCTTTCTTTCGCTTACCAAATTTCCCAAGCAAACTCGCAGTGACTAGATGTAAGAAAAACCAAACAATCAGAAATCCTGAATAGCCAGACATACCTGTGTTTATGGTGATGAACATAGCCACAACTGGAGTTCCTAGGTGCACAAACAATTGTTGAATCAAAACAGTTTTATCTATCGAGCGCCAAGGACGATTTGATTTCACTGCTACGTTCATCGTCGCCTCCGAGCCTTACTGACAATGAGGGTTGCTAGTGCGTTTGTAATAAGAGTCAAGACAAAGAGTGCAAGTCCAGCCCCAAAGAGTGCTTGCACCTCGAGTGGGGATGCCTCCCCGAATCGACTGATGATGAAACTTGCAACAGAACCACCCTCGCTTTCAAGGATGTTAAACCAGTTGACATTGCCCGTAACCAAGTTCAAGACAAAAAAGACTGCGACAGTTTCACCAAGAGCCCGCCCGAGCCCGAGCATTGCGCCGCCGACAACACCACTTCTGCCAAATGGAATCACAACATTCTTAATCATTGTCCATCGGGATGCGCCAAGTGCTTGTGCTCCCGTGATCAGATCGTGAGGTACAGAACCATAAATTTCTCGGGCCACGGACGTGATGATTGGAATCATCATAATTGCCAAAACAATTCCAGCCATAAAAGGTGATTGGCCGAAATATTCAAAATCGACAGCAAAGATTGGAATGGCATCACCAAGATTGCGATTCAGCCACTTTGCCCAAAGTTCTGCATGCGGCGCTAATGTGTAAGCACCCCAAAGGCCAAAGATGATTGAAGGAACGGCAGCGACTAGGTCAACAAAAAAGGTTAAAGAGCGAGAAAAGATTTTTGGGAGGAAGTGTGTGATCGCAAGCGCCAATCCAACCGAGATTGGAACTGCGATTGATAGCGCTAAAGCTGAAATCAGAATTGATCCCCAAAGCATTGCAAATATGCCAAGTTGTGGGGGATCGATTGATCCTTGGCTTGGTAGCAAGGTATCCCCCATATACCAAAAGCTGTCGGTGAAGAAAGAAAGTCCCGCATACTGCAAGACCGGCCAAGACGTTAAGAAGAGATATCCAAAGATTCCAGAAAGTGCAATGAAAGCAAATAGTCCACCAACAATTAAAATCGCACGAAAGACTTTGTCGGAGAATCTACGAGAAATAATGATTTCTCGTGGTTCAACTGTCTTTGGCTCTTCAAGTAGTGTCACTGGGATAACTAAGCAAAGCGAACGAAACGCCGTGGATATCTTAGGTGAACACTTGGTTAACGACTAATGAAATTCACGCCACCAAGCGCTCAGTACAGCAGCCGTAATTGCAGGCATTTCCTCATTTGGGCAGTGTCCTGCGAATTTAATGATGCTTCGCTCAGCGTCAAGCGACTCAGCCATCGCATCTTGTTGCTCCAGAGGCCAGGCATCATCGTTCTCGCCATACACAACGTGTACGGGAATTCCGACTTCATAGAGTTCACTCGTTCGGTCTTTTTCTCTCATTAGGATTTTTGCTTGTCCAAAGAGTGAATGTTTATCGGAAACATGCCATCTTTGGGTCCAAACACTCATTTCATCTGGATGTGGATTTACCATGATGTCAGGAATGTAATTCTCTTTTTGCTGCACCCACGCTTCTGCCATAGTTCTATCTTCTAGAAATTCAACCATTCCAGTAAGTGCCGGTGTTCGCCGAAGATTTTTGCCGGGGCCAGAACATAACAAGGTGAGCGAATGGAACTGATCTGGTTCTAGTAGCACTGCGCGCCTTGCAACAAGCCCACCAAAGGAATGACCAAGTAGATGTACCCCATCAATTTCAAGTGCTTCTTCAACTTCTAAAACATCAGATGCGAAATCATCAAGGTCATACGATGAGGTATGTCCGCTTTGATGCTGTCCACGATTGTCATGCGCGATTACTCGAAAACCAGAATTCGCAAGATGTATCGACATTTCCCAAAAGTCTTCTTTGCTTCCTGTGAATCCATGCACAAGGTGAATCACACCAATTTCCGAACCCACTGCAGGCACATCAAGAACAGCAAGTGGCAGTTTTCCCACTTCAAGTAATCGAGCATTTTTTGGTAACTCATAGAATGGTTTAAGGCTCATAATCGCAGTGTACTTCGGGCTGAGCACATTCCCTACACAAAGTAGAATGAGGGTATGTGGCGGGAAAATGACGAAGACAATGACGGTCTGATTGAATGGCTAGAAATGCCATCAGAAGCCACAACCCGAACACTGGTGCACGGTATTTCTGGTCTAATGGATGCTGGCAATGCAGTACAGATTGCCGTTAATCACATCCTTGAAACTCTTGAACACACACATCTTGCTGCTTTCGATATCGATCTGCTCTTTGACTACCGAAATCGTCGACCTCGAATGACATATTTATCTGATCACTTTGGAGATATTGAACTTCCCTCCCTGGACCTTGTTGAATGCACTGACACAATGGGGCAAAAATTTATTCTGCTTCATGGTCAAGAACCAAGTCTTGGCTGGATGACTCTTGTCGATTCATTGGTAGATCTTGTGGACTCACTGAATGTTAACCTGACAGTTGGTATGCAAGCATTCCCGTTTCCGGCTCCCCACACACGTCCAATCGCTGTCACAACACACTCAACAAATAAGGAATTACTGAAAGGTAGAGTTCCTTGGGTTGGTGATATGGAAGTGCCGGGAACACTCGCTGCATATTTAGAGTTGCAACTTGGTAGAGACGGCCATTCTGCTGTTGGTCTTGCAGCGCATGTACCGCACTACCTTGCCAATATGGAACATACACGATCTGGATTAACTCTCCTAAGCGAAGTTATGGGGATGACTGGCTTGGTGTTTACCCTGGATGAATTGCGTGAGCGCGCTTACGAAGCAGACAAAGAACTAAATGAACAACTCAATACGAATCCAGAAAACATAGAAGTTGTGAAGTCGTTAGAACAATCATTCGATTCACTTGTGGCAGAGCGTGGTTTACCAAACCCCATCGAAACACCAAGTGGCGAAGAGATTGCCGCACAGGTAGAACAATTTTTGGCCGAATTGGAAGGACGAGATCAAGAATGAAATTGCTCTCGCTTTTTGTCTTGGCTTTAGTACTCAGCGCATGTGCTTCAAGTAGTGCTGTTGAACCCATTGATGATTCAGCGACGTTGACTTCCCCCACGGCACCAGTCATTCGAACTGTAAGTATTTCAGGAAGTGGCGATGTTTTGACGCACTCCCGACAATATAACGTTGCCTGGAATGGTAAGTCCTATAACTTCACCAAAATGTTCGCACCCTTACAAGAACTTCTCACAGCGGATATCAATCTCTGTCATCTAGAAACACCACTCACGAAATCTCCACCAAGTGGCTATCCAGTTTTCAGCACTCCTGTCACTCTCGCACCAGCCTTAAAGGCAGCTGGATTTGATGGATGCTCACTCGCTTCGAATCACACACTTGATAAAGGTAAAAGTGGTGCGCTTTCGACTATTCGAACGATGCGTAATGCTGGACTCACCACTTTTGGAACAGCTTTAAATGCGAAAGATTCTCCTGTTGGTTGGTTTCTGACTGATAATGGAGTCAAAGTCGCAGTTTTGAATTACACATATGGGCTCAATGGATTCCGTATTCCTTCAGATAGCCCATGGCTCGTGAACGTTATCAACCAAAAGAAAATGTTGAAGGCAGCGAAACAGGCAAAAACCGATGGTGCTGACATCGTGCTCTTTAGTTTGCATTGGGGAAATGAATACTGGCAGCAAGCGTCGAGTTCCCAAAAGCAATTAGCACGAGCGCTTACTCGGTCACCTTTTGTTGACGGAATTATTGGTCATCATTCGCATGTGTTTCAAGAAACTGATGTAATGAATGGAAAACCTGTGATCTATGGTCTTGGAAATCTATGGTCAGGACAGGGTCCTTGGGCGAACCTTCCGCTTGGTCAACATGGTGCAATTGTGACGTTGAATTTTGAAGTTGAAGGCAAAACTGTTCGATACCTTGATGGAACTTATGTTCCAACATTGACCATAAAAGACACCTGGGTGGTCCAAGAAGCAGCAACTGTACGGAGAAATGATCAAATCGGCGAAGCTTGCCGCTCAATTCGAAACGCGGCTAAGCACCTAGGACAAGTTCTTGATGGACCGCGTAAGTGTCCCTAAACCAACTATCAAATGAGACTGTAAACAAAGCACGCTTTGCACTCTATCTTGTCCACATTGCAATGGGACTTGCGATTATGGCTCCCGCCACCCGATTTTCAGAAATTAAAGAGGCATTAAATGTTGATGATGCCGTATTTGGATATGCACTTGCTCTTGGCAGTTTCGGTGGAATTATCGGTAATGCTTTTGCAACGAAATTTATCGCCCGAATCGGAACTCGTCGCGCATTACAAGTCTTTGGGATTGTTATGATTATTGTTGCGACATTGATGGCGTATAGCTTTACCATTTACTTCTTCGCCCTACTAAGTCTCTTAGCGTCGGCATCATATGGAGTTTTAAATGCAGCATTTAACACGCAAGGCGTAGAGATAGAGGGGTATCTCAAACGTTCAGTCTTACCGGGACTTCATGGTGCGTGGAATATTGGTGCACTCGGCACCGCATTTTTCGCAAACTTTGTTGCATCTTTTCTTTCACCGCAAGTTCATCTCACAATCATTGGCATTGTTTCGGCACTGGTGCTTATGTATGCCAGCATTCCACTGTTGCATCATGATCATGTTGATGAAGAGCGAAGTCATTTTGGAAAGATTCCAGAATCAAGTTATTCAATAATACTTTTTCTTTCAACAGGGCTTGCTTTAGGAATTATTGCGGAAACAAGTGCACTTGATTGGAGTTCGATTTATCTGAGAGAAAATCTCGGCATTGCACTGGGCCTCAATAGTGTTGGAGTAACAGTGCTGCTCATTAGTAAACTCATTTTGCTTACACTTATTGGTAAATGGAATGACAAGCATGGCCATGATGTCATTGTTCGTCGCCTTGGCATAGTTGGAGCGATCGGATACGTGTCACTCATCATGATTACAAGTTATTTTGCAAGTGATTCAGGCTGGTTTGGAACAACGAAGTTATTCATACTTACACTCATGAGTTTTGTAGTTCTCGCAGTTGGTGTCTCTGCGATACCTGCTGCATATTGGCTATCTGCTGGCAAAATTCCAGGTATGTCTACCACGCGTGGAATTGCAATTGTTGGCGTAATGATGGCTGCAGTTCTCTTACTACTTCGACCACTGTTTGCATTCATTGCCGGAAGTGTTGGAGTTGAATTCGCACTCGCCTTCACAGGTATTACATTGATGGGCAGCGCCTTGATGAGCAAACACTTACGCCCAGTTAACGCTCTCTAATAAACAATCCCAGCCGCAAGAAAGGACATGCGGCTGGGATTGCTCTGATGTGCAGATTCCCCCGATGAGATCTGCGCATCGATTTTAGAGAAGACCTTCGTCTTTCATCTTTTTTTTGTATCGATACACCGTTCGTTCATCGACACCATGCTTACTTGCGATTTCTCGCACTTTGAGTTCGCCGCGCTTGATTTCGGCACGTAATGCTGCTGCGTCTCTTCGGATTTCTGGACTCACTATCTTCTTCTTTCCATTCAGTAGTTGTCTTTCTCTGGCGGATGTGCCACCCCAGACGCCGTACTCTTCATTGCCGATTGCATATGCCAGGCAAATCATTCGTACAGGGCAGGCAGCGCAAAATTCTTTTGCTGCTTCGATATCTTTTTTTGACTCTCCGAAAAAGATATCTGGGTTTGGCGCACTGTTGCAGTTTCCATCTGTAGTTACAGATACAGGAACTTGTTCAACTTGCTGATTGGTGTATGGGATTTTGGCTGAAGCTGCCATTGCATTTCCTTTCGATCAAATGACTCACCGTTGCATGAAATCTTTCGATTTCCTTTGCGGATTACTCCGGGCTAAGGTCAGTCGTTTGACCGACCCACTTTTCCTGTGTTAACAGGCTGGTCTTTCTTCGATTCCACCGTTTGTGGGAACGGTTGGCGACAACCAGTCGAAGATCTGTTGGTTGTTCCTTCTAGTGACCAAAGACGCCAGAGAAGTCTCCACAAGTCGAACTCGTTGTGATGACTTCGCTTTTTTCATGTAACTCCTCCGTTTGCGTCTGGGTGAACTATAAAACGGAGACCTGACATTACCTCTTTGTGAGGGAAATAGACCGAAATGCCCGATTTTTAGGGATCAGAAGTCCGAGCAGTCCAGAGACTGTAGCTGGCGTCCAAACTGTTTGTGGGTCATATTTGATACGCCATAGACCACCATGAACAGCTAGCTTTGAATACATATCGTGATGGTCTTTTAAATCATATGACAAAACATATAAACACTGTTGCATACCAAGTGGACCAATCAAATCTTTATCAAAAGGATGAAGACCATAACGAGGTGCACCTCGATAACTTGCAATCAAAATACGATGATCGAGTACTGAATCAGTAGTTGCAGGTGGCGTGACACTGTAAGCAACTTTAAAACCCCTATTGAATAATAGATGAGCACGAAGTCGTTGGGTTCGTTTCGCAATTTGATAATTAAAACCCTGTTTCTGTACTGATGAATCGACAATCACAGAACTACCGATTCTCACAAAATGTGGACGCTTCAGTTGTCCAAAAATTTTCCAGATGAAATCTCTCACTTTTTCTCTAAAACTTCGACGTTGATATCGGGACGTTGCATATTCTTCAAATTCACATGGAAGTAACTGGCTGTCGGTAGGAGTTGCTAACCAATGAAACGATACTTCTTCTGGTTTGAAGTTATGGGATGCAAAATCAATGAAAGCATCCTGCACTGCCTGCACAACAAGATGGGCACTACCGGGCGCGTATGCATATGCACCAATCACGGTGTGATTTACCTTGATTGATTCGCGTAATAGCGTAGGAAGTGTCTCAAAATCATCCACTAGATCTAGTCCAGCAACATTCGCTAATTCGTTATCTGTAACTTGAACGTCTAGATTAGTTTTTATTGGAACCATCAAGGTACCTGCACTTCGTCGTGCATGTTGAATCAGGTCACGCCATCTTTGTGGATTACGTCGCATTACTGGAATCACTGTCCCGCCAGCAGATAACCAAGCTTTTGTCGGTGCACATTCAGCGCCCGCAGCAAGCGAAAGCAAAGTTGAAGTAGGTGTCTTTTTGGTACTTAAAGCCTCAACGATTCCAGGCTCAGCAATTCCCAGCCGAACCCACTCAGCTGGTGAATCACCGAAATCCAATACTTGTGGCTCACCTGTTCCCTGAATAGCAATGAAACCGATGGTTTCTATATCTGACAGTTTTAAATATTCGCTCAGAGTGGCATTTCCATCAGTAACAAACGAACTTTGAAATAAATCAAGTACTTGTTGTATTTCTTCAAAATCAATTGGTGAGTTTTCTATGCTCAAAAGTGTTTGAAAATGAGCCTGATAGGTTTTTCTTAACGTCTTTGCATCAATTTTTACTTTCAGCGCACTTTCAAGAAGCTCTGCAACAACTTTTGTACTGCTTGAGGATTGAGACTTCAGGGATCTTGGTCGAATCGTCATTTTCGGGCATACTCCGCAAGCAAAATTCCAGAAAGTGTGACGAGACCACCAACAATCTGCCAACCACTCAAAACTTCTCCTAGGATTATCCAGGCAACAATGGATGCCAGAATTGGTTCAGTCATTCCTGTCGCAGAGGCCTGCTGTGCCGAGAGGTGCTTGATTGCTTCAAGCACAAGCCAGAACGGGACCGCTGTACCCATAACAATCATCCAAACACTCATCGAGGAATAACTGAAAGTAAATTCAGCAAGTTGACCTTCACCTTGTAAGAAGTTCCAAGGAAATGACCACCACGGTTGCCACAATGCCCAAAAGAGTGAAGCAAATCCGAATCCCCACATCGTCATCGATACGGTGTCACGCGGATTCTCTTGATGCAAGATTTTCTCACCGACCAAGAAGTAGATTGCTAATGCTGCAGCAGCTCCCGCCGCAGAAAGCACACCGAGCGCATTCAATTGAAAACCACTCCACACTTCCGTAACAAGTACGAGACCTGTAATTGCTATTACAAGACCAAGCCACGTGAGTTTAGGTATATGGTGATTCCAAACAAATTTCACCCACATGGCAACCATTAAAGGTGCAGTGAATTCAATCACCAATGCAATGCCAACTGGCAAAAGTTCTATCGCAATGAAGTAAAGCCACTGTGTCATAGTGACGCCTAATACTCCATACAACAGCAAAAGTTTGAACTCTTCTCGACTTCGTATCTTGAATGCATCTCGTCGTGTAAGAAATACGACAACTACCATGATGAGAAATGCTGCCGTTACCCGTAATTGAGAGAGTCTGGTTGCATCAATTCCCGTAGCGAGCAATGTTTTTGACACAGTACCATTCAAAGACCACATACTCGCAGCCAACAGATAGAACAGATAGCCTTTCAGCGGCGTCCGAACTTGACTCATCGTTCCACCAATGATTCGTATAGTTCAATGGTGTTTTTAGCGATTCGATTCCAATCGAAATTATTCGTCACATGTTCTCGAGCACGTTGTCCCATCTCACGCGCTAGCGAAGCATCGTCAAGTAGTTTGTTGATTCGTAACGCGAGATTTCGCTCAAATTCATCCGTATTGTGGGGGTCATAGTCGACCAATAGCCCTGTTACTTGATCGGAAACAACTTCAGGGATTCCACCAACAGAACTGGCGACCACTGCAGTTTCGCATGCCATCGCTTCCAAGTTCACAATTCCTAATGGTTCATAGATTGAAGGACACACAAAAATGGTCGCTGCGGTATAGAGAACAAGTAATTCGTTGAGCGGAACATGTGAATCGATCCAGACAATATTCTGCTTATTTTTCGATTGTAATTCAGCAATTCGGTCTTCAACCTCTTGCTGAATTTGTGCATCATCTGGGGAAGACGCCACAAGCACACATTGTGATGCAGGGTTTACCCCGTTAAGTGCGGCAAGTAGATGAAGTAGACCTTTTTGCTTCGTAATTCGACCAACGAATAACACAATCGGTTTGTCTAGTTCAACTCCGTACTTCGCTAAGACAGTTGGGTCATAGGTTGGTTTATAGACTGCGGGGTCAATTCCATTGTGAATCACCTCGATTTTTTTAGGATTGACATCTGGATACTGAGTTTCAATATCAGTCTTCATTCCGTGACTCACTGCAATAATTTTGTTTGCAGTTTCAAAAGCCTGTTTTTCGATTTGGCTGGAAATTTCATATCCACTGCCGAGTTGTTCACGCTTCCATGGGCGCATCGGCTCAAGTGAGTGTGCTGTAATGACGTGAGGAATTCCAAGCGAAAGAGCTGAGAGTTGCCCAGCAAAATTTGCATACCAGGTGTGGGAATGAACAAGATCGTACTTCTTCTTTACGAGTACTTCTGAAATCTCGAGATTCGTTTTCATGACTTCAAGTGCGAAATTCTCGTCAGTACCCAAAGTGAACGAATGTGCATCTGGACGTGGCTTTCCCATACAGTAGACATCAACATCAATGAGGTGGCGTAAAACCTTCACTAACTCCCCCACGTGCACACCTGCACCACCATAGATTTCAGGTGGGTACTCGCGCGTGATGAGAGCTATTTGCATACTGAGAACCCTAGATGTAAGCGTGATTTGTCTCTAAGGTTGGTGTATGGGATATGGACCGAAGGTTCTTGGGATAGTACTTGCAGGTGGCGAGGGAAAACGGTTGATGCCCCTCACCGCTGACCGAGCAAAACCTGCTGTGCCATTTGGCGGTTCCTACCGATTGATCGACTTCGTGCTTTCGAATTTAACAAATGCTGGCTTTCGCAGGATTTGTGTACTCACCCAGTACAAATCTCATTCTTTGGATCGCCATATCTCGACCGCTTGGCGACAGTCTGCGATGTTTGGCGATTACATCACTCCAGTACCGGCTCAGCAACGACTAGGTCCTCGGTGGTACACAGGAAGTGCAGATGCCATCTTGCAATCGCTTAATCTGATTTATGACGAAAGACCGGACTATGTGATGGTGTTCGGAGCTGACCACGTGTACCGAATGGACCCACGTCAAATGCTCGACTATCACATCAGCACTGGAGCTTCTGTTACAGTGGCAGGAATTCGTCAACCTGTTGAGTTAGCGCCAAGTTTTGGAGTGATAGAAACCGAAGATACCTCGGCGAAAATCAAAAGATTTCTTGAAAAACCAAGTGCCCCACCTACCATCGCTGGGTCTTCACATGAATCATTTGTTTCTATGGGAAACTACATCTTTACAACAACAGCATTGATTGAAGCACTTTTGCTTGATGCCGAGAATGAAGACTCTTTACACGATATGGGTTCGAACATTATTCCTATGCTTACACAACGTGGCGAGGCATATGTCTACGATTTTGCTGACAACAAAGTTCCTGGTACCACAGATCGTGATAAGGGCTATTGGCGAGATGTTGGGACGCTCGATAGCTACCACGAGGCACATATGGATCTTGTCAGCGTGCATCCAATTTTCAATCTCTACAACTCCAAGTGGCCCATCATGAGTTACATTCCACCACTTCCACCTGCGAAGTTTGTCGAAGGTGGAACAGCACACGAATCAATTATTGGCGCAGGTTCCATTGTTGCCGGCGCACACGTTCGCTATTCCGTAATTTCTGTTGATTGCACCATTATGGAAGGTGCGTATGTCGAAGGTTCTGTGCTTTCACCGGGTGTCAGAGTGGAACGTGGTGCAGTTGTTCGAAATGCAATTCTTGATAAAAATGTTCTAGTTCCTGCAGGCGTAAAACTTGGGATTGATCTTGATGCTGATCGCCAACGCTACACCACAACTGAGAGTGGCATTGTTGCAATTGGGAAAGGTATAGAGGTTTACCGTTAAGAACTTGTATCTAGGATTATTCTCGGATTTGGCTTGACTTTTCCGTTTTTCTTCATACTCCTGTGAAATACTACAAAGTGACCTGGTGAAAGTTTGCGTGTAAATTCTTTTGCCTTACTTGAATTTGCTATTGCACGATACAACTCAGGAAACATCGGCCGATGACCACAAATCACAGAGGGCTCAGGATTTGTCACAATATCTTTCATCCAGGTCTGTAATCGTTTTCGATCAAGTTTTGAATCAGACTCCCAGAGCAACTCTTGAAATTGAATTTCGTCTTCTTTTCTGAAGTGTGGCGCAAGAGTATTGACGCAGCGGGTGGCTGGCGAAGAGTAAGCAATATCGATGCCATATGCCGCTAATGCAGCAGCAATATATGGGGTTTGCATAACTCCTAATTCAGTAAGACTTCTGAGCTTGTCGTCAGCGTCCTTTGAGGTACTATGAAATACTTTTCGACTTATAGCATCTGCATGCCTCAGAAGTAACAATGGTGAGGTTCTTTGGGGCTGCTGAAGGGCGATGTTTATGGTTTCTACATCATGTTTGTAACTCATCAGCCCTGCGACTTTACTAACTTTAACCCATCGCACTTCATCTACTTCTTGATTTGGTTGCCAAAACTCTGACTGTTCGTCAGAAATCTGGTGGCCAAGCCAATAGCGAACTTCCTTTTTAGCATCTTGAACTTTGTATCGAACCCGAGTGAGTGGAACTGAAAGCCGTATTGAGTACCCAGTTTCTTCAGCAACTTCTCTCACCGCAGCAGCAGCCCAGTATTCGCCCTGATCAAGTTTGCCTTTTGGGATAGTCCAATCATTTCTCAGCGTTCTATGAATAACGAGAACTTCTGTGGACTTGCCTTTGCCACGTAATACAACAGCACCTGCTGCTTTTATTCCGTCTTTCACAGCAATACATCAATTCCGGTGTGTTGAAGCATCAAAAGTTCTTGATAATCTCGAAGTGCAACTCGCTCAGCATTGCCTCTAACGAATTCCCAGCTTCCATCTGCATGGAGATTCCAATGATTAACATCATCCGAAAACGCAACTCTTAGCAACTTATCGATGTAATTGCAATGTTTTTGATCTTGTAATCTCACAAGTGCCTCTACCCGACGATCAAGATTTCTGTGCATAATGTCAGCAGAACCCATCAAGGTAACTGGATTTCCTCCGTTCACGAATCTATAGATGCGGCTGTGTTCAAGAAATCTACCAAGAATAGATATCACTTTGATGTTCTCACTCAAACCTTCGACACCCGGCATAAGAGCACAAATACCTCGCACAAATAACTCAACCTGAACCCCAGCATTGGATGCTTCGTAGAGTGCATCAATCACACTCTCATCGACAATTGCATTGCACTTCATTTGAATACCACTAGGCAGCCCTGCTTCGTGATTTCTAATCTCAGCCCTTATGTAATCAACAAGTCCAGTTCGAACGCCATCCGGGGCAACCATAAGGTTCTGATAACTTGCCCCAACTGCATATCCAGATAAAACATTAAAGAGTGTTGCGACGTCGCTTGCAATCTCTGGATTCGTTGTCAGCAGTCCAATGTCTTCATAATTTCTAGCAGTCTTGGGGTTGTAGTTGCCAGTTCCGATATGAACATAGCGTCGCAGCTCTTCGCCTTCTTCACGAATCACCATCGACAACTTGGAGTGAGTTTTTAGTCCAACAAGACCATACACAACGTGTACGCCTGCCTCTTCAAGTTTTCTTGCCCATTCGATGTTTGCTTCCTCATCAAAACGTGCTTTGATTTCAACAACTGCCAATACTTGCTTTCCCCACTCGGCAGCCTCAATGAGCGCTTTCACAATTGGAGAATCTCCGGAAGTTCTGTAAAGGGTTTGCTTAATGGCCAGCACGTGTGGATCTTGGGCTGCTTGCTCCAAGAAGCGCTGTACACTTGTTGAGAAAGAATCATATGGGTGATGTAACAGGATTTCAGAATGCCGCATTGCTTCGAATATATCAACTTCGCTTGCACTTTCAACCACATCAAGCGACTTGCTTGTTCTTGGCACAAACGGTGTGAATTTCAAGTCATCGCGATTGACAGAATAGATGGAATCGAGACCTCGTAAATCAAGTGGCCAAGGAAGATGAAAAACCTCTTCGTGATTAACTTCAAGCTCTTCAATTAGAAGCTCAAGAATCTCATTATCCATAGTTTCTTCAACTTCGAGCCGCACCGGAGGACCAAATCGGCGACGCAAGAGTTCTCGCTCAAGTGCTGCAAGAAGGTTTTCAGCATCGTCTTCTTCAACTGCGACATCTTCATTTCTCGTTACTCGAAAGGTATGGTGCTGCAGAATTTCCATTCCAGGAAAGAGAAAATCCAGATGAGCGGCGATGATATCTTCAAGTGGTACGAAATCATTTTGCGTGAGCGATGCTTGTACGAGTCTTTCCAACATCGGAGGAATCTTCACACGCGCAAATAGCACTTGCTTTGTCAATGGGTTTTTAACCGATATTGCTAAGTTCAGTGACAACCCAGAAATATAAGGAAAAGGATGAGATGGATCGACCGCGAGTGGAGTGAGTACCGGGAATACTCTTTGTTTAAACCAAAGGGATAGCCGATCTTTATCTTCCCCACTTACATCAGGCCAACGGATAATCCGTATTCCTTCTCTTGCAAGTTCTGGGAGTAAGGCTGAATGAAGATATTTGCTTTGTGCAAGTGACAACTCGCGACTCTTTTCGATAACTTCCTGATGTAAGTGACGAGGCAATTTTCCTGTAACACTACGAGTTGCAATTCCCGCAGCAATTCGACGCTTTAGTCCAGCAACTCGCACCATGAAAAATTCATCGAGATTGCTTGTAAAGATTGAAAGGAACCGAAGTCGTTCTAGTAATGGAAGCTCTTCTGACTCCGCAAGATCAAGGACTCTCTGATTGAATGACAGCCACGACATCTCTCTATCGAGATAACGATCTTTGATTAATTCGCTTGCCATTGGGATACCTTGCCAGAGAAAAGTTAACGCAAAATGAACTACTTTGCGACCCCGACGGGACTCGAACCCGCGACCTTCGCCGTGACAGGGCGACGCGCTAACCAACTGCGCTACGGGGCCTTTCGGCCTGTTAAAGCGTACCCCCAACGGGATTCGAACCCGCGTTACCGCCGTGAAAGGGCGACGTCCTAGGCCTCTAGACGATGGGGGCGGACGGGGGCAAAGCGTACGCAATCCGCCAGTACCCACCAAACTCGTGGCCAGGGACAGGATCGAACTGTCGACCTTCCACTTTTCAGGCGGACGCTCGTACCAACTGAGCTACCTGGCCATATCCATAGGGATAGCGAATCTTAGATGACCACGGAGCCCTTAGAGGCAATGGGTCAGTCCAGGCGAGGTTTTGATTCGAGCCAGGTAGCGATTGCATCGCTACCTTCAGTGTTTTGAGTTATCGCAAAGTAGGTGAAGGCCTTAACCAATAAGTCATTTTGTGTCGTGGTCTCATCTTGGAGACGGGCAAGGTGAAAATACAGATAGCCTTGTGTAACGAAATCAGCAGCGATTCCATCCCACTTCAATAAATCATGTATTCGCTCTTCAAGAACAGTAGCCCATTTTGAATGTGGCTTTGGAAATGTTGGTTGAGTTAATACTTGAATCTGCGTTGCGAAAATTGAGTGCATCGTCTCGACGTTGTAGGTCTTGACATCCTTCGTTGAGAAGGAAAGCAGATCTTGAAATTGCATTTCAATGAAGGATTCATCAGCAGCATCTGCTTGGATAAGTGCAAGTTTTGCTCTCAGGAGAGTTGCGACTTGATAAAAGATTGACGATGGCGATTCAAAGTCAATTTCTTCACCTTCTTGATTCTTGTTAAATTTGATTGCAGAGGATGTTGCTCGATTCAGTCGCATTTCGGCATCAAACATGTCGCCGAGTTCGACAGAACATTGGGCGGCGGCAAGATCAACCATAATGGCATCTTTTGTTTTACCAGTGAGGTCTAGAACGTTTCTCGCTGAATGCAAGTAACTAAATGCCTCTCTGTAGAGTCCAGATGACATCATCGCGTAGCCGATCTCGGCATCTGCAAGTGCTGCGGCCATCGGATTTCTTCCATTGATGGCAATTTCTTTTACTTGATGCGCAATTTCTATCGCTTCATCATCACGATTGAGTCTGCGCAAACAAAGTGACATCATGAGTCCACGCTGGGTGGTTGGCCAATCATCTTGCATCAGAATAGAAAGATCTCGCGCAATCGCAAGTTCATGATGAGCTGA
>JBMSMQ010000021.1:0-20734 GCA_049421205.1 Candidatus Nanopelagicales bacterium
CATCTTGCATCAGAATAGAAAGATCTCGCGCAATCGCAAGTTCATGATGAGCTGACTCGTACTCCTCGAGTTCAATCAAACTCGCAGCAATATCGTCTTTGAGGCTTGCCGCTTCACGACTTGAGTGCAAATCAGTTGCTATCTTATAGGCCTGAGAATAGAAATCTATCGCTTGTTGATGTTCTCCTTGCTGCGCTTTCACAACACCAAGTTCGCGTAATGCATATTGCATGATCTGCTGTTCGCCAATTGCGCTAGCCAGGCTGAAGGCTTGTTCAAAATACGATACTGCAAGTTCGGTTTCATCTTGAATGTTTGCGATTTCCCCAAGAGCGAGCAAAGCGTGACTCTGTTCTGCTTCGTCACCATTCTCAGCAAAGATTTTTGATGCCTCTGTGAACCGTTCTTTTGCTTCGTCATAGTCTTCCGAACGAAGTAATGCGCGACCTGAACTCATACGACAAGATCCAGCCTCGGAATCGTTTCCTTGGCTTTTCCAGACATCTGCGGCCTGATCAGCTAAAACAGATGCTTGTCCATAATCCTCACGCTGATATGCAAAGTTACCAAGTGTGAAAAGAGTTCCCGCTTTGATTGAACCTGTAACAAGTGGCAGCGCTGCCCAACAAACCTCCTCCGTTGCCTCGCGTGGGTCAAAGGTTGAAGGGTCGAAGTTTTCTGGTATCACTTTATGCTCCTTAGGGTCTTAATCTTAAGCACATTGCTGACATACGCTCTTCAACTAGAGTCGGACAATGACTCGTTATGCAATCCGCCCAAGTGACCTCACCTATAACCTCTCCGCGTGCCCAAGATGCCTGTGGCTGAACTACCAACACGATGTGAAAATCCCAATGACAATGCCACTTGTGAGCCAGCTCGCGGATATCCAAGAGTCGTTTTATGAGGTGAGGCCTGCTGAGGCAATCGACTCAGTCTTTGAAGGTGCCACGGTGCTCTCTCGAAATGAGTGGGTTACTTCAGGGTCAATTTCACATAATGGTTCTCCAACAAAGTTCTACATCAATGGAAAATATGACCTGCTCATCAAGTTGAAGGATTCAACCTATGCAGTAGTCGACTGCAAATTCACAGGAAGTTCTCGCGACAATGTGGATTTCTACCTACCCCAACTTGAAGCCTACGCATATTCACTTGAACATCCCCAAACTGGAGAATCACTCAGTGTTTCAATGGTAGGAATCCTGACCTGGACTACGAACACTGCAGTTGAATCAGGCGGTAGCCCTTCGCTTCCAATCATTGTGAAGTGGTTTGAAATCAAGCGAGATCCAGCGCTCTTTGAAAAAACACTCAATAAGTTTCTTGATATTGTCACCTCCCCGACTTCCCCAAAACGAAGTGACTACTGTGCAAACTGTAACTACATAGATGTACGACATAGAGCTGAGAATCCAGACTTTTATGGCTAACTATCTCTTTCCTGAGCGTGGTGAAAAAGAAACGCTAGATCGCGTCTTTTTAGGATTACTTGCGATTGTTGGAATGTGGATTGGTGTTGGTGGAATTGCAACAGTGCTCTTCTCAACTCTTTTTGGTGACATTAAGGCAGCCTGGTCAGAATATCTCATAGGACTCATCGCATTTGTTCCTTTTCTTCTTGGTATCTATGCCTACACATCTATTATCAAACGCCCGTTTCGATCTCTGATAACACCAAAGAAAAACATCGACGTATCTCATATCGTGCTTGGCGGCGTGACGTGGCTCTTTATCATCAGCAGTTTTGCACTTATTGGAAAAGTCATTGAACCAAATTCATTTACGTACACCTTTGACCCGAAAGTATTTCTCCCTGCGATTGTGGTGCTCTTGCTGCTACTCCCCATCCAAACTACAGTCGAAGAGCTCTTTTTCCGCGGCTTTCTCTCGCAAACGATTAGTACACTCGTCAGGAACCCTGTTGTAATCAATGTCGTGACATCATTGGTGTTTGCAAGTTTGCATCTTGCAAATCCCGAGGTAAAAGATGATTACATCTCAGCATTACTTGTGTATGGAAGTATTGGATTTGCTTGGGGATTTGCTGCGTATCTCTTTGGTGGATTAGAAATTTCAATTGGCGCACACTTTGCAAATAATGCTTTTGGGCTATTGATTGTTGGATATGAAAATTCTGCACTTCCAAGTAGTGCTTTGTTTACTGCACCTGCGGCAGAACTCTCGAGTTCAATAGTGGGATCAGTGCTCATGATGAGCATCTGGCTTTTGCTTGTGCTTGGATTACGTCGTTTGCTTCGAATCAATAACTCCATCGATTGATGGTGGTGAACAGAGTCTCTCAAGTAGGAGGCCCGCCACCAAAATCAATAAAGCCAGTATTCCGCTGATGAGCGAAAGCTGGGCAATAGTTCTGATGTAATCGACCTGAATCTTCAGCACTGCCCAAAAACCAATTCCTGCATATATACCAATTAAGAGAGCTGCCGTTCTTGAAATTGCAAGTGCAAGAACTGCTACACGAGCAGCAATTATCTGTGGAAGTGGGTTTTTGGCTCGAAGTACCGTCACCTCGTCTTTTGACTTCAGCACTCTAGGAAACCGTGATCGCAATGACAGATAGAGCGTCCACGAAAAGATGAAACCTATTGCCAATCCCCACGTTCCACCTGGTCGAATTGGTATAACAAAATCATAGTACTCATAGAGCAAAAAGGATGTGAGTAGCGCAAGGAGCATCGCACCTAATATGAGTGTGAGGATGAGTGCCACCGAGGTTCGCTTCATATTTCATCCTGAAGTTTGGTAACACCATTCATACCAATCTCTTCTAACCACGACTTCACAGTTTTGCCGTGAATTCGAAATTGCCCTGAAATTTCGGCGATTCCAACGAGTACAAAAGCGCGCTTTGTAGCTTCAGGATGTGGCAAAGTCAATCTTGAATGGCGAAAATCTTCTCCGTTGATATCGATGATATCGATATCAAGTGTCCTTGGCCCCCAGTGAATCGTGCGCGCTCTACCATAGCGATTTTCTAGACCTTGTAAATAGTCAAGAAGTTCTAAGGGTTCATAATGTGTTTTTGCAAGTATGGCTAAATTGAAGAAATTTGGTTGTGAAACCTCACCAATAGGTACAGTCTCATACATTGACGACACTTGAATATCAACCAATATTTCTTCAACAAACAGATCTGTTACCACGTTCCGAAGAGTCTCTTTAGGATCTCCTAAATTTGCCCCGAGACTGAGGCATACCTGTTTCATATCTTGTCGCGATAAATACACACTGCGATATCTCTAAAAGGTGTAGTGACTGGTGCAAGTGGTTTGTGAACTTTTACTCGAACAGCATCAACGATCTCATGCTCTAAACACATTGTTGCTATTCGCTCTGCAAGACTTTCGATGAGATTGAGACTAGGTCCTTGAATTTCTGCCTCAACCAAGCCTGCTAGTTCGGCATAATTCACTGTGTCTAGTACGTTATCGCTTTGGCTTGCAGTACGCAAAGAGAGATACAGCCTCACATCAACAATGAACTCTTGACCATTTAACTTCTCTTCTTCAAAGACACCGTGAAAGCCGTGTGCTCTTATCCCCAGTACATCTATGTAGTCTTTTTTCATAATGCAACTTCGTCGATTCGTGTGAGTGTACGAAGAGCTTGGTCTGTCATAGCGACATTATGCACTCTCACACCCCAGACATTCCAGGTATACGCATACCCTGAAATGGTAGCTGTCACAAAATCACGGTGTGCTTCATCATCTACAAGAATCACATCTTGTAAGAAGCGTTTGCGGCTTGCGCCCAGCAAGATCCGTGGATGTAATTCTTGTAAGAGGTCAATATTTGCAAGGATTTCCCAGTTATGCTGCGATTCTTTAGCAAACCCAAACCCTGGGTCGAGAATGATTCGCTCGCGTTGAATACCAACCTGATCTGCCGCATCAAGTCGCGATTGAAGTTCTGTCATCAAGTCTTGTAGAACATTGTCATAGTGGGCGAGCGAATCCATTACATCAGACCTCCCTCGCCAGTGCATCAAAATCACTTCTACATCTGATGAGGCGAGTAATGAAAGCATGTCACTATCCCCAAGTCCACCTGTCACATCGTTGATGTAGTGAACTCCAAGTTCAAGTCCTACCTCGGCAACTTTCGCCTTTGATGTATCAAGTGATACTCGAAATCCTTCATTAATGAGTATTTTAACAATTGGTGCGATTCGATTGATTTCTTCTTCAGAGGAAATCATCGCTGCCCCTGGGCGTGTGGACTCCCCACCGACATCAATCACACTTGCTCCCGCTTTTCTCATTGCGCGTGCATGAGCAATTGCAGTATCGATATCAACAAAACGTCCGCCATCGCTAAAAGAATCCGGCGTGACGTTGAGAATGCCAAATATTTCCATTACGGCGAATGAGTGCCGTTAGTTGAAGGAGGAAATTGCACAGGTGGAATCTGACTTGGTTTACGTTGATCCGATCCTGTCCAAGCAGGTTGCTCTGGTCGTTGTTTTAATCCTTCGAAGAGGCGTGCAATATCGTCTTTCCCAAGAGTTTCTTTATCAAGAAGTTCTACGACTAAGGCGTCAAGAATTGATCGATTATCGACAAGTGCTTCATATGCTTCCCGATGCGCAATATCAATAAGAGTTCTTACCTCATCATCAATAATCGCCGCGATACTTTCTGAATAATCGCGTTGGTGTCCGATGTCTCTACCAAGAAATACATCGCCACCTTGTTGACCATATTTCACAGCACCAAGTTTTTCTGTCATACCATATTGCGTCACCATAGCGCGAGCGAGTGATGTTGCTTTTTCAATATCGTTTGCTGCACCTGTTGTTGGATCGTGGAAAATCAATTCCTCAGCTGCACGACCTCCCAACATGTAGGCGAGTTGTCCCAGCATTTGTGAACGAGTCACTGAATACTTGTCTTGATCAGGTAGCACCATGGTGTAACCGAGTGCCCGACCTCGTGGAAGAATCGTGATTTTATGTACTGGGTCTCCACCTGGTATTGCTGCAGCAACAAGCGCATGTCCACCTTCATGGTAAGCAGTAATCAGTTTCTCCTGATCACTCATCACTCGAGTACGTTTCTGCGGTCCAGCAATCACTCGGTCTATGGCCTCGTCGAGGGTTGAGTTATTGATCAGTTGTTGGTTACTTCGCGCTGTGAGTAGCGCTGCTTCGTTCAAGACATTCGCTAAATCAGCACCAGTAAATCCTGGGGTGCGCTTCGCAACTGCGTTCAAGTCAACGTCTGCTGCGAGTGGTTTACCTTTTGAATGTACTTTCAAAATATGTTCGCGTCCGTGTAAATCAGGTGCACTCACACCAATCTGTCGATCAAAGCGTCCTGGACGCAAGAGGGCTGGATCCAAAATATCTGGACGGTTGGTGGCAGCAATCAGGATAACTCCACCTGCAACTTCAAATCCATCCATTTCAACTAGAAGCTGATTCAATGTTTGCTCACGCTCATCATGTCCACCGCCAAGACCTGCGCCACGCTGACGACCAACTGCATCTATTTCGTCAACAAAGATAATGGCTGGAGCATTCTGTTTTGCTTGTTCAAACAAGTCTCGAACACGGCTGGCACCAACACCAACAAACATTTCCACGAAGTCTGAGCCAGAGATTGAAAAGAACGGCACTCCGGCTTCACCGGCAACTGCACGTGCAAGAAGTGTCTTACCAGTTCCTGGAGGTCCATAGAGCAGTACCCCTTTTGGAATCTTTGCCCCAACCGCTTGAAAGCGTTTTGGATTCTCAAGGAATTCTTTAATTTCATGTAACTCTTCAACTGCTTCGTCAGCACCTGCAACGTCAGCAAAGGTAGTTTTTGGAATGTCTTTGTTCAGTGGCTTCGCACGTGATTTTCCAAATGACATTGCACGTGAACCACCACCCATTTGGCCCATGAAGAAGAAAATGAGAAATATCAATAACAAAAATGGCAGTATGTTGATAAGCAGGGTAAAGAAAAGATTATCTCGTGGAACTTCAACGTTGTAGCCACCTGGTAAGTTTCCGTTTGCTCTCGCTTCAGTGAGTGAATCGATAATCACCATACCCTGATCAAGAAGATAATCACTTTCAATCAGCGTGCCATCATTAAGTGTTAAGACAAGTACCTGATCACGATCCCTAACAAGTGCTTCCTGAACTTTTCCAGTATCTATGGCTGATATTGCTTCCCACGTGTCCACACGGGTAGGAGCACTTGCGCTCGCCACGAGCTGCGAGCCAATCATAAAAAACAAGAAGATACCCAAGATCCATATCAATGGACCTTTGAGGAAGCGTTTCAGTGTCATAGGAGGTAAAGATTACCTCTTTGGTCAGACCTTTGCTTTACGAGTATACGGCTGGGGAGAGCACGCCAATGTCTCGCAAATTTCGGTACTTTTCCGCGTAATCAAGACCGTATCCAACGACGAATTCAGGTGGGATATCGAACCCAATGTACTTTGCGTCAACTTCCACTTTGACCGCTTCAGGCTTTCGAAGCAGCGTCAAAATTTCAACACTCGAAGCACTTCGAGAACGAAGATTCGATTGAAGCCACGAGAGCGTGAGCCCGGAATCCAGAATGTCTTCAACAATTAACACATGGCGATTCGTGATGTCAGCATCAAGATCTTTCAGAATACGAACAACACCTGAAGATTTTGTGCCAGATCCATACGAGGAAACCGCCATCCACTCAACTTCAACGTGACGCTTCAATGCACGAGTTAAATCGGACATCAGAATCGTAGCGCCTTTCAGCACACCGACAAGTAGCAAATCTCGATTTTCATAGTCCGATTCAATTTCACGTGCTAACTCATTTAAGCGTGAAAGGATCTCTTTTTCCGTCAACAATACTTTCGTCAGATCGTTTACAACATCGTTGCTATCCATCACTGCTCCTCACTGCCCGAAGTGTGCCTGACACCTTTTGAATTTCGCTACCTGGTACCCGAAGTGGACCTTTCAATTGGTTTTCTGTAGCAAGCCGAAGTACTGAAAACACGTGTTCATTTCCAAATCGCTGAGATCCAATTTCCCCTAGCCAGCGGTACAAAATTCTCAACTGAATAGCAGGCAATTCTTCTTTCAGTCGCTCACAGTTCACTTCACCAACACTCACCACAAATTTATACCTTGTATCGGTGATGACATCAAGTGTGTCGGAATCTACCGCAGCAAGGCGCGCAGTAACTGAAAGTGATTTGACCACATCTTTACCAAGCACCTCGAGTAAAAGTGGTAATAACTCTTCCCGCACTCGCACTCGCGTGAACCTGCGGTCATAGTTATGTGGATCATCAACAGCAGAAACACCTACATCCTCGAGATACCCGCGAAGTGTTGATCTCCTCACATTCAGTAATGGTCGCCATAGATTTCCTTGAATTGCACGCATTGAAGCGATGGAATTCGTTGATGCGCCTTGCGCTAATCGCAAAAGCACAGTTTCTGCTTGATCATCAAGTGTATGCGCTAGCACAATAGCATCTGCTTGAATCTCTAGCGCTTTCACTTGCAATGCTTGGTAGCGAGCACTACGAGCCGCTGCTTCGAGTCCATTCTCTGAGTTGAGTTCCACCTCCACCTTCGCTGAATATGCATCTTGAATACCTAACTCCTTTAATCGCAAAACAGTTTGCTCAGTCCATTGCGCGGAGTTTTCTTGAAGTGAGTGATCGACGGTGAGCGTGCTTAGTCTGATACCTAATTCCTCACGCAAACTGAGAACAAGGTGACCAAGCGCCATGGAATCAAATCCACCCGATACCGCAATTAGAAGATGATTACCTGGAGACGAATGCGTCTCTAGAAATTTCTTTACGTCATTACGAGCCGAAAGGCTATGGTTTTGCAGGTTAGTCATGCTTTTTATGCAATGACTCTTGAAACTGTTTTTCAAGTAGAGCATCGACGACGTCTTTACGATATCCAAGTAGGCTTAAAGGTAATTTCATTCCCGGCCTGTATTCAACGTCCGAATTGAATACTTCCTCATCAGAAATCTGCCCAAAAGCACCAACCGCGACAAGCGCAAAAATAGCTATGACAACAACACCAAGCAGCCACAGAATCCAGCTCATTTGCAAATACTACGCTGTTACGGCGCCCGCATCACGCTAGTAAATGTCTTAAGGTGTTGCTTAGGTGTTCAGCCACGTCGAGAGCACCTGTTCACACTCATATAGATGCGCGACTGGAACATATTCGTTGGGAGCGTGAGCTAGGGAGGGATCTCCAGGACCGAAATTCACCGCTGGGATCGAAAATTCAGCCATACGGGCAACATCAGTCCAACCAAATTTCGGTTGAACACCTTTACCCGATGCCTCAATAAATGCAAGCGCTGCAGGCTGTGAAAGTCCAGGAAGTGCACCTCCTGCATTATCGACAATCTCTAATGTGTAGCCAGAGAAAAGTGACTTCATCGTTTCAATAGCAACTGCAGGAGATTTTGAAGGTGCATACCGATAGTTGATTGAGACAATGCACTCATCTGGCACAACATTGCCAGCAACTCCACCTGTGATTCCAATGCACTGCAAACCTTCGCGATACTGTAAACCATCAACTTCAACAACATTCGGCGTGTAGGAATTGAGAATGTTCAAAACATCTGCAGCTTTATGAACTGCGTTTTCGCCCATCCATGCTCGCGCAGAATGTGCTCTGCGTCCTTTCAAAACGATATTGAAACGTAGCGTTCCCTGACATCCCGCTTCAATCTGAGCATTTGTAGGTTCAAGTAATACGGCAAAGTCAGCCTTAAACAGTTCAGGCTTCTGCTTTGAAATTTTGTAGAGTCCATTATGAATCGACTCGACTTCTTCAGATTCATAAAACATAAACGTCAAATCTCGATTTGAGGTTTGAAGACTTGCTGCTAATTTCAATCCAACTGCAAGTCCGCCCTTCATGTCGCACGATCCAAGTCCATAAAGTCGATCGTCATTCGCAACTCCTGCGGTATCAACTTCGGGTGGTATTTCACCTTTCTGAACAAGCACTGGGTCATCGTTTCCAGAACTTGGCACTGTATCAATATGGCCCGCAAGCAATATGCGTTCACTTCGATTGAACTCGGTTCGGGCAACAATGCTGTTACCAAATCGTTCTAGGGTGAGATGCTCATACTTGCGTAAGGCTGCCTCAATGGCATCCGCAATTGCGGCCTCATTGTGAGATTCGGATGGTATCGATATCAGACTTTGGGTTACTTCAAGAATGTCCGCCTCAAGATTGAGCACTGCCCTAGCCTTTTGGTTCTCCATAACTGTACCGTAGTGCGTGTGAGCGCATATTTGAATGCTGAGGCCGTTGGTGTTGGTCTAGCCACCTATCAAAAGGGGCAGATTCTTGATGTTTGGTTTCCCTCACCCCTACTTGGTTCACTCGCGAGTGAAGTTTCTCTCGCCGAATCAGAAAATGAAATCCTCGGCACTTCACTAAGAATTGTTGATGTCATAATCCCAGATTTATCAAAAGAAATACAAAGTGTCGAAGATGCATATCTTCGACTTCATTTACTGTCCCATCGAATTGTTCGGCCACGTAGCATCAATCTTGATGGACTATTCCAAGTACTACCAAATAATGTGTGGACAAATCGTGGACCACTTTTAGGTAGTGAGTTTCCTGGGGCGAAAGCGCGAGCTATGTCACTGCAAGAAAATTTGACTGTGCTTTCAGTTGATAAGTTTCCACGAATGATTGACTATGTCATTCCGTCTGGAGTTCGAATTGCTGATGGAGATCGTGTGAGGCTCGGCGCATATCTTGCTGAAGGCACAACGGTGATGCATGAAGGTTTTGTAAATTTCAATGCAGGAACGCTTGGTACATCTATGGTTGAAGGTCGAATCTCTGCTGGAGTAATTGTGGGAGAGGGTTCAGACATTGGTGGTGGCGCTTCAATTATGGGAACACTTTCAGGTGGCGGAAAAGAAGTCATCACCATCGGAGAGAAATGTCTCATTGGTGCGAATGCCGGACTTGGCATTTCGCTGGGTAACAATTGCATCATTGAGGCTGGCACCTACATCACCGCAGGCTCAAAAGTCACGCTCCCTGATGGAACTGTCGTAAAAGCACGCGCACTTTCTGGGCAAAACGATTTACTGTTCCGCAGAAATTCACTTGATGGAAAACTTGAAGTGTTTGGCACACGTGGTGAGTGGAATGGGCTCAACGCCCAATTACATTCTGATAATTAGCGCTGATTGAGTGGGATGAAATTCCGAAGTGACTCTCCAACATAAATCTGACGTGGTCGTCCAATCTTGGTGTTGGGATCTTCAATCATTTCTCGCCATTGTGCGATCCAACCTGGCAATCGACCCAGCGCAAAGAGCACAGTAAACATCTGAGTAGGAAAGCCCATTGCCCGATAAATCAGACCCGTATAGAAGTCAACATTTGGATAGAGTTTTCTGCTAATAAAGTAGTCATCATTCAGCGCCGCTTCTTCAAGTTTCAGCGCAATCTCAAATAGAGGATCGTCAATATTCATACTTGCGAATACTTCATCCGCTGCTTTCTTGATGATTGCTGCTCGAGGGTCATAATTCTTATAGACGCGATGTCCAAATCCCATAAGCCGGATTCCGTCTTCTTTGTTCTTCACTTTTTTAATGAAGTCATCAACTGAACCACCAGAGCTCTTAATTTGTCCGAGCATTTCAAGAACAGCTTGGTTTGCACCACCATGCAGTGGTCCAAAGAGAGCATTGATGCCCGCCGAGATACTTGCAAACATGTTTGCGTGGCTTGAGCCCACAAGTCGAACCGTTGAGGTTGAACAATTTTGTTCATGATCTGCATGCAAAATCAAAAGCAAATCCATAACTTTTGTCATCAGCGGATTGACAACCCAATCCTCAGCTGGAATTCCGTGCGTCATCCAGAGGAAATTTTCGGTAAGTCCAAGATCATTTCGTGGATACAAGAATGGCTGGCCAATTTGGTTCTTATACGCGTATGCCGCAAGCGTTGGTAGTTTTGCTAAGAGTCTAATTGTTGAGATGTGAACCTGTTCATCATCAAATGGATCAAGAGAATCTTGATAAAACGTGGATAGTGCGCTTACAGCAGACGAAAGCACTGCCATTGGGTGTGCTACGGATGGAAATCCATTGAAGAAATTTCGAAGATCCTCATGAATCATTGTGTGCTTCTTGATTGAATCAGTGAAATTTTCTAGCTCGTTTTGAGTTGGAAGATTTCCATAGATCAAGAGATACGCAACTTCATAGAAGGATGCTTTCTCGGCTAATTGTTCAATTGGGTATCCGCGATAGCGCAAAATACCTTCATCACCATCAATGTAGGTGATCGCCGAAGTACAGGAGGCGGTGTTAGTAAACCCGTTATCAAGTGCAACCAAACCGGTCTGTGAAAGCAGGGAACCTAGTTCAAACCCATCGTTTCCAGCAGTGGCGGCAACAGGTTTTAAATTGAGGCTCTTATCGCCCACGTTCAACGAGATATCACTCATTTTTCCTCCTGTAGGCGCAAACACTACTCGTCAGTAGCCCAGTCTAGAAATTGAGGCGAAATCAGGCTTTGAGACGTAATGCGGCTTGCTGAATTGCCTCATCTGATGCGGTCAGTGCAACTCTGCAATGTGTCGTATCACCGTAGAAGTCACCAGGTGCAACCAATATCCCACGCTCGGCAAAGTATTGAAGAGTTTCGCGAGCATTCAGGCCTTGGCTTACCCACAGATACAAACCTGCCTCAGAGTGATCAATCCGAAAACCAGCACCCAATAAGGCTTCTGTCAAAATTGCACGTCGTTCTTGATATCTCTTTCGCTGAACGTTCACGTGCGCATCATCTTGGAGTGCAATTTTCGCCGCGTATTGAATTGGTGCTGGCATCAACATTCCGGCATGTTTTCTAAACTCAAGAACTTTTTCAACCAGTGATTGATCACCTGACAAGAGTCCCACTCGATATCCCGCAAGGTTCGATCGCTTTGAAAGGGAGTGCACTGCAAGTAAATTCCTTTGAGTGACTGCAACTGATGAATTCAGAATTGAACGAGGTTCACTCTCCCAACCAAGTTCAATGTAACACTCATCAGAGGCCAAAATGATGTTATTTGTTTGGGCAAAAGCGACGACCTGTTCTAACTCTTCTTTTGCTAGTACACGTCCAGTCGGATTCGATGGAGAGTTCAACCATATAAGTCCAAACTTTATTTTTGTTGCGCTCACATCAATCAATTCTTGAATAGAGTTATATCGAAAGACTGGGTGGCCTGCAATAATCGCACCCACTTCATAGGTTGGATAAGAAATCGCAGGGATAGCGATGTGAAGTGATGTATCGAGATCAAGGATTGTAGGTAACCACGCAATCAGTTCTTTACTTCCCAACGTCGGAATTACTTGACGAAGATTCAATTCTTTCGCACCAAGCGTTCGATCAAGCCATCCAAGTGCAGCCGTTCGTAATTCAGTAGTTCCAATAGTCGTCGGATATCCTGGAGTGTTCGTATGAGAACGAAGGGCCTCTTGAATTATCTCTGGAACAACATCAACAGGGGTACCGACCGATAAATCAACCATCCCATCAGGATGGCTTGAGGCAAGTTCACGGAAATTGGAAATGGTGTCCCATGGGAAATCCGGGAGCGACTTCACGCTACGCCTTTGGAGGCACGTTTTTAATGAGTTCAGAATCTTTGTGAAGTGGGCCAGTCTTTGCCGCACCACCAGGTGAGCCAACTTCTTTGAAAAATTCTAATGCTGCGTCCGTGTAATCACGTTGTTCAGTTGGAACATCATCTTCATAGAAGATTGCGTTTACTGGGCAGACAGGTTCGCATGCACCGCAATCCACACATTCATCTGGGTGAATGTAAAGCATTCGGTCACCCTCATAGATGCAATCAACTGGACACTCTTCAATGCACGACATGTCTTTAACATCGACACAATTTTCAGCAATGACGTAGGTCATGATTACTCCTAATCTCGTGGCATACGCTACTTGGTCATCCAAACTTTTTCAGCAATGACCTGTTTAGAATGTCCTATGTCACGAAATTTGACCCTGTATGACACTCGAGCCCGAGTCACGAAAGTGATATCTCCGATGGTGCCAGGTCAATACTCCCTTTATGCCTGTGGTCCCACTGTCTACCGCTATGCCCACGTCGGAAATATGCGCACGTTTTTACTCACCGACCTCATTCGCAGAGCAGTCCGACTCAAGGGCGATTCAATTCACGTCGTTCAAAACATCACCGATGTTGGTCATATGTTGAATGACGAAGGGCTCACTGAAGATCGAGTACTTTTACAAGCTGAAGCAGAACAAAAAGATCCCCTTGATATTGCACGTTTCTATGAAACTGCCTACCTTGATGATCTTCGTTCCTTAAACATCACAATTCCCGAAAAAATGCCTCGCGCAAGCGAACATATTGATTTGATGATTTCGATGATTCAAAAACTCCTCGATCAGGGATGCGCATATATAGGAAATGATGGTTCTGTATTTTTTGATGCGCGATCAATTGATGATTACGGAGCAATCTCAGGTAATCGTCTCACCGATCTAAAACCAGGACACAGGTTTGATGGGGAAATAGATTCAAACAAGCGCTTTCATGCAGATTGGGCACTTTGGAAAATTGCACCAAGTACAAGGCACGATCTCACTTGGGACACACCATGGGGTCGCGGGTTTCCTGGTTGGCATATTGAATGTTCCGCAATGAGTATTGACTATCTTGGAACATCCATCGATATTCACACAGGCGGAATAGATCTTCGTTTTCCTCATCACGAAAATGAACGTGCGCAGAGCAATGCATTTGCACACACTGACGTTGTAAAACATTGGGTTCATGCTGAACACTTACTTTTTGAAGGTCGCAAAATGGCCAAGTCCACAGGCAATGTCGTACTTGTGAGTGATGTCGTGGCAAAAGGTTTTGATCCACTTTCATTGCGACTTGCTTTTATGCAAGTGCGGTACCGAAGCCAAATGGACTTGTCATGGCAATCAATCAAGAGTGCTGATGCCCATATTCAAAGGTGGCGCGACAAAGTTCAAAGTACGGATCCAGGGACAATTCCAACAACACTTCAAGATCACATCACCGAACTATGGCTTCGCGATCTTGATACTCCACAAGTGCTTGCAACACTTTTTGATGTTGAAAAAACACTTCCAAATGCTGATTTCGTCGCAGTGATGAAATGGGCCGATTCCCTACTTGGGCTTGATCTCCATCGCAGTCACTCACTCGTTATTCCAGAAGACATCCAGAGACTTCTCGACCAACGTGAAAAAGCGCGATCTTTGAAAGACTGGAAAATGAGCGACGAACTTCGTGAAGAAATAGAGGCAAGAGGTTTCGAAGTGAAAGATTCACCAGAGGGACCAAAGGTCAACCGCAAACTAGAACTAGATATCGGCGAATAAGTCCGTTTCGAATTCAGACTGGAAAAGTTTCGAGTCTGGAAAAACTAGACGGTAATACTCACTTGCACTTAAATCATCTCCGAGCATTTGCATAGTTGTGAAAAACTCACCTTCTAAATCAACCTGGGTTTTGTGCCAGGAAAGAGCGCGTAATTTTCGATCATTGTATTCAGGTGCAGTGATTCGAGTAGTAATGAATTCATCGTTTGTAAGGAATGGAGCATCGCCTGGCATGTCATTTAAGAAAGATGATGTGACACCACGTTCAGATAACTTTTGAATAGCGTCCATCATGAGGTTTCGTGGTATCGCATTCCAGTAAATCTTTTTTATTGACCACGGTGATCCTGCTTCAGGCAAGATGCCTTCAACACCAGCAAGTTGAGCCGCATACATCGAAACCCGATGGGTCTGTATGTGGTCCGGATGTCCATAGCCACCAAACTGGTCATAGGTAACCAAGACTTCTGGTTTTACTTCGCGGATGATTTTCACTAGATGAGATGCTGCCTCAAAGAGATCTGCCTGCCAAAATGTTTGAGGGCCAAGATTGCTCGGCATTCCCATCATTCCGCTATCGCGATAACGACCAAAACCACCTAGATAGTGATGCATTATTGAGCCAATCTCGTTTAAGGCATTCGCTAATTCGACTTTCCGAATTTCACCTAAGCCGTCTTCTTTGTCTGCTGCCAAATGAGCAAGTTCAGCGACCAGAATTTCCCCCTCTTCGCCAGCAGTACAGGTCACGAGGTGAACATCGAAACCTCGTTCTGCATAGAGCGCCATCGTGAGTCCATTATTGATTGTTTCATCATCTGGATGTGCGTGGGTGAAGAGAATGCTTTTTGCCATATGCCAAATCGTAATAGGCGCTTTGACACAATACCCTTATGAGTGAAACCGACTATCCCCTCCTTGCCGCGCGAACAGGAAAATTCAGGCGTGGCGTTCCTCGAAATTTCAAACTGGCTAGCAATGCACATGCCGTTGCATTTCTTCGTGCAAAAGATGGATTTTCAGCCAAACTCGATTTATGGGTAGTGAGGAATCTCGACTCTACTCCAAATGAGCAACTCCTCATTGATACAGATGTCTTGAACTTTGATGATGGTGAACTCTCGCCAAAAGAGAAGGCCCGTCGCGAGCGCTTACGTGAATCTGGTGCAGGTATTACTCAGTTTTCAAGCAATTCAGATCTGAGTATTTTTGTCTTCCCACTTTCCGGTTCACTCTTTATTTGGCAGGATGGAAAAGTTAGACAGCTTGGGGATTGGAATGCCGTCGTTGATCCACAACTTAACCCAAGTGGAAAGTACGTCGCGTTTACGAGTGGTCAAGATTTCATTGTGAGTAGCATTGAAGGTGACGAAATAGTTCGCATTGCTGCCGAAAGTGAAACGGTGTCTTATGGACTTGCGGACTTTATTGCGAGTGAAGAGTTATCACGCTACCGCGGACATTGGTGGAGTCCCGATGGAACTTCGCTCCTTGTTCAGAGAACGGATGAATCAAATGTTGCAGAGCGCTGGATTTCAGATCCCACAAATCCAGATGTGCCACCTCGAATGCATCGCTATCCTCAGGCTGGAACTGAAAATGCGGAGATAGAACTACTTTCGCTTTCCATCACGAGCAAAGACATCACACGGGTATGGAAATCCTCAGAAGACACTCCATATCTTGCAAGTGTTGGTTTTAGTGCACAATCGGGTTGGTTTACTGCGCTCGATCGACACCAGCAACGACTTGAACTTTTCAAAGTTGAAAATGGGGTAGCAGTCTCTCTTCACACAGACGTAGATGAGGCATGGATTGATTGTGGTATCGGGGTGCCACAACTATGCCTTAATGATGTCCTCGTCAGTTCCACTGTAGGGAAAACTCGAGATGTGTTTATTGGGGATAGGAAACTTGAATTTGGTTCAGGTCATATCCAAGAAGTTTTGAGTGTCACCGAAGATGCTGTGATTTTTTCTGCTTACACAAATCCTTGGAATCTTGTGCTCTTCAAGTTAGGAAAAACCTTAGAAAACCTGAGCGACCTTGATGGTTGGGCGACAGGCGTATTTGATAAAGATTATGCGCTTATTTCTCAGTCACGCACCACTGGACCGGCACAATTTTTGGTGAAGAGAAATGGTGAGACTGTGTATGAAATTGCAAGTAATGCAGTTTTGCCACCACTTAAAGTTTCATTGAACTTTTTCGAAGTCACCGATCGTTCACTTCCTGTAGTAGTTCTCTGGCCAGAACAACCAGTCTTAGAAAAACTTCCCATCATTGTCAATATCTACGGTGGACCGCATCACAGTGAAGTAATAGCAGCAGAGCAAACATTCTATGACGATCAATGGCTTGCTAATCAGGGATTCTGTGTTGTCGTGATTGACAATGCTGGAACACCAGGAAAAGGTCCAGCGTGGGAACGTGAGGTTTACCTTGATCTCTCCGAGATCATTCTCAAAGACCAGGTATTGGCGCTCAAAGAAATCTGTGCACGCTTTCGCGACAAGGTTGATGAATCGAGAGTGGGCATTGCTGGATGGTCATTTGGAGGGTATCTCTCTGCACTCGCCGTGCTCGATCGACCTGATGTGTATAAAGCCGCCTGGGCTGGTGCACCTGTTACAGATTGGCAGTTATATGACACTGCCTACACCGAAAGATACTTGTCTCATCCAAAAACCCATCCCGATGTCTACCAAAAGAACTCGCTTATTCATCGAGCACATAAACTCTCACGCCCATTAACACTCGTGCATGGTTTAGCCGATGACAATGTGTTGGCGGCTCACTCGCTTCAACTCTCACGCGCACTATTAGCGCAAGGAAAAGCACATAACTTTCTACCACTTGCTGGCGTTTCTCATATGACCCCGCAAGAGGACATTACAAAAAACCTCATGATTATGATGCTGAACTTCTTCAAAGAGCACTTATCCGCTGACGAAATCCAATCCTGAAATTTCATCACTTGAGGATTTTGGTTTTGGTTGAATTATTGGTAGGAGAATATCTCTTTCGATTGGAATAGATACTTTTTCAGGGTGAAAATTAAAAATATTCTCCGCGAGATTTTCAACGACACTCACACGTTTTTCAAAAAGTATGAATCCAACATGTAAATCTCTGTGAATCTCTGCAATATTAGTTTTTAGTATTTCGCAGACAGGAGCACTCATTGTAGAAAGAAACGTCCAAGCGATTACGACTTCTGGCCGAAGCGCAATTGCATAAGCGAGCTTGGTGTGAGCAATTTGTAACTCTGATAACTCTCGAAGAGGTGTGTCTACAATCGAATCTGCCTTCAAGAATTGAAGTATTTCTTCAATTGCCTGAAGACTTCGTTTCCTGCTCACTTTCTTATGTTTCTTGAATTGCTTGCTTATGAGATCACCAAGTGTGCGTTTTGAATCAAATTCATTATCGGCAGATAGGGTTCCGATTGAATTGCCGTTGAGGTAATTCTCGCGTTCGCTTACAATTTCAGTGAATATAGACTCGATAGTGGCTCCACCAATGACTGCAGTGATGCTCTGAATTTCACATTCAAATTCGATATCGTCATTCTGGTACCTAAGCATTGCTACCGTTCACCTCACTGTAGTAAGCGGTGCGCTCTTCAGCACTCAAGTGACATCGAAGTACATGGGTATCAGTTAATGACACTGTGACCGGGAATGTTGTCGTGCAAAGATTTTCAGACACTCTGAGCTTCGCCCCACAATCCTTTGAATATGGACAGCCTAGTGGTGCATATGTCCTAGGAAATTTCTTTTGCTTCATCGCTAATGTGATGGGATGAAGGGCTTTGCGGGTCAACTCTATGCTCGATCCATATTCAAGTAATACACCAGCTTGCAAGACGCCAACAGCATCTGTGCTCTTAAGAGCCCAACTGAGATCTGTTGTGAGGAAGAGACTGCACGCACCTGTGTTTATCTGAAATTGCTGTAGCAGTCCGAGCAATTGAGCATTTTCGTAATCGTCAAGTTCAGTTTCGATTGATTCAAAAATAAGGAACTTGACTTGAAGCAACATCCCAAGTAACAGTAGCAATTTCACTCTTTCAAATGCCGAAATATCTTTTATCTTTGCGGAAACAAAATATTCATCTAAATCCAGAAACTGAAGTTCGTCCGAGAGGGATCTGGGGAGGGTTCCACCACGCTCTTTCATTAAGAATTTCAGTAACGCGCTAACGGTTTTTTCTGGATTAAAGGCATCCAATAAGTATGGGGCAATCACCTGAATTTGAGACTGTAGCTCAATTTGATTTTTGGTTACCAAAGGATTAGCGAAATCTCTTTCATCAATCAAATATTGTCCTGAAAGCATGTAGTCATCAAGGTATTCAAAACTTGAAAGGCCAAGTGCAAGTTCACTTATTACTTCTTTAGATCCACAGATTAGAGATAGTGAAGTCGCTTTCGTAATGTGTACATTGAGTTGACGGGCTATGTCAACGCGCTCCTTCGCATTTGATTTCACAATACTGAGGTTTTTCAACACAATCATCGAAGTAACCTCCGGCTGTGACGTAATGACGCATACACCAAAACAAGAAGCAAAACGAAAAATACAAAGGTATAGATTGATACATTCAATTTGTAGATTGCTTCATCACCTGAATACACTGAATCAAAATGCAGAAGCACGAGATAGGAAAGAAAAATCACAGGAGCAAGTAAAATTTCAGAGCTACGGGCTTTATCCAGAAACATCAGTGACTGTGGATTTCTCACCCATAACTTGTAGAGAAGATTCTCACCTTCCCTTTGGCTTCTATACCGATAGCGAGTCAATGCGGCTAGAAGTGAAAGCAAACTTATTACTACTGTTAAGGTTGCTAGAAGTACTGACGTAATTTTCAGTAGTCGTAAATCAAGAAACGTGATGTATTCAAGGAGTAAGAGGGCCGATGCTAATGTTCCAGCAATCAGTAGAACTATTCCAAGCCACATACCGCGATGCCAAATTCTTGAAAGTAGTGAGAGAAGGATTTTTGAGATGACTAATAAAAAAAGTAGTGTCACACCAGTATTCAGCAGGTCATTCTGATGGGCCTCAAAATTCACGGCGAACTCAGTTAATGGAGTCAAATTGAAATCACCTGAGATGAGATAGATTCCGATTAAATAGATCAATATTCCAATGATTGCAGATGGTAGATATTGAAAGACTTTCATTGTCACTCAAGGTCCGAAGCTACAACTTTAAGCCCAAGATCGTTAAAAACTGGGACTGAAAATGCAGACCAAACTCCAACCGCTGTCACATTACTCCCCCAGAAGAATTGTGTGCGATATTGAAACAGTGGTAACAGAAAAGTTTTGTCCATTAACTGTTGATTAATCGCCACCCAGGCATCGCGCTGTTCTCCATCTGATTCGATCTGCAAAACCTCGTTGAATGAATCTAAAATTATTTTGAATTCTTCCGAATTACCACTTGCAATGAATTGTCGAAATCCTGCAGGCAGTAGAAATTCACGTGCCAAACTTGCAGGATGAAGCCACTCAGGAGTCATTATTAACATAAACAAGTCGTCGCGCTTTTTGGGATTTCGTAAGTTAGCGTAGTAGGAATTAGCACTTACGACCTTCAAAGAAATAAGTATCCCGATTTTATTGGCCGCCTTGCTCACACTTTCAGCTTGAGCAATTGCCACTTCACTATCCCATACCAACATTCCAAGACCTAGATCCTTGGTTGTGGCCCGTTTATAAATTTGAGGACATTCATTCTTGGCTTCAAGTAGTAAGGATTGTGCTCGTTCTATATTGCCAGTTTCTAAAAGGTCTTCAAAACCTGCCATTGGAGTCGAAAACGAAGGGAAAAGGCTAGGTGTCAAAAGAGATGTGATGAGTTCAGGACCGAATATTTCGCCCCTGTCCTTATTCAACATTTCGTTTCGATTGAGTGCAAAGTACAAAGCACGTCGTAACGGCGCACAAGCAATAGTCTCGAGATTGAACATAATGGCGCTCATCGAGTTTTCAAGATCATTGACACGTTGATTTTCAAACGCTGGATCATTGAAGATGCGGAGTAAGTCAGTGTCACCAAGTCCATCGAGATTCAGTGCGTCAGTCCCAAGATTTATACCCTCAATCAGTTCAGTTACCGTTTCGTTCTCGGTTAGATTCGAGGTGATAAGCACCTGATCAGGTATCGCTTTTCTAACGTCGTCATTTGACCACTTTAAGTTTCGGATAAGTAGCAGACTGCTAGGAATTGACTGATCAGAGATGCGATATGGTCCTGACGCCAGAGGCTTATCTTGGTATCG
>JBMSMQ010000022.1:0-19438 GCA_049421205.1 Candidatus Nanopelagicales bacterium
TGTGGTCTGTAAATCATCAGCAACATAAGGCCAAGCCCTACCAAGATGAAGCGAATTTGTCCGACCTGATTTGGATTGAGGAGCCAATCAGGAATCAAATCATTTGCAACAGCCTGGCGCAAAATTTGCTCAACAAAAACAAGTAGGAACCAGAAAATAACAGAACCAACAACTGGCCCGAGTACACGAGCTGCTCCACCCAAAATCAAAACGGTGTAGGCAAAGAATGTGAGAGCAGTTGAGTAGTTGTCTGGCTGGACACTTTGCCGTGACATCGCGTACACAAATCCAGCAAACGAGCCAACAACACCACCAAGCACAAGTGACTGCATCTTGTAGAGGTACACACTTTTACCAAGTGATCGAACTGCATCTTCATCTTCACGAATTGCTTTGATGACACGACCCCATGGGGAGCGAACGATCGCCCATGTGAGTAGAACAAAAAGCGCAACAAGAACCCACCCAACAAGAACTACCCATAAATCGTTCGGAGTGAATCTGAGAATAGGTGTATCCAAGCCAGACTTGAATGGATTGAGCGCAAAGAAATCTGCACCAAATTTTCCAGTAATTCCATCTGAACCACCGAAATATTCGCGCAGCGTCACTGATCGAGCAACCTGTCTGATGATTTCAGCGGCCGCAATGGTCACAATTGCCAGATAATCTGCTCGTAAACGCAATGTTGGAATACCTAATATCAGCGCCAACAGTATTGACATTCCAATTCCTGCAAGAAACGCGAGCCAAATACTTACTTTGAATGTAACAACAAGAACAGCAACGGTATATGCACCTACCGCCAAGAAGCCAGCTTGACCGAAGTTCAAAAGACCTGTGTATCCAAAGTGCATATTCAAACCAATTGCTGCAAGTGCATAAATAATTGCGTTCACACCAATTGCAGCGCTAATTGCTTGTTGGAAGATGAAGAGAAAATCCATGTTAGCCAATCCTCTCTCTTCGACCCAATATTCCTTGCGGTTTCACAAGCAGAATTACAATCAAGACAAAAAGTGCACCGACATACTTCAATTCTGTCGGAATAAAAAGCGTTGATAACTGAACAAAAAGTCCAACCACCATACTGCCAACAATCGCACCATACGCTGTGCCTAAACCACCAAGTGTTACTGCGGCAAAAATCAGGAGCAATGTGTCGCTGCCCATGATGAACTGAACACCTTGGTTCAGACCCATCATGATGCCGGCAAAACCTGCTAAAAATGCACCGAGCACCCACACAACCAAAATAATTTTCTCAACATCAATACCGCTTGCCGATGCAAGTGCTGGATTATCGGATACAGCTCTCGATGCTTTACCTAATGTTGATCGAGTGAGCCAAAGGATGGTGAGCGCAATCAAGATGACACCAATGAGCGTTGCCATAATCATCTTTGGTGTAATACTAAGTGGTCCAATTTGAAGTCCAGCTTGACCTGCATATTGTAAAAATTGCTCGCGATTTCCACCGAAGAAAAAGAGAAAGATGTAACGAACCATAAGTCCAAAACCAATTGAAATGACCATCATCGCAATCAAACCAGACCCGCGTTTGCGAAGTGGTTTCCAGAGTAGTTTGTCTTGGGCGTATCCACCTATTGTCAAGCAAACGACAAGAGCGATGAGAGCAGATGGAATGAGATGCAATCCAAGATAGGAATTGAAGAAAAACGTTCCAAGACCGCCTAACGTAATGAGTTCACCGTGAGCAAAGTTTGTAAGTCCTGTAGTTCCAAAAATTAAACTCAAACCAACAGCAGCGAGTCCTATGGTGACGCCTAGGACAATCCCATCGAGGGTAAGTTGCAGCGCGCGTTCAGTAAAAGTAGCGCGTTTGGGACCTTCACCTGTCAGATACTGCACTTGTGCAGGATCTTTATTCAGATTAAAAACAAACACCGATCTGGTCAATCGGTCGGGTTCACGTAAACCGACTCCACTTGGCAAAGAATCTGGGTTAATTGCAACTACGAATCCACCTGTTTGTGATACGGAGAATTGCCAAAGTCCAGTTGTGTCGCTCAAAGCAGTCTGGCTCGAACCATCTGGTGCGGTGAGTGTGAATTCAACTCCTGCAAGAGGAGCTTTATCAGGGTCGACAATGACACCTGAGATTACTACTGATTCTCCTTCAGCCTGGGCTGGTGAGACAGGAATGAGCCAGAACGTTGCGAGAAGGACGAGCAACGCTCGGGAAAGATGTCGCTTCACGTATCCTCCTGGTAGGAAGGTAAGCGTAGTTAGGCCATCCACGGTCTCCAAGAGTTTTGAGCATTTTTTTTGGGGCAAATCGGTAAATCTCAATAAATGAGACATTTCGGACATCCTTCCTTAGATTCAAAATTCTGTCTTTGAGGGGTGAACAATTAGGGGTTGGATTGAGGTGCAGATTGGTCGACTCAGCGTGAGGATGTCGCGCGGTTACATTTATGGAGTTATCGCATACGGCCTCTGGGGATTGGCTCCTCTCTATTGGCCGCTTGTAGCGCCATCCTCGGCACTTGAGACTCTGGCTCACCGCATGGTGTGGAGCTTGTTCTTTCTCGTGATTATCAATCTCATATTGAGAAATTGGGGCAAAATCTTCGAAGCGATGAAAAATCGCAAAGTGATGCTCTTGCTGCTGTTAGCTGCACTCGCAGTCACAACTAATTGGGGTCTATATATCTGGGCAGTTACTAACGAACATGTCATTGATTCCTCGCTTGGATATTTCATCAATCCATTGATCAACGTAGCTCTTGGTATCTTTGTTTTTTCAGAACGCCTACGTAAAGTTCAATGGATTGCAATTGCGATTGCCGCAATGGGAGTTCTCTGGTTAACAATCAATGCTGGATCGGTTCCCTGGATTGGTTTGATCCTTGGTTTTTCTTTCAGCATTTATGGAATGCTGAAAAAACTTGCAGGTCTTGATGGAGTTGAAAGTTTAACAATTGAATCTATTTGGGTATTTCCACTCGCACTTGGATACCTCATATATCTTGGTGTGACATCACAACTTGTCTTTGGAAGTGCTGGATTTTCACACACATTCTTTGCAGTAATGGCTGGACTCTTTACTGCTCTTCCACTTCTTGCTTTTGGGGCCGCCGCTGTTCGAATTCCTTATTCAAGTATGGGAATACTTCAGTACTTGAGTCCAACAATTCAATTCATTATCGGCTACTTCATTGTTGGTGAAACTATGACAACTGAACGATGGATTGGTTATATCTTGGTGTGGGTTGCACTTACCATTTTTGCTACCGACGCCCTACGACGGGGATTGCAATCGAAGTCCAGAACTAGCACCAGCTAGTCGAGCGGCATCCCAATCTGACTTCAACTTTGGAATCAGCCGATAAAGTGCCAAGAAAAGTACTCCGAGTAGTAACCCAATACCTGTGATCACTTGCCCACTACTTACGAAATAGGTAGCGATAAAAATCCCTGCAGTATTCGCAATAGTTCCAAACAGAGTTTTGATTGGATTAGATTCACTTCTCGTCATATCGGCAGCAATCAGACCAACAGCAAGCAGCGGTGCCGTAGCAAAACCATTCGCTTCAATCGCTGGGGTCCATCCAAAGAAACTTGCTTAATAGAGACCAAACTAGGCAATCAGCGCACCGGAAATAAGCGCCATATTAGACATTTGTCGTGGTGTGAGGGGTGTTATGCGAGAAAGTAAGAGCGCAGCACATCAGAACACTACACCCGTCGGTCAAGCACTGAGTCGGCTATGAGTTCAAGAGCGTCAAGGGCCGTTTGTGCATTCACCCCGAAAAATGATGCGTATTCCAGAGATAATTGATGTAGTTTCAGAACCTGTTGCTTTGCTATATGTAGGTATTTTTCTGCTTCATCTCGAGCTTGACGCATTGCTGAATGTTGACGTAGAAATGAAAGCGCAAGTTCAGTTTCATCATCTGTTAGAGGCTTACCTAGCAATTCAATCAAAGTTTCATCTTCAACTCGTTTTGCATCGAGCACAAACAACATTGGAAGAGTGAGAATCCCTTCCTTCAAATCAGTTCCAGGTGTCTTTCCAGAATCTTCCGACTCTGAAGCAATATCGAGAATGTCGTCAGCAATTTGAAAAGCGACGCCGAGTGCTTCACCATAGGCAGAAAGGGCATTCAGTGCAGGGGCTGGTAATCCTGAAAACATGCCACCAAAGCGAGCACTCGTTGCAATCAGTGAACCTGTTTTATCCGATAAGACTTGTAGGTAGTGATGTATTGAATCATCATCGTCATCTGGTCCAACAGTTTCATGAATTTGACCTGAGACTAATCGTTCAAAAGTTTCTGCTTGTAGTAGAACTGCCTCTGGACCTAGACTCGCAAGAATCTGTGATGCTTTTGCAAAAAGAAAGTCACCGGTCAGAATTGCTAACGTGTTATTCCATCGCTTATTGACAGATTCTGCACCTCTTCGCTTTTCCGCTTCATCCATCACATCATCGTGATAGAGCGTTGCAAGATGTGTGATTTCAACAACTACTGCAGCATCTACCAACTCGTCGGTTGGCTTGCCAACCTGACCTGCAATAAGGCAAAGCATTGGTCGGAGGCGTTTACCACCAGCTTGTGCTAAATGGGATGCAACTTCTGAAATAAACGGATCTGTTGTGGTGGCAGATGCAAGAAGTTTCTCTTCTACTGCAATTAAATCTCGTGATATGCGCTCAGCAAGAGTCGGATCAAGTCGTTCTAATGAAAAAGGCTCACTCGACATAACGTTACTTTAAGAACACTACGTCTGAAAGTAGATCGAGCACTGGCCCTGGAATAATCCCAAGTGCCAGGGTAACAATCACACTTGCGCTGATTGCAGTCTTCGTGAACACGCTTGGTACGACAACCGCAACTCCGTCGTTTTGGGCTTCAGTAAAGAACATAAGCACGATGAGACGAACGTAGAAGAATCCAGCAATTGCACTTGCAAGGACTGCGAGAACAACTAAAGGCCAAGCTCCCGCCTCAAAAGCAGCAGCAAAGACTGCGAACTTTCCTGTGAATCCACTCGTAAGCGGAATACCTGCCAATGCCAAAAGTAGAAGGGCGAAGCTTCCTGCAAGTAATGGTGATTTTTTACCAAGTCCCGCATATTGTCCTAGTTGATTGGCTTCACCTGATGCATCGCGGATCATTGTGACTACCCCAAAGGTTCCAAGGGATGTGAATGCATATGCAGCTAAATAGAAAAGAGAACCTGAAAGGCCATCTTTGTTCACAGCAAGAACACCGAGGAGTAAGAAACCGGCGTGAGCAATTGAAGAGTATGCAAGCATTCGTTTCACATCAGATTGTGCAACGCCAACAATTGTGCCGACGAGCATTGTGATACCTGCGATAAACCAGAATACTGGCTCAATCTCCCACTGCATCCCGCCGAGTGCTACATAGGTCACACGTAAAAGTGCACCAAAAGCGGCGACTTTTGTTGCTGCTGACATAAATGCAGTGAGTGCTGTTGGGGCACCTTGGTACACATCAGGAGTCCATTGATGAAATGGTGCAGCACCAACTTTGAATAGCAAGCCCACCAAAACAAAAAGTGCGCCGAAAAGAAGTAGGCCAGTATTTGATGAATTAGCACTAATTGCAGTAGCAACAGCTCCAAATTCAACCGCACCTGCAAACCCATACAGCAAGGCAGATCCATAGAGAAGAAAGGCTGAAGCGAAAGCGCCCAAGACAAAGTATTTGAGAGCTGCTTCCTGAGAAATGATTCGTCGTCGTCGAGCCATTCCTGCTAATAAGTACAGTGGTAGCGACATGACTTCAAGCGCGATAAACAGTGTTAAGAAGTCATTTGCGATTGGGAAAATCAACATACCGCCAACACTGAAGAGGAATAAACTCCACACTTCAGTTTGATACCAACCTCGTTTGGTGAAGGCTTCTTCATCTTCGCTACCAGGTAGCGCAGACGCTCTAGCAGCAAATGCGTCACCTTGAGAGTCAATCTTGTTTTCAGCGATGAACATCGCTCCAAAGATTGCAGAAAGCAAAATGATAATCTGCAAAATAACTGCTGCTGGATCTATCGCAAGCGAGGCAACTGCTCCAATGCCATAGATTGCAGCAGATTTGATATTCCAAGCGGCGAAGAGGGCAGTAACAAGAGCAATAAACGTGATCGCTAATTGAATTGAGCGACGATTTTGGATCTTTGCAAATGCTTCTACGAGCACGCTGAGAACTGCTGCTCCAAGTACGATAAGAATCGGTGCAATTTGAGTGTAATCAAGCACAGGTGCTGAAAAATTCATTACTCTCCCACCTCAGTTGGTGACGGATCTTTGGCATCAACATACATCATGACTTTTTCAACTGCCGGATTTACAACGTTGAGTACTACTTGCGGAACAAATCCGAGTGCGATGATAATTGCAAGCACTGGAGCAATCGCCATCTTCTCACGGAAATTAATTTCTGAAATCGTAGTTTCAACATCTCGACTTGGAACACCAGTCATTGTTCTCTGAACCATAATCAAGATATAGAGTGCTGCAAGAATGATGCCGATAGTCGCAATCACGGCAGGAATCGGATATCTCGTGAATGTACCTGTGAGCACAAGAAACTCTGAAACGAAACTTGATAAACCAGGAAGTGCAAGCGAAGAAAGACCAGCGATAAAGAAGGCGCCTGCCATCAGTGGCGCAACTTTCGAAACTCCACCAAAGTCTTCAATGAATCTTGAACCACGTCGGGAGATGAGAAAACCTGCGATCAAGAAGAGGGCTGCTGTTGAAAACCCATGGTTCACCATATAAAGGGCTGCACCTGATTGTCCTTGAGTTGTGAAGGCAAAGATTCCCAACGAGATAAAACCAAAGTGACTTACGGACGTGTAGGCAATCAAGCGCTTGATATCTGTCTGCCCTATTGCAAGAAGTGCTCCATAGATAATGCCGATTACTGATAGCGCAATCACAAGTGGAGCAAAGTTGACACTCGCAAGTGGAAAGAGTGGGAGGAGATAGCGAAGCATTCCAAAGGTTCCGATTTTGTCGAGTACTCCAACAAGTAATGTTGCAGTACCGGGGGTCGCTTCACCTGCTGCATCTGCAAGCCAGGTGTGTAGTGGTACGAGAGGTGCTTTAATTGCAAATGCGATGAAGAACCCTAGGAACAACCAATTTTGAACCGTCGGATCAATAGTGAGTGTTGTGAGAGTTTGCCAATCAAATGTTCCTTCACCAAGCTGATCGCGCGAGACGACCCATAATCCAATGAGACTTGCGAGCATTAAGAGTCCACCAACCAAGCTGTAAAGCAAGAACTTCACAGCAGCATAAGTGGAGCGCTGTCCACCAAATCGACCAATCAAGAAATACATAGGAATCAAAATGGCCTCAAAGAACACATAGAACAAGAACACATCAGTTGCTGCGAATACTCCAACCATCATTGCTTGGGTGATTAAAGTCAACACAACATATTGGCGAACTGTGCCTTTGTGATTCAGCGACTCGTTCCAACCAGCCAACATCACAACAGGAACAAGTACGTTGGCAAGAGCAATGAGCACAAGTGAAATTCCATCAACACCAAGTGAAAAATTCACACCGAATGCTTCAATCCAAGGATAACTTTCGATTAACTGCAATGTTGACGTTGAACTTGGGTTGAAATTGAGTGCGATAATAATGGTGAGAATCATCGAAAGTAGTGCTGATGCTAATCCAATCTTGCGGATCGTGACATCATTGATGCCTTTGATGACTGCAAGGAATAGAGCAGTAATTAGAGGAATGAGAATGAGTGTTGAGAGCATCATTATCCAAGCCTCACAATCAATGCGATGAGCGCAATAGCAACCACTCCCAGTAACATCATGAGTGCGTAGGATCGTGTGTAACCAGTTTGAATGCGTCGTAATTGCGATGCAATCACCCCGATGAATCCAGCTACACCATTGACAAATCCATCGACTACGCGATTGTCAACAAACACAAGTGAACGAGTTAGGTATTGACCCGGTCTCATAAAGACTGCCTCATTCACAGCATCGCCATATAAATCTGCTCGAGCAGCCCGAGTCGCGAATGACACTTCACTCGGTGCAACTCTCGGCACATCACGTGTCGCATATTGAACCCAACCGAGTCCTGCTCCAAGGAGTACTACAACTAACGTGATTGGAATCAAAATAGTTGCTGATGGAGCCATATCAGGATAAGTAAAACCAACAATTGGTTCAAGCCAATGTTCGATATCGAATACAAAGAGCAATAGCATTCCAAGAAACGCGGATCCAAACGCAAGAATAATCATTGGAATCGTCATCACTTTTGGTGACTCGTGAGGGTGCACATCATCATCCCAACGTGCTGTTCCGAAGAATGTCATCGCCATCATTCGAGTCATATAAAACGCGGTGATACCAGCACCTAGCAAGGTCACAATTCCAACAAGTGTATTGGTGTGAAATGCTGCTTTGATGATTTCGTCTTTCGACCAAAAACCGGCAAACGGTGGAATACCAATGATTGCTAAGAAACCAAGTCCAAATGTGACGTAGGTGATTTTCATTGCAGTTCGAAGGTTTCCATAATGTCGCATGTTCACATCATCATGCATACCGTGCATAACTGAACCAGCACCAAGGAACATTCCCGCCTTGAAGAATCCATGCGTGAATAGATGGAAGAGCGCGAAAACATATCCAACTGGCCCAAGCCCAACACCGAGCATCATGTAGCCGATTTGGCTCATCGTGGATCCAGCCAAACCCTTCTTGATGTCGTCCTTCGCAGTACCAATGATCGCACCCATTAATAAAGTAATTGCGCCAACCACAATAACTGCGGTTTGGGCAATTGGTGCAGCGTCATAAATCGCATTTGAACGTGCAACAAGATACACACCAGCGGTCACCATCGTTGCTGCGTGAATGAGTGCAGAAACTGGAGTTGGACCTTCCATTGCATCAAGGAGCCAACTTTGAAGAGGGAATTGTGCACTCTTTCCAGCTGCTGCTAACAGCAAGGCAAGACCAATGAGTGTCAATGTCTGGGTACTTGCACTTTGACTTGCAAGTTCAACCTCAGCAAATGTGACAACACCGAATGCAGAGAACATCAACATCACTGCAAGCGATAAACCAACATCTCCAACTCGATTGACGACGAATGCTTTCTTCGCTGCAGTTGCTGCACTTGGCTTATGCATCCAAAAACCAATCAGCAAATAGGAAGCAAGACCTACACCTTCCCAACCAACATACAGAAGCAAATAGTTGTTGGCAAGGACAAGTAGCAACATCGCTGCAATAAAGAGATTGAGATACGCAAAAAACTTTCGCTTATTTTCATCGTGTTCCATATAGCCGATGGAATACACATGTATCAAACTTCCTACACCAGTAATCAATAACACGAACGCGATTGACAACTGATCAATTTGAAGCGCGACTGGGATTTTGAAAGTACCAACAACCATCCAATCCCAAAGGTGCAAGGTAACTGAACGGGCGTTTTCTTCTCGCGCCCACATTTCAAGAAATGTGATAAAACCAACGATAAACGAAGCAATTGCAATACCAGTTGCAAATAAGTGTCCCCAAGCATTGGTTCGTTTTCCACCGATAAGCAGGATGGCTGAACCTGTTAGTGGCAATGCCACTAACAACCACGCAAGTGAAGTCACAACCTGCTCCTTTACAACTTCAACAGACTTGCTTCATCGATTGAAGCAGTTTTTCTTGTTCTAAAAATGGTGATAATGATTGCCAAACCAACAACAACTTCAGCTGCTGCTACAACCATCACGAAGAATGCTACGGACTGACCAACAAGATTGCCATGCGCTTGAGCAAATCCGACGAAAGCAAGATTTGCTGCATTCAACATCAATTCCACGCTCATAAAAACAACAATTGCATTACGGCGAACCAGAACTCCAAGCGCACCGATACTAAAAAGTAGCGCTGAGAGCACGACAATGGAATTAGTGCTCATCCTCACCACCCATCGTTGATGTGATCGAAGCAATTTCAGTTTGCTCCATCACTTCTTTCCCTTTGAGTGCACCTCTGGCAGCAAGAGGTTTCGGTACAGAAAGTTCTGAAAGTGTGCCGTCTGGAAGTAATGCAGGAGTATCGACAGCATTGTGTCGAGCATAGACACCAGGAGGTGGCAAGGATCCAGGATGACGTCCACTCTTGAACCGTGAAATGGAGAGATCTCGCTGCGATGGGCGAGGTGTGTGATGTTCACGATGAGCCAAAATCATCGCACCGAGTGCGGCTGTGATCAACAGTGCACTTGTTAATTCAAATGCAAACAAGTAATCACCGAAAATTAGCTTTGCTAAACCTTGTAAATTGCCAATGCTGTTCGCCTCATTCAAGCCAACATTTTGTAACGTGAAATTTCCAAGTTGACTTGCAAGGACAACAGCAAGCGCAAGTCCACCTAAAACAGCGGGTACGCGGTGAGCAGATAATGTTTCCTTTAAGGAATCACTTGAATCTACTCCTACGACCATCAACACGAATAGGAAGAGCATCATCACTGCACCGGTATAGACAATGACTTGCACCATACTTAAGAATGGCGCTTCAAGTACTGCATACAAAACTGCAAGGCTGATCATTGTCATCGCAACGAATAGCGCACTGTGCACAGCTTTTTTGCTGAACACCATACCTAGTGCTCCAATAACTGCAACAATCGCGCAAACCCAGAAAACAAAGCTCACTGATTACCACCTGTCGCTTCAATTCCAGCGCGTTTTGCCACTTCAGCAATTTGTTCAGGTGTTGCCTTCTTGATGAGACCTTTGTAGTAGTCCTTTTCAGTCGTTCCCTCAACCATACTGTGTGGGGCTGGAACCATTCCTGGCATTAAAGGTGCGAGGAGATCTTTCTTTTCGTAAATCAAACTTTCGCGTGTTTGATCTGCAAGTTCAAATTCGTTGGTCATCGTGAGTGCGCGGGTTGGGCACGCTTCAATGCAAAGCCCACAAAAAATGCAGCGCAAGTAATTGATTTGGTAAACACGACCGTACCGTTCACCTGGTGAAAACCTTTCACCTTCAGTGTTATCTGCACCTTCTACATAAATAGCATCTGCAGGACATGCCCAAGCACAAAGTTCGCAACCAATGCACTTTTCAAGCCCATCAGGATGTCGATTGAGCTGATGGCGTCCGTGAAAACGTTCCTTTGGAGGATAGATGTCTTTCTCTTCTGGATACTGTTCAGTGTTCGGTTTCTTAAACATATTTGAGAACGTAACCCAGAAACCTCTGACAAATTGTGGAAGTAACGCCATCTTATTTCTCCTCCACCTGTAATTGATTCTTTTGTTGTAATTGCATCGGTGGCACAGGATGTCCACCAGCAAACGGGTCAGCGTTCTCTACGAGAGTGACTGACTTCGAAACTTTTTTCTTCGCGAAGAAAAATTCATAGACTAGAAGTCCAATAAAAATCAGAACAAAAGGCACAGTCAGTGACTGCAGTGCTGCCGCAAAGTCCCAATTCAATTCATTTCTGAGAGCTCGCGCAGTCGCCACTACCACAATCCAGCCAATTGAAACAGGAAGTAAGAATTTCCAACCAAACTTCATAAACTGGTCATAGCGCAATCGAGGCAGCGTTCCGCGTAACCAAATGAACACAAAAATGAATGCAGAAACTTTGCCGAAGAACCAAAGCATTGGCCACCAGCCAGTATTTGCACTCTCCCAAAGCGAAATCGGCCACGGTGCACGCCATCCTCCGAGGAAGAGCGTTGTCGCAAGAGCAGATACCGTCACCATATTGATGTATTCGGCGAGGAAGAAAAGCGCGAACTTCAACGATGAATACTCAGTGTGGAAACCGCCCACAAGTTCACCTTCTGCTTCTGGTAAGTCAAAAGGTGCGCGGTTCGTTTCTCCAACCATAGAAGTCACGTAAATCAAAAATGATGGCAAGAGCAACACAATAAACCAAGTGCTGGCTTGGGCATTAACAATTTCAGATGTTGATGCAGATCCTGCATACAAAAACACTGCAACAAATGAAAGACCCATTGGGATTTCGTATGAAATCATCTGTGCACTTGAACGTAGACCACCAAGCAGTGCATAGGTTGAACCAGACGACCAACCTGCAAGCACGATTCCGTAAATGCCAATTGAAGCGATCGCTAAAACGTACAGTACAGAAACTGGAAAATCAGTAAGTTGAAGTGGAGTTGTTGTTCCAAAAATGGATACTTCAGGACCGAATGGGATTACAGCAAACGTCATAAATGCTGGAACTGCAGAAAGTACAGGTGCCAGCCAATAGACAGGTTTATCTGCAGCCTTCGGGATAATTTCTTCTTTGAGTGCAAGCTTGATGCCATCCATCAGTGATTGAAGTGATCCACGAGGTCCAACACGGTTGGGACCGATTCGTTGTTGCATCCATGACACAACTTTTCGTTCCATCACAATCGTGATGAGCACAACAAGTACCAAAATCACAAAGACGCCAAGAGTTTTCAGAATCACGAGCCATAGAGGGTCAATGCCAAACATAGACATTACTTCCTCCCTTTTCGAATATTCACGACTGAACCGTGTTCCGCATGTAATAGTGATCGAACGGCTGAATCTGCTGAGTTTGTTGGTAACCACACCATCTCTGGGTGCCCCTCAACAATAACAATTGGAAGTGAAATTGTTCCTGACGAGGTTGATATTGAAATTACATCACCATCTGCAACATTCAGGCTTTCAGCAAGTTCATGACTTATTCGAGCAACAACATCTCGTGCAGTAGCCTGCAAATATGGTTCGCCAGACTGCATAACACCGTTATCGATAAGTTGTGGCCAGGTGCTGAGCGTTACACCCTCAACCTTCGAGGCTTTCACACTAGGAGATTTCACTCGAGCATTCGCTGCACCGAGTTGTTTGAACTCACGGCGCAATTCAAGAGTTTCACCACTTCCAATGAAGACATCCATTGCATCGGCGAGCATTGAAACAATCCTTGAGTCAGACATTTGGTTGTTATCGCGTATTGCCGTGGTAAAAGGTCGAGGACGGCCTTCCCAGTCAACAAATGTTCCTGATTTTTCTGTCACTGCAGCAACTGGGAACACTACGTCTGCAAGTGCTGTAATTGCAGTTGGTCGCTGTTCAAAACTCACAATAAATCGAGCTGCATACACTGCTTCAAGTGTCCCTGTCGGATCTAATGTGTCTTCAGCATCAAAGCCAGTGATGAGAAGTGCATCAATATTTCCCGCTTTTGCTGATGCAACTATTTCGGTGAAATCTTTACCAACAGTGGCCGGAATGTCATTGTGATTAACACCCCAGAGTTTCGAAAACTCTAGTCGTGCTTCAGTATCAAGCACACTTCTGCCACCTGGCAAAAGATTTGGTAACAACCCTGCATCGACTGCACCTCGTTCACCTGCACGACGAGGTACCCAGGCAAGTTTGCAATTCTTCGAATCTTTCACCTTCAGTAATTCACTGAGTAAACCTGGGACGCTTGCAGCGCGCTCGCCTACCAAAACAATTGTTTCTGAATCAATTTCGATGTCACGTAGGGCTGAAACTTCGTCACCTGGTTTTGTAGTGACAACTTGAGCATCAAGTTTGTAGGAGCCTTCAGTGATATGGGATGAAATGACGCTAATGCGAGTCTTGTTCTTGCGTACCGCTTTTCTGAGTCGAAGTTGAATCATCGGGCTTTCATCTTCAACTTCGAGAAGCAGTAGCACTACATGAGGTGCTTTTTCAAGCAAGTCATAGGTAACGCTTATGTCACTTCCAGCAACAAAAGCACCAAGAAATTCTGCTTCTTCTTCAGAGTGTGGGCGGGCTCTGAAATCAATATCGTTTGTTTTCAACGCGAGTCGAGCAAATTTCGAAAGTGCATATGCATCTTCAAGTGTGTGACGACCTCCAGCGAGTACTGCCGCAGAATTGGCTGCTTTCAGACCTTCTGCTGCAATTCGTAATGCTTCTGGCCACGATGCAACTCGCTGCATACCATCGGCATCACGAACGAGTGGCTGGGTGAGTCTGCCTTCTTGCAGATATGGGAAGGCAAAGCGACCTTTATCGCAGTTCCATTCTTCATTAACTTCAGGATCATCCCACGCGAGGCGTCGTTGAACTTGGCCACGGCGAATATCGGTTCGAAGTGAACATCCACTTGCACAATGTTCACAGGTTGTTGGAACTGAAACTAAATCAAATGGTCGTGACTTAAATCGATACTTCGCTGAAGTAAGCGCACCTACTGGACAAATTTGAATCGTGTTACCAGAGAAGTACGAGTCAAATGGTTCGTCAGCACTAATTCCAACTTGCTGCTGTGCTCCACGCTCAAGTAGTGCAAGCATTGGATCGCCTGCAATTTCATCAGCAAAGCGAGTGCAGCGTGCACAAGAAACACATCGTTCGCGATCTAGTAATACTTGAGCACTGACATTGATAGGTTTTTCAAACTCACGCTTCTGTCCATCGAATCGAGTTTCCCCACGGCCATTTGTCATTGCTTGATTTTGAAGCGGGCACTCCCCACCCTTGTCACAGACCGGGCAATCGAGCGGATGGTTAATCAGTAAAAACTCCATCACACCTTGCTGTGCTGCGTCTGCTAGTTCAGATGTGTACTGAGTTTTAACAACCATACCTTCGGTGAGCGTTGTCGCACATGAAGGCTGCGGTTTTGGTTGCCCTTCAATTTCTACGAGACATGCTCTGCAGTTTGCAACTGGTGCAAGAAGTGGATGATCACAAAATCGGGGGATTTGAATACCGATTTGTTCAGCGGCTCGAATGACAAGCGTTCCTTTTGGGACTTGTAGTGCTACACCATCAATTACTACGTTGATGAGTTCAATTGGTGCGCTCACTTCACACCAACTTTCTCAAACACTGTACTTGCAAGTGGATGAAATGTTTCATCAACAGGTGTATTCACAGCTTCTTTAATTTCGTCCTCGAAGAATCGCATTGCACCCGGGAATGGAGTTGCAGCCGCATCACCAAGTGCACAGAATGAACGCCCTGCAATTTGTTTACAGAGATCATCAATTTTCTTGAGGTCTTCTTCCATTCCTTTGCCTTTTTCAAGACGCTTCAAAAGATCGGTAATCCAATAGGTGCCTTCTCGGCATGGTGTGCACTTACCGCAAGACTCGTGTTTATAGAATGAAAGCCAACGGCTTACTGCTTTGACAACACTGACCGTTTCATCAAACACCATCGGTGTTCCAGTGCCAAGCATCGTTCCAGCTGATGCCATATCTTCATAGGTCAGCGGCAAATCAAGATGCTCTTCAATCAACATCGGAACAGAAGAACCGCCTGGAATCCAAAACTTCAGTTGATGCCCATCGCGGATACCACCTGCATATTCCAAGAGTTCGCGCATTGTGGTACCAAGTGCTGCCTCATAGATTCCAGGTCGCTTCACGTGACCAGAGACTGCAAAAAGTTTGAATCCTGGGCTCTTCTCAGTTCCCCATTGCCTAAACCACTCCACACCATTTCTGACAATGTAAGGAATGTTCGCAATAGTCTCAACATTGTTGATCACAGTTGGGGACGCATATAAACCTGCAACAGCGGGGAATGGTGGTTTCAATCGGGGTTGACCGCGCCGACCTTCAAGTGAATCCAAAAGTGCTGTTTCTTCACCACAAATATAGGCACCAGCTCCCGCGTGCACAACAATCTCTAAATCAAAACCTGAACCTAAAATGTTCTTTCCTGCAAAACCTGCAGCATATGCCTCTTTCACAGCGTTTCTCACACGACGAATTGCGTGTGGCACTTCACCACGAATATAAATAAATGCGTGATTCGCACGAATTGCATATGACGAAATGATGACACCTTCAACAAGTGAATGTGGATTTGCCAGCATCAGTGGAATGTCTTTACATGCCCCTGGTTCAGATTCATCTGCATTCACAACTAAATAATGTGGCTTTCCATCATTTTGGGGAACGAAGCTCCACTTCAATCCGGTTGGGAAGCCTGCGCCTCCGCGACCACGAAGACCTGAATCCTTGATGGTTGCGATGATTGCATCAGGATCTGTTTTAAGTGCTTGTTTTAGTGCTGTGTAGCCGTGATGTTTCTTGTAGCGATCAAGTGTGTGGCTATCTGCTTTATCCCAATGTGCGCTAAGAATTGGTGTCAACATCTCACACCTCACCTTTTGGCAACGTATAACCCAGTTTCTTTGCCTGCTTGAGACCTGCAAGCATCTTTTCGTCAATCACAGGTTCATCTGCATCTTTTTCATCAACACCTGCAAGGACTTTTTCAGTGTGTTGAAGTCCACGTGGTGTAGCACCTCGTGTTGCCTTGATTTTCTTGCCTGCTTTTAATGTATTGACTGCATCAAGCACATTTCCAACTGTTGCATCATCAAAGAATTCCCAGTCGAAGGTAACCACTGGTGCGTGCGTGCAAGCAGCCTGACATTCGATACGTTCAAGTGTGAACATACCGTCTCTTGTTGTTTCGTCGTGGCCCACATCTAATTCATCACTCAATGCGTTCCAGATTTGATCCCCACCTAGTAACCCACACATCGTGTTGATGCAGACACCAACGTGATGTTTTCCGGTTTTGTGTCGTTTATACATTGTGTAAAACGTTGAAACAGCAGATACCTCTGCGGTTGTTAAATCAAGAAGTTCAGCGCAGAAAGCAATTCCATCTGGTGAAACATAACCTTCTTCGCTTTGTACAAGGTGTAATAGCGGTAAGAGAGCTGATCGGGATTCTGGATATTGAGCGATAATTGCGCGTGCTTTCTTATGGGTAGCATCTGAAAATTCCATTAGCGATCAACACCTCCCATCACAGGGTCAATACTTGCAACAACAGCAATTAAATCTGCAACCTGTCCGCCTTCTGCCATGGCAGGAACTGCTTGTAAGTTATTGAAGGATGGGTCGCGATAGTGAACGCGATATGGACGAGTTCCACCATCAGAAACCACATGAACTCCAAGTTCACCGCGAGGTGATTCAACTGCAACATATACCTGACCTGCTGGCACTTCGAAACCTTCGGTGACAAGTTTGAAATGGTGAATGAGTGCCTCCATCGATTCGCCCATAATGTGGCGAATGTGATCAAGCGAGTTTCCTTGTCCGTCACTACCAACTGCAAGTTGTGCAGGCCATGCAATTTTCTTATCTTCAACCATCACTGGGCCCGGTTGCAATCTGTCGAGACACTGTTCAATAATCTTTAATGATTCTTGCATTTCAGCAAGACGTATAAGGAATCTTCCATATGCATCACAGGATGTTTGCACTGGAACATCAAATTCATAGGTTTCATAGCCACAATATGGTTGAGTCTTTCGAAGATCCCAGGCAATTCCAGTTGAGCGAAGTACGGGTCCTGTCATACCAAGTGCTACACATCCAGTGAGATCGAGATACCCAACATCTTTTGTTCGAGCAGTCCATACAGAGTTATCGACAAGCATATTTGCTGTGTCTTTGAAGTTCTTTCGAAGTGTTTCAATAACTTTTCGAACTTTACCTTCAGCTCCTGCTGGCAAATCTTGAGCAAGACCACCTGGACGAATAAATGCGTGATTCATCCGAAGACCTGTGAGTTCTTCATAAAGTTCCAAGACAACTTCACGATCTCGAAGTCCAGTTGTCATTGCAGTGAGCGCACCAAGTTCCATTCCACCAGTTGCAAGACACACAAGATGTGACGAGATTCGGTTTAGTTCCATTAACATCACACGAATCACAGTTGCACGTTCTGGGATTTGTTCTTCAATTCCCAAGAGTTTTTCAACTGCAAGGCAGTATGCAACTTCATTAAAGAATGGAGACAGGTAATCCATTCGGGTAACAAATGTGACACCTTGTGTCCATGAACGATATTCAAGATTCTTTTCAATACCAGTGTGAAGGTATCCAATCGCACTTCGAACTTCTGAAACCGTTTCACCATCAAGTTCAAGAATCATTCGAAGCACACCATGAGTTGATGGATGCTGAGGACCCATGTTCACAACTACGCGTTCTTGTTGTCCAGCTTCCGCACCTGTGACCGAATCCCAATCTCCACCTGTCACAGTGTGGACGCGACCTTCAGTTGTTTCATACGACTCTGCGAAATAATCAGTGCTCATTAGTAACCCCTCCTTTCACTAGGAGGTGGCACAACTGCACCCTTATATTCAACTGGAATTCCACCAAGTGGATAGTCCTTACGTTGTGGGTGTCCTGGCCAGTCATCTGGCATTTGAATTCGAGTGAGTGCTGGATGTCCATCAAAAATAATCCCGAAGAAGTCATATGTTTCGCGCTCATGCCAATCAGCATTTGGCCAGAGTGCTGTAATTGAGGGCAGGTGTGGATTCGAATCAGCAACTGCAACCTGCACACGAATCCGTCGATTGTGTGTCATCGATAGCAAATGAATCACTGCAACAAGTTCGCGGTCTTTGTCGTTCGGAAAGTGAGCACCAGAGACTGATGCACACATTTCAAAACGAAGTTTTTCATCATCGCGCAAATACTGGCAAAGGGAGAGCAAATGTTCAGGTTTTGCGTGGATGGTGAATTCACCACGATCTACTGTGTAATACTCGATTGCATCTTTTACTTTGATACCTGATTTTGTCAGCGATTTTTCAAGCACATCTGCAGCCATATCAAACCATGCACCAAATGGTTTGCTGCTAGCACCCGGCATAACTACAGGGGCAACAAGTCCACCAAAACCAGAGGTATCACCTGAGTCTTTGTTGCGAAATGCTCCAACTCGAACATCAACTTGATGTCCTTCGGTTACACCACTAGATTTTTCGAGATCGCTCACCGTAACAATCCCTTCTGCAGAATTGTTGGTGTCGCTTCAAGAGCAATTTTTTCTTGTTCAATGATTTCTTTTTCGCGATTCTTTCCAAGCTTCGTGTTTTGAATCTTGTCATGAATTTCTAAGATTGCATCAATCAACATTTCAGGTCGTGGTGGGCAACCTGGTAAGTACACATCGACAGGCACTACGTGATCCACACCTTGGACGATTGAATAGTTGTTGAACATTCCACCAGATGATGAACATGCACCCATTGCAAGTACCCACTTTGGATTTGGCATCTGGTCGTAAATTTGTCGAAGCACTGGAGCCATCTTTTGACTCACCCGTCCAGCAACAATCATTAAATCTGCTTGACGTGGTGATCCTCGGAAAACTTCCATACCAAATCGAGCAAGGTCATATCGACCAGCACCCGAAGCCATCATTTCAATTGCACAACATGCAAGACCAAAACTCGCAGGCCAGAGCGATCCTTTACGTGCGTAACCCGCCGCGAACTCAACTGTGGTAAGCAAAAATCCACTTGGAAGTTTTTCTTCAAGACCCATTTAATCCCACTCCAGTCCACCACGTCGCCACACATAGGCATACACAACTAATACAGCACCAATAAA
>JBMSMQ010000023.1:0-18887 GCA_049421205.1 Candidatus Nanopelagicales bacterium
ATGAGTGAGCCAGTATTACAAGTCCGCGACTTCACTGTTGAGTTCTGGGTTGATGGCGTCTGGTATCCAGCTGCTGTTGATATGAACTTTGACGTTGCAGCAGGTGAGGTGCTCGCCATTGTTGGTGAGTCAGGTTCTGGTAAATCCACCACCGGTATGGGTTTGATGAGCCTATTAGCGTCAAATGCCCGATCACGTGGAAGCGTGATGGTCAATGGAAAAGAGATGCTCGGTGCATCAAACCAGATTCTCAGAAAGAGTCGTGGTCGAGATGTTGCCTACATCTTCCAAGAGCCAATGACTGCCTTGAACCCTGTTTATACGATTGGGTTTCAAATTGTTGAAACGCTGCGTAACCATTTTGATATGGGTCCTCAAACTGCCAAAGAGCGTGCTATCGAATTGCTCACACTTGTCGACATTCCAAACCCTGAAAAGTCATTCGATAAATATCCGCATCAACTCTCAGGTGGTCAGCGCCAACGTGCAATGATTGCACAATCCCTTTCCTGTGATCCAGGACTTTTGATTGCGGATGAACCGACCACAGCACTCGATGTGACAGTGCAGGCCGAAATTCTTGATCTCATGCATGACCTCAAGAGTCGATTGAAGTCTGCAATCTTGCTGATTACTCACGATATGGGTGTTGTTGCCGATATGGCAAACCGTATTTTGGTAATGAAGGATGGCTACACTGTTGAATCAGGAACTGCTGATCAAATCTTCAACAATCCACAACATCCCTACACCATTGAACTACTTGGCGCTGTGCCAAAGCTTGGTAGCAGTCCAAAGCGTGAAATTGTTACTGTAGATGGAGTTGATCGAAATGAACCAGTATTGGTGCTCAACGATGTCACAGTTGAATACCCAAAGCGCGGTCGAATCCCAGCATTTACTGCTGCGAAAAATATTAACCTTGAAATCTTCCCAGGTGAGATTGTTGGTCTTGTAGGTGAATCGGGTTCTGGTAAAACTACTATCGGTCGGGCAGCAATTGGATTACTTCCAATCAAAGGTGGCGAAATCTCCGTCAAAGGTTTTGATATCAGTAAAGCAAAATCCAAGAACTTGCGTCAAATTCGACGTCACACAGGCATTGTGTTTCAAGACCCTGCAAGCTCGCTCAATCCTCGCCTACCAATTGGTGAAAGTATTGGTGAACCAATCTTCCTCGCGGGCCTTGCTAAAGGTAAAGAACTCGCAACCAAGGTAGAAGACCTTCTTGACCAGGTTGAGTTGCCTCGAAGTTACCGAAACCGCTATCCACATGAACTCTCGGGTGGTCAGCGTCAACGTGTTGGTATCGCGCGTGCCCTTGCACTTCGACCTTCACTCTTGATTGCTGATGAGCCAACGAGTGCTTTGGATGTGTCCGTACAGGCTCGCTTCTTGGAACTGCTCCAGGATCTTCAGCGTCAACTTGGATTTGCATGCCTCTTCATTAGCCATGACCTTGCGGTGGTGGATATTTTGAGCCATCGCATTGCTGTGATGCAGGATGGTGAACTTGTTGAGGTGGGCGATCGTGATCAGATTCTTCGAAATCCACAAAAGGAATACACGAAGAGACTTATCTCAGCAGTTCCAGTTCCAGATCCGGCTGAACAGAAACTACGTCGAGATGCACGATTGGCAGCAAAGAACTAGTCCAAAATCGCAACTTCGTTACTTGCCGTTTGGATAGATGATTCGGCCAACGGTTTGACGTATTTTCATACGACATGGAGTGTAGGTAAATTCAGTATGCTGAATATTTGTAAACTCTCGGATGACTTCACCCTCATCATCAAGAGTGGTAGTGCTAAAAAGTAAATCAAATTCTGGTTTTAGTGCATATAGGTTTGCACTTTTGGCTGTGTCATAAAGAAACAAATCGAATGGATTATCAATACGCTGATTTACGAGGTCTATAAATTTCCGCGCACCCTTTTTGCTTATTGCATAGGCAAGTGTTGATTGATTTTGATAGATCTTAGAGATTGTTTCGTTTCCAAAATCGTGAACTTCTGCATCATATTTGAACTGTTTTCCAGGATGGACGTAGAGTGAGACAACATCGAAATCTCTTGGAGCTTCGTTTAAACGTGCACCAATTTTTGATTCGAGGTCTGCTTCTGGAAGTGCATCATCCTCTATCACGATGAGCACATCAAAGGGCGACTCTAAGAATTGTAGCCAGGCGTAATAGTTGCTTGCAAAGCACCCTATCTCGCCAAATTTCAGTCGAGCTTTTACTTTGAACTTGCCTTTAGTTTTCTGGAATGCTTTCAACTCTGTCTTGTTAGAGATTTTATAGGTCGTAGTTTCAAGGTAATGAAATCTTTCATTCAATGCTTGATGAAGTAGTTGGATGTTCTTTTTTCTATAGTGATTTTCTTGATTATCAATATGAAAAATCGTGTAACAGATTTTGAGTGGTGTGTCCTGCTCGTTCAACTCATTCATTATTCTTCACCTTGCTGTGGTGAGCGTAATTTCTTTATATACTCACCAATCTTTACTTCAGGTTTCCATTCAAGATTAATCATAGCTTTTTGAATATTTGCAAGAGTCTTTCTACACTCACCAGGTCGAGCAGGAACAAAAATAACGTTGTCTGATAAGGCTCTCGCCAGATCAAGAATTGAAATGCATTCCCCACTTCCGATGTTATAGATTTCAAATCCCTCACAATGTTCGAAAGCCTTATAGGTAGCGGTTACTACATCATTCACATGAATAAAGTCTCGCTCTTGTGTTCCATCGCCGACAATGGTGAGGGGTTCATTGTTCATTTTTTGGTGCATAAATTGGGTGATGACTGGGTTATGGGGTCCGTTGAGATTGCTATTTTCCCCATAGACATTGAAGTAACGAAGTACTGAAATATGTAGGTCGTATTTCTCTCTATAGTGTTTGCATATCTCTTCAGCCCTTAATTTTGATGAGGCATACTGATTGAGGCAATCAGCGTTTTCCAGCTCAGAACTACCGCCATCTGGAACATTGTTTCCGTAGATAACAGAGGTTGATGCGAACACAAACTTTGTCACACCAAAGGCACTCGCATATTTCAAAATGTTTTCTGTGCCAAGCACATTGACGCGAGTAAAGATGTCTGGAAGGAGGATTGATTTCTGGATTGATATCTCGGCCGCGAGATGAAACACACAATCGGCATTTTTGAAGATGTCTTCTGCATCCAAGATGGGTTCGGTGATGTCATCAATGTGGTACGTTGCCGAAGCATTCATATTGTCACTTTGATTCACATCAATAACAACAACGTCGTGTCCTTGATTCACTAAAAAATCAACGAGATGAGAACCTATAAAGCCACAACCACCAGTAACGATGAACTTAGACATTGTTCCTACCTTTAGAAGAGTCGCCCCGTAAAGATTTGGGGCGGCTCTTCTACAAAAGTTAGTTTGCCTGACTTACAGTCGACATATTGAAGTCCTTCACGTGAAGTGCTGGCATTGCGATCCGATGTACCCAATCTGCCCATTCGCGTGGTTGAGTAATCGTGGTGCTACCTACTTCAACAATTCGACCAAGTAATTCAATTGGTGATTCATTCCACCGGAAGTTATTGACGGCTCCGACAACTTCACCATTTTCTACCTTGTATACGCCATCACGGGTAAGTCCAGTAAGAAGTAATCGCTGAGGATCAACCATTCGGATATACCAGAGGGTATTGAGCAAAAGTCCCGATTTCATATTCTTCACGAGGTCTTCAGTGCTACCACTTGCACCACGGACATCCATGATGAAGTTATCTCCAAATGATGTAAATGGTTGGTTTGTGAGTTTGGCAGTAGATCTCGTTTGAATCAATGAGTTCAAAACTCCATCGACAAGCATTTCTGTCTTTCCAAGTTCATATCCATTATCGAATACTGAACTGTGTGAAGAACTTTGTGAGGTGGCAATGAAGTTACCCGATTCAAGACCTTTGTAGGCAGGATCCGCGTACAGGTTCACGGGGACATTGGCGAGTTTCTCACCAATGCGCATACCGCCACCCTGCTTGGAAAAGGCTGAACGGCCTTCAAAAGCGCTTCTTGCATCAGCCATCCACACTGCATATGTCAGAAGGTCACCCACTGCCCCTGGTGGCAAGATGGTGTCATAACTTCCTGCAGGAATATCAAGTCGTTTTGCCTGCCACTCCAATGTTCGACGAAGTTCCCCATCAACTGAAGCAATATCTACATTGCTGAAGTCTCTCGTTGAGCGTCCCGCCCAGGTTGAGCGACTCCTGTTATGTGACTTTGCTGTGACTTCGATGCGTCCGGCTGGCTGATCGTGGCGAAGTCTGAGTCCACCTTTCGAACCAAGCCAGGTTGTCTTCGAGGTGTGTTCTGCATATCCAAATAGCTCGATTGCATCAGCTTTTGACCTGGTAAACATATCGCCAAGTTCCGGTGCAATTCTCTTAAATGCATCGGGCCCAGTTTCTGGATGGATTGCATTCCAGTCCCCTACCTGACGGTCTGTCAACAGGGTCATGTAGTCATCAGCGAGACCTGATGCATAGGCAGCTTCAACCGATTCTTTAAGTAATACATCGATATCTACTTCTTCAACATCAGTTCGAGTTGCAGCACCAACTCCAAGTCCACCATCAACTTCAACAAAGGAGAGTACTGTCACACTCTGACTCTTAATCATCCCATTTGTTGTGAGAGTGCTCTCTGCCCAACGAAGATTAGCCTCTGTTGATTGTTCAACAATAACAATGCAATCGGCTGTCGTTGAGCGCGCAATGATTTTCTCTATGAGCTCTTGCGGTGTCATCTTTAGCCCTCCATTCGAGTGTTCAAGATATTGATATTTTCAAAGTAAGCAACAGGGCAGCCATGACTTACTGCTGCAACCTGTCCAGGTTGACCTTTACCGCAGTTAAATGCACCGCCAAGGAGGTATGTACTTGGTCCACCTACTCTGGTCATTGAACCCCAGAAGTCCGTCGTGGTTGCCTGGTAAGCAACATCTTTTAATTGACCAACAAGTTTTCCATTCTTGATACGATGAAATTGTTGTCCAGTGAACTGGAAGTTGTACCGCTGCATATCAATAGACCAAGAGTTATCGCCAATAATATAAATTCCATCTTCTGTGTCACTGATCATTGTTTCAAGATCCGCACCATTTGGATCTGGTTGTAGTGAGACATTCGGCATACGTTGGATTGGAACGTGTGCAGGTGAATCCGCAAACGCACATCCATATGAACGATCAAGTCCAATTCGAGCAGCAATTCTTCGATCTGTTTGGTATCCCACTAGCACACCATCTTTAATGATGTCCCACTGCTGGGCTTTAACGCCTTCATCATCAAATCCCACTGTGCTCAGTCCATGTTCAACTAGTCGGTCTCCAGTGACATTCATCAGCGGTGTTCCATACTGGAGATTGCCAAGTTTGTCGATTGTCGCAAACGAGGTTCCCGCATAGTTCGCTTCATATCCAATTGCGCGATCGAGCTCTGTTGCATGTCCGATTGATTCGTGAATTGTCAAAAAGAGATTACTTGGGTGAATGAGTAAGTTGTATTTTCCTGGCTCTACCGATGGTGCTTTTGTCTTCTCGTGTAGTAGTTCTGGAAGTTTTGCAAGTTCTGTATCCCAGTCATAAACAGAGCCGTTCATCCATTCCCAGCCGTAGCCTGCAGGTTGTGCAATAGTTCGCATTGATTCGAATCCATGATCTCCAACCGAGATTGCATCAAAGAATCCTTGCACTCTTACTCGTTGTTGAGTTGTGGAAGTCCCACGAGAATCTGCATAAAACTTTGTTTCTTTCACATACATCGTGGTAGCCGAAACGTGCGACACATAATCAGAATTCATCAGTCGATTTGAATAGTCCACCAACACATCAAGACGATCTTTGCTTGAAAGTGAGAAAGGGTCGATTGCATATGATGATACCCAAACCTGATCTTTGTAGACTGGCTCTTCAGCCAAACTCACAAACTCCGTTGATAGTGGTTTGCTGGTCGTCGCCATTAACACTGCATTCTTTGCAAGTTGATCAGCTACAGAGAGTTCAACAAATGGGGAGGATGCAAATCCCCAGGTGCCATCAACAATTACCCTGACACCGATTCCTATGACAGTGTCATCTGCTTGTCCTTCAAGTTTGCTATCTCGTAAATTAATCATTCCGGTGCGAGTGCGCTCAATCCGAACATCGACATGACTTGCGCCAAGTGATGTTGCAGTATTTATTGCTGTCTCAGCACAAGCCTTCAGAGGCAGAGCGAGAAAGTCCGCATCAATTTGCTGCATTCATCCTCCTTGATGATAGAGCGTGAATCCCAATAGGGGTAAGAAATGTAACAGCACCTGCAACCACAATGGCAGTTCGCACACCTATGAGCCCACAGAACCAGCCCATGGCAGGCGAGCTAAATGCTCCAGACCCAATAAATACAGACAAATAGAGTCCAATCACGCGCCCGCGTAAGGCAGGCGGGGTTGTTGTCTGCACAAATGAATTTGCTGAGATCATGATGGTGAGGCCAAGTGTTCCCATAATCGGTAACAGCGCGGCGTAAATCAGAAAACTTGGAGCAAATGAGAGAACCATAAGCGCAATACCCATCACACTTGCAAGTTTCATCACTCGTTCATAACGTTTATCTTGATTGAGTCTGGCCGCAAGTAATGCGCCAGTAATCGAACCGATTGCAAAAATACTTCCAAGACTTCCAAATCCTGCTGCTGATAAACCAAATTCTTTTGTTGCCATCAACGCATTGAAGAGTTGGAAATGAAGTGCGAAATTGGAAAACAGAAATATAAAAATGAATATGTTTCTAAGTTCATACGAATTCAGGATATAGTCAAATGCTTCGCGAACACTGTTCGGGCCTTCTAATTTTTCTTGACGATGCAATTCGTCTTCTCTCAAAAAGAGCAGGGTCACGATGACTACAACGTAGGAACTAGCGTTCAGTAGAAACGCCGGACCAGTACCAAACGCTGCAATAGTGAATCCAGCAAAGGCGGGTCCAATTAATCGTCCCGCATTAAAGTTTGCAGAATTAAGTCCGACTGCATTTGGTAAATCTTTTTCACCAACAAGTTCTGATGTAAAGCTTTGTCGAATCGGTGCCTCAGTTGATGAAAAAAGACCGAGTGAAAAAGCGAGCATCAATACATGCCAGGTTTGAATCTGCTCAGTGACAACCAGGACACCAAGTAGTCCAGCAGATACACCACTTCCAGCACTTGTCCAAAGTATGAGTTTGCGCTTTGAAAACTGATCTGCGAGTTTTCCACCATAGATACTCATTACCAATGATGGTGCGAATTGAAGTCCGGTGACGATGCCAAGTAATGCGGCGCTTCCAGTAAGTTCCAAAACGAGCCAGTCTTGCGCCACCCTCTGTGCCCAGGTGCCAATATTGGAGAGGGAATTCGCCCCAAACATCAGCCTGAAATTCCGGTATTGAAATGACTTCAATGTAGGGGAATTTTTGAGCACATCCCCACCCTATTCCACCCAAATTTATAGGCACATTTCCCAAAGCACATTACACTTCAACAGGTTGGGAGTAGGCGTATGAAATCACTGATTGCACTCATTGGGGCGAGTGCACTCGTTTCTCTTTTGGTCACTCCAGCACAAAGTCAGGACCTTTCTAAATTCACGGATCCAGGTACAAGCGAAACGGTGACCATTACGAGTATGAGTCCTGCCCAAAATCCCTATGGCCGACTTAACCCGCTCCTACCTGAAGATCTCATCTCATCGGGTGACGTCAAGAAAATAGACACACGTCTCATCATTGTTTACAAATCAACTCCCACCAAACTTCAGCGTCGCGATTTACTGAGCACGATTGACGTTGCAGAGAAAGAAAAAGTCTCACTTGCTACTCGGATGTCTCTCGAGATTCTAGAATTCGAATCGAAATCTGCAGCAGATGTAGCTATTCAAACTCTCAGAGCATCAAATCTTGTTGAGAGTGTAAACCGAGATTTGATGTATCAAATCACTACTATTCCAAATGATCCTGACTATTCCAAAACTTGGGGAATGGAACAAATGAATGTTCCAACTGCATGGAATACGACAAAGGGTTCCTCGAATATTATCGTCGGAGTCATCGATACAGGAATTGATTTGGATCATCCTGATCTCATCGACAATATTTGGATTAATACAGATGAAATTCCAAATAATGGGATTGACGATGATTCCAACGGCTACATAGACGATGTTCATGGTTGGGACTTTGTAAACAATGACAACGTACCCAATGATGATGTGACGTCAGATCACTGGGCAAGTGGTCACGGAACTCACGTCGCTGGAACTATTGCTGGAGTTGGAAATAACTCAATCGGTGTTGCAGGAGTTGCCTGGGAAGCGAAACTGATGGCACTTAAGATCTGTGGACCGTGGGGTTGTTCGTTAAGTGACCACGTACTTGCATTGCAATATGCATACAACAATGGTGCACAGGTCGTGAATGAAAGTTTTGGTGGTGGGTATTCAGGATATGACTGGGAGCGAGACGCAATTGCAGCAGTTGCTGAACCTGGGACAGGCGAGCAAAAGGGCTTACTTGTTGTTGCGGCGGGTGGTAACAATGCAGCAAATACAGAAATCTCACCCTTTCACCCAGCAAACTATCGATTAGAGAACCATATTTCTGTCGCAGCGACAGAGAGCAATGGAAACCTTGCGAATTTCTCGAACTTTTCTGCGACAAATATTGATGTCGCAGCACCAGGCTCTGGAATCTGGAGCACACTTCCAGAGGGTGCATTCAATACAACTGGGGGATACGGAAGTCTCAGTGGTACATCGATGGCGGCTCCTCACGTCGCTGGAGTCGCAGTACTCATTCAAGCAAGCCACCCAACGTGGAAACCATCAGATATTCGTAAAGCACTGATTGGGACGGTTCAAGCCACGAGTGCGCTTGAATCAAGAGTGTTTTCAGGAGGAATTGTTGATGCAGCAGCAGCAGTTGCACTCACATCTGTCCCATCGGCAAAACTACTTATTCGCCAAATCGGTACAGGGACTGGAACAGTTCAAATTGGTTCCACTTCCTGCGATGGTGCCACTTGCAGATTAGACAACACTGGAACATTTACATTGTCAGCAAATGCAAGTCCGACATCAACATTTCAAGGTTGGTACGGAGAGTGTTCAGGCAATGCTTCAACCTGTTCAATTACTTCAAGTCATGTATCACCTGTGGTGAGTGCAAAGTTCTCTGAGCCATCTGATCCGAATATTTCGGTTGATCTTTTAGAGTCAAGTGCTAGCACGCCAATGTTTAGCGACGGAAATGCGCGCAATTGGTTGAATCTTTCTAATACAAAACTGAGTGCTGATGGAACTGTTCGCGCTCGGGCAGTCTGGAGAGCACCATATTGGTGTTGGTATCTCGATTCTGATACTGGTGGAATCACCATTGAGCGAAATGTTGATGGTACTTGGGTAGAGGAAGCGAAATTCATTGCTCCAAGCTTGGATGATTCCAGACCCGCTGGACGCTTTGCAAACTGTGAACTTTTTGGACGCGAAATGGTTTTATCTGAGGACGGAAACACGCTCTCAGTACTACTTGGTGCATATATCCAGATTGACCTTCCAAATCCGGACAATGACTACATCATCTGTGGTGCTGCTGTGTATCGAAAACAGGTCGATGGTACCTGGTCCAACGCCACACTTTTAACTCCTGAGGATAAATATGACTGTTTGAAAACAGTACAACGAACACCTGAGTCGATGGAGTATTGGAGCGGGGTTCGATCATTAACGATGTCCGATGATGGGAATGTTGTATTCGTTAGCAGTGCGGATAAGATTTTGAAATTCGATATTACTAATTTAGAAAATATCCAAAAATCTGTTATCGAAATGCCCACTAATTGCATTATCCTCACTTCGCATTGGAATCAATGGTTCAATATGTCTTCCGATTTTTGGGGTACTTCATTAATTGTTCCAACGACAAACTGCGCCAGTGGTGCGGATTCCTATGTGATATCAATGGGAGTAACGAATACCTTCATAGCACTTCCAGCCACACCTTGGGTTAATTTCTATGTAGCGAAAACTGCAATGTCAGAAGATGGTTCTCTCATCGCACTGAGTTATCGCGAATGGGAACGTGGGGTTGTAATTTTCGAAAAAGTTGGATCAAGTTGGGTGGAGCGAGTTAACCTCAATACGCTTCCTTATTTTGAAGGTTTTGTTAACTGTACAAAATTCTCCGATGATAAGCGCACACTGATCTGTGATTCTCAATTTAATGATGTTGGGAGAAATTCACAGCAGGGGAAAGTGCTCCTCTACGATTCAGACTCCCCCTCTTGGTCAAGTTCAATTTCGCAACAACAGTTTTGGGCGACGTTTGGTAGTCCATTTGATTGGGCAAGTGTCACTGCTGCTACCGATGATCTTATGAGATTTGATACCAACATCAGCGGAAACGCTATTGGTATCAACTATGCCTACAACATCATGGGTTCAACATTTGACATTGCACGTATACCGCTTTTTCTCAATCTTCCGTCAATTGATGGTTTGCCTTCTGTTGGTGCAGTGCTCACCGCGATGGATATTGGGGTAAGCGGTGTTTCTCAAAATGATGTTGAGTACCAGTGGTTATCGTGCTCAAATCAGGTGACGAGCAGAATGAATGAAGTTCCTTCTGGATGTACTGAAATACCAAGTGCAACGAATAGTCACTACACTGTGACGTCAGCAGTTCTCGGCAAGTACATCTCATTAAAGGTATCTGCAACAAATCTAAAAGGCTCCGCAACTGTTTTTTCTCATTCACTTCCGACACCCATTCGGAATACTGCAGTTCTCAGATCGGCTCCAACTCTCTCCGGTGTTCCAACGGTCGGACAGACATTACGAACGACATCAGGGTCATGGGTAAGTATTTCTAAAGTAACCCTTACAAATCAATGGCAACGATGTAGTTCACTATCTACTACATCGTGTGTAAACATAAATCGAGCAACTTCAAAGAGTTATAAATTAACTGCTTCTGATGGTGGTATGTATATTAGAAATGTTGTGAGTGCAAAGAATTCCGCGGGCACGGTATCCGTTGCTACTGCAATGTCAGCGCAAGTTGGTGTTGCTCCTTCATTGAGTGGAACGATTTCGATTTCTGGTTCAGCCCGAATTGGATCAATACTCACTGCTTCAACGCCGCAGTGGATAGGACCTGCACTGAGTGTGAGTTACCAGTGGATGCAATGTGCCTCTCAAGTGAGAAGCCAAACGACAAGGCAACCTCGTGGGTGTATTGCGATTTCAGACTCTCTGTCGCTAACGTTCACAATCCGGTCTGGAGATGTAGGGAAGTTCCTATTGCTTCGAACAACTGCGTCCAATGACTATGGCACAAGCACCATCTGGTCAAAATCAACCTCTAAAGTCTCAAGGTAACAAGATTCTGACACGAGCTCAATGAACTCTGTTCAAAATGAGCAATCCACTATGGCAGGATTGCCGCATACAACGACCAAAGGCGTACATCATGAGAATTCTTGTTGCCCTCAGCTTGGCCCTCAGCTTGGCTGCATGTGGAACATCATCGGCAGATCCATCAACCTCACCAAGTGATTCAGCATCACCAACAGGTTCCTATTCGCCGCTTCCTCTATCGGAGCGAGTTCCTGCGAATTGTGAGGACACAGGATTACTTGAACTGATGAACGGTGACTATGGATTCAAACAACTCGCTTATATCCCAGCACCTGAAAATTATGTACCAACACCAGATTTACCAATTTATCCAGTATTGGTTAACGGCGGTGCAGTGTGCGTGGTTGCGAATAATGAAGAGCAGTTTGGTATGTACATCTTCTGGACAGAAGATGATGGTGCAATATTTGATTCCCAGGTTGCAGGTTGGGAATCAACTGGTTACACATCAACACAGATTCCTGGTGTCAGTTCGGACCGCCAACTATTGTTAATTAAAGAACCAACGGAAACTTCACCTGATCAGCTCATCAGTGCAACGTTTGTAAGTAATGGCATCTGGTATAGAGTTGATGCGTTCTGGGGTCCTGAAGCCAAATTCACAGGTTCTCTTGATGCAATAACTCCAATCATTGAGAAAGTTATTGCGGCAGGTAATTAGTCCACTGGATTGTCATAGGCGTGAAAGACGTAGTCCTGACTTTGTGTCGTGACGCCTTGATCATGTAGTAAGCGATGCAATTGAGCCCTGTGATCAGTACCGTGATTAATAATGTGGAAAAGAATTTGCCATAGGTAGAGATCTTTGTCTTCACCATCAGTTATGGGTTTTCTAAAGAAATCCTCATCAGTCTGCTCACTAAGAAAAGTGGCCATTCGTTTTTCAATGTCGAGCGTGAAGTCCATCAGTGCTTCGAGTCCAAGTTCCTTTAGGTGGTCCAAAAGTGGGACAAGGTTTGCGATGTCAGAGAGCCAGCCATCATCCACGTAGACAAGATGCGCTAGATGATTCATTATCGAACCAAGTGAGTATTTCACTTCTTGATGTAATTGCTCATTGCTCAAACTCTTTGCAATTTCTAGTACGCGCTTATTCTCACTGAAGTGATATTGAAAGAGATGCTCGAATGTTAACTTCACAGGTTAATTGTGGAGCACTTTCTTGATTTCACTCTCCATTGACATCGGTGATGTGTTTGGTGCGAATCGGGTCACATTTTTACCATCAGGTGCGACGAGAAATTTGGTGAAATTCCATTTAATACCTGAATTCAAAAACCCACCGGCTTTTGACTTTAAATACTTAAAGATTGGGTGTGTTTTTGAACCATTGACATCAATCTTTTCAGAGAGTGGAAAGGTGACACCAAAATTCAATTCACACGCAGATTCAAGTTCAGCATTCGAAAGTGGTTCTTGACCTGCAAACTGCGAGCAAGGGAAACCAAGTACGACCAGTCCCTTAGGTCCATAAGTTTCGTGTAGTGCCTGCAATTCCCTGAATTGTGGTGCCAATCCACACTTCGTGGCCGTATTAACAATTAAAAGAGGCTTTCCTCGATATTGTTCTAAGGAAACGGTATCGCCTGCTGGGGTTTGATAGGAGTAGTCATAAATTGTGCTAGTCATACTGCAATTGTCCTTTGAGTGAGGAGCTGAGGCAACCTGGAATAGGCTTCAGGTATGGAATCTCAAGGATTTGAAACACGAGCAATTCACGCAGGTCAAGAGCCTGACCCGCTCACAGGTGCTGTTATTCCTCCGATTTATCAAACATCTACGTTCAAACAAGATGGGGTTGGAGGGTTACGAGAGGGCTACGAATACTCACGAAGTGCGAATCCAACCCGTAGCGCTCTCGAAGTAAACCTTGCAAGTATTGAAAGTGGTAATTTCGGATTTGCTTTTGCATCAGGTCTCGCTGCAGAGGACACATTGCTTCGAACTGTGCTTCGACCGGGTGATCACATTGTGATTCCAAACGACGCATACGGTGGAACTTTCCGATTAATCGCCAGAGTCTTGAAGGAATGGGGTGTGAGTTTTTCATCTGCACCGGTCGATGATCTTGAAGCAATCCAGAAAGCGATGACGAAAGAAACAAAACTCATCTGGACTGAAACCCCGACAAACCCACTTCTAAACATTGCAGACATCAAAGCGATTTCAGAACTTGCACATTCACATGACGCTCTCTTGGTAGTCGACAATACGTTTGCTTCTCCTTACTTACAACAACCACTCACTCTTGGTGCAGATGTTGTGTTGCATTCAACAACAAAGTATCTAGGTGGTCATAGTGATGTGATTGGTGGGGCATTAGTACTCAACCGAAAAGAACTTGCTGAAAAAGTAAAGTTTCATCAAAACGCAATGGGAGCAATCGCGGGACCATTTGATAGTTGGCTGGTAATGCGCGGCATCAAAACTCTCGGCGTTCGTATGGATCGACACTCATCAAATGCAAAAGCGATTGCTGAGTTCCTCAGTGGGCATAAGAATGTCAGTGAGGTTTTCTGGCCAGGACTTGAATCTCATCCACAATACAACGTTGCAAAACGACAGATGAAAGATTTCGGTGGAATGGTCTCATTCAGAGTGAAGGGTGGAGAGAAAGAAGCCCTGGAAGTCTGCAATAAAACGAAGATCTTCACGCTCGCAGAATCACTCGGAGGTGTTGAATCACTGATTGAACATCCGGGGAAAATGACCCACGCATCTGCTGCCGGCTCTCCACTTGAAGTTCCATCTGATCTAGTTCGACTATCTATTGGTATTGAAACTCTTGATGATTTGATGAGAGATCTTGAGCAGGCACTTAGTTAGCGAGAAACGATAAGAAATCTTGTTTCGTCAGGATTCCCTGTGGTTGGCCTTCGTGTAAAACAATCACAGCGTCAGCTGTTTCAATCTTTGTAAGTGCTACCTTGACACTTTCACCTGTTCCTGAAAACGGAAGTGCTGGCTTCATATGCTGGCTTACAGCATCAGTCTTCATACCACTCATTGAGTTCAATAATTCGAGTAAATCTGATTGATAGAGAGTTCCAACAATTTCCGCTGCACGCACTGGAGGTTCTGCTTTTAGTACTGGAATCTGTGACACATCAAACTCCTTCATAATGTCTAAAGCATCTTGAATGGTATCCGCTGGATGCACATGCACAAGTGCTGGAAGTGGTTGTGACTTTGTCGCTAACACTTTACCAACGACATCTTCGGTCTTAGGTTGGGTAAAACCATATGCACCCATCCAGGATTCATTGAAAATTTTCCCTAAGTAACCTCGACCGCTATCTGGCAGGATAACTACGACAACTGCATCTTTTGGAAGTGTCTTTGCAACTTTAAGTGCTGCCACCACCGCCATACCGCAGGAACCACCGACAAGTAATCCCTCTTCACGAGCAAGCCGCAAAGTCATCTCAAAGGATTCTGCATCGCTGACAGCAACAATCTCATCAATTGCTGATTTGTCATAGTTGTCTGGCCAAAAGTCTTCACCCACACCTTCAACGAGATATGGTCGCCCATCTCCTCCTGAATAAACAGAACCAACTGGATCTGCTCCAATAATTTTTACCTTGCCATCACTGACTTCCTTCAAATATCGTGATGTACCAACTATCGTTCCTGCAGTTCCCACACCTGCAACAAAGTGGGTTACCAAACCATCAGTGTCTCGCCAAATCTCTGGTCCTGTTGATTTGTAGTGAGCAAGTGGGTTGTTGGGATTGGAATATTGATCTGGTTTCCACGCATTTTCAATTTCTTCAGATAAACGAGTACTCACTGAGTAATAGGATCGCGGATCTTCAGGCTCTACTGCATAAGGGCAGACTTCAACTCGTGCACCATATGCTCGAAGTACATTGATTTTGTCTTCACTCACCTTATCTGGGCAAACAAACACACAGTTATACCCTCGTTGTTGGGCGATGAGGGCAAGACCAACACCAGTGTTACCGCTTGTTGGTTCGACTATCGTTCCACCTGGTTTTAAAAGTCCAGCCGCTTCAGCGGCATCTACCATGCTTGCTGCAATTCGGTCTTTGACTGATCCACCAGGATTGAGGTACTCAACTTTCACAAGTACGGTTGCTTCAATTCCCTCGGTGACTCGATTGAGTTTTACAAGTGGAGTGTTCCCAATGAGGTCTACAACTGATTCGTAATATCGCATAGTCGAAGCCTATGCCCACTTGAGAAAGGAGATATAAGTAACTCTAGCCAACTATGTGAGACCGAGTAAATCCAGTAAAAGCATTCGTGTAGGAATTATCTCCATAAGTACGATGAGTCCGCCATAGAGATACGCACGCTTCTTCAAATCCAAGTTACTTGCAGCAAACCCCATCACTGCCAGCAAGTTTCCAAAACCTGATACTGGCACCATCACATAGGTTCCCACGAAGAAGGCGGCAAGTAACGCATCGCGGATCCACGTTTGATGTTTTGCTAGCGGGTAGAGAAAAGCGATAGCAAGTCCTCCTTCAACCGCATAGGTAGCAAGTGTCAAGATTGTCCAAAAATTCTCGAGCGCATCTCCTGTAATAAGGGTAAAACCTTGTAATCCATATTCTGGATCTTTCCAGCGTTCAATTGATGGATTATTCATACTTACACCTGGAGGCATTAAGCCGAAAGGAACCATGATTTGAGTGAAACGTGGTTCGGTATTTCCCGTAATTTCAAAGAATGCAAAGGTACGAAAATCTTCAGCGGCTATTTTCCAAGATGTTGCGAAAAAGAAGATAAAACCAATCAAGTAACGTGCAGTACTTTGTAATAGCTCATCTTTTCTTACAAAAGAAAAAATGGCAAGGGTCAAGAACCAATAAAGAATCGACCACTCATGGTTATCAAAAGTCCAGATGGACCCTGAAAGAAACGCGAGTAGTGCGATAGCAAAAATACTTGGCCAGAGCCACTTGCTAGTAAATATTGGGTAAATCAAAATTGCTGCAAGTGCAAGAATTTTGGTGTACGGTGGAAAAGCACTACCACTTGTTAAGGTAAAGACAAGAGTTAATAATCCAACATAACGAAAATACTCTGACATGTCAGGAGAAATGTCAGTACCGAAATTGAATAGTCGCCGTGACTCTTTATTTTCTGTCGTGCTCATGAGTTTCTACTATTCCAAGTTGTTATGAGTTCGTATGTTCCACGGTTTGTTGGGTCATCATAGATAACGCGGTAAAGCTCGATCGTGATTTGACGTGGAGTTATAGGCACACCGAATCCTTGCGTGCTGACAAAGGCAAAGTCACCTTGGTCGGTAATATATTTGAATTCAGCTAATTGATTTGCAAGCACACCTAAATTGTGTTGCGTAGGCAACGATCGTGTGTCCTCTAGGTGTTGGCTCTTGTCTGCATCGTTTTTGATTGCGTCGAGATACGAACGGATATCAACTTGAATAACTTTTTCATTTCCGCCATCTCGATCAGTGAATGTCAATTTCACAACAACAGGTCGCCATGAGTGTTTATCTATCGTGGCGAACATTCCAAACCCTCCACCTTTCCAACTCGTCAAGTTTTCTTGGTGGTAAAGCCGGGGCTCATTGAGAGCCACTGCGATGAGTACAATAACGGGAACCAACATCAAAAGCCGCTGACGTTTGGTGATTGGCTGATCGTCTAACTTTGTTTTCGACACGAGGCGAAGTGTGTCACAGGCGGATATTTCTCCTGCGAGAAACGGGTCAAATGTCCGTTTTTCCGGTTCAGTTCAATTGGTTTTGAGCCCGTGCGTAACGGAATACCGTATATATACGGTATCTCAAGTGAGGGAAAAGACCTTCTGGAAAAGGGATAGGGTTCGTCTGTGAGTCAAACGAGTGCTGGCGACAATGTGATATTTCCTGACTTTGGAGGATTGGCCGAAGTTGAGGAAATCTCCGAACTTGAATTTAGTGGCCCTGTATCGGTCAAATCCTGGACATCCGAAGACTTTGCAAAAGTCTATGTTCGATATCGCCCACGTTTAGAAAGTTACGCTCGTAAATTTTTGCGAGACCAGACGGAGATTGATGAAGTCATTCAAGATGCATTCATGTATTTATTTCTCTCACAGCCAGAACTCGATTCTGAAATTGGTGTTTTAAAGTTTTTACAATGGAAGACACGTTTGTTATGTCTTGACATTATCCGAGTTCAGGGTCGTCGCCCACTCACAGTACTTGATGACACTGAAAATTACGACTTTAAGCTCAAGGCAACTGATAGCCCTGCAGATGAATATGAAAAGATGTTTGATGTTGCAATAGTTCACGCAGCACTTTCTCGAATTCCAGATCGACAACGTGAAGCTCTGATTCGCGCAGAGTTTGGAGAACAGTCAGCTGCACAAATCGGTCAAGACCTTGGTGTCAGCGAAAATGCAGTGCGTCAATTGTTGATGCGTGCTCGTCGATCTTTCAGAACTGAATTGCTTGAGCAAGTCAACATTGCGGGCATTGATATCAGTGAAGTTCTCTCAGTTGCAGTTCGTAAAGCGAAAGAAGTTTCGAAGAATGCTGGTGCAATGATTATTGCATTACTTCTACCAATTGCTGTAACACTTGGTTTTCAATATGTAAGTAGTAATTCTGGTGGCGTGAGTATTGTTGAACCAGAATTCTCGTCATCGATTATTCCTTCCAACACACCAAGTTCTTCACCAATAGAAGATCCCTCTGTTACTCCAGATGATGTCGAGACAACAACGCCAAGTTCAAAACCTTCATCTGATGAAGGCCAGTCATTTGCCAACGGCGTGATCAGTCGAAAGTCGAGCGTTGTACAAACATCACCTACTTTGATTATGAGTCAGTACCCACTCAATGCAGATGGTTTGATTCTGACGTCTGATGAGTCAAATGTAACTACCGCTTTGATCACATCTCTCGAAGGCGACAAAGTGGAAATTATTATCAGCAGAGATCAAGCCAAGATTGATATCCATTTCCGGTTCTTGGCCAGAGGTTCGAACACTTGGATAGACCCAGAATTTCTCCAGGTCGAGCGAAGTTTGACTTCCTCGGGCGGGCTTGTCCTCAATGCAACATTCAAAGATTCTGAAGGGAAAGTCTGGGGCGTAACCTCCACTTTCGCTTCCGAGTTCACCTCTGTGCTCAATGCCCGAATTGTCAGTATTTAGTCTACTAAATTATAAAATTTCCTTCTTTTCTCAATAATCCGCGTAACGACTTGTCTCTCCCTTTCGGTATCCTTGGTAGGGAGAGGTCCAGATGGCCTCTTTCGCCCCTTCACGGTTTACGTGTGAGGGAAACCTTTCGAAAGGAAAAATGAATGTCAATGTCAAAGCGTGTCCGTAAGGGCATTTCTTTGCTAGCGTCGTTCGCGATGGGTGCCGGTTTGATGATCGGTACGTTTGCTGCTCCGGCAGCTGCTGTTGCGGAT
>JBMSMQ010000024.1:0-18298 GCA_049421205.1 Candidatus Nanopelagicales bacterium
TTTTGCCACACCGATCTTTCTTTTTTGGACGAAGAACCAGAGAATAATACCTATTGGCACAAGCGTGCTATTGAATAATGCATCGTAGTCATCAGCAAAATCAGCAAAATCAATTCCAAATCGCGAAAAAACGGCTTCACTAAACTGGAGTGAAGTCAGGCTCATTGAAAGTGCGACTTCTAGTACTCCGTGAACAAGCACAAGAACGCTCAACAGTGCAGCAACTTTTAGGGTCGAACGATTACGAATAATTCCAGACAGTGCTACAAACATTAAGGTGATAGCAAAAATCACCCAGCCTGTAAACTGAATTACATACAATCCTGCGAGTACTTTTACCGTAAGTGGTTCGGTGACAAATCGTGGATCAAAAATTAACGTCGTAAATCTAGAAATACTACTGAAATATTCCGTTACACCTAATCGAAATGTACCATCTTTTGCGATAGGTAAAATTAGAAGAAACAAACCCAACAAAAGTAAATAGGCATTTTGTCTGCGCACGTTCTCAGACTAGCAGTAAGACCCTAATGCTCAATTGCCGCGTTGCTGGTACCTAACGATTTCTTCTCCCCCAATTGAGCTCTGTTTGCAGCTTTTGTTCCGGCTTGCGCTGATGCACTACGAGGCGATGCAGAGACTCCCGAATACCCCTGCCATCGACCGGAAGCAGTGGATTGCTTTTTATAAAAATCATTGACTTCGCGAGTTTTGTCTCGCAGCACAAGTGCTGTCGAGACAAGCGCCGATTTCGATTCGGATTTAATACGCTCCTGAATCACTTGCTCACGCACTTCACTGACGCGCTCTGAGATTCGTTTCGTAAAGGCAACGTAAAAGGCACTCTTCGCTGTCTTCCCCGTGTGTTGTTTCTGGACTCTGCGTCGCTTTCCTTTGAAATCGACTTCGATAACCTCATAACTATCATCGCGCCAGCCATTACTACGAATCCAATCTGTTGCGGTACTGAACATTTGGGTAGCAAGTGAATTGAAGAGCACTTCACTAACTTCGATATCGCTTGGCATGCCATAAACAATGACATATGTAGAGTTATGAGCCACATCTATTTTTAGGTCATTCGCATGCGCTATTGCGATAAAGAGATCTACAAGATGTTTATTTGCTCTTTTTCTGGGTTCTCCAATAGTCAGCGTTTTCGATATTGGAGTAGGACGCAACTCTTTGTTTTCAATGTGAAGACGTGCTAGAGCCAGATCAACACTTGCATTTGTTGCAAGCGCTTGTGCCTTTTTCAAAAAAGCATCTGCTTCGTATCTATTGTCTGTGCGCTCTGCCATCGCTAAGAGTGCAGAGATTTTCTCCACTGTACTCATTGCTTTTGCTCATTCAATAAGCCCTGCGAGTCAAACGCAGTTCGTAATAAAAGACTTGCCTCGAGGCCGAGTTCTGCAGACACAAGTTCTAAATACGTGTTCAAAAATTCGATTCCATGTGCAGCAACTCTTGCGTTCGTTTGCCATGTGATGTGATGGGCAATCTCATGTAAAACTACAAGTTCTCTCATTGCCCAGTTTGAGCCTGTTGGTATTGCAATTGTTGTAGTTTCAAATTCATAGTGTGCTTCAAAGTTTCCTTTACGCGCGCGCACCTTGACCGGTTTCAATTGATGGTGATTTCGCTTTGTATATCGATCAAGGACTTCTTTCACATATGTATCTATCTCAGTAATGTTCTGAAAAATGGTTTCTGGTTGAACAAAGAGTTTTGATCCAAAGAAATCGAAATTCCCAGACGAGGACGAAAACGCTCCAGCGATTTGTTGCTCTGCACGGTACACCTTGACTCGATCGACATCCTTGGACACGGGGGGATTCTGCCTTGGCTCACTGGCAGAACCTGAGTTTTTCACAAAGGGACTAGTCCGAAGGATGAGTTACCCATAGGATGCGCCCACAACTTCATATCCCCTCTACAACGGATCGTCTGGCACGTACCTGCCAGTGGAAGGAACAACAATGGCCAAAGTGGTCTTTCAAGACGCGTCTCGGATTTACCCCGGAACGCCTCGTCCCGCAGTGGACAAACTCAATATCGAAATTCAAGATGGCGAATTTCTTGTTCTCGTCGGCCCATCAGGCTGCGGTAAGTCAACCTCTCTACGAATGCTCGCAGGACTTGAGCCAATTGATGGCGGATCAGTCTTCATCGGAGATCGCGAAGTTACAAACCTCGCTCCAAAAGATCGAGACATTGCAATGGTGTTTCAAAACTATGCGCTCTATCCTCATATGAGCGTTGCTGAAAATATGGGATTTGCACTCAAAATCGCTGGAACTCCAAAAGACGAAATCCGACGTCGAGTCGAAGAAGCAGCGAAACTTCTCGATCTTATGGAATATCTTGATCGCAAGCCGAAGGCACTCTCTGGTGGACAACGTCAACGTGTTGCGATGGGTCGCGCAATTGTTCGTGAACCACAGGTCTTCTTGATGGATGAGCCACTTTCTAACCTTGATGCGAAACTTCGTGTACAGACTCGTACCCAAATTGCATCTCTTCAACGTCGACTCGGTGTGACAACTGTGTATGTAACACACGATCAGGTTGAAGCTATGACAATGGGGGATCGTGTTGCAGTGTTAAAAGATGGTGTACTTCAACAAGTTGACACACCTCAAAATCTTTATGATCATCCCGCAAACGTTTTCGTCGCAGGCTTTATCGGTTCCCCTGCGATGAACTTGGTTTGGGGTAATGTCACAGAGAATGGAATATCCATCGGTGGCGCAGTTCTATCAACTCCTGCCGATGTACTTGCAGATGCAAAAAGCAAAGGGCTGAGTGAAGTTACTGTTGGATTTAGGCCAGAAGACATGTTCTTGGCAGAAGGTCTTCCAGTCCTTGTGGAATTCGTTGAAGTACTTGGTGTCGATGCCTACGTACATGGCAAAGTAAAGACTTCACATGGAGATCAAGACGTTGTTATTCGAACTGATGGAAGACGTCCTCCCAACGTTGGCGATACCATTCATGTCAACATCAAAGATCAACACATTCACGTGTTTGATGCGAATACAACGCTGCGCCTAGGTAAGTAAAAACTCGAGAGGTCGGGATGTCGTTAGCCGTAACTGCGGCCATCGCAGATCCCGACCTCTTATTTTTTCCTTGGGAAACTCCACTTGAAGAGTGGCCAGAAGATTTAATTGTTGCACTCCCGCGTGGTATTTCGCGTCACATCGTTCGGTTTATCAAAATACATGGCGTTGTGCATGCGTTGAAAGAAATTGAAGAATCATTTGCAAAAAGAGAATATGACTTATTGCTGGAACTTCAAAAGCGCTCAATTCCTGCCGTAGAAGCAGTCGCTGTAGTTTCCGGAAGAAAAGATAAGCACGATGAACCGTTACCTGCGATTCTTATTACGCGCCATCTGGATTTCTCGCTACCGTATCGTGCAGTTTTTTCATCGACTCCGAGGCCCGATACAGCAAGTCGCTTACTTGACGCAATGACCGCGTTGTTTGTTCGATTACATTCCGTAGGTTTTTCGTGGAACGACTGCTCACTATCAAATACTCTATTTCGCCGAGATGCCGGTGCGTTTGCTGCCTATTTGGTTGATGCAGAAACTGGTGAATTACATCATCATCTTTCGGATGGCCAACGTCAATATGACATCGATACTGCTATTTTAAATGTCACAGGCGAATTACTTGACCTTGAATATGGTGGGAAACTTCCAGAAAGTGTTGACCCAATTCAACTTGGTGCAAGCCTGGGCTTGCGATATCAAAAGCTCTGGGATCTTCTCAATAAACCAGTTATACTCGAATACGGAAATAGAAATGAACTTGATAATCACATTCGAAGTCTCAACGACATTGGTTTTGATGTTTCTGGAATATCAATGCAAAGTATTGACGCAGATCGGCAACTTGTGCGAGTACAAGCGAAAGTAGTTGATGTCGGGCACCACGCAAGACGACTACTTCGACTCACTGGCTTGGATGTTGAGGAGAATCAAGCGCGACGCTTGCTGAATGATCTTGATAGTTTTAAAGCGACTTCGGCAAGTTCATTGAGTGAAGAGGAAGTCGCACATCGCTGGATGCTTGAGATCTACGAACCTGTCATCGATCAAATACCAAAAGAGTTTCGAAAGAAGCTTGAACCTGCTGAAATTTTCCATGAGGTACTTGAACATCGCTGGTTTATGTCAGAACGAATTGGTCACTCAATTCCTCTCAATGAAGTCGTCGATGACTACATCATCAATGTTTTATCGAATAAACCCGATGAAGCAGCAATCATCAGTATCGATGACACAACAGAAATCACTCAGTCGTCAAAACCGAATTAATGGCAAAGAGGCCAATAGCAGCAGCAACAGAAGCATTCAGCGATTCAGTATCACTGGTAATTGTAATACTTGCCATTTCATCACAGGTTTGCGTAACAAGCCTTGAAATTCCTTTTCCTTCGCTACCAATCACAAGCACAACGGGCACATCAGAAAAGTGATTGGCAACATCAACAATGTCACGAGTTGCATCAGCACTGAGACCCACGACGAAATAGCCAGCAGCTTGGGCATCTCGCAACGTCGTCGTCAGGTTTGTCACGCGGGCAACCGGCAATCGAGCAGCCGCACCAGCAGAAGTTCGCCACACAACTGCAGTAACTGGGGCACTTCGTCGCTCTCCAATGAGAAGTCCACCTGCATTAAACGCTGCAGCTGAACGAATAATTGCACCTAGATTTCTTGGATCAGTAATTCCATCAAGTGCGATGAGTGTTTTTGAACTTCCAAGTAATGTATCCAGTGGTGAATAAACATAAGGTTTGGCGATCAGGGCAATTCCTTGGTGTAGTGCCGTGTCAGCAATTCGATCTATTTGATTCTTCGACACTTCTGAAATTTCAATACCTTGATTCTTTGCAAGCCGGATCGCCTCAGTGATTCGTTCGTCACGCTCACTTCCAAGCGCGATAAGTAACCCAGTGCTTGGTACTTGAGCCTTCAGAGCTTCAACGACTGGATTTCTACCAACCACAACATCGCTTGCTGCTTTTTGTGATTTCACTGAACGTTTTTGAGGCTTTGGTTGTGCACTTTTTGTAAGTACCTTTTGTTTTCGATCGCGAGCTTTTGGCGTTGGACCTTTTCCTTCAAGTCGCCGACGACCTTTTCCTCCAGATCCCACTGTTGGACCTTTGCCCTTTTTTCGAACTGCACCGCGTCGTGATGAATTACCTGCCATTTGAGTCCTTAGAAATATTCCATCTCGTGCCATCTGCAGTGTCATCAAGTTCGATGCCAGCATTTCGAAGTTCATCGCGTATCCGATCAGCTGCCTGCCAGTCTTTATGTTCTCGAGCCTGAGCACGCTCTGTTATTTTCTGCTGAACGAGATGTTCGATCACATCTTTGTAGTCTTTTAAATCTTCTGATCTTGATGCCCAAAGTATTGGATCAACTCCAAGGATCTGCAGCATTTTACGAACTTGACGTAGTTTCTTCATTACAGTTTCGGTGTCATCATTCGAAAGAGCAAGATTTCCTTCACTTACTTGTTCATGGAGCACCGCAAATGCCTCTGGCAGTGAAAGGTCGTTATTCATCGCTGCTGCAAAAGCTGCATCAATCTTCACGTTCTCAATATCAACTGTTCCGACTATGGAGACTGCACGGGTAATAAAGCCAGTGATTCGACGAAATGCAGCTGCCGCATCAAACATCGACTCATCAGAAAACTCAAGATTACTTCGATAATGGGCACTGAGTAGATACCAGCGAAGTTCAATCGGCTTAATGCGTTCCAAAACTTCTTGAACAACGAGTGAATTTCCAAGTGACTTACTCATCTTCTCACCGGATTGCGTTACCCAGGAATTGTGAAGCCAGGTTGACGCAAATTCATAGCCTGCGGCTTTTGATTGTGCAATTTCATTTTCGTGATGTGGGAACATTAAATCGAGTCCGCCACCGTGAATATCGAATGTTTCACCAAGAAATGTGTGTGCCATTGCAGAACATTCGATGTGCCAACCTGGTCGACCCTCTCCCCATGGTGATGGCCACGAAGGTTCGTTCGGTTTTGCTTTTTTCCAGAGCGCAAAGTCTCTGCTATCGCGCTTTTTTGATTCGTGCGCACTATCTGCACTTGATTCCATATCATCAGGATTTTGTCGCGTGAGTGCCCCGTACTCTGAAAATGAACGGACATCGAAATAGACATCACCTTCTGATTCGTAGGCATGTCCGCGTGCAATAAGTCGTTCGGCGAGTTGAATAATTTGTGTGATGTGTCCGGTCGCTCGCGGTTCTGCCGTAGGAGCTTTGCAGCCAAGTTCTGCATACGCCCACTGAAATTCACGTTCATAATGGGAAGCGACTGCCCACCAAGGGCGCTCCTCATGAACTGCGGTATGCAGAATCTTGTCATCAATATCTGTGACATTACGAATGAGTGTGACGGAATATCCCAAATACTCAAGCCAGTTTCGAAGTACATCAAACACTAATGTTGATCTCATGTGACCGACATGAGGTTGACCTTGAACTGTTGCTCCACATAAATACATACGAAATGTATTGCCGGTAAGTGGCTTCATGTGTTTTGATGTGCGAGAAAAACTATCGTAAAGAGAGAGTGTCATTAGCGTGTCATGAGCAAGCATGTTGCGATAGCGGCGAGCCCCTCTCCCCTTCCGGTGAAACCTAAAGTATCTGCAGTGGTGGCGGAGACATTAATCACTGCACCTCCAAGATGATTACTGATGACTGATTCCATCTCAGCACGACGATCATTTATCTTTGGCTGATTTCCGATAAGTTGGACAGCGACATTTTCTACTCTGAATCCAGCATCGCTAATAAGTTCAAAAGTTTCCATCAGGAACACTTCACCAGATGCATTTTTATATTCTGGTTTATCAACACCAAAGTTGCTTCCTAGGTCTCCCAGATGTGCTGCACTTAATAATGCATCACAAATCGCATGGACCATGACATCCGCATCAGAATGACCACTTAACCCAGTCTGATTTGGCCACTCAAGGCAACCAAGCCATAGGGGTTTACTTTCATCAAACTGATGTATGTCTGTACCTATTCCCACGCGCATACGGCAAGGGTAATCTGTTTAGAGGTTCGGGTCTGCCAACAATTCTTGAAGATCTTGAGCAAGTGCATCTGCATTGTCACCTTCGATTGTGACTCGAATTGTTGTGCCACTTTTGATTCCAAGCGACAACACACTCAGAATACTTTTACCATCAGCACTTGCCGTTGCAACACCCTCAACGATTGGTTCTACGCTCACTTTCAACCCGGAAGCTGCTACCTTCTTTACAAAGAGTGCTGCGGGCCGTGCGTGTAATCCGACTGGAGACATCACAACTGCTTCAAATTGCACCACGTAGAATCCTTACTCGAAATGATGGACAAAGAATAGTGAAGTATGGCACACTATTGCACATATGTTGCAATAACTTCACAAATGTGCAGGAGCAGTATGTCGAATGAAATTGAACCGCTAATTGCGCCACCAGATTCACTCTTAAGTGACTCGAAAGAGTCTGCAAGCACAGCACTGGGTGCGATGTGGGCAGTGAGGTTGTTTGAAGAAGCTGTTGATTCCCTTTTCGCCCGAGGTCTGATGCACGGCACTATGCATTTATCCATCGGTCAAGAAGCAAGTGCGGTCGGAGCGTGCGCTGCATTGCGTACAACTGATTACATCACGAGCACCCATCGAGGACATGGCCATTGCATTGCAAAAGGCGCAGATCTCACACGGATGATGGCTGAACTTTTGGCGAAACAAACTGGATACTGCCGTGGTCGAGGTGGCAGTATGCATATTGCCGATGCGAAAACTGGAAACTTAGGCGCTAACGGCATCGTTGCAGGTGGTATTCCAATCGCCGCAGGCGCTGCACTCGCACAAAAAATGCAAGGAACTGACCGAGTTGTGATGTGTTTCTTTGGTGATGGTGCAACAAATGAAGGTGCATTTCACGAAGCATTAAATCTTGCGTCAATTTGGGACTTACCAGTTGTGTTTGTGTGTGAAAACAATAAGTATGGAATGTCATTTTCCACTGAGAAGAGTATGAAAGTTGCTCGTATCTCAGATCGTGCCTCAGCCTATGCAATTCCAGGTTACACAGTAGAAGGTAATGATGTTGACGAAGTCTTTAAAGTAGCACGCGAAGCGGTTGAACGTGCACGCCGAGGTGAAGGTCCTACGTTGATAGAAAACATTACGTATCGCTGGAAGGGCCACTCGAAGAGTGATAAAAATCTTTATCGCACGCGAGAAGAAATAGAAGATTGGAAAGAGAGAGATCCAATCGAAGCATTTGAAGAGCGTGTGATTGACAAAGGAATTTTGACCCGAGATGAGGTAACTGCAATAGCTGCTTCTATGCGTGAGAAAATCAGAACTGCAATTTCAGATGCAACATCTGCACCAGATTCTGATCCCAAAGAATTACTGTCTTCGGTATTTCGACAGGTACAGTCATGACCGATCGCATCATCACCTATTCAGAGGCAATCCGCGAAGCAATTGCTCAAGCAATGCAAGAAGACGAATCAGTTTTTATGCTCGGAGAAGACATTGGTGTTTATGGTGGCGCATTTGGAGTCTCCGGTGATTTGTATCATCGATTTGGTGCAGAGCGAATTCGCGATACACCAATCTCTGAAATGGGAATCGTTGGTGCAGCAGTAGGTGCCGCACTTGTGGGAATGAAACCAATTGTCGAAATTCAGTTCTCTGACTTCACAGCGCAAGCAATGGATCAGATTGTGAACCAGGCTGCGAAAATTCATTTTATGCTAGGTGGAGAACTCAGTGTTCCTATGGTGTTGCGTGCACCACTTGGTTCAGGAACTGGTGCAGCAGCTCAGCATTCGCAAAGTCTTGAAGTGTGGTTTGCTCATGTTCCAGGATTGAAAGTTGTGATGCCCGCAACTGCACAAGATGCAAAAGGCCTTCTACTTTCTGCTATCGATGATCCAAATCCAGTTATAGTTCTCGAACACAAATTGCTTTATAAAACTTCGGGCCCAGTCACGGAGTCTGCAACTCGCACTCCGATTGGCGTAAGTCAAGTACTTCGCACAGGTTCCAAGGCGGTGGTTGTGGCAACAGGAGTTATGGTGTCTCGTTCACTTGAGGCTGCCGATATTTTGAAAGTAGAAGGTATTGATATTTCTGTTATTGATGTTCGAACCCTTTCACCACTAGATATGAAACCAATTGAAGATGCAGTGAGATCTACAGGACGCGTCTTGCTCGTACAAGAAGCACCAAAACACGTCGGGTTTATGGCAGAAGTTTCAGCGCGACTTGCAGAGAGTGAAAGCCTCTACAGCTTAGAAGCGCCAATAAAACGTCTTGCTGGTTGGGATGTTCCTATCCCCTATGCCCCACAACTTGAACAAGCGGTCGTACCACAGGTTCCAGATATCGTGACTGCAGTGAAAGATCTACTTCAGGAGCCCTAATGCCACAAGTCGCAATCGTGATGCCCAAAATGTCAATGACGATGACTGAAGGTGAGTTACTCGTGTGGCACGTCAAAGTTGGAGATGTCATTACCGCAGGTGATGTGGTGTGTGAAGTTGCTACGGACAAAGTTGATATGGAAGTTGAAGCTACAGCAAGCGGAACAGTTGTTTCGCTCATTGGTAACCCAGGTGATGTAATTGAAGTAGGACTTCCACTCATTATGGTTGAATCCGAAGAAGATGATTTGCTTGCAGGCATTTTTGATGCACCTACTGACGTACAAGAACCCGAAACTGAGACCGCCACTGAAGTGCACATTGAAACTCCACTGTCAGCAGATTATGTCACTCCAACAAAAGGTGGTCTGGCGACTCCAAAAGCGCGGGCAACAGCACGAGAACACGGTGTTGATTTACAGGTCGTCACACCGACTAGACCCAGTGGTGTCATCACCCACGAAGATGTGCTTGCAAGAAATGAAACATCACTCGTACAACGTGATTTGGCATCTCGACTGAAAACTCGTCTTGCAATTTCGAGAGCACTGAAATCCTCCACAACAATTCCAGCTTTTAGTATGACCTTTGAGACTTCACCTGTTGCACTCGCGACTGATGAAATCAATCGACTTGTCGTAGTGGTAAGCGCCTGGGCTCAAGCACTTCAGGATCATCCTGAACTTCACGTTAATTGGCAAGAATCAGAAAGTCACACTTTTAGTGAAGTAGTAGTTGCAATTAGTGTGACGAGTGACAAAGGAGTTGTTACTCCAGCCGTCAATATTTCAAGTGTGACGAATGTTCAGGACTTGAAGGTGATTCTTGAGAATGCCAAGCAGTCGAAAATCGCACTGGAACACCTGCGCTCTTCCACTTCGGGATTTGCTGATCTTTCTCGACACAATGTGAGTGCTATGAATTCACTATTAGTTGCACCGCAGTCCACTGCATTGACGCTTTGCGCTCTTGAACCGAATTTCAGATTTAGTATCACCGCTGATCATCGCGTTTCTGACCCTGCTGATGTGGCACTTCTTGCAGAAACCTTCATCCGAAAACTTCGATAACCTCCCGTTATCAAACTGTAATCAAGAAACGTCGAAATAGTGCCTCTGGGTTCTTGAATTCCACACATCTCATCTGCACACTTTGGGCAGTTGTTACGACAATTGAACGGATGTGACGATGGCACTACCTCGCGATAGAGCATTGCTCGTAAAGGCCGCTCGCCTTTACTATGAACAAGAGCTCTCTCAAGACGAAGTTGCCGCTCAAATTGGTGTCTCGCGCTCAAATGTCTCCAGAATGCTCACCGATGCCCGAGCTCAAGGCATAGTCCAAATCCGCATTGTTGAGCACGCTCTCAGAGATCCTGGACTTGAGTCTCGAATTCGTGAGTTATTACCCATCAAGAATGTACGGGTTGCGAGATCTCTCAACACGCTAAATGAACTTGCCACTGTTGGTTCCCTCGCAGGTGAGGCAGTTACTGAGCGGTTACGTCCAAATTCCACCATTGCGGTGAGTTGGGGTAGCACACTTCAGGCTGTGGTCAATGGATTGGAGCCTGACATCACACCTGGTATCAAATTGGTGCCACTCGTAGGTGGGATGACAGCATTGTCGACCGGCATTAACGGAGATGACTTGATACGACATATGGCTGAGAAATTAGGTGCAACCTATTCGACAGTGCTTGCACCAGTGGTCGTTAGCAGTCCTGAATCTCGAGATGCATTTATTTCCGAACCATCGGTTTCTAAAGTTCTTGATGAGGCAGCAAATGCCGATATGGCGCTTGTTGGAATTGGCTCTCGCCACGGTTCATCAACGATGGATCTTTTGACCGAAGCTGGTTTATCCAATGAAACCTTCAACCAACTCACCAGCCAAATGGCAGGTGATGTTGCGGCCCAACTTTTTGACGTGAACGGCAAGAGTATCAATCATGGGTGGTCAAATCGAATCATCGGTTTGTCCCTTGATCAAATTCGTCGAATACCTTTCGTTATAGGTGTTGCATCTGGTGCGAATAAAGCACTCGGAGTAATCGGTGCAATACGAGCTGGCCTAATTTCCGAACTCATCATTTCTTCGTCATGTGCAATGGCAATCGTTCGCTACCTCGATAGCGAACAAGGATTGAAGGCATCATGAGAATTGCTGCAACCTTATTTGGTGTTGAAATTTGGATTATTTTTGTTGGTATCGGAATTGGTTGGATTTTCCAACTCATACTTACACACCGACAAGCAATGGGTTTCAATGATGCGTTGAAACCACTTCGTCAACAAGGACGCACAGCTGTCGGCATCGGTGGTCGACGTTACCGCGGTGGTCGTGCATTTGTTGCACTTGCACAACAAGGAGATAGCGTGGTTGATGCGCGCGTAATGACAGGGTTCACTACGTTTGCGCGCCCACTGCCATATCCGAAACTCAATGGACTTTCACTCACTCTGTTAGCAGGGGATGATCCCATCCCTGACCTACCTGCAAAGGTTCGAGATGCTGCCCGGATGGCAGCCTCGACTTTGTTGTCTTCGGATGCGAAAGCATCCAAGCCTGAGTAAGTGAAAGAAAGGTGTGAGAGATACCTCGTTCTCACATCTTCGCCGGTTACAAGTAGTAACTGTTAGAGCACATGGAGGGGTCATATGACAGAAACCCTTGCACATTGGGCTGAAGTCTTCATCGGAGTCTTCAACCAAGGTGGACAGGTTCTTCTCAGTCTTATGGGCGGCATTTTGCCAACGTTAGTTGTTTTGCTAACTGCGGTTAATGCACTCATTCGACTTATCGGTCCAGAAAAGATTGAAGGACTTGGTCGTGCAGCTGCACAGCCAGGAATTCAATGGTACCCAGTTCGATATATGGTGTTGCCATTCCTTGCAGTCTTTTTCTTGACAAACCCAATGGCATACACCATGGGACGTTTCTTGCCAGAACGATTTAAGCCAGCGTTTTATGACTCGGCTGTTTCGTTCGTGCATCCGATTCTCGGCATCTTCCCCCATGCCAACCCAGGCGAGTTGTTTGTTTATGCAGGTATTGCTGCAGGCATCACAACTCTTGGCTTTGGGCTCGGTGATTTGGCTGTCCGTTACCTACTCGTAGGTTTGGTCGTCATCTTCATTCGTGGCATCGTGACTGAAACAATCACCAGAATCATGTTGGCACGAAAGGAGAATGCATAACAATGGACGGAATCAATAAGTTACTCGTCACTATTGGTCGAAGTGTCGGCGGTGTTGTCGGTACTCTCTATCAAGCAGGTCGCGACTCCGTGGACACCACGATTCGCAACGTTATTCCATTCATGGCGTTCATCTCCTTCATCATCGGCCTTATCTTGGCTACTGGTGTGGGTACCGTCATCGCTGAAGGTATTTCAAGTACAGCAAGCAACTTCATTGGTTTGCTGATTGTTTCAATCGTGTGTGCGATTCCGATCCTTAGCCCATTGCTAGGGCCCGGTGCTGTTATTGCACAGATCGTTGGAACATTAGTAGGTACCGAAATTGGTCGAGGAAACATTCCTCCTCAATTAGCGTTGCCAGCACTCTTTGCAATCAACCCACAGGTTGGTTGCGACTTCATCCCTGTTGGTCTGGCACTCGGCGAAGCTGAACCAGAAACAGTTGAAGTTGGTGTTCCTGCAGTTCTCTTCTCGCGTCTTATAACCGGTCCACTTTCAGTGGTTATCGCTTACTTCGCGAGCTTTGGTCTGTATTCAAGCAACTAAATGCGAATGTGGGGCTGAATCATTATGGTTCAGCCCCACTTCTTTAACTAATAATGAAAGGTAGTAACGATGGCTGACTACAAGGCAGTAAAAATTGAAGCTGGTAAAGGTGGTTGGGGTGGACCTTTGACCATTACTCCAACTGAAGATCGAAAACTCGTGTATTGCGTCACAGGTGGTGGCATCCATCCAGTAGCAGAAAGAATTGCTGAACTCTCTGGTGGTGAAACATTTGATGGTTTTAAAAGTAGTGCACCATTTGAAAAAATCGCTGTTGCAGTAATTGATTGTGGTGGAACGGCACGTGTTGGTGTGTATCCAATGAAGAAAGTACCAACAGTTGATATTCATGCTACAAGTCCTGCAGGACCACTTGCACAATTCATTACTGCAGAACTATTCGTATCCGGAGTAAAGCCAGACAATATTTCGCTGGCCTAATATGACAACTGTTTACTCCACAACCGTCACTCAGATTGGTGAACTTGTCGAGAGTTTTCGCGCCGCTGGATACCTTGTATTCTTCGGCGCGAATGCTCCGGAAGAACTTCACGATTTTTGTATCTTGCATGAAGTTGATAGTCAATCTGATTCACTTCAAGTAGGTGATGTCGTCACGATTGGAGACATAAAACTTGAAGTGCTCGCGGTAGGAGATGTAGCTAATGAGAACCTTATGAACCTCGGGCATCTAAATCTCAAAGCAAATGGTTTACAGGAAGCGGAACTACCAGGCGACGTCAATGTCCAAACAGGAGAATTACCTGTTCTAACAGTCGGACAAATCGTCACAATCACAAGGAACTGAAATGGAATATCGACATCGGTTAGAAGCACTTGCTAAAGAACGAGAGAGAAATGCACGCATCGGTTTGGTGGGTGCTGGCCAAATGGGACGTGGATTTGCAAATCACGCCCACGATATGGGCGGAATTGATATCTCAGTCGTTGCCGATGTTGATCCTGGACGAATTGAACAAGCCTTTAGTGATTTAGGGCTTGAAAAGCCACTCATTTCTAATGACGTCAATGAATTGAATGCGGCCATCACTGCCTCGAAACCTGCAGGTACCACAGATGCGTATCTACTTGCAGACTTACATCTTGATGTTGTTGTGGAGGCAACTGGTGTTCCAGAAGTTGGTGCCCGAGTCACGTATGCATCACTGTTGAATAAGAAACATGTAGCGGTACTTAATGTGGAAATGGATGTCACCATCGGTCCACTACTCACAAAGATTGCCAAGGAACAAGGAGTGCTCTACTCCGTATGCCATGGAGATGAACCTGTTGAGGCTCTCTACCTCGTCGAATTTGCACGTGATTTGTCATTTGAAATTGTGATGGCTGGTAAAGGGAAAAATAATCCCTTCGAGCCACACTCCAATCCCGACACAGTGCTTGAACGCGCAAATGAAAAACAAATGAATCCAAAAATGCTCTGCTCTTTCACCGATGGATCAAAAACTATGATTGAAATGTCAGCACTTGCAAATGCAACAGGTATGCCACTTTCAAAACGCGGAATGATTGGGCCCGTTGCAAGTGTGAAAACTTTGCAAAACGTCTTTTCACCAAAGGAGTTTGGTGGTGTACTTGAAGAAGAAGGCGTCATCGACTACTGCACTGGCGACGTTGCACCAGGGGTTTTCGTGATTGTGAAATCTACGAAGCCCTATATTGCACACGAAATGTCCTATCTAGGAATGGGCCCAGGACCTTATTTCTCTCTCTATCGTCCGTATCACCTTGCAAGTGTTGAAGCACCAATCACGATTGCAGAGATGCTCGTAGAAAATAAAGCTTCGTTTGCATGTGAAACGAGAAACTCTGAGGTAGTTGCCTGCACCAAGAAGGCAATCAAATCAGGCGAGAAATTTGATGGCATTGGTGGTTATTCTGCTCGCGCTTTTGCTGATCGGAAAGATGATGCAAAGCGAGATAATCTCGTACCAATTGGCATCTTGCAGGGAGCAGTCGCTAAACGAGATTTGCCAATTGATCACCTTGTTACCTATGATGATGTTGAACTCGACGAATCTCAAACTATCTTTACATTACGTAAAGAGATGGAAGCGCTAGGCCTCTAATGAAACTAAACCGCCACCACACTGGCAGAACTGCTGTGGTGTTGGCGGCTGGTAGTGGCACACGACTCGGCGCTGGTAGCAACAAGGTCTGGCTACCACTTGCCGGCCGCGAACTTGCCACGTGGAGTTTTCAATGGCTCGCCGCAACTGAATTATTCGACCGCTATGTGATTGCAGTTCAGCCACAGGAACGAGAAGTTGTTCGTGACATTCTGCAGCGCCATGTTGAAGTCCCGGTAGACATTATTGATGGTGGTTCATCTCGCCATGGCTCTGAAATTCGGGTACTTGAATATCTGGCACCTTCTATTGAATCAGGAGATTGTGAACTCGTCTTAATTCATGATGGTGCTCGTCCACTTGCAAGCCCAACACTCATCAAAGATGTTGTCAGAGCTGCTGAAGAATTTGGAGGAGCACTTCCCTATCTAGAAACTTCGACCCTGACTGGTCAAGACTTCGAAGGAACACTTATTCGGGTTCAAACTCCACAAGTATTTCGTGCATCAGCACTTCTTGATGCATATCGAAAATCTGTGGTCCAAGGATTTGAAGGAAGTGATACTGCGATGTGTGTTGAAAAGTTTCGTCCCGATGTCCAAGTGAAATGTGTGCTGGGAAGTGCCCAAAACATCAAAGTGACATATCCTCAGGATTTGATCATGGCAGAACACATCCTGGCAACCCATCACTATAGGTTGAGGTAAATATGAGCGATTCACCAAAACAATTCGTAGTCTTACAGTGTTCAATCTGTAATCGAGAAGTTGAACATGAGGTTCACTATGCTGGAAGAATTCTGTCCCACGCAAAGTGCACAGCGTGTGGCACAGTCATTCGTCAATCAACCAATGAACTACGTAAGTCCTATATTAGAGATCTTGAACATCGAGTAGCGACAAAGCCGTGGCGAGTTGTGAAACGTATACTCTCAGATCCGATGTATCTCTTCACTGGATTACCAAAGGCCATAAGGAAGCAACCTAAGAAATTCATTGAAGAGGCAAAAGAACTAAAAAAGCCAGAGGATGAGAATTAATTCTTTGTAATCGTTTGCCACGCCAAAAATGATTCAACCAGAACGACATCTTCCTTCTGTCGAATCTTGATTGACTCTTGATCGCCTCGAACGAAGTGTCTCTTTTCAGGATTCTGAACTTGAAAGTGCCACACATCATCCGTTCCTATGATGCGCTCTCTCACATATCCTTCTGGTGAAGTGAGCGACTGCATCAGGTCACGATTAATAGTTGAAGAGACGACAAAGTCATCTGTGACTGTTTTTAATGTGTCAACAACCGCGTGTGCAGGGCGTGCGGCTTCAGCCCCTGACTGCAAAGCATTGACAACTTCGTCGAAGGTTTTCGGTAGTGTCAAAGGACGAAGCGATTCGTGAATCAATACATACGTTGTTGACAATTTGGATACTGCATCAAAGAGAGTACTCGCAGACTCAACATCTACTAATGGTTTCAATTTAGCATCTAACCGATTCCATTGATCTCGTATTTCCGGGGCAACAAAAATAGAAATGCTTGGGGCAGATTTTGACTCTTGTGCTCGTTTTACTGCAGTAGCACACACTGAGGTTTCGCCCAAAGGTAGAAATGCAAGAGGTGAATTCACTTCAATAATGACGTGAACAGATGACATTTAGAAACTATGCGGCAAGAATTTCAAGGATACGAACTTCTGCAGCTTCAGAGTCACTCTGCTCAGCTAATGCAACTTCGTCACTGAGTTGCTTCATCGCTTTATTCAACATACGTCGCTCACCATTGGAAAGTGGACCTTTTTCCTTTTGGCGACGATAAAGATCTCGGACTACTTCTGCAATCTTAAAAACATCGCCTGAATCCAATTTTTCGACGTTAGCCTTGAACCGGCGCGACCAGTTTGTTGGTTCTTCAATATATGGTTGCTTTAGAAGGCTGAAAACTTTCTTCAGTTCCTGTGGACTGACTATGTCTCTGACTCCAACATACTCCGCATTTCTGCGCGGAAGTTCGATTAAAAGGCCACTTGAAATCACCCGAAAGTTGATGCATTCGTACTCTTCCCCTTTGATTATTCGCGAGCTGATGCTTTCGATGATTGCCGCGCCGTGATGGGGATAGACCTTAATCTCACCAATTTTGAATTGCATTCTTTGCCTCCGAGTGGCAAAGGGTAACCTGAGAACAGAAAACTATCAAAAAGGACCTCATTTCACGCGATTTTTGGGCAGATCTGAGACCCTCACCACATCTCATCATTGAGGAGTTCCATTACCCTTAGCCCTATGCGAAGACTTACTATTTTTCTTCTCAGTGGAATTTTGCTCACTGCTTGCGGGTATGGAAATGCACTTCCACCTACAGCAACGATGAGTCCATTTGGAAATGGTAAAGATACGAAAGTTGGAGACTTACTCATCCAAGATATAACAGTTGTGACCAATCTTGATACATCGTTCAGTGGATTATCACTCTCTGTCATCAACAACACACTTGATACTGATCAATTAATCGGTGCAATTATTGGTGATACCGAACTCCAATTCACAAACAATGACATCACTGTTTCAAATCTTGATGTTCTAGCTCGTGCGACACTTCGTCTTGGACACGCCTCAACGTTGAAAGCGCTTGGTCAACCAGAGTTATCGATTGGTTCCTATATCAATGTTGGTCTCGTCTTTGCTAATGCTGGAATTATCGAAACAAGAGCCTTGGTTGTGACAAATACTGGGATGTATTCTGATGTTTCATTACCAGCACCTCTTGTCACCCCAACAGCGAAGCCTGAAGATCACGGGTCAGATCACTAGCTTTCAAATTTGTAACCAAGTCCGCGAATGGTAAGAAGATGGACAGGTTCAGCAGGATCTTCTTCAATCTTTGCACGCAAGCGTTTTATGTGAACATCGAGGGTTTTGGTATCTCCCACATAGTTATTTCCCCACACACGATCAATCAATTGTCCACGGGTAAG
>JBMSMQ010000025.1:0-16909 GCA_049421205.1 Candidatus Nanopelagicales bacterium
ACGGAACACTTGTTCGCGAAGCACTCTCATCATCGGATGTTGCACTTGTTGTCACAACCCCATCCTTCTTTGGTGGTCAAGGTGTTGATCGTGCCGTTGAAACTATCAAAGAAGTTCGTCGGGAACATAACCCTGAATTAGATTTTGCAGGAATCATTATTAATCGTGTTCGAAGTGTTGTTGAAGAGCACGAATATCGTCAACGCGAAATTGCACGAATTCACGGACGCCAAACAATTCTTACACCTGCAATCCCTGAACGTATTGCTGTTCAACAGGCTGAATCAGGTGGAACTCCTGTGCAGATTGTTCCATCAGCAGGTGGACGTGAAATGCGTGAAATTTTCGATAAGCACTTAGCTCGACTTCTCAAAAACTATTCAGAATAAGAGTTTATATGCGACTTCTTGTTCCTACTGAAACACGTGTAGGAGAAAAAAGAGTTGCGGTTGTCCCAGAACTAGTTTCGAAGTTCACCAATCTTGGTTTAGACGTTGAGATCCAATCTGGTGCTGGTGAATCGGCAGGTTTTCCAGATACCCTCTACAAATCTGCTGGTGCAGAGGTTGTAACCGACGTCCAATCAGCGTTCAAGCAAGCTGATGTTGTGGTAAGTGTTCGGCCACTTGATGCTGCATACGCATCTCTTTTGAAACCATCAGCGCTCACGATTTCATTTCTTTCTCCAACAACTGATCAGGACAACATCAAAGCGCTCGCAAATGCAAAAGCAACAGCGCTTTCATTTGAACTCGTTCCTCGTATTTCACGCGCTCAGTCAATGGATGCGCTTACGAGCCAGGCACTCTGTGCTGGCTACCGGGCTGCACTTGTCGGTGCCGAGTTACTTCCAAAGTTCTTTCCACTGCTTATGACTGCTGCGGGAACTGTTCAACCTGCAAATGTTGTAGTGCTGGGTGCAGGTGTTGCAGGTTTGCAAGCAATTGCAACTGCAAAACGACTTGGCGCAAGAGTGAGTGCCTACGATGTCAGACCTGCAAGTGCTGATGAAGTGAAATCAATGGGAGCGACTTTTATTACCCTTGAACTCGAAGCACTCGAAGGCACTGGCGGTTACGCAAAAGAAATGACAGAAGATCGCGCAAAGCGCCAGCGAGAACTTCTCACTCCATACATTGCAAAAGCAGATGTAGTGATCACTACCGCAGCAGTACCAGGACGCAAAGCACCACTTTTGATGACAGCCGACATGGTGAAAGCGATGCAATCAGGTTCAGTTGTGATTGACCTTGCTGCTGAAACGGGTGGAAATGTTGAAGGGTCATTGCCAGGTGAAATTGTTGACGTTGCCGTTGATGGAGGGTTTGTTCGACAGTGGGGTGGTAAAGATGTACCAAGTCAATTGCCTTATCACGCATCGAGACTCTTTGCAGCAAATGTGCTGTCGCTTTTGACACTGTGTGTTAAAGGGGGAGAGTCCGTCATTGATATTCAGGATGAAATTATTGATGGGTCTGCTGTCATATTCAATGGGGAAATCCGAAAGGAAGTGCAGTAATGGAAATCATGGCCCTTGACGGTGTCACACTGCTTACGATTTTCGTTCTATCGATTTTTGTTGGAATTGAAGTTATCTCTAAAGTTTCAGCAATTCTTCATACCCCATTGATGTCTGGTGCAAATGCAATTCATGGCATTGTTTTAATTGGTGCCATTATGGTGACAGGACATGCCGAAACTACCTTGGAACTAGGGCTTGGGCTTGCCGCAATTGTGTTAGCAACCATCAATCTTGTTGGTGGATTTGTAGTAACTGATCGAATGCTTGAGATGTTTAAACCAAAGAAGTCTGGCGAATGATGGTTTGGTCTCGACTTCTTGAACTTGCAACTGCAGTTGGTTTTATTCTCGCTCTTAAAGGATTGAGTGCTCCTAAGACTGCGCGCAATGGCAATCTCATAGGAGCTCTCGCTGCACTTATTGCAACTGTTGCTATTTTCTTTTCATCGGGGGAACTCAAGAATTTACCTCTCATCATTGCTGCTATCACCATCGGTGTTCTCATCGGGTATCCAGCTGCCAGGAAAGTTCAAATGACCCAGATGCCACAAATGGTGGCACTTTTTAATGGTGTTGGTGGAGGTGCGGCAGCACTTGTTGCTGTCATTGAATTTCTTGCTATTGGTGAAGAAACTACGACGTTGGCTCTTGCTGCAACAGTATTCACGGTACTTATTGGTTCAGTGTCATTCACTGGATCCATAGTCACCTTCTTGAAGTTGCAAGAACTGATGACCTCACGACCAGTCATCATTCCACTTGGCATTCTGATTACACCTCTTGTTGCACTTGGTGCACTTGGAAGTGCGGTGTTGTTGATTATCACACCAACTCAATCAACACTTTTCATTTTGTTAGGGCTTTCTCTATTGCTTGGTGTGCTCTTCGTGTTGCCTGTCGGCGGAGCCGATGTGCCAATAGTGATTTCACTTCTTAATGCATTCACTGGATTATCTGTTGCTGCCTCTGGCTATGTATTGAGCAATGTGTTACTCATTGTTGCAGGTACTTTGGTTGGAGCATCTGGAACCTTGCTGACAAAGCTGATGGCGCAAGCTATGGGACGCCCACTTACTGGCACACTCTTTGGTGCATTCACAGCGAAGAAATCAGATAGTGCTGCAGGCGGGCAGGAAAACCGACCTGTGAAATCTGGTGGAGCACAAGATGTTGCCATCATGTTGGGTTACGCCAACAAAGTGATTTTCGTTCCAGGGTATGGCCTTGCCGTAGCGCAGGCACAGTCAACCTTGCGTGAACTTGCAGATTTACTCATTGCACGTGGAATTGAAGTTGAATACGCGATTCATCCAGTGGCAGGCAGAATGCCAGGACATATGAATGTACTTCTTGCAGAAGCTCAAGTTCCATATGAGCAGCTCAAGGAAATGGATGAAATCAATCCAGAGTTCCCAAGTGCCAGTGTTGCGCTGGTGGTCGGTGCAAACGACGTTGTAAACCCAGCTGCGAGAAGTGATAAGTCAGCCCCAATTTACGGAATGCCAATTCTTGATGTTGATCAAGCAGAACAGATTGTGTTTCTAAAGCGTTCAATGCGCCCTGGTTTTGCTGGTATTGAAAATGAATTGCTTTTTGATCCAAAAACTACGCTGCTTTTCGGTGATGCAAAAGAGTCTCTGACAAAAGTTGTGGCAGCGCTTAAAGCACTCTAGTTATTCTGCAGCCCCATAAAGCCGATCGCCTGCATCTCCAAGGCCCGGAACGATGTAACCCTTTTCGTTGAGTTTTTCATCAAGTCCAGCACACACCACATTCACGCTCGCTCCATTGGAAAATGCACTCTTCAAACGATCAAGTCCTTCAGGTGCTGCCAAAATACAAAGTGCTGTGACATCGGTGGCACCTCGTTTCAAAAGCAATTGAATTGCTGCTTCTAAAGAGCCACCTGTTGCAAGCATTGGGTCGAGCACATAGACCTGTCGACCGGTGAGAACCTGAGGTAAGCGATCGGCATAGGTTGAGGCTTCAAGCGTTTCTTCGTTTCGAACCATTCCTAAGAATCCAATTTCAGCGTTGGGAAGCAAGCGAGTCATACCCTCAAGCATTCCAAGCCCTGCACGAAGAATTGGCACAACTAATGGTTTTGGATCAGAAAGTGCAACACCTTTAGCAAGCGCCACAGGTGTCATCACTTCAACTTCGTATGTGCGAATACCACGGGTCGCCTCATAGGCGAGCAAGGTCACTAAATCATCAACAAGTTTTCTAAATGTTGGAGAATCAGTGTTGATATCTCTCAGTGCTGTCAATTTCTGGGAGATGAGGGGATGATTAGCCACATGAATTTGCATAGAGCAAAGCGTAGTAGTTTTTCCACTGAGTCATTTGGAGGGTAGATGAAATATTCTGAAATTGATCTGAAATTTATGAAAGTTGCCCTCGAACTTGCAAAACAATGTGATGGTGAAGGTGATGTGCCAATTGGTGCTGTAGTAGTAGATAGCGAAGGCTTTTTAATTGGTCGCGGCCGAAACCAGCGCCAAGAATTGGGAGACCCACTCGCTCACGCTGAAGTACTCGCATTACAAGACGCAGCGAAACACATTGGTTCGTGGCGGCTCGATGATTGCACGCTCTATGTCACGATTGAACCCTGTGTGATGTGTGCGGGGGCATTAGTGAATGCTCGCATTAAACGTCTCGTCTTTGGTGCTGATGAACCTAAAACTGGTGCAGTGGGATCTGTGTTTGATGTCATTCGTGATGCCAGAACTACTCACCGAATTGAAGTTGTAGCGGGAGTTGAAGAAGAATCAGCGCGGAAGCTTCTTAAAAACTTTTTTCAGAGTTATCGAGAGTAGCTAGATGCCTCATCACTAGAGTACGACTATGTCAGCAACAATCGAAGTAAAAAATCTGACGAAACGTTTTGGAAGTTTTGTCGCAGTCGACGATGTGACATTCAGTGTCTATCCAGGTCGAGTCACTGGATTTTTGGGACCAAACGGTGCCGGTAAGTCCACAACACTTCGTTGTCTCACAGGTCTAATTACCCAAACTTCAGGTGAAGCACTGATTACATCTGTTCCTTATTGTGAATTGCCCGCACCCCTCTCAATTGTTGGCACGGCTCTTGAAACTACGGGGTTTCATCCAGGTCGAAGCGGTTTTGATAATGTCTGGACGATGGCAGTGGCCGCGGGCTATGAGAAATCCTCTGTTGAACGTGTACTTAAGCAAGTGGGGATGTTTGATTTTGCAGAGAAGCGCGTAGAGACTTATTCACTTGGGATGAAGCAACGTCTTTCCCTTGCCTCTGCATTGCTCGGTAACCCAGATATCTTGATTCTGGATGAGCCTGCAAATGGGCTTGATCCTGAAGGGATTGCATGGCTTCGAGGATTTTTACGCCATCACGCTGAAGAAGGTGGCACAGTTTTACTTTCATCCCATGTTCTTTCAGAAGTTCAACAAACTGTGGATGATGTAATCATCATTAGTAAAGGTCAACTCAAGAAACAATGTCCGCTAGAAGCACTTGTTAGCAATACCGCAACATTGGTCACGATTGGCTCACCTGAGATCGAGAGGCTACTGTCCCTTATAAAAGAAGATCCACAGTTCCAAAAATGCAAAGTAACCAAGATAAATTCCAATTTCCTTCAGGTAGAAGGAGTTCTTGCTAAGCAAATAGGAGCTTTTGCATTCGTTCACAATATTGAAATTCATGAATTGAGTGAGGCTCGCATTGATTTGGAGCAAGTATTTCTCTCGCTCACTGGTGGTGCGTCATGAGAAATCTACTGCGATCAGAATTCGTGAAAATTTCTAGTACCAGAATGACACCAATATTGTTAGCAAGCTCCGTTGCGATCACAGTGATGTATGTAGCACTATACGCACTCCTTGCTGGGTTTGATACAGGTCAAGGTATGACACTTCCGCCACTCACTTCAGAGACAAGTGTTCGACTCGTGTATTCATCAGTAGGTGCCGCCTACATCATCGTACTTGTGTTTGGCATTATTGGGTTTACAAGTGAAATTCGGCATCGAACTCTCACCATGACCTATCTGGCCAGTGCCAATAGGTTTAAAGTAATTGTTGCAAAGTTAGTAACTCAGTTTGTGTGGGGAGTGCTCTTCGCGCTTTTAAATCTCGCAATCGGATTACCGCTTGCGTACTTGTTGGTTAATCGCCAACCACATTTCAATGTTCCAGTTTCTGACCTGTTGTATTTGAGTATCGGTGTCATTTTTGCATTTGGGCTTTATGCAATCTTTGGCTTGGCTTTAGGTGCACTTATTCAGAATCAAATTGCTGCAGTTGTCGGTGCACTTGTTTGGGTGTTGATAATCGAAGCGATTTTTATTTCTCTCTGGCCGAGTATTGGTAAATGGCTTCCGGCAGGTGCTGCAAGTGGAATGCTTGACGCTAGATCGCTTGACGGTTCAAAGTTCCTCGAACCACTGCAAGGCGGTCTTTTGCTGTTTGGTTATGCGCTCGTCACCATGATTGTTGCAACTTTTACCACGCTGAAACGGGATATTTCCTAATTCTTTGAGGTCATAGAAAAATCGAAAACTCCCCTGAGTAGTCTTCCCGACGGTGACGTGTCCGAGTGGCCGAAGGAGCGCGCCTCGAAAGCGTGTGAAGGTTAATCGCCTTCCGTGGGTTCAAATCCCACCGTCACCGCCAGTTTTTCTGAAGTAATTTATATGCTTCAAACCACAAAAGTGGAAGTACTCCAACAGCAAAGCTCAATATCCATTGGCTCAATGTCATCACTCCAAATCCGAACACCTCACGCGTCAGTGGAAGTTGAATGAAACTTACGAGCAGGAGAAGTGCAATACTAAAAATCCATTTGATAGTTGGATTTCTTCGCTGACGAAGTGTTTGCCAAATAGACAGCACCCAGGAACGATTAATTAAAATCAACATCAGATTGGAAAATACAAGTGATGTGAAAACGATACTTTTAATACTTTCATCATTAAGAGCAGTGGAGAGTAGCCAAAAGTAAAGAACCAGAAGTGAGATAAGGACGCTTGTGCCTTGTGAAAGAGCGGTAAGCACTGTTCTTCGATTCAGAATTCTTTCTTCTCGTCTGCGAGGTGGGATCAACATTGCATTTGGATCGAACTCTTCAGATTCGAAAACAACAGAACATGCCGGGTCGATGATGAGTTCAATGAAGGCAATTTGGATTGGTAGTAACAAAATTGGCCAGGCACTATTCAAGACTGGTGTGAGGGCTAATCCAAGAAGTGGTACGTGAATAGCCAAGATGTAGACCATCGCTTTTCTGAGATTGGAATAAATTCCCCGGCCTTGTTTGATACCTCGAACAAGCGTGGTGAAATCATCATCTGCAATTACCAAACTTGCAGCTTCTCGTGCTACTTCAGTGCCACGTTTTCCCATAGCAATACCAATGTCTGCAGATTTGAGTGCCGGGGCATCATTAACGCCATCGCCGGTCATTGCCACTATTTCATTATTTGATTTGAGAGCCTGAACAAGTCGAAGTTTGTTATGCGGAAGCATTCGTGCGAAGACCCTGGTTGTCGATACCTTCGTTGCTAATTCATTCTGATGTATTTCATCGATATCTTTTCCTGTAAGAATATGTTCTGCAGGAATTCCGATTGATTCTGCAATATAGCGAGCCGTATTTGGATGATCACCTGTAATCATGATGACTTTGATTCCGGCGTCATTGCAGGTCTTTATTGCATCAGCAACACCTGTTCTTACAGGGTCACTAAATGATGCCATTCCAATAAATGAGTATGAACCACTCCGGAGGTCAGCGTCAAGAGTGGGAAGTGTGCCTTCAGCAACTGCAAGTACCCGCATTCCACGATTTGCTGCCTTCGCGAGATATTCTTCATGTGGCCGTTGCTTAGCTTCACTGAGCCCACACATTTCCATTACAAGTTCTGGCGCACCTTTAATGGTGACTGAATTGTCTTTATACACATTTCCCATAACCAGTAGTGAGTCTTCTATTGGAATATGTCGAAGGATATTTTCACTTGGTGTGGTGAGGGAAAGTATGGCCTTATCCATTGGGTCAATGGCATTTGGAGCACACGCTTTCGAAAGCGCGGTAACAATTTTCTGAAAGTGCTCAGTATTCGTATCAAGATTTGTGGCATCGCTATTCGTGATCTCAGTGACACTCATCTGGTTCATCGTGAGTGTGCCAGTTTTATCAACACAAATGGTGGTTGCGGCACCGAGAGTTTCAATCACCATTGGTTTTCGTGAAATTACTGCACTTTGGGTAAGTCTCCAAGCACCCATTGCCATAAACACTGTGAGCACTACAGGAAATTCCTCTGGAATCATCGACATCGCTGTCGCGATTCCTACAAGTAACCCTCCTGCTAAATCAGAACGAGTGAGGTAATAAAGAACTGTTACTAATCCAACTGCAATGAATGCAAACGTTGCAAGAAGTTTCACAAGATCTGAAATCTCCTGCTGTAATGGTGTTTTCACACTCTCAATGTCTCGAAGATGTGCTCCAATAGAGCCAAAAGAAGTCTTCTCACCGACAAGTGTGACTTCAGCAACTCCACTTCCGCTTGTGACTAAGGTTCCTGCAAATATTCCTTGTTCTAATTGTTTTGAAACTGGGAGAGATTCCCCTGTGAGTAATGATTCGTCAAGAAAAAGTTGGTGTGATTCGAGCAGATAACCATCTGCCGCAACCCGGTCTCCGGCTTGTAATAGAAGAATATCCCCAACCACCACTTCACGACTTGGGATGAGCACTATCTCCCCATTTCGAATCACATTCGCAGAAGGCGCGGACATGTCTCTCAGAGCTGCGAGTGCCTTTTCAGTTCTCCCAGTTTGGTAGACGCTAATTGCTATCACAATGAGTACCATTGCAAAAAGCATTCCTGCTTCAAGCAGATCAGCGATAAGAAAACTGATGAGACCTGCTGCTACTAAGAGTAAAAGCATTGGCTCTTTGATGACTTCCCAGATTTGTGAGAGTAAAGAAGTTTTCTTTTTTTCACTGAGTTCATTAATGCCGTGAACTTTACGTGAAGTCTCAACTGCCTCACTATTGAGTCCTTGAAGCGCTAGCATCCAGGTCCGCTTGGAGATGGAATTGGTCTCGCGAGCTCCCGCTCCACTTCTTTCTTATCGCGCACACTTTCAAAACCTTGACCCACGACAACTTCGATAGAAGTGTCTTTACGGTTATCTTGAACAAGGACTGCATTGACGATATAGGCTTGCAGCAAGATTGCCGCATTCCTACTCTTCTTTCCGTATCGAATTTCTGCAGCCGCTGACACATTGTCGGCACCGAGATTTCCCACTTCAAGAACCTTGAAACCAGCAGTCTCGAGAATCTCACCAGTGATGCCTGCAACCCCGACACGTTTCGATCCATTCAAAACTCGAATGGACACTTCTTTGGGTTCAGGTACAAAGGTGACTGGGAAGATCGCAAGTGTGATGCAGGGTGTGGGCTCAGCATCTTCAACTGGTATAAAAACGGGACGATTTACAAGGTATCCAGTGCCGTAGCCAGTAAGAAAGATTGCCAGCACGAGGCTCGACAAGGCCAGAATTCGTTTGCGCCTTTCGCGACGGCGCGATGCGAAGTTCATCCGTGACATCTCCACCTCGTTACATCAAGTGGCGGAGGTTGCGGGATTTGAACCCGCGAGGGCGTTAACCCAACACGCTTTCCAAGCGTGCGCCATAGGCCACTAGGCGAAACCTCCAAGTCAAGAATAGTCGTGCATACCTCAGCCTCAATTTTTAGGTTCATTTCATACATTTGCAAATCAGTTTTACACTATCCCTAACCCCTCGTACGGCGTTACCTTGCCGAACTCCCCCAGGGCCGGAAGGCAGCAAGGGTAGGTGGGCTCTGACGGGTGTGCGAGGGGCCTTATGTCTTCTTCTGTGATTACCCTGCCCCTGTGACGCTTGCTCTCTATAGAACGTATCGACCAGGTCGATTTGCTGATGTGATTGGACAGGAACACGTCACCGTACCGCTGCAGAGAGCACTAAAAGCAGATAAAACTCATCACGCATATTTGTTCTCAGGCCCTCGCGGATGCGGAAAAACATCAAGCGCTCGAATCCTTGCACGCTCACTCAATTGTGAAAATGGTCCAACAGATGATCCGTGTGGAACGTGTAGTTCCTGTATTGACCTTGCACCAAATGGCCCAGGTTCTATTGATGTGATTGAACTTGATGCTGCATCTAGTCGCGGTATTGATGCGGCTCGCGAACTTCGAGAACAAGCGATGTATGCACCAGCCGCAGCACGATTTCGTATCTACATCATCGATGAAGCGCATCAGTTAACAACCGAAGCGGCAAATGCACTTTTGAAACTTGTTGAGGAACCCCCTGCCCATCTGAGATTTGTCTTTGCTACCACAGAACCAGACAAACTCCTGGCAACTATTCGTTCAAGAACACATCACTATCCGTTTCGCTTAGTGCCTTCTACAGTCCTGCAAGATCACCTTGCGAAGATCTGTGCAGAAGAAAAAGTAGAGGCAGATCCATCAGCCTTAGCACTTGCTGCGAAAGCTGGTGCTGGAAGTGTTCGCGATGCACTCAGTGTCTTGGGGCAACTTATTGCAGGGGCAGCAAAAGATGGCATCACTTATGAGCAGGCAATTAATCAGTTAGGTTTCACCGCAGATGCACTCTTAGACGATGTCATCAAGTCATTGATTGAAAATGACGGTGCTTTACTTTTCAAAACTGTTGATACAGTCGTTGCATCAGGGCATGATCCCCGTCGATTCACCACCGATTTACTCGAGCGACTTCGGGACTTGATTGTTATCGAATCATTACCCGATGCAACAGGATTAGTTTCAGTACCTGAAGATCGATATAAAGTGTTACTTTCCCAAGCCAAAGCTTTAGGTTCAGCAGCACTCAGTCGTGCTGCTGATTTAGTGAGCGAAGGATTAACAGCACTTCGTGGTGCAACATCCCCTCGTCTTTACCTTGAGCTATTGGCCGCTCGATTACTTGTGAATGCTCGCGAAATTGATTTTGGTAGTTTGCTTGCACGTCTTGATTCTCTTGAACGTCGTCTTAGTACTGTCAATCAGCAAGCACCTTCAACTCCTGCGCCATCAGCAACGCCTACAACAAAATCTGCACCGCCGAAACTTTCCTCTGTTGCACCTTCAAGTGTAAAGAAGTCAGAAGTTCGAGCAGAATCACCAACTCAACCAACAGCGAAAGAACCGCGAGTTGCTCAAGGACCATTACCAGACATCGCGGCAGTGCAATCACTTTGGCCAGTGATTTTGCAGGCTATTCAAAGTCTGACAAGCGGTAGCCGTTTAGCGTGGATGTCCGCCACAAATGGCTACCCAACACATATCAACGAAAAAGCATTGACGTTGACCTATGCGAATCCAGGTCCAATTACGATGGCAAGAAACAATAAGTTTGAACCAATCTTTGCTCAAGCAATTTCAGATGTCTTGCAACGTGATTTAGATGTGATTCTTGAACATAATCCTGATTTTGTTATTCCAACTGTGACGCAATCCGCATCCACAATGTCGCCAAAGCCAGTAGGAGCAAGTATTGAGGTCTCATCAGACCCAACAGGTCCTCAACCTAAGCGTAAAAAGATGGACGTCACTGAAGAGATGGATGAAGTGTCTGACGATGATCCAGTCGTTGACGGAAATCAAAGTCTTGATTTAATGAAGGAAATGTTTGGCGCTGAAGTTATTGATGATCCGAAAGACAAGAAGTAGTTATGTATGAAGGTATTGTTCAGGATCTGATTGATGAACTAGGTCGACTTCCTGGAATTGGCCCAAAGTCAGCACAGCGAATTACTTTTCATATTCTCACGATGGAAGAAACAGATATCAAACGTCTTGCGGAAATTTTGAATGTCATCAAAGAGCGTGTGACCTATTGTGAGATTTGTGGAACAGTTTCAGAAGAACCACAATGCCGCATCTGCACTGATCCTCGCCGCGATACGACAATGATCTGTGTGGTTGAAGAACCAAAGGATGTCGTTGCAATTGAGCGAAGCCGCGAATTCAATGGTCGTTACCACGTTCTTGGTGGAGCTCTGAATCCTGGTCGCGATATTGGTCCAAGTTCGCTTCGAATTTCACAATTGATGACCCGATTGCAAGATCCAACAATCACCGAAGTCATCATCGCCACCGACCCCGACTCAGAAGGCGAAGCAACTGCAACATATTTGGCGCGTCAATTAGCCCAAATGGGCATTACAGTGTCCAGAATTGCCACAGGTGTTCAAATGGGTGGGGACCTGGAATACGCCGACGAAGTAACACTTGGCCGAGCAATCGCTGGCAGAAGACAACTAAATTCATAGATATCTCATATTTCAAGACGTTTGAGCGTCTCGAAATATGAGATACATTTATATTGAGGGTATTTCTAGGCAACAATTGACCTATGGGTCTTGTGGTGCAGAAGTATGGTGGCTCTTCAGTTGCTGACGCCACAGCCATTAAGCGAGTGGCTGCCAGAATCGTTGAAACCAAAAAAGCTGGGCACAAAGTTGTCGTCGTGGTGTCCGCTATGGGCGATACCACCGATGAACTTATTGATCTTGCAAATCAAGTTACTCCTATGCCACCACCGCGTGAACTAGATATGTTGTTAACTGCAGGTGAGCGAATTTCTATGGCATTACTTGCAATGGCTGTAGGGCAACTTGGTTTTGAAGCTCGATCATTTACTGGTTCACAAGCTGGAGTAATCACTGACTCGGCACATGGAAAAGCACGCATCATCGATGTCACACCAGGACGAATTCAAAGTGCAATAGATGAAGGTGCAATTGCAATTGTTGCCGGGTTTCAAGGAGTATCACAAGATTCAAAAGATATTACGACACTAGGACGTGGTGGTTCCGATACCACTGCGGTTGCACTTGCTGCTGCGTTAGAAGCAGATGTGTGTGAAATTTACACTGATGTAGATGGCGTCTTTAGTGCAGATCCGAGGATTGTGCCAACAGCACGACATCTTGGCAGTGTGTCGTACGATGAAATGCTTGAACTTGCAGCAGGTGGTGCAAAAGTATTACACCTACGCTGCGTTGAGTATGCGAAACGATTTGATTTACCAATTCATGTTCGTTCCTCATTCTCAAACAATCCAGGCACCTGGATTGTTCGAGAGCGAACGTTAGGAGAAGAGATGGAACAACCAATTATCGCAGGCATTGCCCACGATCGATCCGATGCAAAAATCACCATTGTTGGTGTGCCGGATAGACCTGGTGTGGCTGCTGCAATATTTCAAACTATTGCTGATGCTCAAATTAATGTCGACATGATCGTTCAGAACGTTTCTGCCGTAACAACTGGGCTTACCGATATTTCATTTACCCTCCCAAAATCAGACGGACAAGTTGCAGTCGCAACACTGAAGCGCATCCAAAAGGAAATCGGATTTCAGAATCTCATCTTTGATGATGGAATTGGCAAGATTTCACTCGTCGGTGCCGGTATGAGATCTCACCCTGGAGTTTCTGCAACTCTTTTCTCAGCACTAGCGGAAGCAAACGTCAATATTGAGATGATCTCAACCTCGGAAATTCGTATCAGCGTCGTAGTGCGAGAAAACGATCTTGAAAAGGCTGTAAAAGCAATCCACAGTGCATTTGGTCTAGATGATTCAGAAGAAGCTGTCGTATACGGTGGGACGGGTCGTTGAGTATGAGCGCAACACTCGCAGTTGTAGGAGCAACAGGACAAGTAGGTACGGAAGTCTTAAAAATCCTTAGCGAGCGGAATTTCCCACTCTCTCAACTGCGACTCTTTGCATCATCACGATCTGCAGGTAAAGCAATTGAATTTCAAGGAAAAGAGATTCTTGTTGAAGATATTGAGGGTGCGGACTACAGAGGGATTGAGATTGCGATTTTTTCAGCGGGTGCTGGTACGTCGCGCACCTACGCACCACTTTTTGCAGAGGCTGGCGCAGTTGTCATTGATAATTCAAGTGCCTGGCGATTAGACCCTGATGTTCCACTTGTGGTGAGTGAAGTGAATCCAGAAACACTAGCCCAGACCAATAAAGGCATCATCGCGAATCCAAACTGCACCACGATGGCTGCGATGCCTGTACTTAAAGTACTTCACGACGTTGCAGGATTAATCAAATTGCGAGTAGCTTCGTATCAAGCAGTGAGTGGCTCTGGACTTCAAGGAGTGGAGGAACTTGACTCGCAAATCACTGCAACTGAAGACCAAGACCGAAAAGCCCTCACACATAACGGAAATGCAATTGAGTTTCCAGAACCAAAGAAATACGTGAAAACAATTGCTTTCAATGTTGTTCCAATTGCTGGAAATCTAGTGAATGATGAAAGCTTCGAAACAGATGAAGAGCAGAAACTTCGAAACGAATCAAGGAAGATCCTTGGTATTCCAAATCTCAAAGTCTCTGGAACCTGTGTCAGAGTTCCAGTGTTCACAGGACATTCGCTAGTCGTCCACGCTGAATTTTCGTCCGCTATTACTCCACAAAAAGCGACAGAACTTCTCAGCAAAGCGCCGGGAGTGAAGCTGATGGATGTTCCAACACCACTTGATGCTGCAGGAAAAGATCCGGTGTATGTTGGGCGAATCCGTCAAGATGAAACTATTGATGATAATCGGGGATTAGTGTTATTTGTCAGTAATGATAATCTCAGAAAAGGTGCGGCGCTGAACGCTGTTCAGATTGCTGAATTACTCCTCTGAGTAAGTATCAAGTACTTCTTTAATGACGTCAATGCCTTGATCAACATTATCAATGGTCATAATCAAGGATTTATTATTTGCAAAGTCAAAACGTATTCCTTTTTGCTTTCGCATCACGATACCTATTGAACCTGGTTTCCAACGAAAACCCCAGCCACCCCAATCACGTGGCCGAACATTAACCACTCTCACACTCACGACATTGCTCCAAGGAATAGTTCTTGCAAAAACACTGGAAAACTTCACTTTGAAGTCTTTTCTTCGAACAATGAGTTCCGCACGTGAAAACGACATTGCAACGATAGTTGATAATGCCATTATTCCAAGAAATACGTTAAGCGAGGTTCCTGCAAGCTTCTCTTCTGGGTTGAAAAGAACATTCACAAAAAGAATACCGATTGTGATGATGCCAATAATCGCTGCTACACCCCAACGGAGAAGTGGACTATAAGAACTTGAGGACCACAGATCTTCAGATTTCAAGCGCCGAGGGCTTTCTTCACTTCACTTGCCACAAATGAACCATCCGCTCGACCTGCAGTTTGAGGTTGAACAATTTTCATCACAGCACCCATACCTTTGACATCTGTGGCACCAGTTTCAGCAATCGCTGCCTTGATAATGTCGAGAACTTCTGCATCCGTCAGAGGAGTTGGAAGATACTTTTCAAGCACCGCAAGTTCATTGATTTCAATCTCGGCGAGGTCACTTCTGCCTGCCTCGTTGTAGGCAGTGATTGCTTCTTTTCGCTTCTTTGCTTCTTTTGTGAGGACAGCAAGTACCTCAGCGTCACTGAGTTCTCGGGCTTCTTTGCCTGAGACTTCTTCGGTTGTGACAGCAGCGAGTGCCATTCTGAGTGTTCCCAAGGTGACTTTGTCGCCCGCCTTTGTGGCGGCGGTGAGATCTGCTTGAAGGGTGGCTTTGAGATTTGTCATAGCCCTATCCTGCCACGATAGGGCTATGGACTTTCTACCAATCTTGCTTGGGATAGCGATTCCGGCTTTAGTGATGGCCTACAGCATTGGTTACGAAGTTCGCGCGTTCACAGTACGGCGAGTGCAAATTCCTCTTCTTCCACCAGGTAGTAAACCAATCAAAGTTCTCCATTTCAGTGACTTACATATGACTCCTCACCAACGAAAGAAGCAAGTCTGGATACAAAGCCTCGCTGCACTGAAACCTGATTTTGTCATTATCACTGGTGATTTTCTTGCCCACAAAGATGTAGTTGATAATGTTTTGAAAAGCCTTGAAGGATTGAAAGATATTCCTGGTTTCTTTGTCTTTGGTTCAAATGATTATTACGCTCCGAAAGCGAAGAATCCACTTCTCTATTTGAAGAAAGATGATGGACATCGATACGAAGGCTTGGAACTTCCTTGGCAAGACTTGAAAGCAAGTCTTGAAGCATGGGGATGGAAAGATCTCACACATACGAAAATCACAACTTCGATAAGTGAAATCAATTTTGAATTTCGTGGAGTTGATGATGCACATTTATTCCGAGACGATTACTCGAAAGTTGCAGGCACTGTGAAACCTGGCCACATTGGTATTGGAGTGAGTCATGCACCCTATCTTCGAATTCTTGATGGAATGGCAAATGATGGTGTGGGATTAACACTTGCTGGCCACACCCATGGTGGACAGGTATGTCTTCCATTGAAAGGTGCACTGGTTACAAACTGTGATCTTGATACTGCTCGCGCAAAAGGACTTCATAAGCATCGGGATATGTGGTTACACGTCAGTGCAGGGCTTGGAACGAACCCCTACACGCCATTTCGATTTGCTTGTAAGCCTGAAGCAACACTGATACGACTTGTGTAATTAGTTTTCAGGACACGGTGGAAGTGGTGTTCCATCTGGTGCAACTGGATTATTGATTGGATCAGTTGTACACGTTTGTGATGGGGACGGTGTTGGGTTGATGACTGAATTTCCTGTCACATTTGGTGGAAGTTGTAAATCAAACCCACGCGCTGGAGTATTTTTCAAGGCGTAAAGCATGGCCTGTCTCCAAATTGGTCCAGGTAATGTTCCACCATACACATTCGCATAAAAACGACCATTAATAGTGATGTTCTTCATTGGGAAACGTGTTCCACCTCGAGGATCACCCACCCACACAGCTCCAGCTAAATCAGGCGTGTAGCCAGCAAACCAAACTGCCGCACTCTCGTTTGTGGTTCCAGTCTTTCCTGCGGCATCACGACCAATTCCCATCGCAGCACCAGTTCTACCTGAGATATTTCCATAGATGACACCACGCAAGATTTCTGTCACACCGTCTGCAACTTCTCGACTAATTACTTGCCTACAAATCGGTGCGCCAATCGGTAATGGGTTTCCCTCACGATCAACCACAGAGACAATGGCACGAGGTTCGCAATAAAGTCCGTGTGCTGCAAACGTTGCATACGCATTCGCTACATAAAGGGGAGTTACTTCATTTGCCCCGAGTACAAAGGAAGGAACAACTGCAAGGGGTGTGCCGCTTCCAGTTCTGATACCCATTGCAGTGGCAATTTCAACTGGCCGACAAATACCAGTCTTTTCTTCAAGTGCGACGTAGTAGTTGTTGATTGACTTCGCAGTACCTGTGAACATGTTGAATGATCCACCACCTGCAAAGTTATTGACGGTGTATGGAGGGA
>JBMSMQ010000026.1:0-16370 GCA_049421205.1 Candidatus Nanopelagicales bacterium
ATCGCTTTTGACCGATGTGTTTTGCAAGTAGTCCTGAACCATATCCCCCATCAAATGAACCTACCTTTGGTCCAGTTTGTCCAAAGCGTGCATTTTCAGCTGCGATGGATAAATCACAAACAACATGGAGTACGTGTCCGCCACCAATTGCATATCCGGCAATCATCGCGATGACAGGTTTTGGAATTCGACGAATTGCAATTTGCAAATCAAGCACATTGAGTCGTCCGATATTTTTCTTGGCAACTTCATCTGCACCGATGTAACCATCGTCGCCACGAATCATCTGGTCTCCACCAGAACAAAATGCAAGATCGCCTTGTCCAGTCAAAATGATGACTCCAACATTCACATCATCCCGAGCCATCTCAAAAGCAGCAAGTAATTCAAAAACAGTTTCTGGGCGAAAGGCATTTCGTTTTTCTGGCCGATTGATAGTGATCTTCGCAATACCTGTATCTACACCTGTTGATACTTCGTATCGAATATCTTGAAATTCACCTTGAGCCTGCCAAGTGCAGGCTGATTTCGCTGAAGAGTAGGAGGGGTCTTTCAACGCTGGGCTTCCCTCAGGGCAAATCGGTGGAAGGGGGTATTTCGAGCGAGTATCCACAGCAAACCTTTCGTCCACTGCGTAGGCTAATCGGGATGAGCGAAGCTTTCATAACGAAGGTAATTACCCCTGGAATCAAAGGGGCTGAATCCGCGCTTGAAGCTCTTCGGGGGCTCATTTTTGAGGACCAATCGGTGGCTCTTCTATCAGATGAGAGTGATGAGAGATTCCTTCATCCTCACCAATTTCAGGCAACTGGCCCTATTTTTGAATGGCGTGGACCTGCACCTTTCTATTTTGTGAAAGTTGATGAACAACAAAGTGCAGAGATTCGAAAAGTTGCCAATGAGATTACCTACGGTTGGGGAGTACTTCCAGTTGAAGCAGAAATCGGCCTAAGCCGATTTACAACAAGTTTATTTCCAAAAGATGATCACTATCTCTTTCCGCTCAAAAAAGAGATTCGACTTAGAGAAAAACTTGAACTTGATGATGAAGTGTCAATTCGATTCACACTAGGGCTTGATTCATTCGATGCATCAGATCTCTACTCAGATGACCCCACGCTTATTTTGCTGACAGGTGGAACCACTGCGTCACGAAAAGGGGTAGAACTTTCACTTGGTGCATTAAAAGCAAGTGCAAAAGCGAGTGAAAGTGTGACCGGGAAAAATCTGCTCTGGGTCACTGCACTTACTCCCACCAGTATTGCTGGTGCAAACACAATGATTCGTTCACTTTTGAATGGCTTTGAACCTGTGATCTTTCAAGGTATCGGTGGAGCTGAACCATTTCTGCCAAATACATTTATTCCAACACTTCAAGAAGCGCTCTCAGAAAGTCAAAAACAATCTGCACCACTTGCAACCTCACTTGTACCAACACAGATTTATCGACTCCTTGAATCTCCAGAAGCTCTTCAGTTACTCAGCGAATTTGAAGTTGTACTTGTTGGTGGAGCGAAATTGAATACTTCATCTCGAGGTGTGCTTGAAGATGCAGGTGTACGAGTGATAGAAACGTATGGAGCAACAGAGACCTCCGGTGGCTGTATTTATGATGGGGTGCCACTTCCTGGAGTAAACGCCATCATTGAAAAAGGTTCCCTTCACATTTTTGGCAAAACTAATGCTGCCTATTATCGAAACGGAACACCACTTACAAAATGGGATTCGGGTGACGTTGCTGAGATCATTGATGGGAAAATTGTCATCCAGGGACGTACTGATAACCAGGTAAAAGTTGGCGGTATAAAAGTGAATATTGATGAATTTCAAACTTCGATACAAGCAGAATTTCCAGATATTGCTATCGCTGTGATTGCTATTGAGGATGAAGAATATGGACATCGCGTGGTTGTCTATTCAACCAAGACACTTGAGAACCTACGCGATATCGCTCGCAAAATCATTGGTAACGTTCCTGTGCCCATCGGACAGGTCATAGTAGATTCAATTCCGCTTATGGTAAATGGCAAGATTGATTTTCAAACATTGAAAAATCTCAATCACGAATAAGTTTGAATACACCTGTCTCATAAAAGTGCTGAAATCTTTTGCGAGTGTATTCAAGATACGTGGGAACAAATTCTCGTTCCTCTGCAGTTGTGACATGCAACAAATCATTAAGTAACACAATTTGCCTCGATATAACGAGAAGTTCGAAGTCTTCTTGACTGAAATCGGGAACGGGGCGAATCTCTGAGTATCCTTCAAAGACATACTCTTCAAATGGACTTTCATCACGCAAATAAAAGGAGCTAATCGCGAAATCCTGAAGTGAAAATCCAATCCCGCAATCATCAAAGTCAATCACTGCTTGGATTCCATCTGGCTTCCTGACAACGTTTTCAGCATGCAGATCAGCATGGATTGGTTGCAAAGGAGATTCAGCACTCAATCGCTTGTGTACTTCGTCAGTTGCATACATGAGATCTTGAATCATTGTGTAGAGCTCAGGATCAATTCTGCTATCTGGATAATTGCTAGAACTGCTCAACAGTGTGGTATTGAGATAGGGCAATGATGCAGTGCCCGTTGGCATCCAATCGAGTGTTGATTCATGTAGATGCGCCATATTTCGACCAATTTGCAGATAATCCTCTTTCGTTGGGTCTTCCCCTGGAATTGTTCCCTCAATAAAGGAGTATCCCAAACAGAGGAGGTCTTTTTCTAAAAGGTCTGACCACACCGAGGTGAAGAATTCCCCACTTCGAGCCTGTAGAGGAACTGGAGCTTCTAGAGAATCGAGATGTGCGATTCGTTCTAGCCACTGGGCTTCTGCTGCAAGTTCTTCTGCCTTTTTCTTGGAGTTAATGTTGATGCGAAATGCATATATTTCGTCACTTTTCGTCGTGACTTTGAATGAAGCATTGAATCCAAGATTGATATTCTCAATATCTTTCACATCTAATTCAAAATCAGCAGCAAATTGAGGGACCAGGCTTTGAATGTATGCCACCTGGTCCTCTTGGCTCATCTCAGCAAAAGGTTGCATTGCAAAAGGCTACTCTTTCTTAAAACCTATTTCTCTTCCTCGCTTACACTTTGCATAGATAACTCGACGGAGAATGAAGTGACTTCACTGCAAGACTGGTATCTAGGTGCTCGCCCAAAGACACTACCCGCTGCTATCGCACCAGTACTTGTTGCATCGAGTCTTGCATTTTTCGATGATGCGTTCAACATTACTCTGACTGCACTTGCCGCTCTTGTTGCACTCAGTCTTCAAATCGGTGTGAATTATGCAAATGATTATTCTGATGGCATCAAAGGTACTGACGATGAACGTGTGGGACCACTAAGACTTGTTGGGGGTAAGTTAGCAACAGCAAAGAGTGTGAAACGGGCATCGATTCTCAGTTTTCTGATATCTGCAGTTTCGGGTCTCCTTTTGACACTCATTTCTGAAGTCTGGGTTTTTCTTCCACTTGGATTTTTCGCAATTCTTTCGGCCTGGTACTACACCGGTGGAAAAAGTCCATATGGCTATCGTGGATTTGGCGAAATTTCAGTCTTTTTCTGGTTTGGAATTGTTGCAGTGCTTGGCACATATTATTCACAAACTGAAACTCTCACGCTCCCCGCAATCCTGCTTTCTTTCGGTAGCGGCGGATTTGCCTGCGCTTTACTTGTGATTAATAATCTTCGAGATCGTAAACAGGATGAAAAAGTTGGAAAACGAACACTTGCCGTCAAACTCGGTGACAAAAACACCAGGTGGCTCTATGTCGTACTTCTCTGGCTCGGATTCGGATCGAGTGCAGTGATTGGACTTCTCTATTTTCTGGCTGCCAATGCACCACTTTTTGCAGCTCTTGGATTTTTGACAAGCATTCTTGCCCATGCTCCAGGAAGGCACGTACTTTCTGGATCTACTGGCAGAGAATTAATTAAGGTGCTGCAACTCACGACACGTACACAACTATTTTGGGCAATCACCACAAGTATTGGAATTATTGCTAGTCGATATCTTCTTTCGTAGTTGAATCATCAATCTTTTTATTGACTTTCTTCACCACGTTCACAACGGACTCACTCATTGAATCACGTTGACCCTTGAGCAAATACAAAGACGCGATTCCTGATAAACCTATTGCCACTATCCAAAGCGCTAATCCCTCGAGTCCAAGAAGTGAAAAACCAATCAAGAACAAAAACAAGATACTGATTCGAAGTAGTGTGTAGCGAAGAAAATGCATCAAAGTCCCTTTAAGAAATCTGGATTGTCATCTGGTGGTGGAGGAGGAATGCGATTGTTATTTCGTCCAGCGAAAAACCAAAGTCCAGGCCCAATGACCGGGACAAGCGCTGTGACTAAGAGCCAGGCCCAGCGTGACATCAACCGTGGATTCTTCGTGTCTATTGCTTCAATAAACGCCCATACTTGAATGAATGCCAAGAAAACAATGAGAAGTACCCGAATCATTAATCTAACCCCGCATATGAATGTAATCCACTGAAAAAGATGTTCACAAGGAAATAGTTAAAGATAAATGTCGCAAACGCAATAAGCGCAATCGTTGCAGCCTTATTACCTTTCCAACCAATGGTGATACGGGCGTGCATATAAGCGGCATAGCCCACCCAGGTGATAAATGCCCAAGTTTCTTTTGGATCCCATCCCCAATATCGTCCCCACGCACTTCGTGCCCAAATAGCACCTGCCACAACAGTGAAGGTCCAGAGAGGGAAAACAAATGCGTGAATTCTGTATGCAAAAAGATCAAGTGTGTTCGAATCAGGAATTCGTTTTGCAATGAATCCTAGTCGACCAGGGTTCTCACCTCCTGTGATTTTCTTCTCAACGTGGCTTGCCACAATCTGTAATCCAGAAACTGATGCACCAAGCGTGAAAAGTCCACCACTCACAATTGCGGCAAACACGTGGATGATGAGCCAATAGCTTTTCAGTGCCGGGATGAGTTGTGCTGATTCTGAATAAAGCACTGTAATTGCAAGTCCAAGGGATAAAAGTGCAGGGATAATGACAAAGAGTCCAAGCCAACGAATATCGCGCTTCAATGAGTAAATCAGAAATACAACTAGAGCAAGTAATGTGCCAGTGATGCTGTATTCATACATATTGCCCCAAGGAGCACGACCTGCGGAGAACCCACGTAAGACAACTCCGACAAGAAGTAAGAGTGTTGAAAGCCATGTCAGTGACATTGCAATGTTCCCTACACGGCGAGACGTTTCAGCATTCTCGTCACGAGTTTGACTAAAGGCATAGGCGAAAACAAAAAGAGTAAGTGCAAGGACAAACATACTCATATAGACGAACGTGTTGCTCAATTCAGCAAACGTTCTATTGATTGTCATCATCATTGCTCCTCACTGAATTCTTCCACACCTAATGCCTTCTGACATTCTGAATTGATGTGAAGCAGAGCACTTTCGAGATCTTCATCTTCGTGTCTCGAAATCATTGCAAGTTCAACGAGATATCCCTCACCTTGAGGCACAAAGCGAACCCACACCCTTCGCCTCTGCACATATAAACTCGCTGTCACACCAATGATTGCAAGCAGTGCAGCAAGTAGTGCAAAGTTTTGGCCCGGATCAGATGCGATATTGAATGTTGCAAATCTGTCGATACGAACGAAGGTGATGGATCCATCTTCAAAGTCCCAAGTGTCACCAAGTGAAAGTGACTTCATCCCAACTTGCTTCAATTCATCAGTGTTCAATTGAAAAACGTTTTGTGGAACTCCATCATCAAGCCCTAAATCTCCTTGGAAAGCTGCAACGAACAAAATCGGATCAATCACATCTGGATAGATTGATTCTAAGTTTCCTTGTTCACTAATTGCTGCAGTTGGTGCAAAAATCCCATCAAATCCATATTGTGGATTCATATCTGGAACTTTAATGACACCTGTTGATAAGAAGTTTCCATCTTGAGGCAAAAAGATAACCGAGTCATTAAAGACAACATTTCCCTCTTTGTCTTTGATTTCAACGACAGGGGCATATCCGTGACCGAGCAAAAACATCGATGCATTACCAATATCAAGTGGTGAGTTCACCCCAATAACAGATGACGTTTTCTCACCACCTGCTTCGGCGTGATTGAGGTATGCCCTGAAATCAAGTGCTTGTCCTGGTGAATTTCCAGCTAACTCAAAATCAACTTCAAGTCGATTAAGTTCAACATTGAATGGTTCTAGCCAATCAGTATTGAAAAGTGCACCTGGTGCAAAAGTGTCATACTGTGCAAGCACATTCGTCATTTCAATACCTTCGCGAACAATGATTTGGCCGCGATATCCAAAGAGGCTTCCTACAGCTACAGCTATCAGAATCAGCAATAATGCAATATGAAAAAGTAAGTTACCAGTTTCCCTTAAGTACCCTTTTTCACCAGCAATATGATCGTCTTCTACGCGAACTCGATATTTTGACTGCTTTAGGACGTTAATGACCGCATCGAGATTCTTTACCGAAGATGTGAAAGATACATAGTTTTCAAACTTATTGAGATTTTTAGGGCTTCGTGGGGGTTTTGCAATTGATGCTTGGAGGTGAACTTTCGTTCTTGGAATAATGCAACCCATCAAAGAAATCATCAGCAACACATAAATAGCAGTAAACCACACTGACCCGTACACATCAAACATGCCAAGTCGATCAAGCCACGGACCGAGATCAGGATTGTCAGCTAAATATTCCCTGACCTTAATTTGTGATTGGGTGCGCTGGGGAAATACTGATCCTGGAATACTTGCAAGAGCAAGTAAAAAAAGTAACTGAAGCGCCACGCGCATTGTGGTGAGTTGACGCCAAAACCATCGTAACCATCCAAGTGGTCCTATTGGAATGTCATTCACTTCAGGACGAATATTCTGAGTGCTCTCACTCACAGCAATACCCCGAATTCACTTCCCCAAATTCGAAGCCACGCTGTCACTTCACTCCAAAGACCTGTGACGAGGGCAAGCCCGATCAAAAACATCATGATGCCACCGATGCGGGTGATGGTTCTGGTATGAGCACGTAGAAACTTTGTAACCTGCAAACTGCGTTTAAACATCAGCGCGATAATCAAAAATGGAATACCAAGTCCAACGCAATAAAAAAGCGATAGCACGGCACCTCGAAGGGCATTACCTTCAGTGAAGGCAAGAGTTTGCACAGCAGCAAGTGTTGGACCAACACATGGAGCCCAACCAAGTCCAAACAAAATCCCGAGAAGTGGTGCCGTCCACACTCCTGACTTCAAATTCCATCGTGGACGAAGATCAATTTCAAAAGCCTTTATCCATCCCATAAATGCTGCACCGAGCACCATCACGAATAGACCTAAAACAATTGAAACTATCCGCTCATTTTTCAAGAACCAACTTCCAAGTTGACCAAATGCCAGTCCATACGAAACAAAAAGAAAACTAAAGCCTGCAATAAAACCCAGCGTTCCAGCAATGAGTTTTGACTTATTCGCTATCGAATTTTCACTTTGCATAAGTTCAGCATGAGATAGCCCTGAAATATAAGAAAGATAACCAGGCACGAGTGGTAATACACAGGGACTTGCAAATGACAAAAATCCGGCAGCGAGCGATAACGGAATTGCAAGGAGCAATGACCCGGTGAGAATAGTTTCGCCAACCACTATTCCTCCATCAAACTTTTCGCAATGGATTTGAGAAGTGTTGGATCTGCAGCCCCTAAAGCCCAACCCGCAATTCGACCCTCAGTATCAATAAATATGGTGCTTGGAATTGTGGAAGATGGAATTCCATCCAATTGTGCAATTACACTTGATGAAAAATCTTGCACTTGCGTATAGGTGATGGTTTTATTCGACAAGAATGCTTCTGCTTGGCTTCTCGTTGTTCTTGTTGCAAATCCCACAACCTCAAAGCCATCACCTAGTTCTTTATAGAGTGCTTCGAGTTCTGGGATTTCTTTTCTGCACGGAGCACACCATGGTCCCCAGGTATTTAGAAATACGACACTTCGTTTCATTGCCCGAAGTCGCCAGGTGCCAGATTCATCAAGCAAGGTTGCGGTGAGATCTGTTGCTTTTACTCTGTTTTCAACATCAAGCACTACTGCTGATCCATCACTTGCAACAAAACCTAAACCATCAGTGTTTGTCACATTTGTAGCACAACTTGAGAGCAAAGCGAGAGCAAGGATGAAGGTAGAAAGTCGCTTCATGCTCCAACACCACGATTAGAACGCAGAAGTAAATGTGCTGCTGGTTCTGAATATTGAATATCGACTAACTTGTCATCATCAAAATGAAGTGAGGTAAGTGACGCGAGACTGCATTCACGTTTTCTCGGATCGTGAATAAATCGTTTCTTCTCGGCTTCTAAACGAGCAATCCAGATTGGTAGTTGATGTGACACTAGCACTGCTTCATGTCCCCGCGCTTCATGTCGAGCAGCATCAATTGCTGCTTTCATGCGAGCCGCCAGCAACACATATGGCTCTCCCCATGAAGGTTTGAACGGGTTATAGAGATGCCGCCATGCAGATGGTTTACGAAGTGCTCCATCCCCTACAGCAACCCTTTGTCCTTCAAATACATTTTCAGCTTCAATCAAATTTCGATCAAGCACTACCTCGAGATTGAGTTTCTCGGAGATTGGTTTTGCCGTTTGTTGAGCACGTTCTAGTGGACTTGAGACCAGATAGGTGATGTCACGGGTTTTGAGACTGTCTGCAACAACTTCCGCCATCTCTTCACCAAGTGGAGAGAGAAAGAAACCAGGAAGTCGACCATAAAGAATTTTGGATGGATTGAAGACTTCGCCATGACGCATCAAATGCACCACGGTACGGACAGCCATATCTACTCCTAGGTGACTTTACGCCGTACCGTATTACGCCTTCGGCTAGGTCGCCACGTGAACTCCCCTTGTTCAATCGCGGTATCGCGAAGTGCGGCACCATGTGAAATGAGAGAGTCAACCAAAACATCAACTGTTGGCTCTGGAGCCAAAACATCGACTCGAAGTCCATGTTCTTCACAGGTCTTTGCAGTTTGAGGGCCAATGCAGGCAATCACAGTTCCAGGATGTGGTTTTCCTGCAATGCCAACAAGGTTTCGAACTGTTGATGCTGAGGTGAAGAGAACTGCGTCATAGCCGCCGGTCTTTATCGCATCACGAATATCAGCAGCAGGAGGGGCGGCACGCACTGTTCTATAGGCAGTGACATCTTCAACTTCCCAACCAAGTTCAACAAGACCTGCTGACAAACTTCCTGTCGCTATATCAGCACGCGGAATAAAGATTCGATTCAACGGATCGAGGATGTCATCAAATTCAGGGAACACATCCAAGATAGCGCTTGTTGGCAATTCCTCATCAATTTCAAGATCTGGTTTGATGCCATATTTCTCTAATTCTTTGACAGTGCCCTCACCAGTGGCAGCGATCTTCAATCCAGCAAATGCACGTGCATCAAGTCCGTATTCAAGGCATCGCTCCCAGACTGCTCGTACGGAGTTGTGGCTGGTGTAGATGATCCAAGCAAATCTTCCTGAGACTAGGGAGTGAACTGCACGTTCCATTTGCTGTGGAGTTCGAGGTTGCTCAACGGTCACAGTTGGCACTTCCGTAACTGTTGCTCCAACTTCAACCAGAAAATCAATGGCAGGACCAAGGATGTCCTTGGTGCGAGGCACCAAGATTCGCCAACCGAAGAGTGGCTTTGCTTCAAACCAGGAAAGCGCATTTCGCTTCGCTACAACATCGCCAACAAAGACCATACCGTCGCCTGTAACTTTATGAGTCTTTAAAACACTTGGCAAATCTATGAGAGTCGAAACGATGGAACGTTGATCAACAGTTGCACCATCGCGAACAATCATGATTGGTGTTTCTTCTGCTCGTCCGGCTTTCAAAAGACCCTTTGCAATTTCATTCGCTCTCTCAGCTGCGTGCAAGATGACAAGCGTGCTCTTGGAATCAGCAACAGATGAATAGTCAATGTCGCCTTGTGATAAATCGAAGATGCGAACTTCGTTCGATTTTCCACCAAATAATCCAATACCTGCAAAACCTGCGGTTGCTGTGAGGGTGGAGGGAGCCGGAATAAAATCAAAACTTAGCTTCGCTTTGGTGAGCGAGTGAACTTCACGAGCGAAAGAACCGTTGAGTACTGGGTCCCCAGCAAGGAGTACGACGACATCAACTCCAGTCTTTGCTCTATCAACGATGGTCTTTGACTTGGTGGCTTGCTCAAGTGGTAGTCCACTTTGATCAACTGCAACTTCTACTTCGGATGCTGGGTGGACTAAACCTTCCGCCAACTTCACAGCATCAAGATCTGCAATCACGTGACGTGCTCGTTGCAGGAGTCGAATTGCTCGAAGTGGGAGTAAGTCAGGATTTGCGGAACCAGCCGCTATCAGTGTGACGTGTCCGGGTTGGACTCTTGTCATTGAAACCATCACCTCAGTCGCTATCACGTCATAGGTTGATGGTGCAGGGTCTTGCCCCTGTGCCCACGTCCCATGGTCCGTGTCGGGGGTTACTATGCGTAACCAGGCAGGGCAGAGACTATGAGGAAATTCTCAAAATTCCAAAACGTGCTTAGTCCGTGAGACGACCTCGGCGGGAAAAGAGATTCAGCGGGTTGATTTTTCGAAGAAAGCGACTCAATCGAAAGTCCACAATTTTCCAGCCTGAGCGCTTTGCGTGACTTCGAAGCCGCCGGTCTGGGTTCACGGCAATCGCGGTACCAACCGCCTGGAGCATCGGCAAATCATTGGCCGAATCAGAATAAGCAAAGCATTCCGCTAGATTCCATCCGCGCTCGTCAGCTAACTTCCTTACCGCAATTCCTTTTTCTTTTCCATGCATTGGATTACCGATCATTTTGCCGGTAAGCACTCCATCAACAACTTCACCCACAGATCCAAGAGCTCCCGTAAAACCAAGTCGCTTAGCGAGCACGTCTGCAAGTCGCCAAGGAGCTGCTGTCACAATCCATACTTCGCGGCCTTGAGCGATATGTTCAAGACCAAGTGCTTTCGTTTCTTCATACACCTTTGGAAGCAAATATTCATCGACAACAGGGCTTGCGATTCGCTCAACATCTTCAAGTCGGTGTCCGGCTGCTATTTGAAGTGCAATGTCTTTAATTGCATTTAGATCCCTGATAACTTCTTTTCCAAGCACGATGTATTTGAGGTGTTTTCGGATAAAGAAGCGGATTTCACCTTTGGTGAAAAATCCGTGCTTCTTTAATCCCTTTGCTAAATGAAAAAGTGATGAGCCCCGAATCAGGGTGTTATCAAGATCAAAGAAAGCAGCACTTTTCATGAGGTCACTCCAAGTGCAGCTTCTAAGTCAGATGCAGTTAAATGCCAGCGGCTCACAACATTCTCGTCGACTAAAACCACGGGAATATCAAGCCAATATTTTTCTGCAAGTTCTGGATGGTCGAGAACTGAGAGTTCAGTGAATTCGAGATTATGGGATTCACACACCGATTGAATGACACTGCGCATCTCATCACATAACTGACATTGAGGTTTGCCAATTAATGTGATGCGTCGAGCCATTTACTTTCGGCGCTGCGCGCGGGTTTTACGCAAGTTTTTACGATGCTTCTTTTTCGCCATTCGCTTGCGGCGCTTTTTAACTACTGAACCCATACCTGCCCTTTACGTGGAGGGGCTTAGCCTAAGGGATGCCACACAAGCAGAATCTTTGGCTCAAAATAGGGCAAAAGTGACAAACTCATCAAATATGAGGTATCGCTATCTGTTAAAGGTGTAAATTCACAACTAAAGTCTTCCTTCACACGGGGAGGTGTAGTGCCCTTGTTGAGAATACTCACATCGTGCTTGGCATTATGTCTGACTTTGCTGGTGCCTCAAACACAAAATTCAGTCCAAGCCGCACCACAAATGTGTACTGCTGAAGCCAAGGCTCTTCGAATCCAAGCGCTAGCTGATTTTGATAAGACTTTTGAAAAGAAAAAGAAGCAATACTTCAAAAAAGTGTCAAGTAAAGTGAAGCGAAAGAAATACCTAAAAACGCAAGCCGCAAAACGTGCGAAGCTTGCTGCCGCTGCGAACTGTACGTTGTACCCAACCCTTCCACCAAGTAGTAGCGCAACGTGTGACTTTATGTTAGATCCACTCGAAGGGGCTGCATCATTCCTGACCAATTTTGGAATGCCCGCGCTCAATGAGGGTAAATTTCCCGAGAATGTGTATCACCCTTCAAAAGGGCAATATAAGGCAATTCTGATTTATGTAAATTACAAGTCGCGTCCAGGAATTGTCGACCCAATAGCCGGCGTGCGTGATGTCATGGCGGCCGAACTTGACGCACTAGAAGCTATTTCATTCAATCAATTATCAGTTCAGTTAGATTTTCTCGATCGGGTAATTACTTTACCGAAGACACCGCAAGAATATGGCTACATCGGCGGTGGACCACCGGAACTTGTAGTAGAGAACCAAAATGAACTATTTAGTGACGTCATCAAAGGTGCGGACTTATATGTTGACTTCTCGCAATACACTTCAGTTTGGATTGCATCAGCTCGAGAAACGCTTCAAGCATCTTGGGGAAACCACGGAATGTCACGGCCTGCTGGGGGTGGTGTTTTATCTGATGGAAATGAGATTCGTCGATTCGTGACATCTGATGACTACCCCGATGCCCGCGACAGTATGACGGCTCTGCATGAGTTTGCACATACCCTAGGTTTAGCGGATACAGGCTACGGTGAATTCGACGGTAACCCCGGTACAGTGAAGGACGGTCTCTATCCAATTGGACGGTGGGATCCAATGACGGGAGAGCCCATGAAAGGTCCAAACAAAGTCCATTTTCTTGGCTGGCATAAACATCAGCTAGGGTGGCTGCAACCAAACCAACTTACCTGCATTTTTGAAGCCTCAACAATAGAAGAAACTCTCTCACCAATTGAAACAGCGAGCGGAAAGAAAATACTGGTAGTGCCAACATCAAAGTACCGTGCCTACGTATTTGAAGTGAGACGGAAAATTGGATTAGATGCCATGATTTGCAGAGAAGGTGTGCTCGTGTACCGAGTTGATTCAAATGTTTGGAACGGAAACGGCCCAATTCAATCGATCTCACCGAGTCATCAGGCGTGTTTGCCAGATGGAACACCCTTCATACTTGGAGAAGAATTCGAAAATAACGATATCGCATTCGAAGTCATCGGGGACGATGGTGTTCAATTGCGAGTGCGGGTCACGAAGAAACAATCATTCACGCCATAATGGCTATGCAGTTTGTGTGAAAGAATTCTTGAGATATTCAGTTACTGCTGATTCTGGAATTCGAAATGATCGACCAACTTGCACAGCTTGTAATTCACCTGCGTGCACGAGACGATATACAGTCATTTTTGAAACGCGCATAATTGATGCAACTTCAGCCACCGTATGGAACTTTGGATCATTTTGGAATGGTCGTGGCTGTGTAGGCACTTCGTCTCCTTAGATTCAACTAACAAGATGTTTCAAGGAGGTGGAGATTAGTACTTTCTTTCCAAAACACAATAGCCGGGTCTCAAAATGGGATACGGATGGCTATTTGAAGCGATTTGTCGCAAGTTAAGGTTGAGAGTTTGCAAAACTGTGAGCAAATTGTTATTGACATCTATTGCAGAAAGTAGGAAAGGTTCTCGGTTATTTCTTGGATGCAAGTGAGCGAAGGAACAACATCATGTTCTGTGGTCGCTCTGCCATCCGTCGCATTAAGTACCCATACCAATCAATTCCGTATGGCACATACACTCTCAATAGAAAGCCTGCGTCTGCAAGCGACACATGTTCGTCTGGTCTCACACCATGCAACATCTGAAACTCAAATGAATCCGTACTTCTGCCAGCTTGAGCAGTAAGTGCTTTTGCAATATCGATGAGACGTGGATCATGCGTTGCGAACATAGGATATGCGCCACCCTCAATCAAAATCTTCATACATCTGACATACGACAAGTCCACGTCACCTTTAGCGCTGTAGGCAACGGTGTCTGGTTCTTTATAGGCCCCTTTACATAACCGCACTCGACTCCCTGGATATGCAAATTCACGACAATCTGCTTCAGTTCGAAAGAGATATGACTGCAAGACGATGCCAACACTCGGAAAATCTTTTCTGAGTTCTCGTGCAATCGATAGTGTGCTATCAGTCAGTGTGTGATCTTCCATATCAAGAGTGATTGTGGTGTTATTTTCATGCGCTGCTGCTGCAATGCGGCGGGCATTCTCAAGAGCCTTTGTGAAACCATCGTCGAGCATCAGACCAAGGGCTGAGAGTTTCACCGAAACCTCTGCTTTTGAGGCAAGCCCCGATTCACTTAGACCTCTCAAAAGGCTCACATAGTCATTGACTGTCGTGTCTGCATCACTTGGCTCAAGGACATCCTCACCAAGTCGATCAATGGTGACAAGGAGACCCTTTTCGGTCAGTTCTTTGGTGGTTGTCAGCACATCGACTTCGATTTCCCCTGCAACATAGCGCTTGACCACATCGCGGGTGACTGGGAATGAGGTAATAAGGGACTTCACTTCTTCACTTCGAGATAGTGAAAGCATCAAGTCACGAAGCATTTGCCCTCCGTCTCAGAGCCTACTCCGAATCGATTTCCTAAGAACCTGACCTCAGGATTTTCTCTAGTGGTCGACCTTTGGCTAGTTCATCAACAAGCTTGTCCCAGTAGCGAATCTTTTTCATTAACGGATCTTCTATCTCCTGGATTTTCACACCACATATGGACCCAGTGATCATCTCGGCATTTTGATGAAGTTTTGCTTTCTTGAAAAACTCCTTGAACGTAACTTTGTCAGCGAGGATCTTTTTCATAGCTTTTGCATCAAACCCCGTCAGCCACTTCGTGACTTCTTCAAGTTCTTGTTCTGTTCGACCTTTTCGAGTCACTTTATTGATGTAGTGGGGATAGACATCAGCAACGGGCATATCAAAAACCTTATGAGTCATTCAATTAACTCTTCATCTTTCGTATTTCTTGTGGCCAACCACAGGCAACAGCAATCTTTGCTCCCCACATTTCTGCTTCAGCATCTGATTGAACATCAATAATGGTGAGACCACCGATAAATTCGCCAGTCGAAATGGGTCCCGAGAATTCACCGTGTTCATCGACTCCGATTGCCTCTTGGATATCTTCTTCAAGGCCGCCAGCAAATACAAGTGCACCTGCAGCTTTGAGTTCAGCAACGACCCCGCGAGCAAGTGGGCCACGCGATTGAAACCATTCAGATGAATGCTCACCCACCCATTGCTGATTGAAGTAGATGATGTAGGTGGGCATAGGAGTTCTTTCTTTGAAGAGGACGAATTGCTTGCTAAATATACGCTATCAAGGAAAACTTTCAGTGTCTCTGATATGAAGATGCCAACTTACAAGGTAGCCTTTTTGTATGAATTTCTCAGACATAAATCTACTCGGGGTTCTCATCGCTTTTGCGGTTTCTTTTATCAGCGGAGCAATCTGGTTTGGGCCAAAAACTATGCATCCAATCTGGATGAAGGCAAAAGGATTTCCTACAGGCGAGTTACCTTCGAATTACAATAAACCCGTTCTCCTCTTCGGAGGCACTATCATTGCTATTTTGATTCAGACTCTCACCCTTGCTGCAATTATCAGTTCACTTTCTGTGCATAGTGAATTAGGAGTCGCTCAGGGTGCGGTTGTTGGTTTGGCCCTTGGAGTCGGGATATCTATGTTTTCATCCCTTTCACACCGACTATTTGGTGGAGAGAGTCTGAAAGTCTGGATAATTGAAACCTCAAATGATGCAATCAATCTAACGATTGCAGGAGCGATTATCGCTTTCTTTCAGTAGAGCACTCTTCACTCAAGCATTTGAGTAGCAGCTAACTCCTTATATAGCGGAGTACTTCTCAGAAGTTGTTTATGAGTTCCTGTTCCAACGACTTTGCCGTCGTCAATAACGATGATGAGGTCGCTATCAACCACAGTGGAGAGCCTGTGGGCGATGACAATCATGGTTCGGTTTTTAGCAACTGCGTCAATCGCTTCTCGCATTCGCTGCTCGTTCAATCCATCCAGGCTGGATGTCGATTCATCGAGGAGCAAGATTGGAGGGGCGGCTAACAACGTTCTCGCGATTGCAAGTCGTTGACGTTCCCCTCCTGAGAGCATGATTCCTTGTTCCCCAACTTCAGCATCGAGTCCACGTTTATCACGTTTCAGTACTGAGGATAGATTTACTTCAGCGAGTACTCGCTTCAAATCTTTATCAGTTGCTTCTGGGGAACCAATAAGTAGATTCTCTTTAATTGATCCAGCTAGTACTGGAGCGTCTTGTTCGACATATC
>JBMSMQ010000027.1:0-14246 GCA_049421205.1 Candidatus Nanopelagicales bacterium
GTGACAACAAGTGCAACATCCGATGATGAGAGTGCTTCGCGAACAAGTGTTCCGTGTGATGGTGGGCAATCAAAAAGTACTAAGTCGTACCCTTGAAGATAACGAAGTGCGCGAGCAAGTCGTGGTCTGAAATTTCCTGGACGATATGCGTCAAATTGAACAAGTTCTGAAGTTGAAGGAAGTACATCAACTTCACCTGGTTCAATTTCCCATTCACAAATCGTTAACGCTTTTTCAAGCATTTCAATCGAAGGCTCAGCCAAAACATCAGAGACGGTTGCACGTGGACGTCGGGTTGCAAGGATGGATGTCGCATTTCCTTGAGGATCTAAATCCACCACCAATGTCGCAAGTCCGCGCAGGGTTGCAGCTCCAGCAAGACCCAAAGTCACGGACGTCTTTCCAACGCCACCCTTCAGGCCCATCACACTTACTTTCAGCATAGGTGAAGTCTGCCAGCGAATGGGGTCAAAATTCCACCCCGCCCATGCTCTCGACCCCTCGTGAGCGTGCGAGGTAGCCTTGGTGGGCCCAAATCCGCCTTCAGGAGGCCATATGTTGTTTCAGGATTACCGCCAGATCCCTCATACCGAGTTACCTCGCCTCGGGGTTGGGGCGATGCCCATGGCCTACGAAGGTAAATCTATGCAGGATGCATTTTCTGTCTGGCAGCACTGTTTTGACCTTGGTATTCGCCTCATCAATACTGCAGATATCTATAGCCCATCACCTGAACACTTTGGATTCAATGAACGCCAGGTTGGTGAAGTGGTACGTGAGAGTGGTAGAGATAAAGCATTTGTCGTGACCAAAAATGGTATTCGCCACGATGGCACTCGCTATATCCGCGATAACTCCCCTGAGTATTTACTCAAAGCTGCAGAACTTTCCAATGAGCGTCTTGGTTTTATGCCAGATGCAATCTTGTTGCATCGGCTTAATCGCGAGCAATCACTTGAAGCGGCCATACATGCGCTTTGCGAAGTGAGAGATCGAGGATTTACGAAATACATTGGTGTGAGCAATGTGCACCTCAATGAATTTCAGTTCGCCTTTGATGCAAGTGAAGGTACACTTGCATTCGTTGAAAATGAACGTTCCCCACGTTTTCGAAAAGACTATGATGTTGTTGAAGCGTGTGAGAAGTACGGCGTTGCATATCTTGCATGGTCGCCTCTAGGTGGAGGCGATGAAGCAAAAAATCTCGGAAGTCTCTATCCAGAATTTCTAGAGATTGCGAATAAGTATTCAGTGTCAGCGCAACAGGTAGCACTTGCCTGGTTACGACAAACTAATACAAGCATCATTGCAATTCCAGCGTTTACATCTCTCAGGACATTGAATGATTCATATTCATCACTTGCTCTTACGTTGAGTGACGAAGATATGAAAGTACTCGATGCTGCAAAGACTCCAAATGAGTCTGTCTACCCAGACTAGAGATTATCGCTCACTTGGTGAAAGTGATACTAGGTAATCGACAAAGTGATTATTGAAGAGTGCAATCGGTGCACGATTGCTCCTAATGAGTTCAATCGCATCTTTTACTGAATAGTCAGCCTTCATCAGGACCATTGCTGTAATGAGTCCTGATCGATTGAGTCCAGCTTGGCATCGAATCAAAGTTTTGTCGCCGGCTTGCCAGCGTTCATATGCCCAATCAACAATCCTGAAAAGTTTCAACTTATCGACCAAATCAATATGTCCATCAGGAAATCCCCAGCGAAGTTCTTCAATACCCCAGGGCATTGGGTGAGCCCATGAAAATAAGGTGACAACCGCCTGGAAATCAATGTCATGTGAATCCGTAAGTTCTTTTCCTACCTCAATCCAGTCATCATCGGCAGTGCCTCCCATCCACAAACCGGGAACGATTTCAGAATAAAGATTTTCAGGTATGTCACTTTTTTGGTAATAGGTTGGCGCATATAGGTCAATGTGTTCTCGCATAGTTCTCCCGTTTCTACGAGAAGTGTAAGTCGCTCACCTGACAGATTATCCGGCTAGATCAAAAAGTGAACCAACAAGGAAGGTCACGGCCATTGCAACAGTTCCACCAATTAATACACGAAGCATTGGTTTCAACATTCCAGCACCCGCCGCTTTCGCTGAGAAATATCCAGTGAGCAAAAGTCCAAGTTCACTGACAATTACAACATCAATGAGGTGGTCTCCCGTGATATCGAAAAGTCCAAGAAGTGGAATTGCTCCTCCGATGGCAAACGCAATTGCTGAAGCCACGCCAGCTTGAACTGGGCGTGCACGATGGTGCTCAAAATATCCAAGTTCATCTCGCATATGTGCATCGACTGCACCGTTTGCCATTAATTTAGTTGCGACATCGCGAGCAAGGATTTCATCAAGTCCACGAGATTGATAAATAGAAACAAGTTCTTCATATTCAAGTTCTGGCTCTTCTTCGTGTTGCTTTGCTTCTGCTAGTCGATCAACTTCCTGAATATCTGTTTGTGAACTTACCGAGATGTATTCACCAGCTGCCATCGACATTGCACCTGCAGCAATACCAGCAATACCAGCAGTTAAAACTGCGGAGGTCGGTGCAGATGCAGCAGCAACGCCGACCATCAATGCTGAAGTGGAGACAAGTCCATCGTTTGATCCCAAAACTGCTGCTCGTAGCCAACCTGTGCGGTGGGCTTTATGAACCGCGTTTCGACCTGAGAATAAATCCATAGTGAAAGTATGACACCAGCACAATGCGAGTTATATGTAAGTTAAACCTTACTTGCTATTTCGTCTGCGGAAAGCCGAGATTCAACCCACCGTGACTTGGATCTAACCAACGAGCCGTGACTGCTTTTTCACGAGTGAAGAATCGAACCCCTTCTTGACCGTGAGCTTTCAAGTCACCAAACATTGATGCTTTCCAACCACCAAATGAGTAATAGGCAACTGGCACCGGAATTGGGACATTGATACCAATCATTCCTACCTGCACTTCTCGCTGAAAGCGTCGAGCAGCTCCACCATCATTAGTGAAAATCGCAGTGCCATTGCCGTAACGTCCAGCATTAATAAGCGCTACTCCTTCTTCATATGAATTCACTCTTACAATAGAAAGTACTGGACCGAAGATTTCGTCTTGATACACCTTGGAATTTGGAGAAACTTTATCTATCAAAGTTGGACCGAGCCAGAATCCATTTGTATCACCATCAATTGTCACGTCGCGTCCATCTACGACGACTGATGCGCCATCAGTTATAGCAATATCAATATAACTTGCAACTTTATCTCGGTGCACTTTGGTGATAAGTGGACCCATGTCGCATGAGCGTCTGCCATCACCTATTTTTAATGTCAGCATTCTGGATTTGATTTTTTCAATCAACGCAGCAGCAACAGGTTCAACTGCAACGACAACAGAAATCGCCATGCAGCGCTCACCTGCAGAACCAAAACCTGCATTGACTGCTGAATCTGCCACCAGATCAAGATCTGCGTCTGGTAACACCAGCATATGATTCTTGGCTCCACCAAGTGCTTGCACTCGCTTACCATGTTGAGACGCAGTCTCATACACATATTGCGCAATTGGGGTTGAGCCTACAAACGAAATTGATTGCACATCTGGATGTGTAAGTAATCCATCTACGGCGGTCTTATCACCGTGCAATACGTTGAAGACCCCGTCTGGCAGACCTGCTTCTTTCAGAATCTTCGCCATCCACATGGCACTTGATGGATCTTTTTCACTTGGTTTCAAAACCACAGTGTTACCAGCAGCAATGGCGATTGGGAAAAACCACATCGGAACCATTGCAGGGAAGTTGAACGGGCTGATGATGCCGATGACACCGAGTGGTTCACGAGTTGAGTACACATCAATTGATGTGCTGACATTTGAAGAGAAATCCCCTTTAAGAAGATGTGGCATGCCGCAGGCAAACTCAACAATCTCGAGTCCTCGGGTTACTTCGCCAAGTGCATCGGAGAGTACTTTGCCGTGCTCCTCTGTGATGATGGCGGCTAACTCTTCTTTTCTAGCGTTGAGAAGTTCACGGAAAGCAAAAATTACTTGTTGCCGTTTCGAGAGGGAAGTCTCTGACCATGATTCAAATGCAGTCTTTGCACTTCGAATAACTTTTTCTATGTCTTCCTGATTCGCGCTAACAACATTCTTGGTCTGAATTCCACGTGCTGGGTCAAAAACAGGAAGTACTTGGGTTGAAGTGGATGCCTGCTCGGCACCGTTATACCAATGGCTGATGAGTGGAGGTGTAGTCACACCGCCACTCTAGCCAAGCAGTTATTCGACTGTGAAGGACTTGGTGTCACGAGCCACCAAGGAGCCATCCTTCATCGAATATTCCATCACCCGGATTTCATAGTCACCAGGTTCACTAATGCTCACTTCAAACTCAAAAGGAGATCGCTTAGGGCAGGCTTCTAGTGCAATTGTTGAACCACTTTCGATGAGTGTTCCATCAGCACTAAAGAGCTTCCAGGCAACATTCGCTTCGAATGTGCAGGCCTCACCAGTGAAGGTGACAGGGCTCGTCAACGTGGCACCTTCATACTCTGAATCCAATTGCACATTGCTTAATGACTCGAATGCTTCAGACAGTGAAAGTGGTGTGGTCAAATCAACATGACCTGCAAAACTCTCAACTGGCTCTCCATTCACAAGGAATTCGAACTCTTGTCCGTCATAGGCTTCCGAATTAGCAGCAAATGTCCACATCAGTTGTTCAATCGCGCGCATTTCTGCTTCTGCACCGACATTGAGATTTGGTGTGGCAATGTCGAGAGTAATGAGTTGATTGGTGATTGCATACGACAACAAATCACTCTTGCCCCAAAGATTGGTGTAGTCATCATCAATTGGCGAGAGTCGTCCTTGAAGTAGTGCATCAACTGCTGCAAGACCTTCATCTGCTGCTAACGAATCCCCGTACGTGTCATCTGGTGTAATACTTCGTGATTCGGTGAAGAGCCGAAATCCAACTGGCGTATCAGCTACGAAATAGGCAACAACTTCAAGTTGAAGAGGTGCACTCGTGGATGGACTTGGAGATGTTGTTGGTTCTGCACTTGGTGAGCAGGCTACTAACAACAATGCCGCCATCACGATGAATTTCTTCATTTCTTTCCTATCTTCCAGCACTCTCGTGCTATTGCTAATTCTTCATTTGTTGGAATAACAAGAATTTTGATTGTTGTTCCTACCCCCAAATGTCGAAGTCGAGATTCGATCTCTAATCGAAGAGAATCATCATTCTCCCCAATGCCTCCGGTGAAAACAATTGCCTCAACATCTGGCACGAGTGCTAGGTAAGCTCCGATATAGTGAATGACTCTCTTGATATACATTTCGCGAGCAAGTCGTGCGCTCTCATCAGTTAGCGAATTCTGGATAATTTTCCGCATATCGCCAGTTCCAGCGATTGCTTTCAATCCACTCTCGGAATGTAGTAAGTGATCAAGTTCATCAACCTCGAAATCATCCCTAAGTAAGTGAAGCAGAATTCCAGGATCGATATCCCCACTGCGCGTCGCCATCATCAATCCAGCTAATGGCGTGAAACCCATAGAAGTGTCAACGCTCTCACCCTTCTGAATAGCAGAAATGGATGAACCTGCTCCCAAATGACATGTGATGATGTTGAGTTGTTTTGCATTCTTCTGAAGTTGTTCTGCCGCAATTTCAGTCACATATTGATGGCTCATTCCATGAAATCCGTATTTTCGAATCCCATACTTTTCACGAAGTTGTCTAGGAAGCGGATAGGTATATGTTTCTTTTTTCATAGTTGTGTGAAATGCAGTATCAAAAACGGCAACGCGTATGGCATTAGGGAAAGTGTGAGAACTGGCTTTCAAAACTTCTATAACTGGTGGGATATGTAATGGAGCAAGTGTGGATAAATCCGCAATGTCATTCATTGCATCATCAGAAATTACAATGCTGTGAGAAAACTTTTCGCCGCCATGGACGATGCGATAACCAACGTAGTCGAATTCATCAAAATTAATTTTCTCCTGAATGAGAGCCGTCTTTACATCTTCAAAAGCATCAAAATGAAACCCGTAGCGACGTTCATAGTCCAACGGCTTCTCAATTGTTCCTCGTTGAAGTGATCTTTCACCTTTGAACACCTGAAATTTCAAAGTAGACGATCCGGCATTCAATACCAATGTGAGTGACATTTCAGCCTCGTTTTCTCACCTGGGACTGAATTGCTGTAATCGCAACTGTGCTCACGATGTCTGGGATTGTGCAACCCCTTGATAAATCGTTGATTGGTTTAGCAAGTCCCTGCAAAATTGGACCAATTGCAATTGCATCAGCACTTCGCTGCACAGCCTTATAAGCAGTATTTCCGGAGTTTAAATCTGGGAATATGAACACTGTGGCACTTCCTGCAACAGGATTACCGGGAAGTTTTGTTTTACCGACTTCTTCATCCACAGCAGCGTCGTATTGAATTGGGCCCGCAACTTCTAACTCTGGTCTTCTCTTCATCAAGAGTTCCGTTGCGGTTCTCACTTTGTCGACCTCAACTCCAGTTCCTGAAGTTCCAGTTGAATAACTGAGCATGGCAACTTTTGGATTGATTCCAAAAGCGCGTGCTGTATCTACTGTGCTCGATGCGATATCGACGAGTTCTTCTGCTGTTGGTTCTGGGTTGACCGCACAGTCAGCAAATGCCCACACTTTCTCAGGTAAACACATTAAGAATACGCTCGAAACAAGAGTTGTTCCAGGAACTGTTTTAATAATCTGGAGGGCTGGTCGAATTGTTTCAGCAGTCGTGTGTGTGGCACCTGAAACCATTCCATCTGCAAAACCTAAATGCACAAGCATCGTTGCGAAATAGGTTGGATCATGTGCTAACTCAACTGCCTGTTCGGGTGTGACCCCTTTGTGTGAACGAACACGAAAAATCTCTTCAGCAAATGTGTCAGTATGAGTCGAGGTGTCTGGATTGATAATCTCAACACCTGTTAGGTCAAGACCGAGGTGCCGCAATCGGGTACCAATGTTTTCTTCATCTCCAAGAAGCGTGATGTCACAAATACCCCCATGCAGTAACTCATCTGCTGCTTTAAGAATTCGTTCATCTTGACTTTCAGGTAAAACTATTCGCTGTTTATTTGAACGAGCCATCTCCATTATTTGAGACGTAAACATCAGTGGAGTTACGGTGGTTGATTTGGAGAGCTCAATACGATCAATGAGTTCATCTTCATTCACTGCTTTAGTAAATTCAGAAAGAGCAGCAAGAATTTTTCTTCGACTTCTAGGTCGAATTTCGCCTGGAATTTGATCTAAGGTGTGAAGTGTCTGATAGGTATCGGGTGTCACTGCAATAACAGGTAATCCCGATGATCGTAAGAGATGGATTGTTTTCTCATCTGGTATCACCCCACAGGTGAGCACTAATCCAGCAGGCGATGGCATATCTTGACTGCTTGCGACTGCAGCAGCAGCAACTGCAAGATCAGATCGGTCACCAGCTGCTATGAGCAAAACTCCAGCTTCGAGCAGTTCAAGCACCATCGGAACATGGCCTGAACCTGCAACATATCGCTCTACTTCTCGTTGCATATTTTCGTCAGTTCCAGCAACTACTGTTCCATGAAGACCTGCGGCAACTTCACCAACAGTTAATGCAGCGAGTACTGGGACATCCTCTAATGCATACACAGGTGCAGAGAAAGTGCGTTGTTGCAATTCTGTGCGAACTACATCAATCATGTTTGCTTTAACTCTGTTCACAATGCTTGCAACTTGAACACATCCGTTATCCGTCAAAACATGTGATGCATGATCAATCAAAGTATCAATTTCTGAAAGCCCAACATCCGCACCATTCATCACCATCAAAACAGGACTTGCAAGATTTGCAGCAAGTGTTGCATTGAGTTCAAGTTCAGTAGCAGCAGTGGGTCCTACAAAGTCAGTTCCAATCACAAGAACAAAGTCAAAGTCTTTGGCAAATGCTTGATACTTCGACACCACGAGTGACTGAACTTTCTCCAGCTCTCCTTCCCCCAAAAGGACCTGCATATCACTGTAAGTAAATGGGCAGGCCTCTTCATATCGAACTGAGAGGTTGTAGTGATCAATGAGAACTTCAACGAGTGGATCTTTCTCATAAACACCAGAAAGGATGGGTCTAAAGACACCAATCTTCTTCACGGTTCTCGCAAGCAGGTCCATAACACCAAGTGCTGCAATGCTCTTGCCAGCCCGAGGCCCAGAAGCTGAGATATAGAGAGACCGTGTCACGGTGCCAATCTACTCTCTAAAAAATACCCCGAGGAGGGTCGGAAGTCCTTGAAATTGGCTACGCTTTGGGCTTGATGAAACTAACATTACGCGAATTAGCTACCCAATCTGGACTTCGAGATATCACGAAGAGAGTTGGTTATTTTGAATATCTTCTGCATACTTGGAAAGCAAGACGGTTTATCTGGCGCTACAGCGTCGCCAAAATCAATGGGTCTGCAAGTCAGAATAACTTAGGTTTACTCTGGGAGTTTCTTGATCCACTGCTATTGAGCATTGCTTATTACCTAGTGTTTGGTGTCGTTCTAGATCTTAAGCGAGATTCCAGTAACTTTCCTCTCTTCCTCATCGCAGGTGTGCTGACTTGGAAATTGTTTTCGGCAACACTCACCGGAGCTGTTCGGTCTAGTTCTCGAAAGGGGGAACAAGACCTTCTAGAATCAATTCATCTACCTCATCTTGTTATCCCAATTTCTAATGCAGTTCAGAATGCTTTGCGTGCAATTCCAGTGGTTATTCTTCTTTTTCCCGCAGCTCTCTTTATGGGAGAAACACCACATTTAGCATGGTTGTTGCTTCCATTTGTATTGCTCTGGGTGGCTTTGACTGGATTTGCAATTGGCCTACTCTTAAATCCAGCAGTTAAACGAATCCCAGATCTTGATAATTTAATTAAATTGGGACTTCGAATGATGTTCTTCCTGACAGGAGTTTTCTTTTCAGTGGAGAAGCGATTTGCTTCTGCACCGGAATCCATACAGTTGCTTGCGAACTATAACCCCTCTGCCGTCCTGCTCGAGATGACACGAACACTCTTCTTATTTGATGTAAACATCACATCATCTGGAATTATCTGGATTCTCACATTCACGTTGGTTACTTTGTTTGTGGCATCTCTCAACTTTTGGCGAACGGAGCGACGAGTTGGATAAGACTCCACTATTGATTCTCGAGAATGTCTCCCACCATTTTGTTCATAGACTTCAAAGCGGTGGCAAGACTTACTTTGAACGTCTCATCACCAAACTTGTTGGAAAAAAACAAAAAGTGAAGGCGCTGGATAACATCAACCTTGTTTTTTATCAAGGTGAAATTGTTGGAATTCTCGGAAAGAGCGGTGCTGGAAAGTCAACACTTGGTGATGTGATGTCAGGACTTTTGCTACCAAGTGAAGGTAGTGTGTATGCTGAAACCAAACCTGAATTATTGAGTGGGTTCAGTCACTTCCTACCGAAGCTAAGTGGTGCAAGAAACATCTCACTTATTCTCTCAGCGCACGGATTGAACGATGATGAAATTGATGAACACCTGCCAACAATCATTAAGCGATCTAAAATTCGTAAAATTGTTCACCAGCCTGTTAATACCTACACTAAGAAATCGCGTCAGAAGCTTCGAGGGGCGATTGCACTCTCTCTACTTCCAAAGATCCTCATCGCTGATGTTGCACTCAAAGCAGGAGATAAGAAACGTACCTCAGAATTGCGAGATGAAGTCCGAGACATTGCTGCCGCAGGCGGACTTGTTGTCCTTGCAGGACAACGGGTTGAGATATTGGAAGAAATGTGTGACCGGATAATTTGGCTCGAAAAAGGTGCAATTTATATGGAAGGTGAGGCTGCCTCGGTTCTGAGGCTGTGGCGAGAGCGCCACCCCGAAGCCCTTGACGAAGATGAAGTAGAAGAATACTGAGAATTGGTCACCACCCTCGGCTAAACTCTCCCTTCACAAGGGGGGCGACCGGATGAGTCCGCAGAATGCAACAAAGTCAGAGCGGCTAGTCATTGAAAGTCTTAAATCACAACTAAAACCTGGCGAAGTTCTTCTTGAACACGTCAGATTTACTGACAGTAAATATGGTGATGTTGAAGCAGATGTGCTTCTCTTCATTCCAAACGCTGGTGTTGCAGTTATCGAAATTAAAGGTGGGGTTGTCCAATACCAAGACGGGCAATGGGTCACCACGGATGACAACGGATATCACCGACGAATTCATCCAGTTGAACAGGCGCGCAAAGCAAAGCATGCTCTGCGGCGATATCTAGATCGACAAAGCACTTGGACAGGTGGTCTCATTCGCGCTGAATGGTTCGCCGCATTTCCTTTTACTCACGTAGATGGGGATATGGGACCAGAAGGTCGACGTGAATTGCTACTTGGGAAAAATGATATCGGTAATGAGCTTGAACAGATTCGAAGTGTTTTGACATCACCAATGAATGGTGATGTCTTTCTCACTAGCGAACTTATGCAACTTGCACTTACCCTCATTACTAATCCAACTGATAACTCAGTGAGTGTAGGGGAAAGTAGAGTTGTTGGAGTACGGCAAGCGAATCTCGTTTTGCTGTGGCTCCTTCTTGTCGGAGCGTCTGCATTCGCAGGATATTGGGTCGACAAACTTGATTTGAATCCTTTCTTATATGCCGCAAGTTTTATTGTTTGCTTTGCTGGAATCTGGTTCAGTCATAAACTCAGAGTTATCCCAAATATGAGGAAAAAATATGTATCCCTTGGTTTTGGCGCAGTTTTGTTTGCTGTAAGTATGTACAGTGGCTCATATCTAAGTGGCAATCCAACTAGTGACATCGCCGAATGTAATCCTAACTATTTTCCTTGTGTTGCAGATGACTATGACGACCTCGACTGCAATGAGGTCGATTGGAGAGTCGATGTCATCGGCACTGATGTTTACAATCTTGATCGGGACGGTGACGGAATTGGGTGTGAATGGAACCCAGTTTTCACCCCTGATGAGACAATAGAGAAGTGAATCGGTACCTCAAACTCGCACTCGCCACAGTTCTAGTAATTCTTGGTTTAGTGTTTATTGTGTACGTCAATAATCAACCAAGTGCAACCCCCACTACCTCACCTAGCCCCACAACAAGCCCGACAGGGCCACTTACTGCCTTTGATATTGAGGGCTGTTATGCCTATGAGGCTGACGATGGCACTCGCTATACCCTCAATCTCGATGCGCAGGATGAGAAGAACTTCTTTGGTTTCATGGAATACAACAATGTTGGCTTTGATAGTTCCCGTGGATTCTTTATAGGACAGTTTCTTGATTTGAAAGCTATTGGAATCTACGACTTTTTTGCTGAAGGAACAAAGTCAAAGCGGCAACTCTTATTCTTTTACGAAAACGGATCATTTGTTCGCGGTGTTAGCGAGACAGAAATCGTTGATGGAGTCGAACAATTCGTTGACCTTGAAGTTGTAACAAAAGATTACGACTATGTCTTCAATCAAAGTACAGGGTGTGCAACGAAATAGCCACATCTATGGTTGAATAGCGACATCTGAGGAGAACACATGAAGCGACTATTCCTACTTGTCCCCACACTCTCTCTGACTTTGATGATGGGTCTTCAACCCGCACTATCCGTTGCCCAGGATCCTGTGAGATTGCCAACTGTTGAGACCAGACTGAAACTGCATAAAACTATTGGAGGATCAATTGCCCCAAAATCAGTGCGTGCATCAAATAATGGACTCGTTGCTGCTTTTAACATGATGTATCGCCACACAATCACGGTATATGACGCGAAGTCAGGTAACCTCATCAAGACTATTCAGGATTCAGTCAATCTTCGTGACTTTGGATACAACATCTCCGGAACCCACAAGGGAGCGCCAGTTGAGGGAGCGTTTAGCCCTGATGGTGAATACCTCTATTCCAGCAACTATTCAATGTATGGGCCGAAACTTTTTCGTGAAGGAACAGATTCCTGCGGCAGTGACAAGGGAATCGATAAGAGTTTCATTTACAGAATAAATCTCGACACTTTAGAAATTGATAACGCGATCAGAGTCGGTGCAGTACCAAAGATTGTTGAAGTAACACCTGACAATAAATATGTTCTAGTAACTAACTGGTGTTCCTATACCCTCAGCATCATCTCAGTTGAAAAACAAAAAGTTGTAAAAACTATTTACATTGGACGATTCCCCCGAGGAATTGCTGTCACTCCAGATAGTTCCACTGCATATGTGGCTGAGATGGGTAGCTCAAATGTTCATAGGATTGACCTCAATACTTTTAAAAAATCTAAATTTGTCGTTGGTAGTGGGCCTCGTCACTTGGTGCTCTCACCAGATGCGAGATATCTTTATGTTTCGCTAAATGCTGCTGGCAAAGTGGCGAAATATGACCTTTTGGGTGAAGAAAAGACATTGTATGTAGCTACTGGAACTAATCCACGCACGATGACTATTTCAAGTGATGGCACTGCCCTTTACATTGTGAATTATGGAAGTGGCACGCTCTCGAAGGTCCGCGCATCCAATATGAAGCGTGTGCAGAATCTCTACGCTTGTCCCAGTCCTATAGGTGTTGCATTTGAGTCAGTCCATCAGCGAACGTGGGTTGCTTGTTATGGTGGGCTCATCAAGATCTACAAGAACAAATTGCCTAAAAAACTTGTAAATCCAACCTCATCACCATCTGAGACGCCAACCCCAAGTCCCACGAGTTAAGTTTTAGCTCCTTAGAGCAACAGCAAGTTCGCGGAAATTCTCAACGAGTAAATCTATTTCCGTTTGTCCATGTGCCAAACTGATGAGCCACTGTTCATCGAGCCCTGGAGGCGTAATAATGTTTCGGTTAAGCGAAAAGAGCCACGATAGCTCAGCCGCCTCAAAATCAGTCGCTTTGTAATCACGATAGTTTCGAACAGGTGCCTCAGACCACGTCACACACCCTTTCACGCCGAATCCAACAGTATGTGCTGGTAGTTCATATTCATCGATGATGTCGGATATGCGATTGAGTGCCTGCATATTCAATGATTCAGCTTTAGCAATTGCCTCTTCGGTAACCGCCTCATCAACCGCTCTGACCCCAGCAAGTGCTAACGGGTTTCCGTTAAAGGTACCGAAGTGCAACATCCTGCCATCAACAAGAGTATTCATTACCTCACGTTTACCACCGAAAGCAGCAATAGGAGTTCCGCCACCGATCGATTTTGCTAACGTGATGAGATCTGGGGTAACTCCAAGTCGATGTGCTGCACCACGATATCCCGAGGTCAAGCCAGTTTTCACTTCATCAAATATCAGTAGGATGTTATAGATATCGCAAAGTTCTCTGACTCGTTCTAAATATCCTTCATCGGGAACTACGATTCCTATATTCTCAAGTACTGGCTCAAGAATAAAACATGCAATCTCATTTTGATGTTTCTGAAATACTCGCTCAAGAGCATCTGCATTGTTATAGGGAACTACAAAAACATCACCCGGTACTGCACCATACGGTGTAACAGAATTTGGATTCTCTTCAGAGCCGGCCTCCGTCAAAGATGGTTTGGCCGAAACCATAAGAGGGTCGTAACTTCCGTGATACCCACCTTCAATTTTGACAACTGAATTCTTACCCGTATATGCACGCGCGGTTCGCACTGCATACATCGTTGACTCGGTGCCGGAATTCGTGAAGCGAATCAAATCAATCCCAAAACGTTTACATAGTCGCTCACTTGCATCTCTTGCAATTGGCGAAGGTGTCACAAATAGCATTCCAGTATCCAGGGACTTCTTGATCTCTTCAACGACAAGGGGGTTGAGGTGTCCAGCGAGCATCGCACCGAATCCCATTGACAAGTCAAGCATTGCCCTGCCATCAACATCGTGCATCCAAGCGCCACGAGCTGAAACTATAGAGATTGGATATGGATCCCAATATTGAAAGCTGGAAGTGACTCCAAGTGGAGAGGAGTTTTTTGCACTTGCAATTTCTGACTCAGAATTCTTCGTGCCAGATTTGTAAAGTTCCCATTCGCTGGCAGTTAGATCTTTAATTTTCTCGAGAGATAGCGGCTTCGTGCTCGACGGTAAACGCCGATGAACCTGTCTATGGGGCTGCATACGTCGGGAGTGTAGCAAGGAAGTGATTTTTGAGCGACACTGCACAACTTCAGAAATTCTCTCTAAATAGTGTGAGGGGTCAGGTTTCCCTGACCCCTCACCATGAGGACTAGAACCT
>JBMSMQ010000028.1:0-12899 GCA_049421205.1 Candidatus Nanopelagicales bacterium
TAGCCCTCTAAGGCTCGTCCGTGGGAATCACAAGGAGAGAAATGTCAGTATTTTCAACTGCTCTGCAATTGTCGGCTGAGCAAAATCGAATCGTGATGGTAGTCGCGATTGTTGCCGTTGCCGCAATTGTTTTCGCACTCATTCTCGTGAAAGAAGTACTTAACGCCAGCGAAGGTTCTGAGCGTATGCGAGAGATTGCAGCGGCCATCCAAGAAGGTGCGTCTGCTTACCTCACTCGACAATTTAAAACTTTAGCAATATTCGTTGTACTAGTGTTCTTCTTGCTCTTCCTGCTTCCTGCAGAGTCTAACAGTGAGAAGATCGGTCGTTCTATATTCTTTATCGTTGGTGCAGTCTTCTCTGCAATCACCGGATACATCGGTATGTGGTTGGCTGTTCGTGGAAATGTTCGCGTCGCTGCAGCAGCACAAGAGTCTGGCGAAAATGAAGCAATGCAGATTGCATTCCGCACCGGCGGTGTTGCAGGTATGTTCACAGTCGGACTTGGACTCCTTGGTGCCGCAATAGTTGTTTTGGTCTATGCAGACGCAGCACCGAAAGTTCTAGAAGGATTTGGTTTTGGTGCAGCACTGCTCGCGATGTTTATGCGTGTGGGTGGCGGTATCTTTACAAAAGCTGCTGATGTTGGCGCAGACCTCGTAGGAAAAGTTGAACAGGGTATTCCTGAAGATGATCCACGAAATGCAGCAACTATCGCAGACAACGTAGGTGACAACGTAGGTGACTGTGCTGGTATGGCGGCAGATCTCTTTGAATCCTATGCAGTAACACTTGTTGCAGCACTCATTCTCGGTCAAGCCACATTTGGTGAACTTGGTCTTGTCTTCCCACTTGTTGTTCCCGCTATCGGTGTGATTACCGCAGTGATTGGTATTTTGGCAGTTTCACCTCAGGAATCAGATAAGTCAGGTATGCAGGCAATCAATCGTGGGTTCTTCCTTTCTGCTGCAATTTCAGCAGCCCTTGTATCAGTAGCAGCCTATTTCTTGTTGCCAACGACTTTAGGCGAAATTCCAGGCGTTGACTCAACTGTGTTTGTTGATTATCTCGATAAGAATCCACGTCAACTTGCGATAGCGGCAGTTGTTATTGGTATTGCACTCGCAGCTGCGATTCAGTTGCTGACAGGCTACTTCACCGAAACCCGGCGGCGTCCGGTTGATGATGTTGCAAAATCATCTCTCACAGGTCCCGCAACAGTTATTCTGAGTGGTATTTCACTCGGTATGGAATCCGCTGTGTATTCAGCACTGTTGATTGGTGCTGCTGTATATGCAGCAGCGATGCTCGGTGGTGGATCAGTGCTACTAGGTTTATTTGCAATCGCACTCGCTGGAACTGGTTTGCTCACCACAGTTGGTGTCATTGTTTCGATGGATACATTCGGACCAGTTTCGGATAACGCTCAAGGTATTGCAGAAATGTCCAAAGAAGTTGGACCTGAAGCTGCTGCAATTTTGACCCGACTCGATGCTGTTGGTAACACCACAAAAGCGATTACGAAGGGTATTGCGATTGCAACTGCAGTTCTTGCAGCAACCGCGCTCTTTGGTGCTTTTAGAGATTCCATCAATAAAGCCGTGCAAGATGCCCTTAAAGCATTACAAGAAAGTGGCGGCACACTTCCGGAATTTTCTCAAGAGCAGAGCTATCAGTTTTTGGCAATTCTTGATGTTGCTCAACCAAGCAATCTGATTGGTCTCATCATTGGTGTTTCCGTTGTATTCCTCTTCTCTGGCCTTGCAATCAACGCGGTGTCACGAGCAGCAGGAGCTGTGATTCATGAAGTGAGACGACAATTCAAAGAGCATCCTGGCATTATGCAAGGAACTGAAAAGCCTGAATATGGTCGAGTCGTTGACATCGTGACCCTTGATTCCTTGCGAGAACTTGCAACTCCAGGACTCCTTGCAGTGCTGACCCCAATTGCAGTTGGCTTTGGTTTCGGTATCGGTGCACTTGGCTCATTCCTTGCAGGCACCATTGTTGCAGGAACACTGATGGCAGTTTTCCTAGCGAACTCCGGTGGCGCTTGGGATAACGCGAAAAAGTATGTTGAAGATGGACACTTTGGTGGAAAGAACTCCGAAGCACACGCAGCCACCGTTATCGGTGACACTGTCGGTGATCCATTTAAAGATACTGCTGGCCCTGCCATTAACCCACTCATCAAGGTGATGAACCTGGTGGCATTGCTCGTTGCTCCTGCAGTTGTCATAGCACAACTTGATCAATCGTTAGGTTTAGTGCGCAATGGAATTGCATTTGGTGCAGTGGCAATCATTGTTGCTGCAATCATTATCAGTAAGCGTCGACCTTTAGCGGTTGCTGCTGAAGAGATTACAAATCCAAATCCTGATATTGATTTTGTTGTGACTCATAAGAATGAGCACTATTCATAAGTGATTACATAAAAGGGCCAGTGCTTGCACTGGCCCTTTTTCTTTGTCTTCAATGGTTCAAGGTTTACTCAGACCACACGCTCTTTACTGTGGAGCATCGCTGATACTTCAGAAATTGGGGTAATCCCCGGCTTGGAATGTCAGCCCTACTGCCATACTTCAGTGGTTGAGGAAGCCAAAACTGATCATTTTGGGTGCTTTTGTCCCGAAAATCGCCGAGGATTTGACAGACTTACCCCTTAACAAGCCAAACTATTAGAGCCTGCACGAGACACGGTATATAAGGATGGACGAACGAATGGCGAAAACTGGCATCAAATTAGTAATTGTCGAGAGCCCTGCAAAGGCCAAGACGATTGAGAAGTACCTCGGTAGCGAATTCAAGGTAATGGCATCCGTGGGGCATATCCGTGACCTTCCCGAAGGAGCGCGAGAAATCCCTGAGGAATTAAAGGCCTTGCCCTGGGCTACTGTGGGAATCAACGTCGATGGTGACTTTGAGGCAATCTATGTGCCGAGTCCAGATAAAGCGAAACTAATTCGGGAATTGAAGTCAGCCTTAAAGAATGCCGATGAGCTCTATCTCGCAACAGACGAGGATCGCGAAGGAGAGGCAATTTCCTGGCACTTACTTGAAATGTTGCAGCCAAAAGTACCTGTGCATCGCATGGTATTTCACGAAATTACGAAAGAGGCGATTGCTGGGGCTGTCGCACACCCACGAGATCTCAATATGTTGCTCGTTGATGCTCAAGAGGCACGTCGCAAACTTGATCGCCTCTTTGGCTACGAGTTATCACCAGTGCTTTGGAAGAAAGTGAAATACGGCCTCAGTGCTGGAAGAGTTCAGTCAGTTGCACTTAGACTCATTGTTGATAGGGAATGGGAGCGAATCAATTTCGTACGAGCTGGCTATGCAGACATCATCGCGAGCATGACCCTAGGATTTAAAGCCACACTTTCAAGCATTGATGGAAAACGAATCGCTGATGGTAAAGCGTTTAACGACAAAGGTGAACTTGTTAATCAGAATGTCATTGCACTGAGTGTTGCTGAGGCCGACGCACTTGTAAACGACATCCAAAAAGATAGTTTCACTGTTAACAAGATCGAACAAAAAGAATCGAATCGAAAACCATTCGCACCTTTTACCACGTCAACATTGCAACAAGATGCTGGAAGCAAATTCCGCTGGTCAAGTAAACGGACAATGGATTTGGCGCAAGATCTCTATGCTCGCGGTTTTATTACCTATATGCGAACTGATTCGCCAACCCTCTCACTCGAAGCAACCAATGCAGCACGATCACAGGCTGCAGCATTGTTTGGTGCTGATAATGTGGCTAAAGAGCCACGTATTTATGGGGCCAAATCGAAAAATGCCCAAGAGGCCCACGAAGCAATCCGACCTGCTGGTGACACATTTCGTACCCCTGACGAGGTAAAAAGTGAACTTCATGCAGATTCACTTCGACTTTATGAACTGATCTGGAAACGAACCCTCGCATCGCAGATGGCAGATTCACGCGAAGCAACAACAACTGCAATTATCAGCACAACCACTGCATCTGGGAAAGAACTCGAATTTCGAGCAAGTGGAACTGTGATCTTATTTTCAGGTTGGAGAGCGGCCTACGACATCACTGTCGAAAGTGACGATGAGGAATCATCCGATAATCGACTGCCGGCAATGACAGAAGGTCAAGCGCTAGATGCTGAGTCAATTACGAGCCGTGGACACGAGACAAAGCCACCTGCCAGATTTACAGAACCTGCATTGGTGAAAAAGATGGAAGAAATAGGTATCGGCAGACCATCAACATATGCTGCCACCATTGCAACATTGCAAAATCGCGGGTATGTTTCAAAGCCAAAAGGGAGTGCGCTTGTTCCAAGTTGGCTCGCAATCTCTGTTATCCAGTTGCTCGAAACTCACTATCCACAACTAGTTGACTATGGATTTACTGCCGAACTTGAAGAGAAACTTGATGATATTGCGGATGGCCAATCAACCCAACTTGAATTACTCAAAGAGTTTTACTGGGGCGATAACGACGACTTTGTTGGATTGAAGAGTCTGCTTTCTAATTGGACTGAAATTGATGCTCGCGATATGGCATCAATAACCTTGCCAAACACAGACATCATTGTTCGAGTTGGAAAGTATGGGCCATTCCTTGAGCGCGGTGAAGATAAAGCAAGTTTGCCAGCAGACATCCTTCCCGACGAGCTCGGCAAAGAAAAGATCGAAGAGATTTTCTCCCTCCCACAAGGTGATCGCGAACTTGGAGTGCATCCTGATTCCGGTTACACGATTGTCACTAAGAATGGTCGCTTCGGTCCATATGTGACAGAAGTTCTTCCGGATGATGTGCCGACAAAAGGTCGAGGTTCAGTAAAGCCTCGCACTGCATCGTTATTAAAGAGTATGAATATTGAGAAAGTGACCCTTGACGATGCACTTCGATTAATGTCACTTCCTCGCACTGTGGGAGTAGATGTTGAAGGACGAACTATCACAGCACAAAATGGCCCCTACGGTCCATACCTCTTACGCGAAAAAGATTCACGACAATTACCAGACGAAGACGCAATCTTCACCGTCACGATGGAAGAGGCAGCAGCACTCTTTTTACAACCCAAAACTCGTGGACGACAAGTTGCAAAAGCACCACTTGCAAGTTACGGAAATGATCCGGTCAGCAATGGTGAAATAACTCTTCGAGAAGGACGATTTGGTCTCTATGTGACAGATGGTGAAACGAATGCATCACTGCGAGTTGGGGATACTCCTCAGAGTTTGACGCCTGAACGGGCAATCGAATTACTTGCAGACCGCCGGGAACGAGGACCCGTCGAAAAGAAGTCTCGACGGAAAGCGCCTTTGAAAAAGGCCAAACGTGCAAAGAAAGCCGTGAAATCGTGACCGGAGCATTCATTGCAATCGAAGGCGGCGATGGTGCTGGAAAGTCAACCCAAGCCAAACTCCTCGCAAATGGGCTTCGAACTCGCGGTCATGAAGTCATCATCACAAGAGAACCAGGCGGATCGCCTATTGCGGAAAAGATCCGACATGTTGTTTTAGATGTTGCGAATCTCGGACTTAACGAGCGAGCAGAAGCATTGCTCTTTGCAGCAAGCCGAGCAGAACATGTAGCGAGCACCATCAGACCAGCGTTAGAACGTGGCACTATTGTGATAAGTGATCGTTATATGGATTCATCGATTGCGTATCAGGGAATTGCAAGAGGTCTAGGACTTGAACATATTCGAGATCTTAATTTGTGGGCAACGAATAATTTGGTGCCAGACTTAACGATTATTTTGGATGTTGATGCCGAACACGGACTGAACCGTGTAGCAGATCCAAATCGAATTGAAGAAGAATCAACGGAATTTCATTCTGTCGTTCGAGATGCATTTTTGGAACTCGCCAAACTTGATCCAGATCGATACCTGATTGTGAGTGCGAATCAGCCAGCCGAGGAAATTGCTGAAACTATTTTCAAGCGAGTTTTGAGTTTAGGTATTTAATGTCAATCTGGTCGCGTTTAGTTGGTCAACAAAAAGTCGTTGAACAATTGCAAGTCGCAGTTGCGTCTGCTCACTCGTTTCAAGACTCAAATCCAAACGCAATGACACACGCTTGGCTCTTCACAGGTCCACCCGGAGCAGGTAGATCCACTGCTGCAATTTTGTTTGCGGCGGCACTTGTGTGTAATGCTGGAGGTTGCGGGGTCTGTGAAACCTGTGAAGCCGTTTTGATGGATCGATTTCCTGATGTTGAACGCTTTATCCCTCAGCAGATAACAATAACGCGCGATGAGGCTGAAAACTTGATAGGTATTGCGAGCCTGATGCCTGCACGCTCGAAGTACCGCGTGATTGTGGTTGAGGATGCAGATCGGCTCAGTGAAGTCAGCGGTAATATGTTGCTGAAATCAATTGAGGAACCTGCTGAGAGTGTGGTCTGGATATTGTGCACACCGAGTATGGATGATGTGCTTGCCACCATTCGATCACGAACGAGAACCATCACTCTTGCAACACCTACTTGGCAGGATGTCAGAGATCTTCTGATCACTGAAGGTATTAGCCCTGCGATTGCTGCATTTGCAGCGAAAGCATCTGCTGGACACATTGGAAAAGCCCGAGGGCTAGCCACAAGTGAAGCAAGTCGCTTGAGACGAAAAGAAATACTCTCTATTCCGCGTCAGCTTGAAGATTTAGGAAGTTGTTTTCGAAGTGCCAAAGAAATTGTTGAACGCGCAACAGAGGAAGCAAATCTAGAAATGGATGCGCTTGATGAAACGGAAAAAGAGGCACTAATGCAAAGTTATGGTGCAACTCTTGGTGGTAGAGGTAAAGCGGAACGAGCCGCTCGTCCAGCGCTGAAAGATTTAGAAACCCGTCAGAAATCACGTAGAACGAGGGCAGTTCGTGATCGTTTGGATGGGGCTTTGGTTGATCTTATGACGTACTATCGTGACGTTCTCCTCCTACAAATGGTGGGAAGTGACGCGGAACTTATTAATGAAGAACTAAAGCACGAAATAATCGAAACGGCCAACACATCAACACCAATAAAAACGAGAACCAGACTTGAAGCCATCGAAAAAGCACGACGTCAATTTGCCTCGAATGCTCAGCCCTTGATGATTCTTGAAACTCTCACCATTGAGTTGGCGCGGGCATGAAACGACTTGTCGTTTTATGTAGTCTGTTACTTACTGCTTGCTCGAATCAAAGTGGTTCTGTAATTCCGTCTCCATCTCTACCTGACACTCTTGAATCTTTTTATTCGCAAGATCTTACTTGGAAAGAGTGCCGGGGAATTTTCGAATGCGCCGATGTTCAAGTGCCACTTGATTACAACGATTTCTCAAAGGGAACTATCACACTGTCAGTGATGAAAAAGCCAGCGGAAGGATCTTCGAGAGGTGCGATTTTCACGAACCCAGGGGGTCCTGGTGGTAGTGGAATTCAATATCTTGAGTCGTATTCCTACGCCTTTTCTCGCATACTTCAAAAGAATTTTGATTTGGTGAGTTGGGATCCGCGTGGCGTCAATGAAAGTAGCCCGGTTGATTGCTTGACTGATAGTGAACTTGATTTCTATGGGGCGAGTGAACCCACACCAGATAATCCGGCAGAAATTGAAGCATTCAAGAATCTCACACTCGAGTTTTCATACGGCTGCCTTGAAAACTCTCCCGAAATTCTCTCTCATATTTCAACCACAGAAACTGTGAAAGATCTTGATATTTTGCGAGAACTGCTTGCTCAGCCAAAACTCAATTACATTGGAAAGTCCTATGGAACTCTTATTGGTGCTCATTACGCAGAGATGTTTCCAAATCGGGTCGGTAAGTTTGTGCTTGATGGTGCAGTTGATCCAAGTCTGACAACTCGTGAACTCGCCCTTGGGCAAGCTGTTGGATTCGATGATGCACTTTCACGGTTTGCGAAGTACTGCTTTGATCTTGAAAGTAGTTGCGAACTTGGTAATAGCGAACGAGTCATCATCAAGAATATTATGGATTTCCTGAATCGACTCGATCAAGAACCACTGAAAACAAATGATCCAAATCGCCCGCTTACTGAATCACTTGGGTGGGTTTCAGTGTATGGGCCACTCTATGCACCAAGTTTTGGCTGGGATTGGTTAATTTCAGGTTTAGAAGAAGCCTATCAAGGTGATGGAACTAATCTGCTTGAGATTGCTGATTGGATATCAAGTAGGAATTCAAATGGTACCTATTCCGATAATTCAACTGAAGCGTATTGGTCAATTACCTGTCTTGATAATGGCCCGACGACTGAACTTCCAAATACATTTGAGAAGGATTTTATTTCGAAGAGCCCGTACTTTGGTCGAGCACTTGCCTGGAGTGAGGCAGGATGTTTGAACTGGCCCGTGATCGGGGAGAAGTTATCGAAATCAATAACTGCCAGTGGAGCGCCACCAATACTTGTGATTGGAACAACCCACGATCCTGCAACCCCAGATTCGTGGGCTCGATCATTAGCCGAGCAACTCAGTGTAGGAATCTATGTGAATTTCAATGGAGATGGCCACACTGCCTATATGTCAGGTTCCAAATGCATTAATACCTTAGTGGATGAGTTCATTCTGAATGACGTGATTCCAGAAGTTGGAACTAGTTGCGAGCCAAATAACCCTTTGGTAGCACCTTAACGAATTACTTTGTACGAATTATTCGTAAGTAAAGTGTTCAATACCTGAAGTGATTGTTTTAGTGACTTTTGAGTCTTTTGTATATCTTTTGTTTGAAGTTTATTTCTACACGTTGTAAGAGCTGATGCAGTAATTTCCATTTCTTGACAAAATGTCAGATAGTTTGCCTCAAGTTTGCCTAAAGTGATGTTATGAAAGTAAAGAAAACTTGTGAATTGTGGTTGTAGATTGGAGGTAAGCCGGGTGATACTGCCGGAGTCCTTAAGATCGTGACTTGCCCAAATGAAGTCTTGTATTGCCTGATGTGATGCGATGATGCACTTCTCTGATCCGTCACACCTCGCTAACTTCTTGAATGCTTGCTTCTGAGTTCGTATACGCTCATTCCAAAGTAGGCGCAGATCTGCTAATTGTTGTTCGTTATCAATCACATCAACAAGTGCATCACTTGAAACTTTATCTGGAATTACATCACCTTCAGGTTTGAATCCCCAGAGTGCAGTTCGTAATTTGTATGAGCCAGGATTCAATTCAAGTGGAACTTGAATTGAAGAATTTAGCGCAATTTCGATTGGATCATTGAGACTAATCCAGCGAGTGCCATCTTGATATTGAAGGGCAACATAGTGAACTTCAGTAGTCTCATTCGTTCCAGAGATTGCGAGATCTACAGTTTGTGGTTTATCGAGTGCAAGTTCCCTTGACACGAGAGGAACCGCAATACTAACTCCAGATACATCCACTGGCACAGCACAGGCTGTGAGCAAAAGTGCTACTACGAATAATCGTTTCATATCCCCCGATACCTCTTAGGAGAGAATATCTTTTCTATCAAATTTGAGTACCGACCACGCGATGAAAATGGCAAAAAACACGAGTGAATACGCCGCTCCTCGAGCCATCGATGTCCACTCAATCACAGGTTCTAAAGCATTAGTCCAGGCTCTTGCATAGTGGCTTGGTAGCCAGTCTCGAATCGAACCAAGCGCTTCGATGGCATCAAGAATTTGAGAGATAATCACAATGATGACAGCAGTACCAACTGCACCAAGTGGCACATCAGTGCGAACTGACATCAGGAATGCAATTCCGGACGTGAAGAGCAAAGTGATGCCGATATAAAACGTGATGACTCCGATTCGAATCCAGGCATCAATTCCTTCATATGTTCCACCGAGCGGACTTTGTAATGCTGAATTTCCAAATGCGAGTACTCCGATGAGATAGGACGCCAGGACGAGAGTGAGCAAAGAAAGTAGAGACAGTGTCAAACTCACCACTAGTTTGATCATCAAAAGTCGACGCCTCGGGACAGGTGAGGCAAGTAAGTATCTGAGGGTTGACCACGATGCTTCACTTGCCACACTGTCCCCACTAAAGAGTGCAAAAACTGTGGTGAGCAGAAATCCAGAACCAAAAAGCAACATCACGATTGTGAAGTTAAATCCACCATTTGTCGCGAGCCCAATGAGATTCGCACTTCCACTTCCGAAGTTACCGCCTGTATCGCCACCGCCAGAAGAAGATGGCCCAAATTTCACAGCAGCAACCACAATTAATGGAAGTGCAATCATGAGCGCAAATGACACTAGTGTTCTTCGACGTTTAATTTGTCGAATGAGCTCTACACGATAGGGAAGAGTTCTTTGTGCTGAATAAGTTGTACTCATCACTGCTTTCCAATCGTTAAGTCTTCGCCAACAACATCAAGGAAGAAATCTTCAAGCCGCATGTTGCTTCTACCTTGCAGAAGTTCATCGACCCGACCCATCGTGACAAGTTGACCTCGGTGCATCACGATGACGTGTGAACACGTTTGTTCAACTTCACTCAACATATGGGAAGAGACAATCACAGTTCTGCCACTTTTCGCATAATTGCTCATCACTTCTCGCATTTCGCGAATCTGTGGGGGATCAAGTCCATTTGTCGGTTCATCAAGGATGAGGAGTTTTGGCATTCCGAGCATTGCCTGGGCAATACCAAGTCTTTGTCGCATTCCTTGAGAATAGGTTCTCACTTTTCTTTCAACTGCAGTTCCTAAGTCAGCAATTTTGAGTACATCTTCAATTCCAGGATCACCCGTTCTGCCACTTGCCTTCCAGAAGAGTTCAAGGTTTTCTCGCCCTGAGAGGTGGGGAAGGAAACCTGCACCTTCTACGAGTGCTCCGATGTTTGAAAGTGCTGATGATCCACTATGAATACGATTGCCAAAGACGTAAACCTCACCGGCAGTTGGCTGAATAAGACCCATCACCATTCGCATTGTGGTGGTTTTACCGGCACCATTTGGACCGAGGAGACCAATAACGAAACCAGAAGGAACCTCCCAGGTGACGTTGTTGACTGCTTTCACACCGCCTTTGAATTCTTTGGTGAGATTCTCAATCCGCACTGGAACTTCCATAAGGTCATCCCGAAAGAGATCTTGTGATTTTCGAGGCTTCTTTAAAAATACAAATATCGCAATCAAGATCATGATGAGAAGAGAACCAAAGAGCCAAACTCCTGCAGGTGTTTGGGTGGTAATCAAAGTGAACGATGTTTTTGGAATCAACAATTCATTCCTCACAACTGATATTTGATAAATAGCAGTTTCTGTCGGGAGTGTGTAAGCGATATCAGTTGTGGTGATAACAAGTTGTAGTTTGTCGCCAGCATTGAGTTCAGCAACGATTGCTGGAAGTGTGATTTCTATCTGTTGTGGTGTGGCTGAAACATTTTCAATTCGAACTGGTGATACAAGGCCATTTGGGAAAACACTTCGCCCACCATCCCGAATGATTCGTAGACTTGCGAATAACACAGCACTTTCAAGCGGTCGATCTGAGGCAATTTCAATAGTGACTTTGCTCGCACCAATCAAATTTTGTTTTACACCTAGTGTTTCTGTTTGGAAAAATGCGCCTTGGTTTGGATAGGTCTGTCCAAGGAGTGCTGTAGCACTGCCAAGGCCTGGGACAACTGAGATGTTTGCTGGCTCTCCACCAACTGGCGCAACAATCGACTGGGTTTCGCCCTTGAGTGAAACTTTTTCGAACTCCGCAAAATCAGGGAGTTCCTCACTTGCTAAGACATCAATAGTGATGTTGGAACTTCCACCAACTATTGCACCCTGCACCCGGCTTACTTCCATACCAAGGGTGGCAGTCGATGTTTCTTTGAGGTAAGTATCAAACCAATTTAGGGTTATTTCGTTTAACTTATCTGATTCATTTCTTCCACCATCATGCCCACCTGCGTGCCAGATGAGTTTTAGTGGAGTTTCAGGGTGTGCACTTTGAATCTCTTTTGCTGTGGTGAATGCTTGTTGGAAATCAAAAAGTGAATCTGCTTGTCCCACCATGATCAAAGATGGAATTGTGATTTTTGATGTGATGGAGGTAGGTGATGAGTTTCGCATCAGCAGCTTTGCTAATTCACTAAGTGAACTACTGTTCATAGCTTCTTGGTATGCCAAACACCATTCCAGACTGAAGCGACCACAGGGGCTTACTTGATTTGGTGGAGTAGCCATACCAACGCTGAAGAAGTATCCCGTCCACATCTTCTTCAATACACCAACCACATCATTGTTAGCGTATTGACTGAAAAGAGCTGTTTCTAGGTTGTTCCAGGTAATGTCTGATGAAAGTGCATCTACACGTGAGTCGTAACCTGCGAGTAAGAGTGCAAGTGCTCCACCGTAGCTGCCTCCAGCAACTCCAACTCGAGGATCATCTGCAGAATCTTTTTGCACCTCAGATCGTGTTGCAAGAAAATCCACGAGCGCTATCGCATCTTGAATTTCGTATTGGGGTGAATTCATCGAGATTGGTGCAAGGGTCTTTCCAAATCCGCGTGCTGAATAGGTAAGAACAACATAACCGGCTTCCTGTAATTGTGAAGCGCGCTCAGAAAGGCCTTCCTTTGATCCACCGAAACCGTGTGCCAGAATGATTGCAGGAGCCGGTGTGGTTTCTGGAATATATATTCTCGCATCGACATTCACGGGAGTGTCATCGGTTGCAGAAAATGGCCCACCTTCGATTTGGATATCTTCAGATGTTGGGTCAGATGCGAAAGACGGTGTGAGAACTCCAATCACAAGGACTAAAAGAACAAGGAAACTCGCAAAAATCCGTTTTCGCACATCTCTACCCTATGCCTAATCAAATGCCCTCGCAGAAGTGGGATTCAGGGGTAAGTACCATCTGCCTTTGCGCCGCCTTAGCTCAGTCGGTAGAGCGTCTCACTCGTAATGAGAAGGTCTCGGGTTCGATTCCCGAAGGCGGCTC
>JBMSMQ010000029.1:0-11470 GCA_049421205.1 Candidatus Nanopelagicales bacterium
ATGAAGCCGAGATGGACGAAGTCAAAGAGTTGTTGCTTGAAGCAAAAGACAATCTTCTTGCCTATGACGACACAACCTTCTATAGCCGTCTCGTTTCTGGCGAAGCTGTGATGACTGTTGCATGGGATGGTTGGTGCAACTACGGTATTGCTGAAAACCCAGACATCAAGTTTGTTGTTCCATCTGAAGGAAGTGACCTTTGGGTCGACACTATGGTGATTTTAAAGTCATCCAAGAATAAGGAAGCAGCACATGCTTTCATCAACTATATCTTGGATCCAACAAATCACGCTTGGGTTGCTGAAAACATCCTCTACAAGGTTCCTAACCAAGCAGCGATGGATGCTGTGCTTCCAGGACTTGTGGAGACATTCCCGAATATGGGAATCACAGCAGATGAACTTCTCGAATATGAAGAGTTAGTTGATCTTGCTGATGCCGCAAGTCTCTATACCCGATTAGCCACGGAGATAACGTCCGGCTAACCGTATGGCGAATCAATTGAGCACGGGTGGGCGTGACGCACTAAAGCGTCACGCCCACTTGGCGCGTGCGGTGTTTCTTTATCCGGCAATGTCGTACGTGTTCTTGCTTATGGTCTTACCAATTTCCATCATCGTCGTGTATTCGTTTTTTCAGCGCGGACGTTATGGTGGAATTGAATATGTTGTTAATTTAGAAAACTATGTCAGAGCTCTCGATTCGCTCTACCTTGAAATTCTTCGCAACTCAATTTTTATTTCACTTGCGGTCACTCTTTTAGCACTCATCATTGGTTTTCCAGTGGCGTATGCGATAACAAAACTTGATCCTAAATATCAAAATCTTGCTTTGATTTTGGTAGTACTTCCTTTTTGGACTAACTTTCTCATTCGGACCTATGCCTGGATTGTGTTACTGAACTCAGAGGGTATTCTGAACCAAAGCCTGATTGGCATTGGAATTATTGAGAGTCCACTTTCTCTTCTCTATTCACCCTATGCAGTCATTATTGGTCTTTTATATGCCTACATCCCATTAATGATTCTTCCACTCTATTCAGCACTGGTGAAAATTGATCCAAGTCTGCAAGAGGCAGCGATAAATTTAGGTGCGAGCAGATTTGAGACCCTCAGACAAATCACATTTCCACTCGCTCTTCCCGGCGCTCTTGTTGGGTGCATCTTTGTGTTTGTTCCAAGTATCGGAAATTTCATCATCCCTGAACTTCTTGGTGGGGGAAAGACAGTGATGGTAGGAAATCTGATTCGAGATCAGTTTTTGAAAGCTCGTGACTGGCCATTTGGATCAGTACTCGCACTTTTTATGGTTTTTCTACTCGTTCTACTCTTCTTTATTCAGGCGCGGGTCAATCGCCGGATTACAGGGGAGGTGGGAAATGGGTAGTGTTGGAAAACTTAAATGGGTATTACTTTCAGTATTTCTCTTTCTCTACACTCCGATTGCAGTTCTGATTGTGATGTCATTCAATTCATCAAAGATTCCATTCAAATGGCAAGGTTTCAGCACTCGCTGGTACACGGAGCTTTTTGATAATGAATTAGTGCTTCAGGGTCTGAGAAACACATTGATTGTTGGATTTTCAGTCACGATTCTTTCAACGGTGCTTGGGGTGCTACTCGCAATCGGTATCACCCGATATGCGAAATCGTCGCTCTTAGAAGCAGTGGCTCTTGCTCCAGCGATTGTTCCGGATCTTGCTCTTGCAATTGGATTACTGGCTCTATTTACTGCTATTTCTCTTCCACTTGGCCTTACGACTGTCATTTTGAGTCACACAATATTTTGTATGGCATTTGTTGCAGCGATTGTAAGAAGTCGTCTTCTTCAAATGGATCCATCCTTAGAAGAAGCGGCATTTGATTTGGGAGACTCACAGCGCGGAATCTTCTTCAGAGTTACTGTTCCGAATCTGATGCCAGCAATAATTGCAGGTGCATTACTTTCATTTACTCTTTCCATTGATGAATTTGTTATTACCTTCTTCACGAATGGTCCAACAACACCGACTTTGCCAATGGTGATTTATTCAATGGTGCGATTTGGCGTGACACCTGAAATCAATGCCCTTGCAAGTCTCGTATTACTTGCAAGTCTCATCATTGTCGTCGTAAGTCTTAGAAGAGTGAAAGTGAGTGATTCATTTTGAACCGAAATTCCTTGCTAGAGATAAGTGCTGTATCGAAGTCCTTCGGCACAGTACAAGCTCTTCGTAATGTCAGTCTTGATGTGAAAGAGAATGAATTTTTCGCCCTGCTTGGACCATCGGGGTGCGGAAAAACCACGTTACTCAGAGCACTTGCAGGGTTTGAATCACTCGATAAAGGTGACATCACACTTGATGGAAAAGATTTGCTATCTGAACCTGCAAATCGTCGCCCAGTGAACTTGATGTTTCAGTCATATGCACTTTTTCCTCATCTTTCTGTTTATGAAAATATTGCGTATGGACTGAAACGTGAAAAACTCTCCAAAGATGAAATTAGCTCTCGTGTCGATGAAGTGCTTAGAACAGTAGGTCTCTTAGAACTTGCAAGACGCAGACCTGCCCAGCTTTCAGGTGGTCAAAAGCAGCGGGTAGCGCTTGCCAGAGCGATTGTGAAGAAGCCAAAAATCCTGTTACTTGACGAACCACTCTCAGCACTTGATAGAAAAGTCCGGGTAGAAATGCAGCTAGAGTTGAAACGCCTTCAGCATGAAGTTGGCATCACATTCATCATTGTGACTCATGATCAAGAAGAAGCGATGTCAATGGCTGATCGAATTGCTGTGATGAATAATGGTGAAGTTGTTCAGGTTGCCTCACCTTTTGAACTCTACAGAAATCCACAGAACACCTTTGTTGCCGACTTCATCGGAACGAGCAATCTGATTAAAGGCAAACTTACTAATGCATCATTCCATCTCAAAAATGCTTCGAGCGTTCCCTGCTCACATCAATCTCTTTCAGAGGAAGCACTCTGGATGCTTCGTCCAGAAGAAATAGTGGTGAGTGACACTGGAATCAAAGCAACAGTAATGAACTCGAATTTCTATGGAGCTCATTGTCTACTTCTTGTTGAGTGTGGACTTGAGAAACCATTGAAGTTGCATGTTTCGAGTGCAAATGTTCCGCCTGTTGGATCAGAGTTAACGATTACCTGGGCACGTGATGCAGGGGTTATCCTGAATGAAAGTTAGTTCTGACTTTGCGCTCCAGGACGCAGTTCGTGCATCAGTGTGGTCACAGTATTTTCCAAGTGACTTTGGGTTTCCTAAAGTAGAGAACTCACTTTCAACTGATTTACTCATTATTGGAGGTGGATTCACCGGTCTCTGGGCTGCAATTCTTGCTAAAGAACAATATCCCAGCCTTGCTGTCACTCTCGTCGATGGAGAAACCATAGGGCATGCGGCATCCTCAAGAAACGGTGGCTTCATTTCAGAAAGCCTCACTCACGGACATGCTCACGGTCAATCACTCTGGCCGAAAGAAATGCCCGCACTTGTTGAGTTGGGTCGAGAGAACATGCGTGAGATTCAAGCATTTTTAGCGCGTCATCGCATTGATGCCGACTTTGTCTATTGTGGGAAATCCTCAGTTGCGGTGAATGATGTGCAGGTCAAAATGCTCAAAGCTGCGTATGAAATCCAGAAACGCTTTGGCGAAGATGTAACACTCCTTTCAAAAGAAGAAGCGCAAAGAGATATCGCATCTCCAACGTATTTAGGTGGGATTCGACTTCGAACTGGAAATGGACTTTTTAACCCAGTCAAACTCATCGTTGGAATGACGAAAGTTGCCGTGAACATGGGTGTTCAAATCTATGAGAAATCAAAAATCACAGCAATTATGGATGACCAAGCAGGTGTTTCACTTACGTGCAACAATGTCATTATCAAAAGTAAGAAAGTCATTTTGGCAACGAATGCGTTTACACCACTATTAAAAAGTGTGGAAAGACGTGTCTTACCACTTTTTGATCACGTATTAGCAACCGAAGTACTTTCCGAATCACAATTATCGTCCCTTGGCTGGTATGAATCACAAGGTGTGACAGATATGGGTAACCAATTTCACTATTATCGAAAGACACCAGATAATCGAATTTTGTGGGGAGGTTATGATGCGAATTACTACTATGGAAATGACTCTTCACCAGCCCGCGAAATTCGACCAGAATCTCATCAACTACTTGCTCGCCAATTTCAAGAAACCTTCCCACAACTTGAAGGAGTGAGATTTGAATATCAATGGGCAGGTCTTATCGATTCCACGTCTCGTTTCACCCCATACTTTAAAACCACGATGAACAACAAAGTGTCGTTCGCAATAGGATTCACAGGTCTTGGAACAGGATCATCACGATTTGGAGCACAAATTGCACTTGACCTTCTTTTCAACCCGAAGTCAGAGCTTTTGAAATTTGATATGGTGAAGAAGTCACCAATTCCATTTCCTCCAGAGCCCCTTCGCTATATGACAGTTGGCTTCACCAGAAAGCAATTGCAACGTGAAGATCTGAATGGTAAACGAGGATTGTGGTTGCGTATCCTCGATTTCTTTGGTGTTGGATTTAATAGTTAGGACAATGATGACATTCATTCATGGTGAGAAAATCCTCGGTGAAGGTGAAACCATCACAATTATCAATCCTGCCAAGGTAGATGACTCCTATCAATACAGAGCAAGTGCTCTATCCCAAGTGAAAGCTGCAATCGAATCGTGCCAACAAGCATTCTCTGAATGGAAAATGCTTACACCAAGTCAACGCAGCAAGACTCTTCTACACTTTGCAGACGTTATCTCCAGCGACGTAGAAACACTCACAGAACTCGAAGTACGTGAAACCGGAAAACCTGTCGCAGTTGTTCGAGATGGAGAAATTCCATTTGCAGTTGACAATCTCCGATTCTTTGCGGCCGCATCTCGTTCACTTGAAGGGTCAGGTGCAGGAGTCTTAAGTCAGGGTTTCACATCTATTCTTTTAAAGAAACCCCTAGGTGTTGTCGCTGGTATTGCACCTTGGAATTTTCCATTAATTATGGCGATTTGGAAGTTCGGTCCAGCACTTGCTGCAGGTAATGCCATGATTTTGAAACCCGCACCGCAAACCCCAAGCACTGCACTTCGCCTTGCTGAACTTGCAATTGAAGCGGGACTTCCAGCAGGATTACTTAACGTGGTGACTGGTACTGCTGATGTTGGATCACTGCTTTCCTCACACAAAGATGTTGCGATGGTGTCGTTAACCGGCTCAACGCGAACTGGTATCGCCGTAATGCAAAGTGCAAGTGAACACACTAAACGAGTTCATCTAGAACTTGGTGGGAAAGCACCAGCTTTGGTTTTTGATGATGCGAATCTTGATGAAATGGCACGTGCAGTTGCACTTGGTGCCACGTATAACTCAGGTCAGGACTGCACTGCCGCAACCCGCGTCTATATTCATCGAAGTATTTTTGATGAAGCCATCTCAAAGCTCACAGTAGTTTTGAAATCAATTCGAGTTGGTGATCCATATGACTCCTCAACAGACATCGGTCCTCTAATATCTCGAGCGCATCTCGAAAAAGTTCAAGGGTTTATCGAAGGTGCACTCACTCGTGGAGCAATCCTTCATTTCGGGGGAAAAGCCATAAGCGGAGAGGGCCATTATTTCGAGCCAACACTACTTTCAAATGTTGAACAGTATGATGTAGTGGTTCAGGATGAAATCTTTGGTCCAGTGCTTGTGGCTATTCCATTTTCTGATGAAAATGAAGTCATCAATCTGGCAAATGATTGCAAGTATGGCCTTGCATCATCAGTGTGGACACATGATGTTGCACGCGCACTCAGAGTTTCTGAACAACTAGAAGTTGGAGTGACCTGGATCAATGATCACCTACCTATTGCCTCAGAAGCACCACATGGTGGGGTGAAAGGAAGTGGCTTTGGAAAAGATATGAGTCACGAAGCATTACTCGAATACTCCGTGACTCATCACATCATGATCAAGCACGCTGTTCCAGTCGTGCATGACTCATTTAGACCTGCGTAGTCCTACTTATTGTCAAGAATTCGCTGGACGAATGACCAATCGGCATACTCACTTGGAGTGAGTGGTTCTTCATAGGTCAAAAGATCACCAAGACGAATCCAGAGTTCTTGAACTTTTCGATAGAAATCAAAGGCTCCATTATCAATTTCTGACTGTGAGAAGGTAGTGAAGTCAACTGATTCTGTAAGTAGTGCATCTTCTTCTGTAACACCAATTGCTTCGGCGAAAATTGCAAGTTTCTCAGGGTCTGCCTTGTAGTCACCATTGAGATAGTTCTCGGTGGTACGCATCAAAGCTCGAATGAACGCTTGTCCAATCTCTGGTTCTTCTTCAAGCAAACGTGGACCAAATGCATATCCAAGATTCCGAGCGCTTTTAGGGTAGTCCACTACTTTTTTCGCCTTGCCATTTTCTAGAAACAAAAGTGAGTTTGGTGGACCGAAGTACGCCATATCTATTACACCACTATCAAGACTCAACGCAATGTCTTCAATCGGGATAATTGCGACTTCAAGATCATCAAGCGTGAGTCCGCCTGTGGCTAAATACTCTTCAATGATTAAGGAAGACATTTGGCCCCAACCTTGAGATGACCCAATAATTTTGCCCTTCAGTGCAGCAGCACCTTGATCGGCAATTTCGCTCTTGACAAAGAGTCCACTTGCTTCAGCATTTTCGGCACCTGCATAGACCATTTTTACTTCCGCACCGCCAGCAATTGCATTAAAGAACGGAACAGTGATACCAAACGCTGACACATCCACCAAACCAGATGCAAGTGCAGGGATTGCCTCAGTTGAGGGCAATGCAACATATTCAATAGTGATATTTTCTTTTGCGAATTCTCCCGCTACATCAGCTACTTTGAGAGCAGCAAAACCCTCATTGTTGGTTGCGATACTCACTTTTAAGGTTACAGGGTTTTCCAGGGGTTGTGGCTCTAAGGATCCAGACAACTCACCCTGATTCAACTCTGTATCACTTGAGCAACCACTTAGAACAAAAGAAACCGCTAGAAAAGCAGCTAAAATATTTACGATTCGGTGCTTCTTAAACACAAAGATTCCTCTCACTGTAGAACCAGAATCCTAGCCAGAGAATCCGCCCACTTTGCTGTCAGACACTCCACTCCAAGGCGTAGCCCGATTTCCCATAAATTTCACTAGATTCTGAAGTGCATAACCCAGAAGACCAACCACCACAATTCCAACATATGCGTCTTCATATTTCAGTAGTAATCGTGAATTAAAAATCAAGTATCCGAGCCCTGAATCTCCAACAATAAATTCAGATGAAATCGTTATGAGAGTGGCGACAGCAATACCAATGCGCAATCCTGTGAAGACGGAGGGAAGGCTCGCTGGCAAAACAATATGTCGAATTATAGAGAACTGTCGATGAGTAATTGTTCTTGCGATAGCAAAATATTCAACTGGGATATTCGATACTGCACCAAGCGTATTAACCCAAACATAGAAAAATACTGTGATTGCAATGAGCGCAATTTTCGGTGGATTTCCAAAGCCGAAAATCAGTAAGAAAATCGGAAGCAATACGATTTTTGGAATTGTGTAGATCGCAGAAAGAAGTGGTTCAAGAAGATTTCTGAGAAGTGAATTAAGAGCCATGAAAACACCAACGACATAGCCGAGTGTTGCTCCAATGAAAAAGCCAACTGATAATCGGCTAAGAGTTGCGAATAACTCAACGAAGAGAGTTCCATCGGAGATACGTTCGATACCAACGATTGCAATCTTCGACGGAGCGGGAAAAAATAATGGATTAATAAAACCAGTCGAACTTCCCAATTGCCAGAGGATCAATAAAGAGACGGGGAGTATGATGCCCAAGATTTTAAGTCGCATTTACTTCACCCCTATGCGCAAGGTTTCACGCAGCATACTTCGAATTTCGGAGAACGCCACTTGTTCACGTAATTCTGCGGTTCGAGGTCTTTGAAATTCAATGAGAATTTCTTCCTTTAGTGTGGCAGGTGACGGGGACATTATGAGAATTCTGTCACTCAGCAATATAGCTTCATCATAGTTATGTGTAAATTGAAGTGTTGTCATGCTATTTGCCTGCTGGAGTTCGAGTAACTCTTCTTGAAGAACTTCACGTAACTGCGTATCAATAGCGGCAAAAGGCTCATCGAGAATCAGAAAATCAGGTTGAGTAGATAGCGCTCTTGCGATGGATAATCGTTGTTTCATGCCACCTGATAATTGATAAGGATATGACTGGGCGAAGTTTCCAATTCTCAGTTTTTCAAGCCAAGATTGTGCGAGATCTTGCGCTTCACGTTTATTGTGGCCTTTCTCCCGCAGGGGAAAAGCGACATTTTCCAGTGCCGTTTTCCAAGGAAAGACACCGTAATCCTGAAAGACATTTGAAATAGTTTTGATTGAGTTACTCAGCTTAAATGTACCTTCATAATTCCTAATAATCCCAGTGAGTACTTTTGCTAAAGTGGACTTACCGCAGCCAGAAGGTCCAAGAATCGAAACGAACTCCCCGGGTTGTATGTTGAAACTCACTGGACCCAAAGCATGAAAACTATTAATTTTCGTGTGGTAGCTAACAGACAATGCATTGACTTCAATCGCTAAATTGTCCATTTGAGTGCCTTAGATAGTTGTTTTCGATTGAACATCTCGACAAAAACATTGTGACCAATGTTTGGAACAATACGAATACTACGTCTTGGAAATAGTCGAATGAAGCGAATGATCTGACTCATAGCAGTGATATCTCTTAGTCCAGTAATGTATTTGACTCTCATAGATTTTGTGAAAGACCGTGAATTCAGCATCTTAGTTGCATCCAGATCAAGTTTATGAAACGCTGTCTCGTCAAGTGTTGGTACACCTACCAATGTTAACCCTTGAACTTTATTACTAGATGCATAGAGCGCTGCTCCAACACAACCACCACTCACACCTAGAACTTTTATAGTTTCAATTTTTCTTGCATTGGTGATTTCAGTGACGGTAGGCTGAATTTCAAGCCAAATTGATTTGAATCGGACAAAATCTTTTTCCTGATAATCTTTTCTTGATTGAACAATCAAAACATCTGTGACTCTCGTTGGTAAGAAGGAGAGAAATTGCCAAGTGGTTAAAAGCATCCAACCAAATCGATCGGCAAAACAAATAAGCAGCATTCTAGATGTGTCACTCTTTGAACTAAAGTAGTGAAAAGAATTTCTACTCCAAACACGTGCCCAGTCACGTCTCGGGTTAGGTTCCATCAGTGCGAATTTACTTTGCAACGAATTGAACCATGAGTCTTCTTGTTCTTTCCATTTGCTGTGGTTGCTGTTTAAACCTATCCATTCTGCAAATTCCTCTACTTCTTCGATTGTTGATTGATGTTCAAGTTCAGAGAGAATGGCGTGCACCTTGTTTTCACTACTAACTTTCTCTATAAGTTGTTGGTATTTCTCAATTATTTTCATCACCACTCAAGACGAGAACGATTTCACCGAGAGTCTGATGTTCAACAAAAGCTTTTGGCGTTATTGATAATCCGTGATTATCTTCCATAATTATGCAGAACTCAAGCAGAGTCAAACTTTCTGTGTCTAATGTGGTGAGTCGAATATCTGAGGTGCCCGAGAGAAATTGCTGTACCGCGTCTTTCGAAACATTAAGTAGCATCCCAGTATGAAGAGCAACATCAATGACGATTTGCCGAACTTCTTGAATTTCCACGGAAACTATTCTAGACAGAACCTGTCGGGCTATTGAGTCCACGCAGATTCTTCACATCAGTTTTTCCTCGTACAGTTAAAGGTATTTCATCGACTATATGTATGTTCTTTGGAATCATATAACTAGGTAACAACTTGGCAAGTTCAATCTTGATCTGTTCACGAGACACTTCGTTGTCAGGGTTTAATTCAATAAATGCATGCATTACGTATGAATCGTCAAGCTTTTCACTCACAACTGACGCTTGAGATACTTCGGGAAGCGTCATTAGTGCATTAGTAATAGTCATTGGCGACACAAGATACCCGCTAATTTTGACAACATCATCAAGTCTTCCAAAGTATGTGTATTGATCGTTTCCAACGTGTTTGACGAGGTCACCTGATTTCCACCAGCGTCTTCCATTTTTCTCAATGAACCGTTCATTAGTAAGTTCATCATTACCAAAGTATCCCAAGGAAAGATTAGATCCGAACCACACTTCATAAACATCTTCCCCGTAGTCAGGCATCGGTTCAAAGAGTGATGCATCAGGTGTTGCTGTCATCGGGATTGGTCCACTTCCTTCAATCTCACTTTTTGCCTTTTTCCATTGGAGTCCACTCTGGGCTTCAGATGCTCCCAAAGAGTGAAGCACGTGTGTTGTTTCAGGGAAAATCTTCAGAAGTGCCTTGACTTGTTCTAGTCGAATAGTTTCGCCTCCAATTGCTACCTCTTGGACACTATCAATAACTATGTCAACATTAGATTTACTATAAATCCGCGCTAACTGTGCTGGAAGACTCACATGTGTCGGACCTAGCTCCTTCATTGCTGAGAGAAACTGTCGTGGCGTGTAGTTCTTAGGCTTCAAGTTGTAATAACTGGCTCCTTTGCTCACGCGAAAGAGTCCATACATGCCCATTGCGAAAGCAAAAGGTGCAACTGACATAGAACCATAATCAACTTCTGCAGCACTATCAAACCAATTGACGGCTTTACTACGAGCTAAGTTATCTCGTGACGTCATTACACCTTTGGGCACACCAGTAGAACCAGAAGTTAATATGACATACGCAATGTCAGATGGTTGCCCTGCTTTGATAGGTTCAATATCGTCTACGAGTTCAAGTTGGTTTGTATTCTTTGAGTCACCCTCAGTGACACTCCAAATGGGATGATCAATTTGCATTCGCGCTAGTAATTGTTGGGCCATACTGAAAGGAGTTTCTTCATCGATAATAGTGAACGGAACGCTTGCCCAGAGCGCTGCATAGATGCTGATTGCGGACCTTAATGATCTATCTACATAGAGGGGCAAAATTCCATCAAGTTGATCCTTCTTGCGAGTGGCCAGTAATTGACCTCCGAGACGATTGATTTCCTGAAGGAGATTTTCAAAAGTGATGGATTGACCCTCAACATAGATTGCAATTCGTTGAGGTGTGTTTTCTACACGCTTATAGAAACCCTCAAAATTCGTGTCATGCACGGGGGGATTGTAGAGATATGGTGTCAGGATTCCCTTTTACACTTGCACTTGGTCACGAATGACGCTTTCCGCCTGTTCGGGCGTCATACCAACCGCATTCACATACGGTGGTCAACAGGAAGACCGGCTGGGGTGAACGTCACCTTGGAATGGTGAAAATGGAGTTTGATGTATCACAACAACACAGTCATTACCTTTACTTCTTACTTCCAGGCAGTATGTAGCTGTGGCTGGAGTTCAACACTTGGTGAATTTGAAGAAAT
>JBMSMQ010000030.1:0-11232 GCA_049421205.1 Candidatus Nanopelagicales bacterium
AACCCAGCGAAACTTACAACTCGATTGGGAAATCCAAAAAGTCCGGATCCTGCAATCCCTAGCAATCCAAATCCGCTTAACGCTACTGAGATGCCGGCCAATGCAGTTCTCCACCAGATCTTCTGTTCTGATGGTGTTGTGTCCCATAACGGTATTTTTAGGTGTTCTAATGGCCATATTACTTGAACGAATAAATACACAGCGAGAAGTGCAAGGACCCAGTACGTAACTGTCTGTATCCAAAACCCAGATCCTGGTAGAACAACATTGCCATTCAAAGTGGTTGTAGGTGAAAGACCTAAGAATTCAAGCGTAATTGCCACTGCCATAATCATTGGAATGTGCCACAAATACACAGTCATTGCTCCAACATTTACCGAGACCACAGATCCCCAGATTCTTGGATTGTCACAAATCCTCATAAGTGCTGGTTTCAGAATAGACAAAATAAAGAGAAATAAGACTCCATGCAACGCGATGAGAGTTGAGGGCGGAGCAACATTAGAAAATGTTTCGGTTGGAAGCCCTACCAAACTCACAGGATAGATATCATTCAAAACAAGGAAAAGTTCAATTACCAAAACTAAAGCAGCACACATGACATTTACACGAAGTGGCAGCGGGTTTACAAACAATGTGCCGATGTACATAATCAAAAGCCATACGAAGAGGAAATTGAGAATTCCAACTGTCTCAACCCACGTAAATCGAGCAATATCGACAAAAACGACAGCACTTGATAAGGAAACGATGCTTACAATTTGTGGAAGACGAATAATAAGTGGAAAGAGTGCAGTGCAAATGATGTAAACCCCGAGAAACCACAACAGCTGGGTTACCATCAAAAGGTAAATTTGCATAAAGGATTCACTGAGGAACTGTGTGAAAATGAAGCCGATGCTCAGCATGATTACGAGGTACGTCAGAGTGGGAGATAAGAGCCTTGAGATTCGCTTCCATAACCATGTGGAATAGGTAATCTCTTTACTCTTCAACGATAAATAGTTTGCTGCACCACCAGCAATGAAGAACAGAGGCATAATCTGAAAAACCCAGGTAAGCCAATGAAGTCGTGAATCTATTGCAAGGAGATTCCCAAGCACGAGTTGATCTTCGCCCCAATACACAATACCCATCACCGTGTGACCGAGCACAACCAACACGAGAGATAGCGCTCGAACAGCATCAATGGAACGATCTCGATTACCTGTGGTATCAGATGCTCGGCTTCTGGCAAACGTCCGAAGAAGCACTAGTGGCTCGGTGCCTCTGCGTTCTCAGAAATCTCTTGCAAATGATGCTCAGCAGATTCGATTTCAGCCAACGATGGTTTTGGAACGTTGTCGCCAAAGTAGAAATGGGACACCTTTGCTTGTAGTCGTTTACGCCAACTCTGGGGCACGGCCACGCCATCCCTATCCGTAGCAGGGGGAAGTGCAATAGGTTGAATATCTACCTTGGAAAGAATCTTTGCTTTTTCTTTTTCAGAAATTGGCGCATGAATCTCAATGAACTCTCCATGCGGAAGTCTGAGAATTTGGCCCGTTTCTCTACCGTGAAGCAATTTATCGCGATCTCGTCGTTGTAAAGCGAGGCAGATGCGTTTTGTTACAACAAATGCAATTGCTGGCACGATGAAAAGGGCGAATCGAAGAGTCCAGGTGATCGCGTTAATCGATAATCCAAATGCTACCGCAATAATGTCATTGCCGCCAGAAATCCAGAGAATCGCATAGAACGTAATTGCCATGACACCAAGCGCTGTTCTCGTCGGCGCATTCCGAGGCCGATCCAAAAGGTGATGTTCGCGCTTATCTCCTGTAGCCCACGCTTCGATCCACGGGTAGAAGATAAGGAGTGTGAACATAATTCCAGGTAGAACAAGGGTTGGAATTAAGAGGTTCAAACTCAGCGTGTAATTAACGAGAGTAAATTCAATCGCAGGCATAATGCGTGTGGAGCCATCCAAAAATCCCATATACCAGTCAGGCTGGGAGCCAGCTCCAACTGCGTTCGGCACATATGGACCGAACATCCACACAGGGTTGATAGTTGCAATTGCTGCCATAAACACTGTGACACCAAAGACGATAAAAAAGAATCCGCCAGCTTTTGCCATATAGACAGGCATCAGTGGATAGCCAACAACATTCTTTTCAGTTCGACCAGGACCTGGGAACTGGGTGTGCTTATGAAACGCTACGAGTAACACGTGAACCGCGATAAGTGCAAGCATGATACCTGGCACAAGTAATACGTGAACGATGTAGAGACGCGGAATGAATTCCGTACCGGGGAATTCGCCTCCAAAAATAAGTGAGGAGAGCCACGATCCAACAACCGGAATCGCCAACATGATGCCTTCGGTAATTCGAAGACCTGTTCCTGACAGTAAGTCGTCTGGCAATCCGTAGCCAGCAAAACCTTCAACAATTCCAAGGATCAGCAAGAGTGAGCCAATGACCCAGTTAACTTCGCGTGGGCGTCGGAATGCACCTGTGAAGAAGATACGGAGCATATGAACGGTCATTGCGATGATGAAAAATAGAGCAGCCCAGTGATGAATCTGTCGCATCAGTAGACCGCCACGTACATCGAATGAGATGTCAAGTGTTGAGGCATAGGCTTCAGTCATCTTGACACCCTTAAGTGGAACATAAGAACCGTTATAAACAATTTCGGTCATTGAAGGAACAAAGAAGAATGTGAGGTACGTTCCTGAAATTAAAAGAATGATGAATGAGTAGAGTGCAATTTCACCGAGCATAAATGACCAGTGGTCTGGAAACACCTTATTCATCGCAGTGCGCAAAATTCCAGCACCACCAAAACGATCATCTGCCCAGTTCAAAGCACGGGCTTTGCGACTTTGCTTCACACTCATGACAGCTCCCAGAAACTTGGACCAATAGGTTCGGCGAAATCACCTCGTGCAACGAGGTATCCCTCCTGGTCAATTGTTATACCCAATTGCGGCATTCGCCTGGCGGCGGGACCAAAAATCACTTTTCCACTATCGGCAAGGTCGTATGTGGACTGATGGCATGGGCAAAGCAGATGATGAGTTCGCTGTTCGTAGAGTGAAATAGGGCAACCAACGTGCGTGCACACTTTTGAGTAGGCCAAAATGCCGTCATAATCCCACGGTTCATCTGGGGTTCCACCCTGTTGTGAAACGATTTCGTCTGGATCAATTCGAACAACAATGATCACAGATTTTGCTCGTTCATTGAGATTTTTGACCTCTTCCTCAAGTTCATGCAGCCCTTCAGGAACAGCATTAATGAGGTTTCCTATTGGCACGTCTTCAGGACGGATTGGTTGATAGGAGACATCGGTCAAAAGCCTTCGACCTTGTGACCACATAGTGCGAAATCGTTCATCGCCAGGACCTGGACCTAGATCGCGAAGAAGCACAACAAGTGGGACGGGGAAGAGTGCAAGAGCTGCAAGCAGTGTCCTTCGAATCAGTGGACGCTGCATCACTCCAGAATCTGCTGCGCCCGCTTTGAATGTTTCAACGATTTCAGATTTCTCTTCATCCGAACTACCAAACTCATGACGTTCTTCTTCAACTTCAACATCTGGCATCAACTTTTTCGCCCAATGAATGGCACCTGCACCAATAAAGAAAATCGCAAGCCCCATAGTGACACCGATTGCAACGTTGAATGCATACACTGGTCCAAAAACCGGCAACCCAATCACTGTTGATGCATCTATCGTTGCAAATGCCACGACAAAGAGCACAGTAAAGACCGCGCTCAGAGCAAACATCATGGCAACTTGGCGCTCAGCTCGCTTTGCTGCCGTAGCGTCAACATCAGCACGACGATACTCGTGTTCAATTTCTGCAGGCTGGGGTCGAAATGGTGAAATCTCTTTACTCATTTTGCTTTGATTCCAATCCAAATTGCTAATGCAATTAACACGCCGAGTCCAAATGTCCAGGCAAAAAGACCTTCAGTAACTGGGCCGTATCGACCAAGATCTAAGCCACCAGCATTTGGAACCTCACGTAACGCCATGATGTAAGCGATGATCGCTCGCTTTTCATCAGGAGTGAGTGATTCTTCTGAAAAGACTGGCATATTTTGAGGTCCAGTGAGCATTGCTTCATAAATCTGTCGTGGAGTTGCGAGGTCGAGGTGCGGCGCATATTTACCCTCAGTTAATGCACCACCTTGCCCTGCAAAGTTGTGGCATTGAGCGCAGTTCACGCGAAACAGTTCTCCACCTAAGCCAATATCTGAACCTGTGTAATCAATTTGCTCATCTGTTGGGATTGCAGGTCCAGGGCCAAATGAGGCTACATAGGCAGCAAGTGCAGCGATTTCTTCTTCAGAATAGACAGGCTCTTTGCGCATCGCTTGAATACTTTGAGTTGCCATAGGCATACGCCCACTGGAAACTTGGAAATCAACTGCAGCTGCGCCAACCCCAATGAGGGAAGGACCATCAGTTGTTCCTTCACCTTGAAGTCCGTGACAGGAAGAACATCCTTCAGCGAAAAGACTTTTACCAAACTGCACAGATGTCTCAGTGCTAACAGCAGCCTTTGCAGTTTGCATTTGAGTGCTAAGTGCAGTCCATATAACTGCAACGAAGAGTAGAGAAAATGCAATAACAACGAGATGTGCGGAATGATGCCTACGGATTCGACTCAACGTTTTCTCCCTTGTCATTTCACGATGTAGATCATTGCAAAAAGCGCAATCCAAACGACATCTACAAAGTGCCAGTAGTAACTCACCACAATTGCACGCGTTGCCTTTGCGTGTGTGTAGACCTTGCCAGCATACGAGGTCGCTATCACAAACAGAAAAGCCACTAAGCCACCCGTGACGTGCAAACCATGAAATCCTGTGGTGAGATAAAACACAGAACCGTATGAAGACGAGGACAATGTCAAGCCCTCTCGGACGAGTTCAGCGTATTCAAAAATCTGTCCCCCAATAAAGACAGAGCCCATAATGAACGTGATGATGAACCAAAGACGCATTCCTCGCGCATCACCTTTTTCCGCAGCAAACACACCGAGTTGGCAGGTGACAGATGATGCAACCAAGATGAAGGTGTTGATGGAAGAGAATTGCACATTCAGCATTTCGGTGAACTCGGGCCAGACTGAAGCATTCACCGATCGATGAGTGAAATACATCGCAAAGAGTGCCGCAAAGAACATTAATTCACTTGCTAGCCACACAATCGTCCCTACTGACGTCATATTTGGACGATTTAAATTGTGACTAGGTGCACTTAAGGTTGCCATAGGCGTATTGTGGCAAATTACCTCACAAACCGTCACACTGGGATGGCCCAATTTCGAGCCATTTTCGTGTTCTACCTCACAGCGAAAGCATCGTTAGGATGTAGGGGTGCTACCGCTTCATTCGACTCATGAAGACCCGAGTGTTATGCCGTCACTCTTAGAAATGTGGTGGCCGCTTGAACTACTTCCACTAGGGGCAGTTCTCATTGTGAGCACACTGTATGTTCTCGGCGTCCGGCAGCTTCGAAAACAAAACATTGAATGGCCTCTGGGCCGGACGATTAGTTTTGTGGTGTTAGGAAATGGGACGTTATTTCTAGCAACACAAGGACCTCTTGCCTACCTCGATACAACACTTCTCTCTACACATATGGTGCAACATATGCTGCTTTCAATGGTTGCACCTGTTTTTTTAGCGCTCGGAGCTCCTGTGACATTGCTGCTTCGGGTAACCAAAGGGAAAACTAGAAAGTTTGTTGCTCGACTGCTTCATTCACGGTTCGTTACTGTTATATCGTTTCCAATCGTTGCCGGATTCATTTACATCCTTAACCCGTGGCTCTTGTATTTCACAGGGTATTACGAGGCGACATTATCGAATTCGTTACTTCATAACTTTAATCACTTGCATTTCATAATGGTCGGTAGTTTATGGACCTGGTCCCTCATTGGAATCGACCCAATGCCTCGGATGGGATTTGGTCTAAGACTATTTTCCGTTTTTGTCACATTACCTTTCCACGCTTTCTTAGGTCTGACCATAATGAACCAATCAGATGGAATTGCTCGCGAGTATTACGAGTCGTTGGGTCGCCTTTGGGGTCCTGGGGTACTTGAAGATCAACAAATTGCGGGAGGATTGTTGTGGGCAGCAGGCGACATCATTGGCTTACTGCTGTTCCTAGCTTTAACAGTTCAATGGGCAAGAGCGAGTGAGCGGGAAGCCAGACGGATTGATCGCGACTTGGATCGTCAAGAACAAAACTCACACATTTCAGGGGAGTAACATTCACCTATGGCCTCAACCCTGAAAGTCCTTGTTTATAGTGATGATTCCACTACCCGTAAAGCAATCATGGTGAGCTTAGGTCGCACTCTGAGTCCAGAATTACCACCCCTTGAGTTCATCGAATGTGCAACGGAACCAATGGTTGTTCGTTTTATGGACGCTGGGGGAATTGACCTTGCGATATTGGACGCGGAAGCCGTACCGGCTGGTGGGATGGGTGTGTGCCGTGCGTTGAAAGATGAAATTTTTCAGTGCCCTCCCATTCTCTTGGTGATTGCTCGCGAACAGGACGGATGGCTCGCGACGTGGTCTCGAGCCGACGCAGTTGCGCTTCAGCCATTAGATCCTTTTGTTATGAACGAAACTGTTTCGAAATTATTGCGAACTCGAATTTCCCATAGTTAATTTATGTGGGAAAGAATTTTTCAGTCACTTGATTCAAATGTGAATCTCACGAGTGAGCAGATTGATTTTGCGTTTAGTGAAATACTTTCTGAATATCTTAATCCTGACTATGTGAAACGTTTCCTTACGTCTCTCACCCAAAAAGGCGAAACTCCATCTGAAGTAATAGAAGCAACTGAGATTATTCTGAAGAAGGCCATTCCATTTCCCACGGAAGATTTCGAAGGTGAAATAACTATAGATACGTGTGGGACAGGTGGAGACGGCCTTCATACCTTGAATATCTCAACAATGGTGGCCCTTGTCGTTGCAGCAAGCGGCACAACTGTTTTCAAACACGGCAATCGGGCAGCTTCAAGTAAAAGTGGAAGTGCGGATGTATTGGAGGCACTTGGAATTAATATCAACGCGGACGCTGAGGCACTTCGACAAAGTGCCAAAGAGGCGAAAATAGCTTTTCTTTTCGCCCAATCTTTTCATCCAGCGTTAAGGTTCGTTGCTCCAATTCGCAGAGAGCTTGGATTTAGGACGATATTCAATTACCTCGGACCACTTGCAAACCCCGCTCGTCCAAATACTCAAATTGTTGGCGTGAGCGAATTGAGGCTGGCTGGTGTTGTTGCCCAATCTCTTGCCAAGCGAGGAGTCAAAGCACTTGTCTTGCGCGGTCAAGATGGCCTCGACGAAGTTTCCATCGCAGCACCAACTGATGTATGGCTAGCAATCGATTCAGATAAAACAGTAAGGCAGATACAAATTTCCCCTGAATTTTTTGGAGAGAAGCCTCGAATGTTAGAAGAAATTCAAGGTGGCGAGCCGAGTTACAATGCAGAAGCCATCATCACTCTAGCTCAAGGTAAATCAAGCGATGCAATCGCTTCTGCTGTTTCAATGAACGCAGCATTGGCTTTGCTTGCAATCGGTGCACACTTAAAGGATTCACGTGATGTGCAGAGATTGATTCTGGAAAACTACGAATATTCTCAAGACATCATTCGCTCGGGATCGCTTGAGGCGACCCTTACAAAGTGGCGATCTCTCCAGCACTAATTAACGTGGACTTGCATAGGCAGCAACGTGCTTACGTAATTGCATTAAATCTCCCACATTTTGAGCATCCGTGATATCGGAAATTGTTTGTGATTGTGATTGTTGGCTTGGCCATGGTGATGCCCATGAATCCGAACATTCCAACAAGATTATGTCCTCGCTATGAAGCCAGCGTAAATTTAAACTAATTTCTGCTGGGTGTGCATTCGGTGTCGAGTGGGGCAATTGAAGAAGTGTGGCAATTGTCTGGGGAAGTTGGGAAGTCGTATCAACAACTGCGGCATTTGTAAGGACTCCATATCGAAAATGATGCACCTCAAAAGTCCCATCTTGAGATTTTGCTGCTATCAATGATTCAATTTCTGTCAGCGAACGATATCGATGAAACCGAGATGCAACTTCAAGCCAAGCCTTCAAGCGATCTCTATGCAATGCTGCCTCTTCAAAGCGTTCTTGCGAGACGAGGTGTTCAATCCGTTCTGATACATGAATTTCGATATCGGGAGAACCCGCCAGACAATTGAATAGTTTGTCGATAAGTGCTCCATAATCCGATGGGGTAATTTCATGTAAACAAGGCGCAGTGCAACGCCCCATTTCCCATAGAGCACAGGATGGACTTGTATGTTTCACGCTGAGGCGCTGCGTGCAGGTTCTTATACCTATAACAGATGTAATAGCGTCAACTAAAAGTGTTGCCTGATGGCGAGAAGTGATTGGCCCAAAAGAGAAATCATCTCCTTGTGGTTGTTTTCTTGTGATGCTGAGACGAGGGTAAGGCTCTTTTGTTAATTTCAGCCAGAGTGTGCCCCTCTGAAACTTTCCGCGTGCATTAAAACTTGGTTTCAAATCGCGTATCAATCTCAACTCTCGCGTGCTTGCTTCGAGATCAGTATGGCACGTGAAAAAGTCAATCGATGAGGTGTAATCAAGCATTCTGCTCATTTGTTCTCGGACTTCAGTTCCCGAAAAATAAGAAAGAACACGTTTCTTCAAGTTTCGAGATTTACCAACATAGAGTGGTTTGCCGTCAGAATCTTTGAAAACATATACACCCGGGGATTGAGGTAGCCCTTCAGCAAGGTATCTCTTTTTGCGGTGATGTGGTTTCACGATTTGTGTGAGTGATGATATTGATTCCAACGTTGTAATACCCATAGAACCAAGTCGTTCAAAAAGAGCGTGCATCACATGATTCGTTGCTCTCGCATCTGCAAGGGCTCGATGCACAGGTTGAGTAGGCGAGTGAAAGTAGTCTGCAAGTGTGGAAAGTTTTCGATTGGGAACCTCATCTCGCGTAAGAATCCGTCTTGCAATGACGACAGTGTCTAAGACCTGAAAACCTGGCCAAGGTATTTCAAGAGATCGTGCCGCCGCTTTCAGAAATCCAATATCGAATTGTGCATTGTGGGCAACCAGCACAGAACCTTGAGCCCATTCCAGAAACATCGGTAAAACAGCTTCTATCCCAGGTAAATCGCCAACCATCTCATCAGTAATCCCAGTTAATAGTGAAATGTATCCAGGTATTGGATGATAAGGGTTTACAAGTGTTTGAAATTCTCCAAGTACTTCTCCACCACGTACTTTGACGGCACCAATTTCAGTGATAGCGCTATCGGCTGGAGTGCCACCGCTAGTTTCTAGGTCAACAACTACAAAACTGACGGCAGAAAGATCTGTCTCGAAGAGCTGAGGTTCAAGAAGCACGAGCGTACGATAGGGCTCAGCACCAACATAAGGGCCGTGTCAGACCGAGATGATTAAGTTTCGGTATGAAAATTGATTGCACAACGTGTCCAGTACGAAACATTGCGTGTGACGACTGTGTCGTAACACTGCTCTTAAGCATCCCAACGGCAGATCATCAATTGGATGATGTAGAGACCTCGGCTCTTGAACTGCTTGCAGACTCAGGCCTTGTCCCACGTTTACAGCTAATGAAGAATGATGTTCAATTGTCAGAGAAGCGTCAAAAAGCCGTCTAACACTCGCGGGTTGCGCATAGGTTGACTCTTCGAGGTGATCGAGCGAACTGAAACATTGGTAAATTTCCATTGTGCGATTCTTAAGGCTCGTTGCTCCCTTGGTAGCTTTGTTCTTGTGCGCAAGCACACTTCATACTCCGCTTGCCCACGCCGCACCTCTTACACCTCCACTAGTAGATCTCAATCAGGTCGAAGAAGAAGTTCGGCATCTCGAATTTCAGGCATCCGCTGCTGTAGAGGCATGGAATGAATCTCGAACAAAATTGAAACGAGTCAATCGCAAGATTGCCAACCTACAGATTCGTTCCCGAAAAGCTTCATCGCTCTATCAAGAAGTGAGCCGAGACTTCTCGACAGTTGTTCGATCATTGTATAAGTCGGGAACGGTTGATATTGAGCTCCAGGCATTATTTTCAGAGGACCCTGCCCGCTTTCTGCAGCAGCTTGATGCTGTTTCGTATGTGGGTTCTAAGCAATTTAGCACAATGAGGAAACTTGCTGCAGCCAGTGTAAATGTGAAAACCGCTAATGCGTTATTGAAAGCCCAGCAGTTAAAGGCAAAAAGACTTTATGAACGTTCACAACAACACTTAAAGCGGGCCAATCAAAAATTACGTGAAGCAAAAGCAGTTTTGGCGAAATTGAAAGCCGAAGAACGAAGAAAATATCTAGAACGGCAACGCAAGAAGCAGGAGCAGCAGAAAAAAGACGGAAAGAAGTTTTCTCAAAAAACGAGTTTAAAAAACATTAATCGAAGAGTCGCTATTGCAGTGAAGTTTGCCCTCGCACAACTTGGAAAGCGCTACTCTCGAGGTTCGACTGGGCTTTCCTACTATGACTGTTCAGGGCTTACCAAAGCTGCATATCAACGAGCAGGTGTGTATCTTCCACACTATTCAAGAGCTCAAATTGGTGCGGCCCGATCTGTGTCCCGTTCCAATCTTCGAGTTGGAGATCTCGTATTCTTCTTCAAATATGGCATTAGACATGTTGGTTTGTATCTTGGCAAGAATAGATTTATTCATGCCGAGAACTCCAGAACAGGTGTCATCATCTCTTCGTTATCTGAGTCCTACTATGCCCGACACCTCTCTGGTTTTGGTCGGGTCATCGGTTAGGAATAGAGACCTTCGATCTGATCTGCATATTGTTCGGACACAATGTTTCGCTTCAACTTCAATGAAGGTGTCAGATGTCCCGATGCTTCACTCCATTCAGCATCAATGAGCACCCACTTGCGAATTGATTCTGCCTGCGACACTGCTTTGTTGGCATTGTCGACTGCAGACTGAATTTCTTTTCGCAGTTCAACGTGATTAAAGACATCAGCCATTGGTGTTGATGCTGGCAGATTATTACGTGAGAGCCATTGTGGAAGTGAATCTGGATCAAGTGTGATAAGACATCCAACGTATGGCTTGTTGTCGCCAACCACCATACACTGACCAACCAGCCAATTGGCACGAAGTCGATCTTCTATGACAGCTGGGGCCACATTTTTGCCACCA
>JBMSMQ010000031.1:0-10956 GCA_049421205.1 Candidatus Nanopelagicales bacterium
GATTTGAACATTGGGATGAAGTTCCACTAGCTGAAACGCTCACTGTGTCATTAGGGGGTGTTGTTATGGCGATTGCAATCACACCATTTGCAAAGAAAATGCCAGCAGTCATCGTGCAAAAATCATTTGCAGTGCTACTACTGGCACTTAGCATCTATTTGTTGTGGCAAGCCTTCAACTGAAGTGAATTCTCAACGATTTTCACACTCTCAAGTAAATCGCTCCTTTCAAAGAGTGCTTTTCCACCGACACTAAGCGTGTTAGGCTTCACCACGATCTTTAGGCAGGGGACAAAATGAAACGTATTCTTTCGACATTCGTAGTCAGTCTTTTGGTCATTTCGACGGTGACTCCAAGTGCATACGCAGACGTTTCGGAAGATACTCTATCTGGAGAATCTAACTATAAGTCAGAGGCAATCAATGTCACACAAGCAGTGGAGCATGTTAGAAGCATTCTGATAAAGCCTTCGAGATCATTTTCATCAACGAGTGAACTCTCGGTTAATATGAAATCTTGGCCTGCGCTGAATTCAGCAATTATAGATACTTTTCAAGTTACAAAAGACATCTTTCGGATTGACTTAAGTTCAGAAATATCTGCTCAAGACTTTTTAACATATAAAAATTCCCTACTTGTACAAAGACTCGCCATTGCAGTTGAACCAAACAACACTTTAACGAATGGAAACCCCCCACAAGAGTCTGATCTTGATACCCAAACAGTGCAGGGCAGCGCAATTTGGGGTCTAGACAGAATCGATCAACGCCTGTTGCCGCTCAACGGCAACTATGAGTATGAACAAACGGCAAGTAATGTCTATGCGTATGTGGTCGACTCTGGAATTCTCTCATCTCATGCAGAGTTTGCTGGTCGTATGGAAATAGGATTTCAGAATGTAAATGACGGTAGGGGCACAGTTGATTGTGATGGACATGGAACGCATGTTGCAGGAACTATTGGTAGCACCACTTATGGGGTTGCAAAGTCAGTACGCCTCGTGCCTGTGCGAGTCGGCAATTGCTCAGGTGGCTCGACTGCAGCCCAGTTGATTGAGGCTTTAAATTGGATTGGAAACGATGTCACAAGTAAAGGTCGAAAAGCTGTAGTCAATATCAGTATGGGCGGAAGTTACAACTCGCTCATCAACAGTGCAGTTGAGGCTTTGATTGCAAGAGGTGTGCCTGTTGTGGTTGCCTCTGGCAACGATGCAGAAAATGCTTGCCTGGTCTCACCAGCAAGTGCTCCAAATGCAATTACTGTGAATGCTTCAACCACAGATGATTATGACGCTACTTTCTCGAATTTTGGATCGTGTACCGATATTTACGCGCCTGGCGAAGGGATAATGTCAACCTATATTGGCTCCAATACCAGCGTAGAAACTTTGAGTGGTACTTCAATGGCAAGTCCACATGTTGCTGGTGTTGTTGCATTACTGCTTGAAAAATATCCATCATATTCTCCAGCGCAAATTTGGTCACACCTGCAGAACACTTCGACGAAAGCTGACTTTCTGCCTGAGATTCCAACTGATGCAAAGTATCTCTTGTATTACGGAAACGCACCACAGAATCAAGAGCCGATTCGACCTGATATGGACGCAGATTTATATCTACTCGGCGCGTCTATCAAGTACGATGAAACACAACTCTATGAGCCCACCGGATGTAGCGTTTTCTATTTCAACTATGTTAACCGCACTCGTGTGGACTTATTAACACTAGAGATGATCATCCGTTCTCGTTGGAACGATTCTATTGAGTATTCGTCAGAAATTGGGATTGATCATGGAACGACGGGAACTTGGGATAGTCAGATTTGTACGTGGGACCTGACAGATGAACTCGGCCCATATTTCATAACACTCAAAATCTCAGATTATGCAGGAAATTCGCGTTCAATCACTGAAGAATTAGTCTTTGTGCCTCGACCAAATTCAACTCGTTCAATCATCCCAGTCGTTGCTGTGCCAGAAGAGCCTCGGGAGATTACAGTCTTCGGTACATCAAGTACGTGGGATCAATCAGACTTCTATACTCCAGATGGATGCAGTAGGTATGACGTGAATTACGCCAATAACTCTGGTGGACGCTTGCTCTCACTTAAGGTTGAGATGACGAGCCAGTTCGGAGATCGCATTGATTCTGATTCCGTCATTGGAATCCTGAATGGTGTTTATGGTGTCTTTCATTTCTTCATTTGTGACTGGGATTTAGATGGAGTGTTAGGCCCCTACACCATGAGGCTCACTGCAGAACGTTACACAAGTGATGGTGGCGGTACCTTTTCAACACAAACTACGTTAGAGTTTAGGAATCGACCACAATATTTGACCTTAACTCCAACACCAGTAATTTCAGGTGAACTCAAAGTTGGAAAACTCCTCACAGCGCAACCAGGTACTTGGGATTCTGGTGTAAGTCTTGGGTATCAGTGGAAACGTAATGGTCAAAATATTGATGCTGCAAATAATTCAACCTACCGACTTACCGAAAGTGATTATGGAAAGCAGATTTCTGTAACCACAACAGGTAGCAAGCAAGGCTTTGTTTCTGTTAGTAGAACGAGTAATCCTTCAGCTTCAATCGGCTTGGGTCAATTCAGTGCGATTACCACTCCACAGATTCAGGGCACTGCAAAAGTTGGTGAGACCTTGTTTATCAACCCACTGTCATGGGATGAGGGTGTTGTTTACTCTTATCAATGGCGAATTGATGGTGTGGCCGTCTCTGGTGCGACAAATTCGACATTCACACTACCTGTTGATGCGTGGCGAAAGAATGTGTCTGTAGATGTCAGTGGAACAAAGAGTTTCTTTGAATCTGCTACGCGAACATCAGCTTCTATCTATGCCTCTGGAAGGACTTTCACTATTACAGGAAAACCTAAAGTCGTCGGAAATACAAAAGTAGGTAAGACAATCCGAGTTGACTCATCAGGTTGGATTTCAACATCTGATAGTTCTTCAGGTTTGTCATTTTCATACCAATGGTTCCGAGCAGGCAAAGCAATAAAGGGAAAGACTTCTTCCTCACTGAGACTTGATAAGGCGTCAGCCAACAAGAAGGTGTCAGTCCGTGTTACTGTAAATGCCGTCGGCTATGAACCTACGACCATGACAGTAAGTAGTAAGAAGGTTAAAAGTTAGTGAGTTTTTAAAGAAGTTATTACCATATTGGATTCATTGAGGTATTCCTTCACTAAAAAGTGGCGACTTTTAAGGTCTGCATCAATCTGAGATTCAGCACCGATAGTTGAGGATTTGCACAATTGGCTGAGAAGCATCCAGATTCACCACTATTTTCACAACTATTCCAGCAAAAAGTTTTCAAACTGCCATGGATCCTTTGACTTTTCCTGGTTTGACCACTTTCCAAAAAGGTTGGCATTATTCTTGAGCGGAGTCCAATCAACACTTGCAGAATAAATCGTCCCTAGGTAGGGGTATGCCAACTCAAGAATAGTTTTCCAAGGTAAATCATCTGGAACACATAGGCCCTCGTTTGGATTGTCAATCATCCATTGAACTGATGCCATGACTGAAACTGCGACCTGCAAAGTTGTAGCACTTTGATGTGGAACGAGTGCTCGAGCCTCATGAATAGAGAGCAAAGAGCCAACCCACCATGACTTCAAAGGATGCCCCATCAGGAGTACGCCTAATCTGTCTTCACCATCAATGATTTCATCATTCATGATTCGTTCGCGACTTGGAAATTCCCAGTTGTTTGCTTGGAGTTCACGTAAAGATGCAATTGCTGCATCACTTGGGCAATATGCATAGTGAACAGTCGGTCGATAAATCTCTTTCCCAGACTCATCCTTCACAGTAAGGTGCTTCGCAATGGTGTACGCCTCACCGTGACGAACTACCATTCCATTGATTTCATAGTCCGGCACCCACGATTTCACCCACGTTGTTGCACCAGGCTGCGCTAGGCAAATCTGAGTTTCCGAAGTTTCGTGGGTATATGCACGATTTGGCAATTTCAATTCGTGTGTTCCCCATCCCATTTCTGCAGGAGCTATACCTTCTTCGTGTAATCCTGCAACTGACCAGGTATTAACAAACTCGCCTGGCACTTTAGGTTTATCAGTTACTTGAGTATCTCTTTCAGAGATGTGAATGACTTTGACTCCAAGTAGATGGGCAAGTGTTGGGAAGTCTTCCTCAGTTTGTGCTTGCTGCACTTTGAGTGAAGTTTCTGCCTCAAGTAAATTCTTCGCAATACATTCACTTGCAATTTCAAGTAATCCCCGTTTCACAAAGTGTGACACTAAACCTGGATTTGCTCCGTGTTCCACAACTGCAGTTGGTCCTATTTCAGACCACCTAGCTTTCATTGCATCAAGTCGCTGATGTCTCACAAGTAACGTGCGATCACGTGGATCTCTGTCATCTTGCGAATCGTAGGGATCCCATTCTTCGACAGACGTATTCATATAAAGCACCTTGTTGGTATGACACCAATTGATAATCGCATTTGCATCAATGTTCCACGCCAAATCAACTAGAACATCGCCCTCTGACACAAACTCTGAAAGTTTGGTTTCAAGGTTTTCTTTTGTCACCTTGTCGATGACGAAGTTAACGCCCGCCGATAGGGCATCGGTGAATTTGGATTTCGTATCTTGGAAGTCAAGAATGGTGATTTGGTGTGGATTTGCAACTATGTGCTTAATAAAGAGTGGAACTGAGCATTGGGAGACTGAGCCTCCCCCTAGAACAAGGACTTTCCCTTGAAATGTGCCTGCCAACGAACCTCCTAATGAGTGTTAGTTGTAGAAGTCTAGGAGAGCACCCTCCTAGACTGTACTAGGGGAAGAGAGGAACCTCATGACTACTTCTAAGTTCAAGATTGTTATCACAACAATTGCACTCGCTCTATTGCTCAGTGCATGTGATAGCGATAATCGAGCAATGACCTACAAGGCACGCGTAGATCGCGACTATAAGGTTTCGGGCTCAATCAGCTTTATTTCCACAAAAGAGAATACTGCCTATAGAAATGCAATCACACCTATTGACAGACCCATTGGTGTTCAAAATATTACTTATACATTCAATGCTGGTACTTGCTCACTCGACAATTTCACTGTGACTCTGGCGAGTTCACCAACAACTCCAAGTTACTACCCAACCAGTGTTGTGTTAACCAGCGTGAAATTCGCCAACCTTGGAGGTCACGTGGGATTTGTGATGAGCACAGCAAATAAGAATTGGGTAGGTACCACTTTTAATCTTGGTAGCGTTTCGATGAACTCAATTCCAATTCCCTGCGTAGATCCAGGTGCATTCACAGTAGGTGCAACCACTTTTGCCCGTAGCGTTATCAGTGATATCTATGGTGCGGGTCGTTGGACAGATATCGGCAAAGCACTCTTCGTATCCAACATTCACCCTGATGATCTTGGCTACTTGTGGGCAATCTATGGAAGCAGAGACAACTTCCAAAACACAGAAGAGCCGATTGAAATCAAGGACAATTTGTATAACCTGTTCGGAAATCCTGTGTTCAATGATTACACAGGTGCACCTCAACCAAAAGGTGAATTCGCCAAAGATCTGAGTTCGATTGATGGCATTAAGGCATATAAAGATTCTGATGATAGGCATGTTGTTGAATTCACTTTTGACGATGTAGATCCAAACCTCATTACAGGTGTTGACTGGAAAGACAATACGATTCTTTTTCCGTCAGTCACCTTACATTCGAACCGAGTGTGCTTCTTCCACAGATATGGAAGATTCTTAACACAGGAGAATGTTGATATCACCAATGATCCAATTTCACTGACATTGTCTTCTGCAGAAATATCAACAGAAATACGACATCAGTACGGAGTGGATGGAATCATTGTGTACGGACTTGGAACTGTGAATGCCAAGAATCACACGATGTTTTATAGCCTTGAAGGTTGGGGACAGCTCTTACGCTATACGGGAGACAAAATAGTAAATGCACCTGGGAATGAAGTTTGTGTTGTTCCTGGCGATATTTACAAGTATGCAGCCACCAGTAAGTCTTTGACCGATTCCCACAAAACGAAAATCAAAAAGAATCTATCTAGATATAAGGCTGGTGCTAATGTGACACTTACCTATCTCATTGATAATAGCCTTTTGGTCTCACTTTCAAATAGCGAATTCAGTGATTATCAGAAACTGCTACGTAAGCGAGCCCGTGTGATGAAGAAATATCTTGTCTCTCTTGGACTAAAGAAAGACGACATCAAAGTTGAACCTTACGCAAGTGATACTTGGAACCCTGGAGCAAACGTGGGTTCGTTCAATAGGATTGTCATTAGCGTTTGGGACTAAACATCTAGCAAAAGACCGGTTGTTCACTTTTAGAGCAACCGGTTTTTTACTTTCATTTATAGTATGAACAAAGTGAGTATAAGGCTCACCTTACTATACTTTCACATGAGAAGAGAGGTACTTGTGTTTAAGTCAAAATTTAAAACAGTTGCTGCTGTGATTTCTCTAGCATTGCTACTGACTGCATGTGATAGTGATACCCGAGCGATGACCTATAAGGCGCGGGTAAATCGCGACTATAAAGTTGCCGGATCTATTAGTTTTATCTCCACACCGGAAAACACGACCTACAGAAATGCTATTACGCCGATTGATAGGCCCATTGCTATCCAAAGCATTACGTATACTTTCAATGCCGGCACTTGTAAGTTGGATAATTTCACAGTAACGCTCGCTACCTCACCTTCAACCCCTAGTTTCTATGTCACAACTGTTGTCTTTTCTGAAGTGAAATTCGCCAACTTTCCCTATGTAGATTTCTCTTTGAATAGCTCAATAAGAGATTGGAGTGGCACTGCATTCAACTTTGGTAGCGTTTCAAATACTTCATTGCAACTGCCTTGTGTGGATCCAGGCACATATCTAGCATCGTCTGGCACATTCGCTCGCAGCGTCGCGAGTGATATATATGGTGCGGATCGTTGGACCGATCTTGAGAGAGCACAATTTGTTTCAAACATTCACCCAGATGATCTCGGTTACTTATGGGCGATCTATGGCAGTAAAGATAACCTGCAAGATTCAGAAGTACCATTCGAAATCAGAGAAACATTATCTGACTTGTTTTCAGATTCTGTATTCAACAATTATCCAAGTGCGCTTCAACCCAAGGGAGAATTCGCTAAAGACTTACGATCCATTGATGGAGTCAATGCCTATATAGACGGGGACAACCGGCACGTTGTTGAATTCAGTTTTGAGAATATGGACCCGCAAGATATACAAGGAGTCGAGTGGGATGACAATACAATGCTCTTTCCATCCGTTGGAAAAGTCGGCAGCAAATTATGTTTCAATGTCAAGTATGGACGATTCCGTGATCAGGAAGATACTGATATCACTAATGATCCAATTACATCGACGCGTTCAGCTGCTGAAAACTCCACAGATATTCGACATGAATTTGGAGTCGACGGAATCCTTACCTACGGATATGGTTCTGTGAAAGCAAAGAGCCATACGATGTATCTTTATCTAAGAGGATGGGGCGACTCGCTCGATTACTACGCGACGGAGCTAACTACCGCACCCAACGCAGAACTTAACCCCCCAGTTTGCGTAATCCCCGGCGACATCTATAAATATGCTACTGAAAGCAAAACCTTAACAAATGCTCACAAAACGAAGATCAAAAAGAATCTTCCACGATACAAAGCTAGCGATCGTATTGAACTGTCATACCTAGTAAATTATTCACTCAGGGGATCACTATCTAACCGCGAATTTAATGCTTATTTTAAGTTTCTATTAAAGCGCGCTAAAGAGATGAAGAAATATCTAGTATCGCTAGGTGTGAAAAAAGGAAACATACGCTTTAATGATCAGCCAAGCAATGACTGGAACCCCAGAGCAAACAAAGGCTCATTGAATAGAGTTGTCATCAGCGTTCTCCAGTAGAAAATAGTTAAGGGCCGGTTGCTCTGAAGGTAGACAACCGGCCCTTTACTATGAATGAAAGTATTAGTTCAATCTAGGACTTAACTTTCTTTGCAGGTAGATCTGGAAGTGATCCAAGATCTGCCAATTGTGCATCACGCGCATCAATCAAAGTAGATACAGATTGATTGTAGGTGGCGCGAGCGGCTTTCTTTTCGTCAACCGTGGTAGCTGATTCAACTGCCGTTTTTCTTGCCACTTTCGCGGCCTTTACTCCTTGCTTGAATGCAACACTTATCGCTACTGTCGCACGTTTATGTGACTTGAGAACAGCTTTGTACGCAATTCGTACTGACTTAAAGGTTCCTTTGACACTACCATTATTGACATATGCAGCTAATGCATCCTCATATGCGCCAACGGCTTGATCAAATGTAGCTATAGCTTCACTTGGTGTAGGTAATACCCTGTCACTTGCTGTCGCAGGGACTGTTCCCACACCCGTCGCAATGAACCCTGCTACGAGCAATGAAGTGAGTAGTTTTTTCATGTTTTCCTCCTAACCCGAGTTTAGAATCGGATTGGTAGAAGTATGAACCTTCAATTCTGAGAAACCTCTGAGAAAAATCTATGCGTATTCAAGGATGAGTCTGAGAATACCTTGTGCCTAGCCTGATTTGACTTTATTGAGGCAAAATTGGCCGATGAAAAAGGTGCATGTGCTCGTCATCGAAGATGACAAATCTGTACAGAATCTTCTTGCAGATTCTCTCGCGCTAGCAAATTTCGACGTAAGTGTTGCCACCAGTGCAGAAGAGGGTGAACTGAAAATCAAGGCCTCAAAACCAGACATTATTGTGTGTGATATCAATCTCCCGCGACTTTCTGGTTTTGAATTGCTGGAACGTCTTCGATCTGCAAACAACCAGATACCGTTCATCGCACTCACTGCTCGCACTGACAAAATGGACATTGCTGCTGGATTCAAGACAGGTGCAGATGATTACATTACGAAACCATTTGGACTTGAAGAATTGATTCTACGAATCAATGCGGTACTGCGAAGAAGTGGAATAACCGATACTTCCAAAAGTTTCACTATAGGAGGACTAGCACTTGATCAAGATAATGTCAGAGTTCTCCATAATGGTGTTAATCTTGAGTTGTCGCCTACCGAGTTCAAACTCTTTGAAGCACTGCTCTTGAATTATCCGAAAGTGGTCAGAAAAAGTGTCCTGATGCGAGATGTCTGGGGATATGACTTTGAAACAAGTACAGCAATTCTCGATACTTATATCTCCTACCTTAGAAAGAAGATTCCGGCTGAAAGTCGCGTAAGTATCAAAACAGCTCGTGGGATTGGGTTCAAGTTGGAAGAGACACCATGAGTTTGCGTCTCAAGATTCTCTTTGCAACCTCGCTTGCGGTAGTTCTATCTCTTACACTACTTGGAACATTTGCTATCTCAACGTATCGCTCGATTTCAATTGAAAGTCTTGCCTCAAGACTTGATAGCACCCTTCGTGAAATCGAAGATATCGATGATTCGCCACTACAGGCAGCGTTCTATCTATCAACTGTTTCAAACTACCCACTCTATGTGGGAGTTTCCAGTCTGAATGGTCGCATCACCAGTTTGAGTGAACTTGAGATTCCAGTGTCGAAACTGCCAATAGATGACCTGGAAATTGCTTCAGGAAATGCAATCGAAGTAGGCGTCAATCAGATTTTGATTCGAACAATCAAACTTGAAGGTTCAGGATATATAGTCATTGCAACCGATTTGAAGACGATCAACCGGACTGTGGACGAACTTACGCGGAATATCCTCCTTGCTGCACTCTTACTCATTATGAGTAATGCGCTTTTTCTACATTTACTGACACGGCGAGATTTGAATCATGTGAAACGACTAGCAGACGAAGCGAACAAGATTGCAACAGGCAACTACCATGAATCGATAACCCCAGTCTTGGGACGAAACGAAGTAGCAGAGCTGTCACAATCAATCTCAGCTATGACCGAAAGTTTGAAGGCAAACGCGGAGAATCTACAAGTTCTCTTCGGAAGTATTTCCCACGAACTCAAAACCCCCCTCACAGCAATTCGTGGATACATAGAATTACTTGAAAGCTCTCCTGAACTCACCGAAGAGCAAATCAAATCTATTGACATCATTCAAAGCGAAGTGGAGCGAATGACATCGCTTATCAATGACTTATTACTCGTATCAAAACTCGGAGCACTCGAGTACGAGTTGAACGACACTTTTGATGTTGTTGACCTGCTAAAGGCTCGCCTTCAGGTGGTTCGAGACCTACAACCCGAGCGAAGTGTGAAGGTTCATGGTGAAGCGTCGCTAATTATCACAGGATCTAAAGCTCTCATTGAACGCTTAATTGATAATCTGATTTCTAATCTACTTCATCACACATCCGAAACTACTGGAGTCATATTTGAATTCGAAATTGATTCAAGATTATGGAAACTTCATTATCATGATGACGGTCCAGGGTTACCAGATAGTTATGGATCTGGTACTTCCATAACTTTTCAGAAATTCGATCCTCGAAAATCAACAGGGTCCTCAACTGGTCTCGGACTCTTCATCATTCAATCAATCGTTAAACAGCATCATGGTTCAATAGAAGTCGGGCTTTCGTCTGGGCTAAAACTTACGCTCACTTTTCCAATAGATCAATCCCGTTAGTCTGATTATGAACATCAGCGACGTCGCGCTTTGCTCTCAGAGTTCCTAGTGATTAACTACCTCACGGTTGTAGCGTGATTCTTGGAATATAGAAAGAAATGCGTTTAATATTTGCTTTTCATTCTGAACTCATAGTTTAACTCCCCCATAATTTTGAGAAGGTCAGATTAACGCTTTCAGCGTAAGTTGGTCTACTGATTGACGTAGAAACATTATCCCTAGCACAACTGCCCTAATGAAAGTTGAAGTAGTCTCAATTTTCCACGAATGTGGAGCCGCCTTCGGGAATCGAACCCGAGACCTTCTCATTACGAGTGAGACGCTC
>JBMSMQ010000032.1:0-10532 GCA_049421205.1 Candidatus Nanopelagicales bacterium
GATTCCGATGAGTTCCAACACGGTTTTAGATTAGACCAAGTCACCCACATACGCATAACCTTCACCTATGAATTCACTCAATGGTGGTCCTTCGCTCGACCAAAAGCGTCACCTGGTTACAGATATTCCAGGCCCAAAGTCACAGGCGCTGCACGCTCGTCGTCAGATTGCAGTTTCTGCTGGTATCAGTTCGACTTTGCCTATCTATGTCCAAGCGGCAGGTGACGGTGTTTTAGTTGACATAGATGGAAACAGTTTGATTGATCTCGGTGCAGGTATTGCCGTAGTGAATGTTGGAAATAGTGCTCCTCACGTCGTTGAAAGTGTTCAAGAACAGGTCGCCCGATTTACGCACACGTGTTTCATGGTCGCACCGTATGAGGGTTATGTTGAAGTGTGCGAAGCACTTAATGAATTAACACCTGGAAATCATTCGAAAAAATCTGCTCTGTTTAACAGTGGCGCGGAAGCTGTTGAAAATGCTGTCAAGATTGCACGCAGTTACACAAAACGTCAAGCAATTGTTGTTTTTGAGCATGGATATCATGGTCGTACAAATATGACGATGGCAATGACGGCAAAAAACATGCCATACAAACACACATTCGGGCCATTTGCGAATGAGGTATATCGAGTTCCTGTTTCATATCCTTTCCGGGATGAACGATCAGGTGTAGATGTCGCGAAAGATGCAATTACCCGAATAGATAAAGAAGTTGGCGGAACGAATGTTGCCGCAATTGTGATTGAACCTATTCAAGGTGAGGGTGGTTTTATTGTTCCTGCGCCTGGATTCCTCCCTGCAATTCAAGAGTTCGCAAACGACAACGGAATTCTTTTCATCACCGATGAGATTCAGACGGGATTTTGTCGAACAGGAAGCTGGTTTGCTGCAGAAGATGAAAATCTCACTCCAGATTTGATTACGACGGCCAAAGGAATTGCTGGTGGACTGCCACTTGCAGGCGTAACTGGCCGTGCTGAAATTATGGATGCGATTCATCCTGGTGGTCTTGGTGGCACTTATGGTGGAAATCCAGTAGCTTGCGCTGCAGCCCTTGGTGCAATTGCAACAATGAAGGAATTGAATCTTAATGCAAAAGCAACAGAGATTGGCGCACTGCTTTCCACGCGCCTTGCCGGGTTGAAAAACAAGTTCGCTGTAGTTGGAGATGTTCGAGGTCGTGGTGCAATGCAGGCTCTCGAATTCGTCAAGGCAGGCACAAAAGATCCAAATCCAGAATTCACTTCAGCAGTCGCTAAGCGCTGCCATAGTGCTGGAGTACTCGTTCTAACTGCTGGTACCTACTCAAACGTTATTCGACTACTACCGCCCCTCACGATCAGCCTCGAACTCTTGAATGAAGGCCTGGATGTTTTAGAAGAGAGTATTGAATACATTCAGAATCAATCCTGAGTAGTTTCATCGCCCTTCGAGTAACGGTTTAGTTTTCCAATCCGTGTTACCTGAACCATCAATTTTACGTTTAGCGAGTGCTGATAAACTTTCAAGTGCGACGCGATTTGCAAGTAGCGCTGTGATATCTGCATGGTCATATCCTGGTGCGACTTCAACAATGTCGATTCCCCAAACAGGAACTTTGTAACAAATGTAGCGAACAGCGTCCAACAATTGTCGCGACGATAGGCCGCCAGGTTCAGGTGTACCTGTACCAGGTGCGCTACCTGGATCTACGACATCGATGTCGACAGACAAATAGATACCATCACAATCCGTCAACGCAAGCTCGATTGCTTCTTGGAGACACACGTCAAATCCACGTGTTGTAATTTCCGTCATTTCATAACTGCGCATTCCTTGCTCAGCCATCCAAGAAAGTGTTTCAGGCTCTGGCCAGTAGCCACGCAATCCCATCTGAATAAAACGATCACCGCGACAGGCACCAGATTCAAGAAGGCGTCGCATAGGCTGGCCATGACCGATCAGTGAACCAAAAGTGATATCACCTGTGTCAGCATGAGCATCGAAATGGATAACACCAACTTTGCCAAATCCTTTTGCTTTTGCGATGCCTGTGACATTCGGCCAGGTAATTGTGTGATCTCCCCCAAGGATGAGAGGAATTGCATCATGTGCCGCAATTCTTTCCACAGTGGATTCAAGTGCTTGACACGATTTCTCGATGTCACCAGAAAACATTTCAACATCCCCCATATCGACAACCCTGATATCTTTAAGAGCATCTACTCCAAGGGCAAGTGATGGACGGGAACCATCATGCGGTAAGTAGTCAGTTCCCCGAATTGCGGAGGGACCAAAGCGTGCACCGGCACGATAGGAAGTTCCACCATCAAATGGTGCACCCACAATTACCACGTCTGCTGAATTGAGAGCAGCTGCGTCATTGATATCTATCGGCTCTACACCTAAAAACGTGATGTCTGGACCAAACATTGCACCGTATCTCGTCATAGGTGAAGGCTAATGCACTTTTCCCAATTCCTCGGTATCCTTGTCACACTCAAGTTTTGAAGGGATTGGTGGGAAGTTTCACTTCCGCAATTCCTATGAACCTTTATTCGAATACTCCAACAGACCGCGCAATTGATGCAGTAGCCAACATACAACATTTTCCATATTGGCAAACCACGATCGACCCATACGTCACTCCTGAAATCGACCCATACCACCAAAGTGATGTGCTCATTATCGGAGGTGGCTTCACAGGTTTATGGACTGCAGTTCAACTCAGTCAACGTTTTGGGAATCTCCAGATTACCCTCGTCGATAAATCTTCACTTGCGAGTGAAGCATCCAGTCGTAACGGTGGGTTCATCCATCAAACCCTCACTCACGGATTTGAAAACTCGCTTCACCATTGGCCCGCGGAAACAGAGAAACTTATTGATTTAGGGCGGATCAATTTCCAAGAATTGCGAAATTTCATTATTGAGCAGAAGATCGAATGTGACTGGCACGATGCGGGAGAGCTTGAAATTGCGTTAAACGAATCTCAGATTTCATCTCTGAAAGAGCAGGTCCAGAAGGCAAATTCCCTGAATCTCGATTGGCAATTTTTGAATTTTGATGAACTACAAGAACGTATTCACAATCCAAAGTTCCTCGCGGCAAGTTTCGATCCGACTGGTGTGGCCACTCTTAACCCAGCAAAACTTGCACACGGACTGATCAGGTATCTAGAACAACGTGGTATGAAGTTGTATCAAAATATTGAAATTAAAGAAATCCGCACTGATAACGATACGTGTCTATCAAAGCATGCAAATGGGGTGATTCGTTCAGGCAACGTGATTGTGGCAACAGGGGCACACTTCTTTGCACACAGCCTCACCAGAATGAGGACTGTTCCTATCTATGACTACAGTATCGTTTCACGGGTACTGAAAGATGAAGAATTAGCAAAACTTGGCTGGAGTAACCGAGAAGGTGTAATTGATACTGGAAATCAGTTTCACTACTACCGACTAACCTCTGACAATCGAATTCTGTGGGGTGGTTATGCTGCAAATTATCATTATGGAAACACTATTGATGAAGCATTGACGTATCAACAGAAAGAGTTCATCCAACTCGCTGAGGATTTCTTCGAACTTTTCGAAGAGTTGACCGATCTCCAGTTTGAGTACGGTTGGGGCGGTGTGATTGATACGTCAAGCAATTTCGTTCCCTTCTTCCAAAAGAGTCATAAGGGAAAAGTCATTCAGGCTGCTGGATTTACAGGTTTGGGTGTCGCAAGTAGCCGTTTCGCAGCGGATGTCATCCTTGACTTACTCTTTGATCAAAATACAGCACGCACTTCGCTGAAGTTTGTTCAAAAAAAACCGTTACCGTTTCCACCCGAACCACTTCGAAGTCTGAGTATTTGGCTCACCCGAAAATCTCTTATCAAAGAAGATCTCACAGGTAAAAGAAACCTCTGGCTGAAACTGCTCGATAGGCTCGGCGTCGGGTTTGATTCCTAACGCTTTTGACGGGCTTTACCTACAAGTTGCGAAACGAGCACAATCGCAAGTGAGCCGAAAAACAAGATTGTTCCAATGACGTTTACCTGCGGTGGGATTCCTCGCTGAGCCGCACCCCATACATACATTGGAAATGTAACAGTGGTGCCACTATTGAAATTTGTGATGATGTAATCATCAAAACTAAGTGAAAATGACAGTAACGCAGCAGCGGCAATACCCGGAAGTGCCAACGGAAGTGTTACATAGCGAAATGTTGAACGTTCATTTGCGTAGAGATCTTGAGCTGCTTCTTCAAGTCGTGGGTCCATACCTTGTAAGCGAGCTTTTACCGTTACCACAACAAACGAAATACAAAACATGATGTGGGCAATGATGACCGTTGTCGGACCAAGGACAAGGCCAAGATTCAAGAAGAGAGCAAGTAATGATGCGCCTAAAACCACTTCAGGTGTGGCCATCGGCAAAAAGATGAGGAGGTTTGTCGAAGATCGACCTAAAAAGCGATGTCGAACTAAGGCAAAAGCGATTAATGACCCGAGAATTGTGCCGCCAATTGTGGCGATAAGGGCAATCTGAATGGAAACTTCAACTGCACTACAAATTGTTGGGTCTTTGCAGATATTTAACCACGCATCTAGTGAAAATTCATTCCAGGTGCTATTCGCTCTTCCCTCCGGTTTATTGAAGGAAAATACCGTGACAACAGCAATAGGTGCGAACAAATACAATAATGCTGCAATGCCATAGAACACGACAAGATGTTCGCGAATCCATAACGTTGCACGACTTGAAAGAGCAGGGCGAACTGGTGAGCTCATAACAATTCCTCAGTTCCAGCACGTCGTACATAAATGGTGACTAATATCAAAATCGATAAGAGCAGCACAAAGGACAACGCTGCCGCAGTCGGGTAGTCCCTGATTGTGATGAATTGAGATTGGATCACATTTCCAATCATTTTGTCGCGAGGCCCACCAAGTAACTGCGCATTGATGTAGTCGCCGGCCGCAGGAATAAATGTGAGGAGTGTTCCAGCAACCACTCCAGGTAGGGATAGCGGGAACGTAACGCGCAAGAGACCTTGAATCGGATTTGCATACAAGTCTTTTGATGCTTCAATTAATCTCGGATCAAGTCGATCGAGTGCAGCATAAAGTGGCAGTGTCATGAAAGGTAGGAAGTTGTAGGTAAGACCTGCCACAACGGCGATTGGAGTTGCAAGGATTCGATCGTCTGGCAAAAGCCCTAATCCCGCGACAAAGGTATTAATTGCGCCATCATCGGCCAAGATAGTTCGCCAGGCGTAGGTTCGAATGAGGAATGAGGCAAAAAAAGGTGCAACAACCAGAACCAACAAGAGGTTCTTAAACCTTCCTGATTTGAATGCTATGAAATATGCAAGCGGATAGGCGATCAAAAGAGCGAAAACTGTTGCAAGACCTGCAAACAAAAATGAGCGCATATATTGCTCTTGGTACAGAGCGAAAGATTCTGTGTAGTTTGAAATTTCAAAGGCGGGCAAGAATCCATCATCTGGAGTGCTCCCCGCCCATTTCATCAACGATGTTGATAAAAGTGAAAAGAGTGGAGTGATAAAGAACACCCCAAGCCACGCAAGCCCAGGCAAGAGCAAAAGATATGGAAAGAATTTATTGCCACGTCGAATTGTTGGTTCGTAGTCGGCTTGTTGGCGTTGAGGGATAAGAGCAACCATCGTTATTCTTCTGTATCACCTAGGTATTCAACGCCTGCTTCAAGATCTTCTCCCCCATCAAGGCCAAAGGTGTTATCAATCTCCCAAGCGATACGTACCTTCTCGCCAACCACCACACGTTTTTCAACATCCAAGTTTTGTTCAAAACAAGTAATCGTTCTATCCCATTCAGACTCAATTGTGTACTGTATGGAAACTCCAGTAAATGAAACATCAATGACTTCGCCACGAACTGAGTTCTCAACTTCATGTTCTGAGTTTGCAACCACCCACATTTTTTCAGGTCGAACTCCTACGACAACACTTCCTGTGTGATCGGTTGCTCGCGATTTCATCACTCGAACTTGGCCACCTGGCACATCAACAACTAAGTTTTCACCCTCATTTGCCGAGACTCGACCTTCAACAAGATTGCTTTGACCTAAGAAGTTAGCGACAAATGCAGTTTTTGGTAACTCATACATTTCTTCAGGTGCACCCATTTGCTCAATCACACCTTGATTCATAATGGCGATGGTGTCAGCCATCGTCATTGCTTCTTCTTGATCGTGAGTGACGTGAACAAATGTAGTTCCAACTTCACTTTGAATGCGCTTCAGTTCAATTTGCATCTGTCGACGAAGTTTGAGATCAAGTGCACCGAGAGGCTCATCAAGTAGGAGCACATGTGGTCTATTGACAAGCGCTCGAACCACTGCAACTCGTTGTTGTTGTCCACCTGAGAGTTGTCCTGGTTTTCTATTTGCGAGGTGAGAAAGTTCGATGAGCTCAAGCATCTCTGTCACGCGGGATTCAACTTCTTTACCCTTAACTCCACTTCTACGAAGCCCAAACGCAACATTTTCGAAGACATCGAGATGTGGGAAGAGGGCATACGACTGAAAAACAGTATTGATGGGGCGTTTGTATGGACGAAGCGTTGTGATGTCTTTTGAGCCCAGCTTGATCTGTCCTTCTGTTGGCTGCTCAAGCCCTGCAACCATTCGAAGTGTGGTTGTTTTTCCACACCCTGAAGGACCGAGAAGCGCAAAGAAGGACCCAGAAGGAACTACCAGCGATAGATCATCAACCGCGGTGAAGCTACCAAAGCGTTTGCTTACTCGGATGAGTTCAAGGTCTTCAGGTTCTGTGTATGAATCACTCACCTGAAAACCTTACGCGCCAATTAGCGCTTGGAACTGACCCTCGTAGGACGCTTGTTCAGAATCTGTGAGCGCTTTGAAGACCTGTACCTTTGCCAAAGTTTCGTCGTCTGGGAAGATTGCTGGATTATCGACCTGTGAAGGATCGATGTCACCCATCGCATCGCGAGCACCTTCAACTGGACAGATGTAGTTCACATATGCAGCGACGCGGGCAGCGTTCACTGGATCGTAATAGAAGTTCATCCAGGTTTCAGCATTCTTCTTGTGGGTTGCACCAATAGGAATGATCAAGTTGTCAGTCCAGAGTGTTCCTCCAGAATCTGGAATGGAAAAGCCATACTTCTTGGTGTTGTTCAACATATCTCCAGACCACGCAATTGCAGCAGCGACCTGACCGTCCGCCATCAGGGACTTGTAATCATTTCCAGTTACCTGTCGAATCTGTCCACTGTCAATTTGCTCCTGGAAATATGCGATTCCTGCTTCAAAGTCTGCGGCAGAAAAATCATCGGCACGTTTTCCAAGTGCCATCAGTGCAAGACCCATTGAGTCACGCATTTCACTGAGAATTGTTACTCGACCTTTGAGTTTTGGATCCCATAGTTCTTCAAGACTTGTCAACTCATCTTTGCCGGTGAGATCTTTTAAAACACTGCGGTTCCAACCAATACCACCAAATCCGCTTTGCCATGGCAAGCTTTTGTCGCGATTGGGATCAAACCCAACTCCTTGCCACGCCGCTCCCACATTGGAAGCGTTTGCAATATTGTCTTTGTTGAGACTTTGGGCATAGCCTTTAGAAATCCAAAGGGCCGCCATCCAGTCGGTCGGTGTCACTATGTCGCGCCCGATACCTTGTCCTGCTTCAAGTTGAGTTCGAACCTTTGCGTAGAACTCATTGTTATCGTTGTAATCTTCATCGTACTGAACGCTGATACCTGTTTGCTCTGTAAATAAATCAAGCGTTGGTCGATTGCCGTCATCATCAATATCAATGTAATCAATCCACGTAGACCAAATTAGAGTCTTTTCAGTATCGGAAAGATCTTCAACTTCACTGGGAGTAGGTGATGCATTTTCACTTCCACCTACACCGCACGCCGATGCAACAGCAGCAGCTGCGCCAAGTGCTCCGAACTGCAAAACACGACGACGAGAGAGCGCATTGATAAGCGCTTTGGTTTGAGGATCAAGAGGTTGATTGTTTTCCATTGTTATACCTTTCCTTATTTCGCTATGTTTGCCATGACGTGCTTGATACGAGTGTAATCTTCAAATCCATACATTGATAAATCTTTACCATAGCCGGAGTGTTTAAAACCACCGTGTGGCATTTCGGACACCATCGGAATGTGGGTATTGATCCACACTGCACCAAAATCAAGATACTTTGCTACCCGAAGTGCGCGGCCAACGTTCTCTGTCCAGACACTTGAAGCCAGCCCGTACTCAACTCCATTGGCAAGTGCAAGGGCTTCATCTTCATCTTTGAATGATTGGCACGTGATAACTGGGCCAAAGATTTCTTGTTGAATCATTTCATCATCTTGGCGCAAATTTGCAACGACTGTAGGTTCGATAAAGAATCCATTTCCGCCTTGAGCCTTGCCACCTGCGACGATTTCCGCATGTGCAGGTTTTCGCTCCAGAAAACCAAGTACTCGTTGCAATTGCATTTTGTTGTTCACGGGCGGAACAAATCCTTCTCCTGCTACTCCGCCAACAAATGTAGTTTGGGTGTTCTTAGCTTGCTCGGCAAGTGCAGCGACGAATTTGTCATAAATTTTTTCTGATACCAGAATTCGAGTTGCGGCAGTGCAATCTTGTCCCGCATTGAAATAGCCCGCAATCGCTAACCACTCAGTTGCGGCTTCAATATCGGCATCTTCGAAGACAACAACCGGGGCTTTCCCTCCAAGTTCCAAATGAACACGCTTCAAATCCATCGCAGCAGACTTTGCAACTTCCATACCTGCTCGAACTGACCCAGTAATTGCGACCATCTGTGGAGTTTTGTGTTCAACAACCATTCGACCAGTGTCTCGATCACCTGTAACAACATTCACAACACCTGGAGGCAAAACTTCCGCCATAAGTTCTGCCATACGGACTGTTGTCACTGGAGTGGTATCGGAAGGTTTCAGAACAACTGTATTTCCAGCAGCAATTGCTGGTGCGAACTTCCACACCGCCATCATCATTGGGTAATTCCAAGGAGTGACTTGACCAATGACACCAATTGGTTCACGGCGGATAAATGAAGTGAATCCAGCGTTATATTCACCAGCACTCTTGCCTTCTAAATTGCGTGCAGCACCTGCGAAGAAACGAATTTGATCAAGCATCGGTGGAATTTCTTCAGCGTTAGTAACTGCTATCGGCTTTCCAGTATTTTCTGATTCAAGTGCAACTATTTCATCTGCGTGCTTCTCAAAAATGTCTGCTACGGCCAGAAGGGCTTTTTGCCGTTGCGACGGTGTCGTCTCTCGCCATTCGGTAAATGCATTACTTGCCGCTTCATAGGCGCGGTCGATATCGCTCGCACCACTTATTGGCGCTTGAGCAAAAACTTCTCCAGTTGTTGGGTTCACTAAATCTGAGTAACTGTTAGTACTTGGCTCAACTGATTGTCCATTGATAACGTTCTTGAGCTTTCGCATTGCGACCTCTCTGTGTGGGTAGAGGCATAGGGTAGAGAAAAATCACGCATTGGACTAGAGATTTAAACGTGTCATTTCTCATTCGTAACGATTTGATAACGGAATGCTGAGGAACCTTGTCCTGCCCTTGTCTTTCATCCGACTCCTAGGCACACTCCCCTCCACCTCTTACTGAAAGTAACGATAACCAGTGACTATCGAAGAACTGGAACTTTACGCTAAGCAAAATCTCTGGATGTGTTTCACCAAGCACGCGCAATACGACCAAGGGGAAGAAATCCCCATCATCGTTCGCGGCGAAGGTGCCTACGTTTTTGACCAACACGGAAAGCGAATTTTTGACGGCCTCGCTGGCCTCTTCACTTGCCAGATTGGACATGGACGCAGAGAACTTGGTGAAGCAGCCTTGAAACAGGCAGAGCTTCTTGAATTTTTCCCACTGTGGACCTATGGGCATCCCGCAGCAATTGAACTTGCCCACAAACTCAGTGGCTATGCACCAGGAGATCTCAACCGGGTCTTCTTTACGTCAAGTGGTAGCGAATCTGTGGAATCGGCTTGGAAACTCGCAAAGCAGTATTTCAAATTGCGTGGGAAGCCGATGAAACACAAGGTCATTAGTCGTTATCTGGCCTATCACGGAACGACAATGGGAGCCCTTTCAATCACTGGCATCCCTGTTGCAAAACAATGGTTCGAGCCACTTGTACCATCAACAATTCGAGTGCCGAACGCAAACTACTATCGCGCACCCGAATATGTGGCCCATGATGAGGTTGCCTTTGGACAGTGGGCTGCAAACCAAATTGAACAAGCCATCATGATGGAAGGACCAGACACCATTGCGGCGGTGTTCTTGGAACCTGTTCAAAATGTTGGAGGATGTTTCCCATCTCCTCCCGGCTATCTTGAACGGGTTCGTGAGATTTGCACTCAATACGACGTGTTGATGGTTGCTGATGAAACCATTACCGGATTTGGACGTATTGGAGAAATGTTCGCAATCAACCGCTACAACGTCGTCCCTGACATCATCACCTGTGCGAAGGGATTGTCATCTGGCTA
>JBMSMQ010000033.1:0-10446 GCA_049421205.1 Candidatus Nanopelagicales bacterium
GGTCCGATGCACGTGTGTGATACGAATTTCCAGGTTGAGGAATCCCAGGTAGGTTTCGTTGTACCTTTTGCAAACTGCACCTCTGCAATGGTCATATTTTTTGGACAACTTGCAAGCAGTTCAGGACAAGGTCCACGATCAAATGGATCAAAATCAAGACAGGTTCTTTGAACCTGCCAGAAGCAGTCAGTGCAGGTTGCCGCCTTTTCACGATCATCTTCGAATCGCTCGTGAAAGATTGCACCTCCGCTCACCAAGTACGAATTACCATCGCTAGAAACGTCAACCCAGGAGGTGGCTTCGGCTGAGTTCGGGACAAGGAGGGATGCCAAAAGAATAAGTATGCTGATGTGAAATTTCATTTGAATGAGGGTTCTCTACGCCTATGTATTTGGCGATAGCCCAATAAGTCAAAATGTACGCGAATCACTCTCGATGAAGCGTCAGGCTCAAGAGGCATACTCCGCCTACCCCGCGAGTGCACGAGATTGCCAATCTGTGGCACACTAAGCCATTGCCTTGGCAATGCCCGGTTGAGAGATCCTCTTGACACGGGCCTTAGTTATGCGGGCACCGAGTGTTGTGGGAGAAGATGACTAGCAAGAGTAAAGGCGTGAAGAAGCCAGTCACAAAGAAGTCGTCGCCTGCGAAAAAAGCAGCGAAAACTCCAAAAAAACCTGAAAAGAAGGCTGCTAGCAAAAAGGTGAATGCAGCAAAGATACCTGCGAAGAAATCTAGTGCGAAAGCAGCTCCAGCAAAATCAACTGTAAAAACTGCCAAGAAGGCATCTACCAAGAAACCGGCAGCGCCGAAGAAAGCAGACGTAAAATCAGCAAAAACTCCCGCAACAAAGGCGGCTAAACGATCTACTACACCTGTGAAGCCCTCCGTAGAGAAAAAAGCATCGTCGAAGAAGTCAAGCAAAGCACTTAGTTCCGACGACGATGAATTGCTAGAGGAAACCGATCTCGATCTCGATGTTGAAGATGACGAAATTATTGAAGTTGACGCCGAAGCTCTTGTCGATGGTGTGAATGTAGAAGCACTTTCTGAAGCGGGCAAGCTTGAAGATGAATTAAATCGCGATATCGATGATTCCCTTGCTGCAGAAGGTGCCGAGTCTGGGGAACCGAAGCCTGAATCCGAAGAGGCCGGATTTGTTATTTCGGATAAAGATGAAACCGATGAGCCTGTTCAAACAGTTACCCAAGCCGGTGCAACAGCCGATCCAGTGAAAGACTATTTGAAGCAAATTGGCAAAGTGCCACTGCTCAACGCTGAGGACGAAGTTCGGTTAGCGTTTTGGATTGAAGCTGCTCTCTTGCTTTCGGACAAGCAAGATACAGAATTGAAAGAACTAAGTTCTGGTAAGAAACTGAAATGTACTGTGTGTAAGTTTGAGATTAAGCGTTTTTATCTTGAGTTTAAGGGTATTGAGCTCAAATCCCACTGTCCGCATTGTGATCGTCAAAGTATTCCAAAGGAACGCTTGTGTGAGATTTGTCTGGGACGTGCGATTCGAAAAGGTAATGAAGAGAAAGAACATTTGCTTGCAGCCAACCTGCGACTCGTTGTTTCTCTAGCCAAGCGCTACACAGGACGTGGAATGCTCTTCTTGGATCTGATTCAGGAAGGAAATCTTGGTCTGATTCGTGCGGTTGAGAAATTTGATTACGAAAAAGGTTACAAGTTTTCAACCTATGCAACGTGGTGGATCCGACAGGCAATTACCCGTGCAATGGCAGATCAAGCACGAACTATTCGTATTCCAGTGCATATGGTCGAAGTCATCAACAAGTTAGCTCGAGTTCAACGACAAATGTTGCAAGATTTAGGTCGGGAACCAACCCCTGAAGAATTGGCCCGCGAACTCGATATGACCCCTGAAAAGGTTGTTGAAGTTCAAAAGTATGGACGTGAACCCATTTCACTCTCAACACCACTTGGTGAAGATGGAGATAGCGAGTTTGGTGACCTGATTGAAGATTCAGAGGCAATTCGCCCTGATGAAGCTGTTGCCCAAACTATGTTGCAGGAACAAATAATGCAGATGTTGCACACACTCACCGAGCGAGAAGCTGGAGTTGTGCGAATGCGTTTTGGACTTGATGATGGCGTTCCAAAGACACTTGATGAAATTGGAAAAGTTTTTGGAGTCACGCGTGAGCGTATTCGTCAGATCGAAAGCAAAACGATGGCGAAACTTCGCCACCCTGCACGCTCACATCAGTTACGCGATGCGCTTGAATAACATTTAAGAAATAAACCGAGTTTCATCGACAATCTCAGCAGCCTGCTGTTGAATCTGTGCTTTGTTTGCAGTGTAATGGTGTCCACAGAAAAACAATGTGCCACCAGTTGGTAAAACTACTTTGACATATGCCTGAGCTCCACATCGATCGCAACGATCGGAAACTTGGAGTGTTCCAGTTACAGTTGCGTTCATACGTCCTCCTCAGGTTGTACTCTCTCCAACGCAAACAATAGTGCAGTTATTCCAAAATTTCCTGCCAAATCAGTCTGTGTTTCTAGGATGCAGGGTACTCTGCCTCCCTGACATAGGAGAGCCTGTTGGCAAGAAAAAGCGTTTCATCTGAGTATTCCGCCAAACATCTTTCAGTTCTTGAAGGTCTCGATGCCGTTCGAAAACGCCCTGGGATGTATATCGGTTCGACCGATAGTCGAGGTCTCATTCACTGTCTTTGGGAAATTATCGACAATGCGGTCGATGAGGCTCTTGCTGGATATGCAACCGAGATAACGGTGACGTTGCACCCTGATACTTCGGTCGAGGTCATCGATAATGGTAGAGGAATACCTGTTGATATTGAGCAAAAGACCAAACTCACAGGTGTGGAACTCGTTTTAACAAAGCTTCATGCTGGCGGAAAATTCGGAACCGGGAGTTATCACGCATCGGGTGGACTTCACGGGGTGGGGGCTAGCGTGGTCAATGCACTTTCACTTCGCTTAGATGTAGAAGTCCTCCGTGATTCCAAATCGCATACGATGTCCTTTAAACGCGGGGTACCGGGAGTTTTCGAGGGTAATGATCCAGCGAGCAAGTTCGCGAAAAAATCAGGTCTTAATGCACGCAAAATTAAATCGAAAGACACTGGCACACGTATTCGTTATTGGTTTGATCCTCAGATTTTTGAGAAAACCGCGTCACTTGAATGGTCGTTGATAACTGCTCGGGCGCGACAAACTGCATTTCTCGTTCCTGGTCTCACAATTCATCTAAAAGATCGTCGCCAAAAAGATGAAGTAGCAGAGTCATTTCACTTTACTGGAGGGGTAGGGGAATTCTGCGAATTCCTCAATACTGCAACAGCAATCACTCCAACGATTCGACTACAAGGAAAAGAAAGCTTTACCGAAACTATCCAAATGCTTGATGACAAGGGACAGTTAAGTGCAAAGGAGGTTAGTAGAGACCTCTATGTAGATATAGCCCTCATCTGGAATACGGGGTACGAGTCAAACGTACATAGTTTTGTCAACATTATTGAAACCCCGAAAGGTGGCACGCACCTGACTGGTTTTGAACGTTCCATTGTGAAGGTTGCGAATGAACAGCTCAAAGCTACAAAAACGCTGAAGCCATCTGAGGAAAATGTCTCAAAAGACGACGTGCTTGAAGGACTCACCGCTGTCGTAAGTGTACGTTTACCAGAACCCCAGTTTGAGGGGCAAACTAAAGAGATTCTGGGCACACCTGCTGCTCTCAAGATTGTGAGCGCTGTAGTCTCAGAGACTTTCACACTCTGGCTAACCAAACCTCCACGAGGTGAAAAAGTGGCCGGTAAAACCTTGCTAGACAAGTTCGCCAATGCAATGCGCGCCCGCATTAGTGCACGACAACAACGCGATGTGCAAAGAAGAAAGAACGCTCTCGAAAACTCAACATTGCCAACAAAACTTCGAGATTGTCGACTAGACGATAACGAGAAAACAGAACTTTTTATTGTTGAAGGCGAATCTGCCTTGGGTACAGCCAAGGATGCAAGAAATTCTGAGTTCCAGGCGATCTTGCCGATACGCGGAAAAATTCTTAACGTACAAAAAGCATCACTTGCAGATATGCTCAATAACTCAGAATGTGCAAGTATCATTCAAGTTATCGGTGCGGGATCTGGTCGAACTTTTGACTTAGAGCAAGTTCGCTACGGGAAAATCATTCTCATGACAGATGCCGATGTTGATGGCGCACATATACGTTGCTTACTCCTCACGCTTATCCATCGATATATGAAGCCTCTGATAGATGCTGGGCGGGTATTTGCCGCTGTGCCACCACTTCATCGAATAGAACTTTCAGGTAAGAGTGAAGTTCTCTATACCTATTCCGATGCCGAAATGCGCTCAACGCTTGAAGGGCTCAAGAAAGCGTCAAAGAAATGGAAAGAGCCGATCCAGCGGTACAAAGGCCTGGGTGAGATGGATGCACGTCAGTTGAAGGAAACGACAATGCATCCTGAAACTCGACAATTGCGAAGAATCACAATGCAGGACACAATGCAAGCCGAAAAAATCTTCGAATTACTTATGGGCAATGAAGTCGCACCTCGTAAAGACTTTATTGTTCAAGGGGCATCAGATATTGACCGATCAAAAATTGATGCTTAACCCTCGTTGAATGGGAGAAGTTCACCAGTATGAACATCGTAAATTGCCCCACCGACAACGATACTTTCTGGCAATAAGTGAAAACTCTTAATTCTTTGGATGTCAAGAGCGAGGGCTGCCTTTTGATCTACGACAGTTCGAATTTCAATACTTCTGGTATCGATACCTGAGGTTTCGAAAATTGCTTGATGCACCTGCTCTTCTGTTCCAGATGCCATCTTGCATTCAGTGTGAGGTATCACAAGAATCCTGTTCACGTTGAGTAGCCACGTAGCAAGTACCAAAGTTCGCAACACGTCGTCAGTAACGCGAGCGCCAGCATTTCGAAGAATTTTTACGTCACCTGGCTGCATCCCTACCATAGCAAGCGGGTTGATTCGTGAATCCATACACGTAACAATTGCGAGCCCTCTTTTTGCAAACCCACTGAGTTTTTGATCCTCGAACGATTGAACAAAAAGTTTGTTCGCAGTTAGTACATCATCAAAATCGTTGGTGGGAAACATAAACTGCTCCTTGAAAGTCAACACTCGGTCTAAAGTATATGACAGAAGACGATAACCTGCCCCCGTGGAACATTTCGATATAGCCGTCATCGGTGCAGGTCCTGCGGGACTGTACGGCACCTATTATGCGGGTTTTCGCGGCTTCTCAACAGTCTTAATTGATGCACTTGAAGAACCAGGTGGTCAAGTGACAGCGATGTATCCTGAAAAAGACATTTTTGATATCGCTGGTTTCCCTAAAGTTCGTGGTCGGGATCTTGTTGATGGATTACTTGAACAAGCTCGGCAGTTCAATCCAACACTCATTATGAATACAAACGTTGAAACACTAATGTCAAGAAAAGATGATGTTGAGCTATCACTCTCGAATGGGAGAACACTCACCGTAAAGGCAGTGGTAATCACTGGTGGTATCGGAGCTTTCACTCCTCGCCCACTTCCAGTTGGTATGGAATGGCACGGAAAAGGACTTGTCCACTTTGTTCCATCATTGCAGGAACACGCAGGTAAAGACATTGTTATTATTGGAGGGGGAGATTCAGCATTTGATTGGGCCTACAGCCTTAAACCTCTCGCTTCATCAGTCACTCTTGTCCATAGAAGAGATTCCTTCAGAGCCCACGCAGCAATGGTTGATACGGTGAAAAAAATGGGCGTTGAACTAATTGTGAATTGTGAAGTCTCTGAAGTCCGCGGAGATCATCACATTACTGCAGTTGAAATCACCGACAAGGTGTCAGGCCAGACTCGGACATTGCCGTGTTCTACGCTTGTGGCAGCACTTGGTTTCGTCGCAAATATTGGGCCGATTGCGAACTGGGGGTTAGAACTTGAAAGGCGTCGAATTGTCGTGAACACCTCTATGCAGACAAATGTCTCACGTGTTTTTGCTGCCGGCGATATCACGACCTATCCCGGAAAAGTCCCATTGATTTCTGTGGGATTCGGAGAGGCTGCAACTGCAGTCAATAATGCTGCTCCACTTATTCACGAGAATATGGGAGTTTTCCCAGGTCACAGTTCAGGTGGCGGCGCGGATTAAGAGTGCCAATGTGGAGCATCAGCAATACTCAGTACTCGCCATGCAGTTTCCGTTTCTAAACTTTTTCCGCATGACACCATACGAGGTTCGATTTCATATTTTTCAAGTGACACATTCCAACTTCTGCCGTCTCGATGTCTCACTTGAACAATGTCGGTGTTATCAAACGTACTGCGAGTGATCGCAGGCAGAAACTTATGATCTCTAATAATGACCACATCAAGATGCTCGATACCTTCAATGTTATGTGATTTCCTGATTGCGAGTTCTGCTGCTTGTGCCCAGTGGGCAAATGCAGTTCGCCCCCTGATGTGTTCTGGTGATATTTTCCCTTGCCAAGCTTGATCAAGAATTGTAAGTGCTGAGCCTTCTGTAAGTCTTCCAAGTGATATTCCCCAAGGAAGCAATAACCCAGTTGGCGCAAACCTGTGCCCGCCGAGGTGGCTTGATTCATAAAACTGGCTTGTGTATTCAGGATTTCCACGTAATGCATCAATGATTGGTCGCGATTTCATTGCGCAACATGTATCTCGTTTCCCATTCGCACACACAAAGAGAACAGGGTCAGCACTGCGTCGACCCACTGGAGGAAGTTCTCCTCGCAAAATTGCATTGAAGTCCCATTGCTCAATTTCTTGAATGTCATCAAGTGATCCTGAACGCATTCGGACACCACCAACTGCTGTGTGGGAAAGCCAAAAACGGCGTCTACGGGATGTGCGACGCTCATGAGAAACAAGATCTGGCCTACGTGCAAGGAAAACTCCGACATCCTCAATGGCTGAAATAGATTTCAGTAAGTCGCCAACGCCAGGTGGAAGTGATGACTCCAAGAGTGCATCGTGACCCCAAGAACCAGGCTGCTCAATGACGAGCCACACACGTTTACGTGCAGCAGTACCTTCAAGAGACTCATGAGCGGCGGAATCAGAGCAGTACATTGTCAGTGTCCACTCACTACTGCAGTCAGTGTTTCTGAAAATTTGCTCCCTGTTGCGTCCCGTTTGGCAAGTTCTATTTCCAAGTCGACTGAAGTTCCACCTGTCGAAGCTGCCCTCAATGGGGAAACCGCGGTTGCGGCAAAAATCAATTGATTCTCTCCTCGTTTGAGGCTATGGCAATTCACGCCCATGGTGGCTCTACCTTTTGCAGGGAAATCTTTGAGTGGTGTGAATTTGATACTTCGAGTTTGTCCTCCGGGGAGTGCACTTGTGTCACCTGCACAGGTCACGACAAGAGCACTTTTCTCAGCCACGCCAAAGCAGAGCACTTCATCTCCTTCATAAAGGGTGATGCCAGCCATTCCTGCAGCGGTTTTTCCTTGTGCACGGACCAAGCCTGCTTTGAAGTGGAGAAGTTTTGATTCTTTAGTAATGAAGACTAAATGTTCATCCTCATTGTTTGAAACCGCTACACCAACAACTCGATCATCGTCATCTAGGGATATGACACTCTGGCTACCAGACTTTTGAAGTGCATCTATTTTCACTCGTTTGACGACCCCATCATTGGTTCCAAGTGCGATAATGCCATCAATGTGCACAGGAACAAGCGCTACAATTTTCTCGCCGCGCGCCAAGGTTACGAAATCCTTTAAGGTAATTGCAGTTTTTGGAGCGACACTTGCCTTATCTTGCAAATTCAACGGTATATCAATCACATCTACGGCATGAAGAACTCCGCGTGAAGTTATAACTCCAACTAATCCGCGGGTGTTTGTTAATACGTCAGATGTAATCACATCATGTTTTGTTCTCTTGCCAGCATTGATTGAAACATCAGGTCGTAAGCGTGTAATGAGTCCACTTGACGTCAGTACAACGCGTGTGACTTCATCTGCCAGTTCGAGGTTTGTGGAAACTGGTCCCGCATCATCTTCAAACGTCGTTTTTCGTTTCGTTCCGAATTGTTTGTTGATGGCATGTAATTCATCAATCACCATTTGTGATTGTGCATCTGAACTCTTCAACAATGACTTTAGTTCCTTAATGGTGGCTTCTAGTTCCTTCTGCTCCTTTTCAACTTCTAGTGTCGAGTATTTCGTTAAGCGCTTCAGAGGCATATCGAGTATGTAATCTGCTTGAGTGACACTGAGGTCATAGACCTTCATAAGTTTCGCTCGAGCACCAGCCGTGTCTTCGCTTGATCGAATGACTTGGATGACTTCGTCAATATTGAGTATCGCAATTAATAGACCCGCCACAAGATGGAGTCGATCCTGGGCTTTAACGAGTCGAAATTTACTTCGCCGAATGACCACATCAAGTCGATGGCTGATGAAGACTTGCAGTGCTTCCCGTAACGAGAGAGTTCTTGGCTGGCCGTCGACAAGCGCCACCACATTCATTGAAAATTGTTCTTCGAGTGGAGTCGATTTGTAGAGTTGCTGAAGCACTGCATTGGGCTCAAACCCTGACTTGAGTTCAATGACAAGCTTTAAGCCTTGTTCGCCATCAGATAGGTCGACAACATCTGAAATTCCTGTAATTTTCTTGCTGGTCACACCATCTTTTATTTTTTCGATGACTTTTTCTGGTCCGACGTTGTAGGGAAGTTCGGAAACGATCAGGGCTTGTCTTCGAGCTGTCACTCTGTCAATTGCAACTCGAGCTCGAAGTTTAAAACTTCCTTTACCTGATTCGTAGGCCTCTTCAATTCCTTCAGAAGTAACAATGATGCCGCCCGTAGGAAAATCGGGACCTGGCACCAACTTCATCAATTGTTTCAATGTTAATTTCGGATTCTTTATCAAAAGCTCACAAGCCGCAATGATTTCAGAGAGATTGTGTGGGGGAATATTGGTAGCCATACCAACAGCGATACCACTTGCACCATTGACAAGAAGGACCGGAAATCCCGCGGGTAAGACTGAGGGTTCTAATTCTCTTCCGTCATAATTTGGTAAAAAGTCGACTACATCTTCGTCAAGCGATGCAGTGAGGGTGAGAGCGCTGGATGCTAAACGAGCTTCGGTATAGCGATAGGCAGCAGGACCATCATCGAGACTTCCGAAGTTTCCATGCCCGTCTATGAGAGGTAATCGCATCGTCCAGGATTGAGCGAGGCGAACCATCGCATCATAAATAGCGCCGTCGCCATGGGGATGCAACTTACCCATCACTTCGCCGACAACTCGGGCAGATTTCACATGGCCACGATCTGGCCGAAGACCCATCTCAGACATAGTGAACAAAATTCGGCGCTGCACTGGTTTAAGACCATCGCGAGCATCGGGGAGTGCTCTGGAGTAAATCACCGAGTAGGCGTACTCGAGAAATGAGTTTTGCATCTCTGTTGAAACATCTGTTTCAACAATACGTTCGTGACTAGCCATGGGCGGCTGAGACTACTTTATGTCAAGAACTGCAGGGGTTGCGCCACGTGTTTGACACGCTCTGCTTGCAAAACTTCTTCCAAGTTCTGCAGCAGATTGATCGTTATGTCCCTGTGCAAGTCCCGCGAGTACCCCAGCGGCAAAGGCATCTCCTGCGCCTACCGTGTCCACAACATTTATCGTGTCAGCCGCAAGTTGAATTGAGTTTCCGCTACTGTGAATTGTGACTCCGTGTGCTCCACACTTTTCGAAAATGATTGCATCCTTCTCATATCCATGTTTAATAAGTGTTTCAAGTTCATCCTCATTCGGCAGAATGTAGTCAAATTCGCTTAACCATTTCAAAAGTTGAGCACGTGAAGATTTTTGTAGTGGAGCTGACGATGCAGGGTCTAGCACAAGAATCGAGCCTCGTTGTTTTGCAGTCTTGATGAGGTTATTCACGAATTGAATATTCGCTTCTTGGAACAGAACATATCCAGATAAATACATAATCGAGTTTTCAGTAATTATGGAATCGGAATACGCTTTTGAAACATCAACATTGGCACCTAATTCAGAGAGCATTGAACGTTCTTTATCTGGATGGGATATCGCAATCACACTGCCGGTATTGGAACTGGATGTATGAAGCGACGTTCGTATTCCAAGATGCTGAAATCTACGCTGGAAAAGATCCCCAAATACATCATCGCCAAGTGCACCTACAAGGTGACATGGAATATCGTTGATACCCAGCCACGTCGCGACATTTGCGGCGGCTCCACCAAATTGCATTGTTGTATTGCTTTTGGTGTCGCTTCCGCGATTGATTTCTTCGTCGATGATGGCGACAATATCAATCATTATGTCACCGATAACAACAATATCCTTCATAGAGAATTGATCGCTTTGCTGATTTGGGCGGCTAATCGAGCATTTCGCTTTACAACTTG
>JBMSMQ010000034.1:0-10259 GCA_049421205.1 Candidatus Nanopelagicales bacterium
TTTTGATTGCTGCAGTACTTGCTGCTGGACTTGATGGAATTGATAACAAACTCACATGTCCTGATGCTGTTGAAGGTTATGCATACGAGAATGATTCCGCAGAAGTATTACCACTTGATTTTGAAACTGCACTCAATGCGCTTGAGGCGAATAAGGCAATGACTGATCAACTGTCTGCTCAAATCGTCGAAACATTTCTGGTGTTAAAGCGCGATGAAATTGAGCGCTACCGAGCAGAAGTGGAAGATCCGACAACGCGAGATGTGACAAAGTGGGAGCAAGACGAATACCTGCTGCGCTACTAAATTGCTGGGTTTGATTTGTCGGCAACAAGTTTGCCGCCATTAAATGTCACGCCTACTTCGCGATAGAAGCCACCAATCATTTCTTTAATCGGCAGGATAGAACCAAGTTCATCCCATGGTGAATCAAAAAGTTCAAGTGATGCTTCACCCTTCCAAGGGATTCCAAGATCGGCATCTACTCCGCTCATCGTGATGAGTTGATCAAGTGAATTTCCAAGTCCTGGTGTAATTGATGGCACGAATCGGCTATGCAACATCGGATGACCATTTACAAACCCATTTGTTTCACTTGGTTCTTTCAATGTCACTACCGCACTTGCAAGTCGATGGTCATATGCGGAAATACTTGCACCAAGTTTTGAACCAGGCTCTAGACGTGCTGTTGCTTTCCCGTGATTGAAAATTCTCGTCATCGCGATTGAACCAAGCTTTTTCGGATATCCTTGAAACCAGCCGCGAGCAATTGCAAAATCTTTCGTTACCCAAATCGCAACACACCGACTATAGGTGACACCTTCATACTTACACCTGACAACTGCAAACGTTTCTAAATATTGGCTACGAATTGGATCGAGTAATTCAGCGCCAGCTTCAGAGCAACTTTGCCAATCTGCCCAAATCAAAGCAACTGCACCTGGATCTTCATCAGCAAGTTGTAGTTCGTCTGGCAATAGTGCTTTTACATTTTTTGGATCAGTTCGGTATTCAACAGTTAAAAGATTTCCTGAATAAAACCAAGGCATCTCTGGAATGAGTGCGCTTTTTCCAGTAGGGGTAAGCGGTGGATAAAAACCGTGCAAATCACCCATAGTGATGACCTTTCAGTAACCAAGCGATAACACTATGCGACACAGACAAAGTTACTTCTGAGTTTCCTTGACATTTGTGAGCATCGGTAGAACCCTACTCCAAAGTCGTTTGAGTTCAAACGATTGTTCTTGTGTAGTGAGGAGAGGAAATGTCGCAAGAAAGTACCTCCCTGAAAAAGGGGAGACTAGGCGTCTTCGGAATTGTCTTTTTCGTTGTCGCCGCATCCGCACCACTTGTCGGTATGACAGGTGCGGTGCCAGTTGCAATGTTGCTTGGTAATGGCGCCGCTACACCAGGTGCATACTTAGCTGTCGGTATCACACTGTTGATTTTCTCAGTTGGGTATGCGGCTATGAGTAACCACGTAACGAATGCTGGTGCGTTCTTCGCATATGTCGGAAAAGGCCTCGGGGTAAAAGCAGGTGTGGCATCTGCTTATGCCTCGCTCGTTGGTTACATAACCATTCAGCTTGCAATATATGGTTTCTTCGGCGCTGTGATGGCTGGGCAAATGGAAGCGAAGTTTGGGATTGTCCTTGAGTGGTACGTCTGGGTGCTTATCGCACTCGCTCTTGTCACAGTACTCTCAATCTTAAGTGTCGATGTTGGTGCAAAAATTCTTGGCGGTCTTCTGATTTTTGAATTGCTCTCGCTTCTCATTACAGCATTTGCAATTCTCTTCAAAGGTGGACCAGAACCAATGGACATCGCAGCATCATTCAACCCAGCTGATGTCTTTGTTGGTGGATTAACGGGAACTGCAGGTATTGCACTTGCGTTTGCATTTGCATCATTTATCGGTTTTGAAGCAACCGCAATCTATGGTGAAGAGGCTCGAAATCCAAAGAAAGATGTTCCGAAAGCAACCTACCTTGCGATTGGAACAATATCAGTTATCTTTGCAATCACATCATTTGCAATGGTGGTCGGTATGGGTAAGACAACATTAATTGATCAGATTCTTGCCAGAAGTAATGGGCTTGCAGATCCTGCAGGTGTTCTTTTCACACTCTCTGGGGAATTTGTTGGTACCTGGATTGTTGATTTAATGACGATTCTTGTGGTGACATCACTTTTTGCAGGTCTCTTGGCATTTCAAAATGCTGCATCCCGCTATTTCTTTGCAATGGCACGTGGCGGTGTAATGCCAAGTGTGCTCAGCAAAACGAATAGCTCAGGTGCCCCACAATCTGCATCACTTGTTACTTCAGTGCTCGCAATCATTGTGGTGCTAATTTTCGTTTCGCAAGCTTGGGATCCGTTCCTAAATCTCTTTAGTTGGATGAGCGGAATTGCAGTTATTGCAATCGGAGCAATTGAGATACTTGTATCTATTGCAGTAGTTCGCTACTTCAGTGCAAATGGTGGAGGTTCACTTTGGGCAACAAAGATTGCGCCACTTTTGTCAGTGGTACTGCTGTCAGGTGGTCTCTATCTCTTGATGTCACGATTCAACCTACTTGCAGGAACAGTCGCTGATGGTGTTGATCCATCCTTACCAGAAAGTGCCTGGGCCCTTTCGAGTCTTGGTTGGATACTTATTCTTTCACCATTTATTGCAATGGTGATTGGATTTATCGTAGCAAGTTCATCTTCGAACAAGAATGATGCGTTAGTGCGCGATTTCTCATAAACACTAGAAGAATTGGGGTCTACTATTTCGGTAGTAGACCCCAATTCTTTATATAGGAGTGCTATGAGAGTCAAGAAAATTGCAATGCTCTTCATCGCGGCACTACTGCTTAGTGCCTGCAGCGAAGTGCAGCAAGTGATTGATACTGGTAAACAAGTTATCGATACTGCTCAGGGCCTAAGTAATGTTTGTAGTATTGCTGAAGAAACATGGACCGCTGGCGTGAGCCCGGAAGATGCAACCCGAATACTTAAGCGTGCAATTAAAGAACTTGAAGGCGTCGCATCAGCGAATGAAAATCTCATTCCCGAATCAAAAACTCTCTTTCGAGATCTGCAAAATGCTGTAGATGAACTCGAAAAAGGTTTAACGAAAAAGGAATTAAAAGAGTTAGTGACTTCCATTCAGTCACTTTGCTCAAACTTAAGTACGCAGTGACTTCAGAAGAGGTGCTTGTATCTTTATCTCTAGGCAGTTGGCTGTGGTGTCGGCGTTGGGTTGTCATCGAGTGCATCAATTGCCGCATTGATATCAACCTCGGTTGACCAGAGCACACGATTACGACTATCTTTCAAAACCACTTGTCCCGAAGACGTAACCTTCAAAATCGAACCTTTGGAATTCTTGGTCTTTGTTGACCAGACAACTTTGTTCTTTTTGGAGAACGCAACAAAATTGCCGTTTTTCTTCAAATAGACATGGTCAATTTTGTAGCCACGTAGAGTCCAGAGTTCTACTCCAGTCGTTGATATCAAAACCAGATCACCCGACTCCTGCAGTCGAAGTTCAAAAGAACCATCTGAAGATTGCAAGTGCATCCCCTTCATCAAGGTCTGACGTTTCTTCATCGCATTTCCACAAGCTGCGAACTTCTTCTTTTCTTTCGGAATCAATTGGACTCGAAATGGGGTAAGAACGGCTGGCTTCTTTTCAGTTACCTTGGCAAGGCAACGCTTTGCAGTTTTACCCTGCACTGGCAATCGTTCTAAGTTCTCAGTTATAAACCAGGTATTTCCATTTTGCCCTTTAGAAGTTACCACTCGATTCAGATGCCTTTCAAGTGTTTCTTCAAGAGGCTGAATATGGATGAACCGACCTGGCCAAAGGCGACCATTTTTGTAGATCTTTTTACGGATGTGTTTTCCACCCCAGTTGTCTTCATCAATAATGATGTAGTCGGGACCAACTTCGTCCACATATGCCACGTGACCACGGGAACTTCTCATTCCGTTCTCGTAGGCATTCCAGTGGGCAACAGCTCCGACCATAGGGGTTTGGTTCACCTTGTATTTGGTATTCCTAAAATGGTTATCCCAAACGCCAGCATTTCCGCCAAATGGTCCAAGATCGGCAGGAGCACCATTCTTAATAAGCCTGAATGCGACATAGTTCGTGCAGTTATGACCTGGAAGTTGCTTCCAATACATCTTTCGAGGGTTGTAACCAAGGCCTCCATCGCAGTTCCATTGATATGACTCGCAGAGAGTTTCAGGTTCACGCGCGCTTGCAGGCTGGGCAATGCCCAAAACTGCAATACTTGCAACTATGAATCCGATGAGGAAGCGTCTCACAACGCACCTTTCTCTTTGGTTTTACTGCCGTAAGCCGGGGCGAGGTTAGAGGGCTCATCCGACGAAAAGCCAACCTGAAGCGTTTAATATAGGTACAAAAGGTACATCTCTGACAAACTTTTGACGCTTACATCTCAGATTCATCCGTTTTCGGGCAGGGTGGTTTGTGGCTACTCTTCTCACTAATGAACGACTCTTCCCACCCTGAATCACCACTTGGTCGCTATCTTCATCGGACCCTCTTCAAACTCTTGTCCATCTTGCCGAGGCGGCCAAGAATCTTTATTCAGCGACTCTCATTTGACCTTGTTTTCAAGGCATCAAAGGATCCTTGGAGTTACCAAGATTCAGCATATGAAGCGAAGAAGCGAGAAGATCTTCTCAATTCATTGCCGTCAGACTTTCAGCTCTTATTAGAAATTGGCTCGGCTGATGGTCATAACTTGATGGCAATTGAGGCTCTTCATCCCGATACTCGTTTAGTTGGTATCGATATTTCTAGTGAGGCAATTCAGAGGGCTAAAGAGCGCAGCAAAGGAACGATTGATTTCCAAAGAGCTGTTCCTGGAATCTCTCAGAAGCTCAAAGAGCAATATGGAACTTTTGATGTGCTTGTCTTTTCTGAGATGCTTTATTACATCGGGAGTAAATCTGCGTGGAAAGAACTTCTCACACCAATGAAATCACTTCTTCGTCCTGGCACAATTGTCGTTGCGGTTCATCCCGCAAGTGATGCTTCACTTCTTCACGATAGATTAGGTGAAATTCTCGCATTGGACGTAGTGAGTAATATGTACTATGCCGATGAATCGAGACCCTATGAAATTAGGATTCTGACCCTGCCGAAGGGATAAGCACTATGCCAAAGCGCTCGCAAGGAAAACTTGCTGTTGTTATCCCATGCTTCAAAGTGAAGGCAACTATTATCGAAGTTATTAAGTCAATTGGTCCAGAAGTTTCAAAAATCTATATTGTTGATGATGCCTGCCCAGATGGCACTGGAGCACACGTAAAGAAGTATGCGCGCGACAAACGCATCACGATCTTGTTCAATGAGAAGAATCTTGGTGTGGGAGGGGCAGTACTACAGGGATATAAAAAGGCTATTGAAGACAAGTGTGAAATTGTGGTCAAACTCGACGGTGATGCGCAAATGGATGGCGCAGATATTCCTCGTCTCATTCGACCTATCCAGGAAGGTCTTGCAGATTACGTCAAAGGAAATCGCTTCGATACTCTCGAAAGTCTTGAACAAATGCCTCGAGTGCGAATCTTTGGAAATGCAGCATTGAGTTTTCTTTCGAAGTTTTCAAGTGGATATTGGAATATTACAGATCCAACGAATGGGTTTACTGCGATTCATAGATCAGTACTCAGAGACTTACCACTTGGTAAAGTCAATAAAGGTTACTTTTTTGAATCAGATATGCTCTTTCGACTGAGTGTAATGAAAGCAGTTGTTCAAGACATGCCGATGCACTCTCGCTACGGAGAAGAGAAAAGCAATCTAAAAATCCGAAAAGTTCTTCCACATTTTCTACATAGACATTTCGTTAATTTTCATAAGCGAGTCTTTTACACATACTACTTAAGAGAAATCAATATCGCGTCTCTTGAATTGCCGGTTGGTCTTGTTTCGTTGTTATCAGGTCTAGTTTACGGATTTGATAAATTGATGGAATCATTTGATGGACAAGTAACAACCTCTGGTGAAGTAATGCTTGGTGCGGTTCCGATAATCCTTGGAATCCAATTGCTGCTCGCATTCATCTCATACGACATTACGAATATGCCAAAGATTGCTCGCCAGTCTCAGGTTGCTGATGCCTAATCAAATACAAGCACTTGTCTCGAAGTTCGAGGATATCAAAGTTCACTGGTTTGATGTCGCTGCTGTTATAGCAGTCTCAGCAATCATTGCATTTATTCGTGTGAGAGACCAACTTCCACAACTCTATCCCGATGAGTTTCTCTATGTAAGTGCCATCCGTGGCGACAACGCGGGAGATTTACCGAACTACTTTTACACACTTCTCTATAAACCAACAGCTATGTGTGGAGAAGCTTTCTACACGTGTATGAAAGGTATGAATGTTCTACTCTTTACACTGTTGCTTGTTTTAACGTTTCTGATAGCACGCAAACTTGTTTTATTACCATATGCGCTCTTATTTGTTGCATTTATGGGGCTAGGACCACTTTCAGGCTTTACCACTCTTGCTACGCCAGAAATGCTCTTCTTTGTGCTGAGCTTTGCAGTTATTGCACTCTTTCAATATTTTAAGACAGAAACTTGGCTTTTCTGGAGTGGTCAAGCGCTTTTGAATGCGCTGCTACTACTCACAAAACCGCATGGCGTTTTTGTGACGTTAGGGTTAGTGGGATTTCTCATCTTTCAAGGAGTCCACACAAAACGGATTTTAGTAAACCTTGCTAGATCACTCGGGTTTGTATTCGTTACATATACGCTCGTTATAGCTATACGATTTATTCTCAGTGGAAATCTTGCGTTCAATCCACTTGGAACAAGATACTCAGGTGCACTCGCCCAATCCGGTGAAACGCTTACTGGAGGGTCAACGACATTAGATTCCAGTTATTTCCATCCATTTAATCTCATATGGGCATTTCTCCAACAGCTTGCATCTCATGCTTCTGTGGGGTTAGCGCTTGTTGGTGTTGGATTTCTTGTCTACATGGTTCAGACTTTTGGGAAGAATGACGTCAATGTTGATACCGTGTTCGTATTTATCTTTGGATCTCTCCTTGCAGGTACGGCGGTATTCTCAACCCTCGCTGTGTTCTGGGGAGAGCTCCTTCAGATCAGATTGATGCCGCGTTATTACGAGCACTTACTTTTACTCGCCCCACTCTTTTTTCTTCGAAAATCTGAACCAAAAACCAAGCTGGTATATCTCGTCATCGGTGTAATAATTACACTAATTTTGATGCTCATTCAAGGTAAATACATCATTTTGCCTTTCGATTCGTATTTCCTAGGGATTTGGGTTGGGCTTGATCTTCCACTTGTGCTGCTCGCACTACCAAGTCTCGTAATCGGTCTACTACTTCTGAAAAACATAGAGTTAGCAAAAGTTGCAACTATTGGTGGGTTATTCCTTATGCTCATAGTTTTTAATGCCAATTTTCAAATCGTAACCGGGAGCTTTAAAAATCCTCCGCAAGTAGTACTCGACACCTATGAACTTCGAGATTACCTTCACACAAATTCTAAGAACACTATCTTTGTCGCAGCAGATCCAAATGAATATAACAGAGTGAAATTTTGGCTCCCTGAGGATACAACTGCGTTTGTCAATAACCCGAGTGTTACAGCCGCCGAACTTGATGCTTATAAAACCGAGTACGACATCGTCGTAGTGTTGAATTCAGCAGAACTTGAAGCGGGTATTGAAGTAACATTCCAAAACGAGAGTTTTAATGTCATTGAGACGTCTTAAGTCGAAGTTTCATCCACGAACCAAAGAAATACGTCATAATGACAACAACTCCTTCAAATGGGAAGAGTAATAATTTTAAAAGGCGTGAGCGGTGTTGATGTCTGACTTTGTGTGCTTCTAAGACAGATACTCTTCGTGATTTGACACTCAGTGCATCTTAATGCCAACGGTAAGAGGCAAGGGTTACAGATTTGTACTGAAAGCTACCTACTTTCGATAGCCGAATAAATAAATCGTAATCAAAAGCAAGTGTGTATGCTGGGTTCAAGCCACCAATCGTTCGCCAGGCGGAATGTCGAATAGCACTTGCTGGCTGCGAAATCCTTTGGGGTAAGAGCGATATCAATTGAGCTGCATGAATTCCTGGCACGTTTTTCCAAAGAAAGTGTGAGTATTCATCAATGTAATTACAGTCACCATACACCACAACGACTTTATTCTCATCGACTATCCCCTCGATTGCTTGAAGTATTTCTTCTGCATTGATCACGTCATCATCACCTATCCACGTGACAAATGGGACGGAATCTGGTAGGAGTTTGATTGCTTTATTAATGGATGTTGCAAGTGAATCAGATGGATCTTCAATCAAAAAATCATCAAAGTGTAAATTTTCTTGCTTAAGCATCTCACGCGCAGATTCTGGTCCAACCAAAACTACAAAGATTTTCTCAGTTTGGAGAGCCTGCAGACACCGTAAAAGATAGTTCGCTCGAGTGCCGAGGGTAGGTACCACAACACCAAGAAGTGCGCCTGAAAGTGACTTTGTCATTATCGGCATTGTATCTGTGATGTGGTAAAAGATTGCAATTACACTTCGCACGAAAGATGAGGATATGAAACCAGCATTGTCGACGAGTAGCCGTGTTGTCCAGGTTGCCTACGTCTTAGGTATGCGCGATATAAAGCGGACCTACCAGTATTCAAAGCTTGGCTTCTTTCGACTATTCCTCAACACTCTACTCTCACTTGTCATCATTGTCCCAATCTTTGCAACCATTCAAGAGCGTGAGATCACAGAGTTCCTTGCCTACGTGGCAAGTGGATTGCTCATATGGTCATTCATTTCAGATTCCATCAATGATGCAGCGGGTGCCTACATCACATCCATTCGCATAATCAGACAAATAGCTATTCCCAGAATCACCTTTGTATTGCAAGGAATCGTTCGAAACACCTTTATGATGCTTTTGAGTCTTTCGTCGTTTCCAATCATTGCACTTATTGCAGGGCTCACCCCCACACTCAATCTCTTATTCCTTCCCTTTGGGCTCGTCATCACAGTTATCTGTGTGCTGAATTTTGGGATAGTTGTGGCAACTTTGAGTGCCCGGTATCGCGATATTCCGGCAGTCGTAGCTGCATTAATGCGAGTTCTCTTTTTCCTCAGTCCCATTATCTGGGTGACGGAACGAATCGATGGTGAAATCGCTCACCTCATTCTTGGGCTTAATCCTTTTTACCATCTGTTGCAGATTGTGAGATTGCCGCTTCTTGGTGAAATGCCAACTTCTGTTAATTGGGCATTGTCACTCTTCGCAATGCTGGCCTCAACTGCAATCGCATATGTCATGTATCGAAAGTTCGACGACAAGATTGCGTATTGGGTTTGATATGTCACATGTAGAAATCAAGAATCTTGACATCGAATTCACACTCTATGCACACATTGTCCGTAGGCGTCGTCGGATCACTGATCACCACACGGGTGCGCGTATTGAGTATGACCGTAAGGGAACACCAACAATTAAGGCACTCAATAACATTTCTCTCTCTATCAAGGCAGGAGACCGCATCGGATTAATGGGCAGTAATGGCTCAGGTAAATCAACATTACTTCGCGCAATTGCTGGGATTTATCCTCCAGTTAGAGGTAGCCTTCTGACTGAAGGGTACGTTGGATCATTGATTGATATTGACCTCGGAATAGAGGATGACTCAACAGGTCGAGATAACTATTTTGTTCGTGGAACAATGCTTGGCTTCAGTCGGTCACAACTGAATCAGGCCTTCGATGAAGTCGTTGAGTTCTCAGGGCTTGCTGAATACATTGATTTGCCAGTTGGAACATACTCTTCTGGAATGCGTTTTCGACTCGCATTTGCACTTGCAACAATGGGCCAACCAGATATTTTGTTACTTGATGAATGGCTATCTGTCAGCGACCAGGAATTTAAGTTGCAAGTTGAGCGACGTCTCGATGAGATTATTGAGAAGTCTGACATTCTGGTTCACGCGAATCATTCGCGAGCCATTCTCGAAAAGACGTGTAATCGTTTCATCGTATTGCATCAAGGTTCAATTGTTGCTGACTCTCGCTCGACAGATGTACTCGATTCGTATTTCAATTCCTGAACGTATCAATCAATCTGATACGCCCTAAATGTTTTCACAGCATGGGCATGCATAGCTCGTAAAAGATCGATTTCTTCAAATTCACCAAGTGTTGAACTCCAGCCACAGCTACATACTGCCTGGA
>JBMSMQ010000035.1:0-9633 GCA_049421205.1 Candidatus Nanopelagicales bacterium
AATGAGGTTTTCCCGAAAGGGAATCGGAGGTTCAAATCCTCTCGTCTCCGCTCAATCACCAGTTGAGGCAGGCGAGGATTTCTTTATCTGAGATTGCAGCAAAGTCAATTGTTTGTGCATATGAGAACCAGTGATTTTGTTCCATTGAAAAGGAACGAGTTCTCCGGATTGATCTAAGCACTTCATCTTCAGTCACATTCAAATCAACTAACCGATGACGCGTCCCAGCACTCTCAACGATGGACCTTGCGCCTTCGAAATCATTACCCTGAAATTTAGACATGATCAGCACACCCATTGAAACTAATTCTCCATGCGCAATGGTTCGGCCAGTTACTTCTTCAAAAGTATAAGCAAAAAAGTGTTCACTACCCTCTTCAAACCTTGCATGACGCAATTCATGGCAACGCCAACCTACATCACGGTGTAGTTCCATTAATCGCTTTAACCCATCATCAGTTTGCGCCTTGATTCCAGGAGCGCAATCGGCTAATTCTCTAAGATAGGTTTTTGATATTTCAGGATCTGTTGACTTCCAACCAAATTCATCTTGTCCACGTTCATAAGCGAATTTCCAGTCAAACCATGCAGTATGACAGGAGAGAATGTCACCGATTCCACTTGTGATCATTGGAGCCGGTGCAGATCTAAATAATTCAAAATCAACTATAACTAGTTCAGGGACAGCATCACCTTCATACTTCACTCCACCCTCTTCACGAAGTGCACTCATACGAGTAAAGCAAGCATCAACAGATGGAATCGACGGAATTTGAGTTAGCGGAAGCTGTCTGCGCCAATGTACCCACTTTGCAGTATCCATCGCAGATCCGCCCCCTAGTCCCACAATATGGGCGGTAGGAATACGTTCTGCGAGTGAATCCAAATAGGATTTAGAAAGGTCTTTCGCTTCAATAATTTCAAGTGGCTTATTTCTTACCTTCTCTTTGAGAAATTGCCATGGTTCAATGTGAGTAATGAGTATGTAATCACCAATTGAATTCAAGCGATCTGCACAGATATCAGAACCATATTGAACATTGAAACCTTGCGCCTTAAACATTTAATACCTCTTCCCCTGTTGGAGATTTCTAATCAAGTTTGTGCTATCAATCACTCGAAATATCTCGGCGAACTCTACCCCTTTTACTTTTTTAATTCGACTCACTTCCATTATTTGATGTGCGAATTTCTTTGGTGATTTCTCAACTTGACTTGTTATATCCGACTGCATTTTTGCAGTAGTTGCTTTGATATCAATTTGCCTTGCCATATTTATCAACATAGTTTTATGCTCACAAGCTGTCTCAACTGCTTTAGAGAAAACCGGTGTGACATCAAAATAATGAGTTGGTTCTGCAACCTCTCTACCAAAATACCAATTAGCAACAGGAAGATGGGGTTCGAGCTTTTTCAAACCCGCATTAGGATGTTTATCAAATCCGGCGGCCCAACTGGCCTCTGCCATAGCAACAGCTACTAGTCGGTGATCTTGATTGTCTTCATATAAGAAAGAATCTGGATCAAAGCCGATGATTAAATATGGTTTAAACTCCCTAATGACTTTTATGTACTCCTTCCGGAGTTCCACTTCAGAGGCGTCTCCAAGGAGGTCGGTGGGTAGGTTAAGTTCATAAACAGTAGTAATCCCTATAGCGTCCATAGCAGAATCAAATTCACGCTTATTTCGACGTATAGTTTCCTGTTCGGTAAGGCCGAACGAGTCCCAGCGATCGTCGGTTGCTCGGATAACGGCCACTTCCCAATTGGCGTTTACCAACGTGATTACAGTACCCCCGGCAAAGAGCACTAAGTCATCGGCATGCGCGATGCTTATCAATGCTCGCTTATTTCCGGTCTTTGGGGGGAAAAGGCGTTTAATCATGGCGATAAGAGTATAAGTAGGCGTAGATTGAAAAGTTGTTTAAGCAGTATTGTTATTTTACTACTGACAAAACTATGATTTTTAAAGGTAGATTTTCGGCAACGCGGGGCGGCCGCCCCGCTATCGAAAGGAACTGAAAGTGGCAAAATTTAGGCGCGCAAAAGTTGTCGCTCTCGTATGCGTCCTAGCTCTCGGTCTTTCTGCTTGCGGATCGGATAGTAGTTCTGAGGAAGAGTTGAGTGGTGAGTTGAATCTATTCCTGATTCCTAGCCCATCCTCAACATCAATTCAGAGCTTTATACCTGAATTTGAAGAGAAGACTGGCGTTAAGGTGAATGTCTCCGAGACTCCATACGGTGAAGCACATCAGAAGCAATTACTCTCATATAACCAAAAAGCTGGTGCGTATGACATCGCTCAGTTTGATAATTCATTTCTAGCCCCGTTCTGCCAGGCACAAGCCATGACCCCACTAGATGACTGGGTCAATACATCCGCAGAATATGACATTAATGACTTCGGCAAAGGACAACAAGATTATGGAAAGTGTGCGAGCGGTGAACTTTATGGCTTAACACTTTCTACCGAGCCAATGATTCAATGGTATCGAACCGATATTTATGACAAGTTGGGGCTAAAGCCAGCCACTACTTGGGATGAGTGGTATTCGAACGCCAAGGCAGTTCAGGATTCAGGCGCCAGCGGGCAGCTAATCGGTTTTGGTCCAAATGTTTCCTGGTGGTGGATGACCATGGTCTGGTCATTTGGCGGGAAGCTGTATGACGAAAATTTGAATCCGACAGTAAATTCACAAGAAGCAATTGCAGCTGTCGATTACATGAAGAAATTGCTCTCAGTTTCACCTAAGGGTGCAATTACCGCAAATGGCGATGAGGTGACCAGTAAATTCCTTGGCGAAGAAATTGGAGCGATGCTGAACTATTCCGGTTATTACGGAATGGCACTCGATCCTTCAATTAATAAGCATGCAGGGAAATTTGCAACTGCACCGATGCCTAAAGGAGCTGCGGACATAACCCATCTTGCTGGATGGAATATTGGAATTCCCGCAGATGCCAAAAATCCAAAAGCTGCGTGGGCCTTCCTAGAGTTTGTTCTAGGTAAGTCAAACGCAAAGCGCTATTTGGAGTCGGGAGCGGCTGCTATTGGGCGCAAGTCCATAATCTCCGATACAACTCTTTTGGATATGAACCCATATCTTCCACAACTAGAGATTCCAGAATCATCTCGAATTGAGAGATATCCACAAATTGCAGTTTGGCCTGAATTCGAAGTTGCAGCAATCGACGCTGTAACCCGGGTGCTCACCGGTAAGGAATCAACTAAATCTGCATTAGATGCACTTAACGAGAAACTAAAATCAATCTTGGCTAAAGAACCAAGATAAGTATTAGTTCCTAGGGTGGCGGATGATTGAGTTGCGGAAGGGAAAGCGCAGCAAAATATCATCCGCCAAACCCAGCACTAGTTTCACTTCATTAACTTGGGTACTTCTAACACTAACCATAGTTGTTCCCCTTCTCTATGGGGTGTACTTATCGTTTCTAAATGTAAATCTTGGTGCTTTTACCCCCCGGCAGTTTGTTGGTCTTGAAAACTATCGGCTAGCTTTTCTCGCTTCTGAAACCTATTCCACCTTAATTACGACTATTCAATTGATGTTAGTGGGTCTAACTATTCAAATACCACTGGGGATGTTATTGGCAGTCGTTCTACACGACACAATAAAGGGTAGTAAATTCTTCAGATCAGTATTAATAGTTCCAATGCTTCTGACTCCCGTAGCCGTGGGACTCATTTTCAGATTTATGTTTGATACCGATATTGGAGTCATTAATTGGGCAATTGGCCAAATTGGATTCGAGGGTGTTAATTGGTTGGGATCAAGAAACACAGCGCTCTTAGCAGTAATAATTGTTGACTCTTGGCAATCGGTTCCATTTGTCATGCTCTTAATGTTGGCGGCTTTGGCTGGAATCCCATCAAGTATTTATGAGGCTGCTTTAGTTGATGGAGCCAACCGAATTCAGACTTTCACTCGAATAACTCTTCCCTTGGTAGTTCCAACTCTTCTTGTCTTGACAATGATAAAAATAATGGACTTTTTAAAGCTATTCGACACACTGTTTATATTGACGAGAGGTGGCCCTGGTAACGAAACTACAACTTTGGGATTGTGGACCTATAAAACGGGATTTTTATTTTTGGAGATGTCACGCGCTTCAGCGTTAGGGGTAATTATTGTAATTCTTACTTTGCCCGTTTATTTCTTATGGCGCAAGTCAGTAACGAGTATGCGATGAAGTTTAAGTTGGATAAGTTGATTAGCTATACAATTTTGATAATAGCTGTATTTGCTGCAATGTTTCCAATTTTTTGGACAATTTCAACTTCGATTAAAACACGTGTTGATACATTTTCTTTGCCACCTAAATTCTTCACTTTTACACCAACTCTCAAGAATTATCAGTCACTTCTACAATATGATGGATTTTGGCGAATATATGGAAATACAATCCTAATTACTGCATTCACTACGTTAATCTGTTTAGTAGTAGGGAGTTTGGCTGCATATGCCTTTGCCCGAACACAGAAATTTCGTGGCAGAAGCTCACTTGAAATTTTGATGATTGTCGTACGCGCTTTACCTGGAATTGTAATAATCTTACCTCTATATAACTTGAGCACATATTTTGGGCTATATGACAAAATGTGGGCGCTCATTTTGATTTATACAGGCTTCAGTATTCCATTTGCAATTTGGTTAATGACAAATTTTTTTGATCAGGTCCCAATTGAGATTGAAGATGCAGCAAGAGTGGATGGCGCAAGTAATATTCAGTTATTTACAAAAGTCCTTCTACCTTTGGTTGCTCCAGGCTTAGTTGCAACAGGTGTATTTGTTGCTCTTCTTTCTTGGAACGAGTTCCTTATTCCGATCATTATGGCGGGAGAGGGCAGCAAAACACTACCAATTCTTGTCGCTAGCTTTATATCAAATAGAACTTTGGATTGGGGACCGATGGCAGCTGCGGCAACATTCGCACTTGTTCCGATAATTCTCTTCACGGTGGCAATCCAGAAGTATCTGGTAGTTGGATTATCAGGTGGGGCGGTGAAGGAGTGATAGATCAAAGCCTAAACATGAGAAGTCGACATGAACTTGTCAGGAAAGTTAATCAACAACGAATCATGCAAATAGTTTCGGAACGAAATCCCATTGGGATTCCTCAAATAATCAAATTAAGTGGACTTTCGCGCCCTACAGTTGATCAGATTGTTGGTTTCTTCCTGGAAAATGGCCTTTTAAGGGAGTCAGGATTCACTCAAGGTCGACCTGGTCGCAAAGCTGCATTGTATGAGTTGAATCCAAGTACAGGGTTTGGAGTTGGAGTTGATTTAGGAGGCTCCAAGGTTGCATGCGCAATCGCTGATGTTGGAGGCAAAATTCTAATTCAGGGATATGAACAGATAAATCCCGAAGGTGGAACCCAGATAATTGCTCAGATTATCGAGCTGATAAAAAAAGTCTCAAAAGAGGCTGGTATAAGTGAGGAGAAAATCCGCCAAATTGCAATTGGTACCCCAGGGATTCTCAGTGAGGATGGCAAGCTTTCTCTTGGAGCCAATATTGGAAATTTGGATGGTATGCATCTTTCTGACATTTTAAGAAAACTGTTTGACGTTGATGTTGATGTCGAAAATGATTTAAATCTGGCTGCTGTAGGTGAATTCCTGCACGGTGCCGCACGTGAAGTAATGAATTTTGCATTAATTCAGCTGGGTACGGGAATTGGTTCTGGGATATTCATTGATGGACACTTAGTGCGTGGCTCAAGAGGGGCGGCGGGTGAAGTTTCATTTTTACCTTTGTTCGGTGATCCTGACGACCCTTGGGCAGTCGAAAATGGACTGGCAGAGTCATTTTTGGGAACCAAAGGTATTTTAAAGAGGTATGACAATATTTGTGGAAAACCTGCAGATGTAACTGTTAAAGATATTTTCGAAAGAGCAAACAAGGGAGAGCTAGAAGCAAAACAGCTCGTAGGGGAAGTTGGTAAGAACCTTGCATATGTGGCTGTTTCACTGAAGGCAGTCGCAGACCCCGAATTGATAGTTATTGGTGGTGGTATAGGAAGTAATCCAGCTCTGTTACCAATCGTTCAAACTTGGGCTAACAGATTGGTTCCATTTGAAGTGAATATAAGGTCAACAAGTCTAGAAGCAAAAGCTGGCGTAATTGGAGCAGCCGCATTTGCAGCAGAGAAGATTCGCACACGTATGATGGTCGGGACTAGGGAAAGGAAGAGCCATGGGTAACTTAGCTATTAACGGAGGAAACAAAGTTCGAAATGAGCCATTTCCCGCATGGCCTCACTACGATGAAACGGAACGCATCGCAATTAATCGTGTACTTGATTCACGAAATTGGTGGGCGAACCAAGGAATAGAAGTGAAGGAGTTTGAGAAGGAGTGGAGTGCCTATACCGGAGCAGAGGCATCTTTTGCGGTTACAAACGGAACGCATACTTTAGAAGTTATCTTTCTTGCACTCGGTATTGGTGAGGGAGACGAAGTAATTGTCGCTGATTGGTCTTTCCTGGCGACTATTAGCACAATTCTGATGGCAAATGCCATTCCAAAAATAGTTGATGTTGATCCATTAACTGGAACTATTGACGTGAGCGCAGCGGAATCTGCGATTACTCCCCGGACAAAAGCGATTGTATGTGTTCATGTTGCGGGCTCTATGTCGGATATGGATGGTCTCACTGAGTTATGTAAGAAACATGGGTTGGCTTTAATTGAAGATAGCGCTCATGCTCATGGTTCTCGCTGGAAGGGTAAACACGCGGGAACGATTGGAGATGCTGGCTCGTTCTCTTTCCAAGCATCCAAACTCATGACCTCAGGAGAAGGTGGTGTAATCACTACCTCACGTGAGGATTTGGTTCCTATGTTCAAATCTTTTATCAACTGTGGTCGCGGAGATGGAATTTGGTATTACCGACATCTGCGACTTGGTGGGAATTTTCGACTAAGCGAATGGCAAGGAGCAATCTTGCGTGCACAACTTACGCGTTTCGAAAGCCAACAAGCAAACCGCGCAACAAATGCTAACTGGTTGAATTCCGAAATATCGAAAATTGATGGTTTTAAACCTCAAGGAAGGTATCCCGGGTGTACTGACCAAGGAAATTATTGCTACGTCGTCGAAGTGGATAGTTCAAAACTTTCTGGGGCCACAAGAGATCAGATTAGATTTGCACTTCTAGCTGAAGGTATTCCATTGACAACGTCATACCCACCTCTACATCGTTTAGAAATGTTCAAAGATCCCTCGGGGCTTGCGCCAAGACTTCGCGGAGAAGTCACAAAAATTAGATACAACGATCAAAACTTTCCGGTCACGGACAAATTGGCGGCCAATACTCTGTGGTTTACTACTTCAATTCTTATGGGGAGTAGAGACGATTCAAATTCTGTGCTTGATGCCATTGCTAAAGTTGCCGCATCATCAAGTGAGGTAGCAAAGTTGGAAGCGCCGGAATGGTAGTCGACTATGAGTAAAAAGCTAAGAGTGGGCATTGTTGGCGGAGCGTTTGCTGGAAACTTACATGCAGAAGGCTGGTTAGCAACGAACCGTGCAGAAGTTGTAGCGATTGCGGCTCCCACAAAAAATACACGCGATAGTTTCTCGAGGAGATTTGGCTCACGTTCCTATGAAGATGCAAAGATTATGTTGGAGAAAGAGGAATTAGATGTCATTTCCCTTACTTTACCTAATGTTTATCATAAGGAACTAACGGTATTAGCGGCCAGTAAGGGAATCCACGTGGTCTGCGAGAAGCCACTCTCAATTAATCTCCAAGATGCAAAAGAGATGATTGATGTAGCAGAGAAAGCTGACATTAAGTTGCTTTATGCCGAACAAATTATTTTTGCCCCGCGTTATCGCAAAGTCAAAGAATTAATTGAAAATGGAAGCTTTGGTCAGATAGTTCATGTTAGCCATCGTGAACGTCATGGTGGTCCCCACTCAAGATGGTTTAGAGATATCAATATGAGTGGTGGCGGGGTCACGATGGATATGGGAATTCATGGGATAGGCTTAATCGCACATTTACTAAAGCCGGCAAAAATTACTCATGTGTACGCTCGTATTTCTACAATTGATAAGAATTCTCCTGTTGATGATCATTGTCTATTAACGCTCGAATTTGATAATCACATTCTTGCTACTGTTGATGCCTCATGGGTAGCCCCAGGTGGTGTCGATGACGTACTAGAAATTCTGGGTAGGGATGGTTACGTGAGAGCCGATTTAGCACGTGGTCAAACTATGGATGTATTTACACTTTCCGGTAGTTCTGAAGTGGGCGAAAAAGCAGAGACAAACAAGGGTTGGTTAAAGATTCCTCATGAAGAAGCGCGTACTTGGGGTTGGTACGCTGAAATCGAGCACTTTGCCGCTGTAATTCTTGATGGTATAACACCGATGGTTACTGGTGAAGATGGCTACCAAGCTCTAAAGGTTGTAATGGCGGCGTATGAGAGCTCAAGAACTAATCAGCGAGTTGAAGTCAATTGACCCGAGGTTTGAAAAGTTACAGGAGGAATATTGTCTGAAATAGGTAAAATAATGCTAAAGGAAATTCATGAGATTCCTTCAGTTCTGACTTCGCTGAACAAGATGTTTACTAAAGAGCATCCAGCTATAAAACAAATAAGAAATTTGGATTTTCATTCAGTAATAATCCTGGCTAGAGGGACATCTGATAATGCCGCACACTTCCTCAAGTATTTAATTGAGGTGAAGATGGGCCTTCCATGCGGGCTTGCATCCCCATCTGCGGCGACTCTCTATCACTCCAAATTCAATTACAGAGACACACTCGTTGTAGCGCTTAGCCAAAGTGGCCAATCCACAGATCTTTTGACTTTTGCAAAAGCAGCTAAAGCTGGGGGTGGATTTCTTGTTTCGATAACAAATGATGCTGAATCGCCTTTGGCAAAACTCTCTGATCAACATATAAACATTCAAGCGGGAACCGAAGTCGCTGTCCCGGCGACAAAGTCCTATGTGGGACAACTTCTCGCCTCCTATATGTTTGTAAACTATTTAAAGGATTTTCCCAACCGAACCGAAGAGATTATTGAAAGTGTTTTGAGCGCAACTAGTAAAGCTGAAGAGATTTCGAATTTTGTTGAGCAACTAAATGTTAGTTCGCCACTCTATATTTTGGGTCGTGGATATTCATACCCTAATGCAAAGGAATTTGCGCTCAAACTTCAAGAGACCTGCCTAATTCCAGTGCAAGGAATGTCCACTTCAGATTTTCTTCATGGGCCTATTGCTTCTTTAACTGCAAATTCTCAAGTGATTTTCATTTCACCAGAACATTCCCCCGATTCCGCCTTTGGAGAGGCGCCCGAGCGAGTTCGCTCGATAACTAAGAAAGTTTTTTGGATCGGCAAAGGAGCCTCAAATATTGGGGGCGAAGCAGTCATTTCTGCTGGGAATTCCTTTTCAGAGGTGGAGGCGAGCATCAGTGATGCAATCCTGTTCCAACAGGTAACTCATAATCTTGCTACAAAACTCGGGTTGGATCCCGATAAGCCTAAAGGGTTAAACAAAGTCACGATTACCCGCTAGAAGCACAAATCTGATTATGGAATGATTAAGGAATGCCTCGCGTAGCAAAAAAACATAAGCATGTAGAGCT
>JBMSMQ010000036.1:0-9562 GCA_049421205.1 Candidatus Nanopelagicales bacterium
CCTTGAAGTTCTAGACCCAATGACGCTATGGTTTTCTCGAGTGCCAATATTTCATTCTTAAGTTCAATCGCGCGGGAACTATCCGAAAGTTGTTGTTGTAGGTTGATTATTCGAGTTTGCCATTCACTCAATATCTCAACAACATTGACAACTGAATTACTATCTAGTGATTCGAGTGTTATCCCTTGTTGGGCCAGAAATTCTTTGAATTCATTTAAAGCACTACTTGCTTCATTTAAATCTTCCTGCAGAGCCAAATATTCCTCATAATTCGTCATATTGTCTTCTTGAATGGAAACTTTGGCATCACAGAGTTCGACTTGTTGTTTCAGAGTATCAACTATGGATTGCTTAGAGGCTTCTTCGGTTTTCGCATTTCTCTCCTGCTCGAGAAGCCAATCTAGGTTCAAATGTCCAACCTCTAGATGTTCAAGGTCGGCAGTTGGATCAATCTGCCCTGCTGTAATACGTAATTCTTCTAACGAGTCATTGGCACACTTCTTCAATTGACCCGCTTCATCCTTAAACCAAATTTCGATATCGGAAAATCGATCTGCCCGGAAGAGGCTCTTGAGGATTTCCTCTCGTTTTGGTGTAGTTGACTCCAGAAACAACTGAAATTTTCCTTGCGGCAACATCACCACTTGAAAGAATTGATCAGCATTCAAGCCAATCTTTTCTTCGAGGTACTCTCCAACTAGATTTACTTTTGTAAGGTCTTCGGGAATTACCCACTCTTCCCCTTGGGCGATTTTGAGTACACAAGAAGCTCTGACGTCGTGGCCGACGTCTCGTTTTTGTGCAAGCGTTCTGGTGACGCTATATCGCTGACCAGAGATAGAAAGTTCAAGCGTTACAGACGTGGGATGCGCTTCTTCGGAGTATTGACACCGTAAATGATCAAGACCTTTTTGTCTTGAGACACGTGAAGTCTGTCCATATAGTGCGTAAGAGATTGCATCAAGGATAGAAGTTTTACCTGCACCCGTTTCTCCAAAGAGTAAAAAGATGCTGTCTTGAGCAATATCGTCAAAATCAATAACAACTTTGCCTTTGAAAGCAAGAAATTCATTCATTTCAAGTTTGTGTAATCTCATAATTCTCAGTTCTTTTCTTGATACTTAGCAGACTGCACGTTTTCGAGTGCCTGTTCGAAAAGCTCTTGCTCGTCAGCAGTTGGCCCATTTGCTCGGATATATTCCATGTACTTGGTAAAGATTTCTTTATCATCAAGATCAGGAGAAAGTTCGTGCTTGACCTGCAACGAGTTCAACAGATTCGGTTGTTGGACGGTCAGAATATTCTTGAATCGTTTCTTGAGTCTGGCACTCGCATCAAGAACTGGCTTCAGATCTGTCAGCGTTACTTTTACATAGTCATCAATGAATTCTTCATAGCTAGGGCTTAGGAGTAAGTTTTCGAAACTATCTTCTAGCGAAATAAGCCTTTTATATTGCGGAACTGGAATTTCTGTAACTGTCACAGTTTGTGTATATTCGACGAGCAGGCTGTGTCGAGGTAGGTCAGATTCGCCAAAAGAGTAGGGGTACGGGGAACCACAGTAGCGAACATGAGGTTTCAGAACTTGTGGAGAGTGTAAGTGTCCAAGTGCTGCGTAGCCGAATCGTGCAACATAATCAATTGGGACCCGATCGAGGTTTCCTATTGAAATGGATCGTTCGCTCTCACTTTCAACTCCACCGTTGTACCAGGCATGAGAGATGACGACTGTTCTGGTGTAGGAATTTTCCATTGCGTGCTTTTCGATTCGATCGGTTGCGAGTTTCAGCACAGTAGCTTGAGATGCCTTTTCTTTTTCTAAGTCTGTACCCTCAGACAACCGAGCGTGATGGATTGCGGGGTGAAGAAATGGTATTCCGTAAAATGCAATGTCACCAAAGGTATCTCTTAGAACAACAGGATTTGTGATGTCTTCAAGTCTGGTGATCAGATGAAGTCTATTTTCCTTCAACAATCCCGCGTTCATTCCTAGCCGAATCGGGCTATCGTGATTTCCACTCGTCACGATCACTGCGCAGTGTTTTGTGAGTTCTTTGAACGCGTACTCAAGCAGTTCAATCGCATCGTGAGCAGGAACACTGACGTCATAGACGTCACCGGCAACAATCAACACGTCAACTGAATGTGTTTGAACTGTTTCTATCAAGTGTTCAATGTAGGCACGTTGAAACTCAATCATTGACTGGGTGAATAGCAACTTTCCAAGGTGCCAATCAGAGGTGTGAAGTATTTTCATTGGCAGAGTCTCCCCCTCCATCCTGACAGTTTCAGACCGTTCAAACGACCATTTTCGAAAAGTTTTGGGAGCCTTTGACTTATCTGCAGCAGCACCAAAGCGGACGCTTTTCAGGATTTGTCGAGTTTCGACCAAATATCTTCCCCGCGAAGCACCACGTCTGATCCACCATCGACATAGATAGTCTGCCCCGTCATATGTGAATTATCTTCACTCCCTAGCCAAATCAGTGCCTTTGCAATCACCTCAGGCTTCATAATTCCATTGAGTGGCATAGGAACCACCTGCAAAAGCCCCGCTTTTGCTTCTTCCGTTGCGATCATCTCTTTAGTCATTGGGGTCTCGACAATTCCAGGACCAATTGCATTAATCGCAATTCCAGCTCCCGCAAAATCCGTTGTTGGAGCAACTTTCCTTATCCAACGCCCAATTGCTCGTTTCGAAGATCCATAGATTAATCCTTCAAGTCCTCCACCTTCAGCAACTAGTTCCTCGGCTCGCTTAAGTGCTACGGATTCATCAAGACTAAGCATTGCGTCGACTAAGTCGGCATCGTTTGGCATAAGTGATGCCATAGAACTTGTAACTACCACCCTTGGTGAGGCACTTTTCGCAAGAGTTGGCAATAAACCATTCACAAGATCAACAACACCAAAGAAATTAACTGACACAGTTTTTGCAATCGGCAAGGCCAATCCCGCATTCGCAATCACAACATCTATGACTCCGTTGGTGCGCTCCACTATCTGCGTGATTGCGCTGCTTCTACCACTTGCTGTGGAGAGATCTGCCTCGATGTCAGCATCGTGAAGATCAACCCCTACGACTATCTGACCTTGTGACTTCAGAATCCGCGCAACTTCTGCACCAATACCTGAAGCTGAGCCTGTAACTACATAAGTACGAGTCATCATTTCTCCTAAAGTTCCCCCAATTGTAAGCCTGAGTTTGTCCTGAAACTAGTGTCAGATTCCCCTAGACCATCGCACGTTCACCCATTACATTCGTGAGGTGTATTTGGGGGCTGAGTGAAAATTGCAGGAAATCAAACATTGATTTCACCATCAGACTTGGTGACTCTTCACAAGTGTGACTTGGCTTTTACTCGCAAATACCATGTGGCCACAGCCCAAATTTCTCAGCCACCACTTGATGAGTTTCAAGAACTCCTATTCAAACTAGGTGCAGAGCACGAACTTCGAATCAAAGATGAGTTACAGGAAAACTTTTCCTTTATCGAAATCCCGAGACCACAGTCTGATCCTGAATCCCTCCAAAACTCCCTGAACCTCACGCTGAACGCTATGCGGGATGGCATAGAGATTATCTATCAGGGAACTCTATACGCTGATGGGCTAGTTGGTTACCCGGATTTTCTGAAGAAAGTCATATCGCCAACGGGTGAAGTTTCATATGAACCAATTGATGCGAAGTCTGCCACAACAGCTAAAACTGAAGCCATAATTCAAACAGCAACCTACGCGTATCTTCTTGATGCAATCGGTTTACCGTTACCCAAACATTTTCATTTATGGCTCGCAGGCGATAAGCACGAGAGTTTTCTCACAACAACATATCTTCCAATAGTTCGACAGCTCATCCATAAAGCAAAACTACAGATTGAAGAAAAAGTGAAATCGGATTTGCGCACTTGGGCGGATAAGAGAACAGTCTGCGCACAATGTGAGTGGAGCGAACTTTGTCAAGAAGGTAGAGAAAAAGATAGAGATTTGAGTCTTGTTCAAGGTATTCGCAGTGACGCAATAACCAAACTTCGAGCAGGCGCTATTACAACAATTGACCAACTTGCAGTGGCGAGCACTCCACCACTAAAACTCTCTAAAGATATGTTTGAAAAACTTCGAGACCAAGCAGCGCTCCAAATCAGAGCTGAAAATATCGAAAGTGAAATTCCACTCTTTGAAATAAAGAATGAAGCCATCTTGCAGCAGATACCATCTCCAGATCCAGGTGATGTGTATTTCGACATTGAAGGCTACCCCCTAGCGGATTCAGGAGTAGGACTTGAGTACTTGCTCGGCGTTTGGTTTGTCGACGACACTGGAATTTTTCGTTTCAAGCATTGGTGGGCTGAGAATACTCGAGAAGAGAAGAATGCATTTGAAAATTTCATCGACTGGGTCGTAGAGCGACGAAAGAAATATCCCAAACTTCATATCTATCATTATGCAAGTTATGAGAAATCTGCAATCCGACGATTGGCTGGAAGACATAACACCCGAATAGATGAAGTAGATCTCCTTTTGAGCGAAGGGGTTCTTTTTGATTATTACGCAACTGTTCGACAGGGTTTGAGACTCTCCACACGCTCACTTTCAATCAAGGATGTTGAAGCCATCTATGGAGTAAGCCATTCGGAACAGGAAGTTTCATCGGCTGCTGACTCAGTGTTGAAATTTCACCAATATCTTGCTCTTAGAAGCACCGATAATCCAGATGCTGACTCAGTTCAGAAGAGCATTATTGACTATAACGAGTTGGATGTTAAAAGTCTGCAACTTCTCAATGATTGGATTAGGGGAATTGAAATATCTCCTTTGCCTACAACCACTGGAGAAGAAATAGAAAAACCTGAACCCAAACAACCTGAAGATAATTCGCTCTATCGGGAACTTATGTCATACGTGCCTGAAAATCCTGCGGAGCGAAATCAGACTCAAAGGGCAATCGCGATGGTTGCTGCTCTTGTTGAATTTCAAGATCGCGAAGAGAAACCCACGTGGTGGGAGTTCTTTGACTACGCTGAAGGTGATCTTGATGAGTGGGGTAATGATGGTAAAGGTCTCGAGGTAGCGTCTGCGACAATACAAGATGACTGGCACACAGTCGGTACCAGCAAAGTTCAGTTTCGCAGATTGAAAGTCACTTTTGACACCGCCGACCTGAGTGGAACTCTTGGACAAAATCCCGTCTTGCTTTATGCCACACAAGGCGGCAACCGAAAAAGTCTCGGTAAGTATGGTCGATCATTCAGCCCAAAAAACTTAGGTTTTCCTACCAAACACTCTACGATTGAAGAAGTCCATAAGGATTATGTCATCATCGTTGAATGTGCTGGCGCTACCCTTGGAGATACCTGGCTGGACCTGCCGATTGGTGCCATCAAGTTCGACTTGGTCAATAGCAAGTCAATCAAGAGTCGACTGCAAAACATAGCTGAAGAAGTGTTAGCAGGGCTTCAGAGTGGCACATTTACGCTTCCGACTGCTGCGTGGAGTTATCTTCTACTTCAAGGAATCAATAGTTCGAGTGAGGAAACGCAGGTTGCAGTCAATTCAAATAAAGATGACATCATCCAAGCCTTACTTACAAACCAAAACTTTTCACTTGGCGTTCAAGGACCACCAGGAACAGGAAAAACTTACACAGGTTCACGAGTCATCGAAGAATTAGTGAGAGTTAATGGCTGGAAAGTTTTAGTTTGCTCTCAATCAAATGCTGCAATTGATAATGTCCTGAAGGAGATTCAAAAAGTCGAACCAAGCATTGCGATTGCAAAAGAAAATTCCCAAAAAACCACAATACCCCCTTACTACGTTTCGAACCTGACGGATTGGATGAATGCGCAAAATTCTGGCTTTGTCGTTGGTGCAACGATTTTCAATCTTACAAAAAAAGATTTCACTGAATTATTCGACCTTGTAGTGATAGAAGAAGCTGGACAATTTTCACTCGCACATTCAATTGCGGTTCTCTCATATGGCAAACGTGGTTTACTTCTCGGAGATCCACAACAGTTACCACAAGTCAGTCAGGGTTACCATCCAGAACCAGTTCATGAATCTGCACTCTCTCATCTCCTACAAGATCATCCGGTCATTCCTGAGTCGCATGGATACTTCTTGGGAGAAACCTTCCGTATGCACCCAAGCATTACCGATGTTGTTTCAAGACTTCAGTATCTAGGGCAGCTAAAAACTGCAGATGCTCCCCTATACCGTCACCTCGAGGACATAGAACCAGGCGTACACGCAATTGCAGTTTCACATAAGGGAAATCGTGTTTCGAGTACTGAAGAAGCAGATGAAGTTCTAAATCTCGTCAACGGACTCATCGGAAAGCGTTGGAAAGAAGATAAAGAAGCCGAGTATCGTGAGTTAACAGAAAACGACATCATTGTCGTTACTCCATACAATTCACAACGCAGATTGATTGAATCCACATTGTCACGTGGCGATTATTCGAATATACGAGTCGGGACTGTTGATAAGTTCCAAGGGCAGGAAGCACCAGTCGTTATTGTTTCATTTGCTGCATCCTCAGATGCCGAACTTCCCAGGGGGCTTGACTTCCTATTTTCCCCAAACCGAATCAACGTAGCAGTATCGCGGGCTCAGTGGAGTGCATTTATTCTATTTTCAAGTGAGCTACTTAACATTGTTCCCACAACTCCTAATGCATTAAAAGCATTCGGTGGATTTTTGAACGTTGTTACTAAGAACACATAACGTCACTACCACGACACGAGTTCACCGTGGGAATGCGAAATAGTTTCAGTTTGATGAAGTAGATGTACTCCGCTTTTACCAAACACCTGCCAATGGCTATCACCAAATTTTGATAGAGCAGTTAACTCATCTATTCCAACAAGCACGGCGTCGCTGGATTCCCGTACAAGTTTCTTAATCGCAAGTTCTGGAACAAAGCGAAAATACCTGTCGTAATGGGGCAATACTTTAAGATTTTGTACGAGTCCTAATCCCTCTACGGTACTGTCTTTTGAGAAACGAAATCCAACAACTTCTGTGCAAAGTGCCATTGCACCAGCACTGCACCCTGCAACTGATCCACCGGTTTGCCAATTTCGAAATATTGCATCTGCCAAGAGCGTGCCGCGCAAAGACTCTGCTAAGTGTGCAGGATTCCCACCCGATAGGTAGACAAGTGCACTTTCTTCTAGCATTTTCACGAACTCAAAGTTATTCGCATCATCACGCTCATATATCGGTAAGAAAACTTGCTCGACACCAAGTCGCGCTGCTTGCTTTGCTCCAAGGTTCTTCCAGTACTTCAGTCGATCTTTCCCCTCAAGTCCAGCTGCAGTTGGAATCTGCACATAGCAAGCACGCTTACCTTGTTTCACTCCTTCATCAAGGAGTATTTGCTCAAGCTCCAGCATTTCGGGTAGGTATTCTCCAGAACCAACGAGTGCGATTGATCCAGCCATATACCAACTCTAAAACGATTGACTCAATAGTCAGGTTTGAATCCTAAACTACCTATCTTTGAACAGGGGAACAATGGAATCTATCAGATATCGAGACATACGTGTCGACAACGAAACAGTAGAACGAATTCGCCAACAAATGAAAGAGACTCCAGAACATGGAGTAGCCCTCTTTAATGGATATCGAAAATACGCAAATCTGCAACTTTGGAGAAGCCAGGAACTGCACGAATATCTTGGTGTTCGAGTCGAGAGTGATGGAAATTACTTACTGTGTTCGTGTGGACTCGAGGCACTTGAATCTGATATCGAGTCTGTCGCTATTGCAGAAAATGACCTACCAGAAGAGTTGACTCAATTAGACATTCCCAAACTCATGCGAGTTCGTTTTCACGTTGAATTTACTGACGAACTTAAACCAGTATCCGCACTTATCGTTTCGGCTACGTTTGATTGGGACAAGAGAAGTTATCTGTGGACTGCATACTGCCAGACTTGCCTTGCTGTCCTCCTCAATGCCGCACATCTAGATGCAAAAAACTTCGTGGCTGCTCACAATTCTGCGCATCTTCATCAATGATAGCCTTTGGTCGTGGCGAGCAAGAGTCCGGAACGCAGTTCACATTTCCCTGCTATTGAAAAGAAGTACGGGGAAAAGATGTCGTACTGGTTTAAAGTGATGAAAGACATCAAAGACTTGAAATATCCAGAGCAAATTGCATATCTGAAAGAGAACTACGGCTTCAGCCAGACCCATGCAAATGCACTTGTTTTGTATAGTCGTGGATCCACTACATCGAAGCGTTACCAATCACTCGATGAATATCTACAAGGGCATGATCTTGCAAAACAGAAAACCGTTAAGAAGATCTTTAAGCTCCTACAGCGGAAATTTCCTAAACTTGAATTAGTTATGGCTTGGAATCAGCCAATGCTTAAGTTGGACGCTTCTTACATATTTGGATTATCAATTTCAAAAAACCACCTCACTCTAGCCCCATTTCGATCAGAAGTTCTCAAAGCTATGTCAAAAGAATTGGCTCCATATGAGGTAAACAAGAAAACTTTCAAAGTGCCTGTCGATTGGGACATAGATGAAAAACTCCTATACAACCTCGTTCGATTAACGATTCAGGCGACGAAATAGTCCGAATTACACTTTTTTTGAGGTAAATTTCCGAAAATGTTACACATTGGTGCTTGAAAGTTATTTACTTTGAGGTCTATCTTGAGCCTCACGTTAAAGAGAGGAAGAGTGTGACTAGCGACGAAAAAACTATGGGTCTTTTAGCCCATGCAGGTGGAATTCTTTTAGGATTCCTCGCACCACTATTGGTACTACTACTTAAGGGAAATGATTCTGCTGTCGTTAAGCGAATGAGCACGGAAGCATTGAATTTTCAATTGACTGTTCTGTTGGGGTATGTCATCGGTTGGTTCCTCAGCTTGTTGCTGATTGGATTTTTACTGTTAACGATTGTCTGGATTGTCAGCATCGTCTTTGCAATTATTGCTGCACTGGCAGTCAATAATGGGCAGGAATACACCTATCCATTCGCAATTCGCATTGTGAAATAGGTCAAATGTTGAAGAAGATATTAATTTCACTTCTGATTGTCTTCAGCCTTTTCTCTCTCACTGCATGTTCTCAGGCAGCCGAGAAAATCACGGAACGAATAATTGAAGATAATGCCAGCGGAGATGTAGATGTTGATCTCGAAGATGGCAGTGTCAATATCACTGATGGAGATGGAAACCAGTTTGCCGCAGGTGACTCAATACCTTTGCCTGATAACTGGCCAGCTGATATCCCTACCTATGATGGAAATCTCACGACAGTAAGTATCGACAAAAACGGTGGAAGTGTCCTCGCCTCATGGAGGACAGAGGATTCGTTGAGTGATGCTTATGAATCTTATAACGCAGCACTCGAATCAGCCGGTTTCGCCCTCACGTCCGATACGACTCAAACAGATTACAGAATGACAACATATGAAAGTTCAACATATTCTGTGTTGTTAAGCATCAGCTTTGTCGATGGTGTAACCACCGTCAGCGTTATCGCCGACACACTTTAAGGCCACGAGAAAAGTTGAAATTCGCCATAATCTGGGATT
>JBMSMQ010000037.1:0-7310 GCA_049421205.1 Candidatus Nanopelagicales bacterium
ATTGGATGAATCCACCGTGCTTTATCCACGAAACCAAAGAAAACGATGAGATTGTCTGGAATGTCAGTAACAAACAAGGTGAACTCCTCATCATCACGATGCACGAAATACATCATGAAGTAAGTGCTGAACTTGGAGATGATCCTGGCCTTCAGAAAGATGGTGTTGAAGCGCATCTCCAAGAATTACTTGCAACCCACGTGGAAACCCTCGGCGAAGGATTTGAACTTGTCCGCCGTGAATACCCAACACCGATTGGACCTGTTGATCTGTTGTGTAAAGATGGGGATGGTTATATTGCGGTTGAAATAAAGCGTCGCGGTGAAATCGATGGAGTAGAACAACTTACGAGATATCTTGATGCACTGAATCTCGACCCACAACTCTCACCGGTTCGTGGAATGTTTGTCGCCCAAGAAATAAAACCTCAGGCCCAGACTCTTGCCGAACACAGAAATATCACGTGTCTGCAAGTTGACTATGATGAATTACGGGGATTGACGGATCCTCATTCGCGATTATTTTGAGGGATGTATGGGACGGAAAAATAGACGCATGTCAGATGGTGATGACTCATTTGAAGAACGCCGCCCACACGGCATCCGGCAAGTCGTGAGTGTTAAAGGGGAAGAGTGGGTGACCCAAAAAATCACTGGAGCTACATCAGTGAAGGTATATCGCTGCCCTGGATGCAATCAGGAAATTAGACCTGCAACACCACATGTTGTCGCTTGGCCACTTGATGATGAAAATCACGAAACGAGAGTGCAGGAACGCCGTCATTGGCATACCCCCTGTTGGGAAAGGTTTGCTCGCTGATGGCAGAACTTGCACCAAATAGTGTGTTACCAGCACTCAGGCGAGACATTGAATTTCGTGCAAGTGACGGCATAAAACTTGTTGGGGAACTTGCAGTTCCCGAATCGAACCCGCCGATTGCAACTTTGCTTTGTCTTCATCCATTACCAACTCACGGTGGGTTTATGGATAGTCATATCTTTCGAAAAGCAAGTTGGCGCTTACCGGCAATGGCCGACATTGCAGTATTACGTTTTAATTTTCGTGGCGTTGAAAGTCCGCGTGGTAAGAGCGAAGGTGAATTTTCGGGTGGTGCAGGGGAGGGGCTTGATGCAATTGCAGCACTTGATTTTTTAGTTGCAGAGGGCTTTAAAAAAATCTATGCACTTGGCTGGTCATTTGGTACCGATGTCACTCTTCGATATCTGAATCGTGATCCCATCACCGCGGGAATCTTGCTTTCTCCGCCACTTCGCTGGACAACTGATGACGATTTGCTCTTATGGAATGAATCTGGCAGAAAGTTGTATGCAATAGTTCCAGAACTCGATGACTTCTTACCACCAAATCAGGCAATCGAGAGATTCAGAGTGGCAACGACATCTGAAGTGAGAGTAATTGAGGGTGCAAAACATCTCTGGGTCGGTGAAGCGTTCGTGAGAAAAGCACTCAACGAAGTTGTCGCGATAGTTGCTCCAGAGAAATCGCCACTTCCAACCGAATGGAATGGCAACATGACGAAATGGGATGATCTCAAATGAACATCGTATTACTGCATGCATTTCCATTTGATCATCGCATGTGGTTGGAAGTTGCAGAGGACATTGCACGTGATGGACATGAAGTAGCACTTCCTGACATCAGAGGATTAGGGGAAGCACCCGACTGGGATGAATCTGAATCTGTGAGTCTTTCGACAATTGCACATGATGTCATCCGAATGCTTGATGCTCTTGAAATAGAAAAGGCAGTAATTGGTGGATGTTCACTTGGCGGGTATGTGAGTCTTGAAATGCTTCGATTATTTCCAAAGCGAGTTGAGGCTTTGATACTCGTTGACACTAAAGCAATTGCTGATACAGACCTACAACGAACCAATCGATTAGAACTCATCGAACGACTGAAGACTTCGAATTCGCTTCATGAACTACTCGATGGAATAGAGCATCGGATGTTGCATGAATCGAGCCTTGATGATGCAACGGTGATGAAGATCTTCCACGAGATGTTGCAAAACATCAGCATCGATGGAGTTTGTAGACTTCTCGAAGCAATGAGTAAGCGAGATGACTCTTTCAGTGTTCTAAAGTCGTCTTCAGTTCCTGTGCTCTCAATTCGAGGAGAGAGCGATGCGGTCTCCACCGATGAAGACCACCAAGCGATAGTGCAAAGTTCAATGAGTGCAGTGCATTTTGAGATTGAAGCAGCTGGCCACCTTGCACCCCTTGAGAAACCAATTGATGTGTCCAAGGTGATTCGAGAGTTTCTTACGACAATTTCGACCGTGTCAGAATAACAGGCATAATTGTGCCGTGGATAGCAAAAGTATCAATCTTGCGGGAGTTGTAGACCTCTCCAAATTAGGGAAAAAGAATGAACCTACTTCGACTTCAGCTTTTGTTTTTGATGTAACCGAAGCAACATTTGAATCCGATGTCATCCAAAAGAGTCTAACTGTCCCTGTCATTCTCGATTTCTGGGCAGATTGGTGTGGCCCTTGTAAACAACTCTCCCCAATTCTTGAAAAAGTAGTTGATGAGCAAAACGGTTCAATTTTGCTTGCAAAGATTGATACTGAAGCAAATCAACAAATCTCAGCAGCGTTCAAAATACAATCGATTCCCGCGGTCTTTGTCGCTATCCAAGGAAAGATTGCCCCGCTTTTCCAGGGCGCACTTCCAGAAGCCCAAGTCAGGCAGGTTGTCGCTCAAATACTTGATCTTGCTAAAAAAGGATTAGATGAAGGATCTGAGCATGAAGAGCCACCTCATCGCCCAGAAATTGAAACTGCGGTTGACCTATTGAACCAAGGAAAATGGTCAGAAGCTGATGAGTATCTCGCTGGATTATTGAAATCGAATCCGCAGGATGAGGAAGCAAAAGTATTGCTTGTACAGAGTAAGTTCCTTCAGCGATTGGCTGGGAAGAATGTTGCTGAAATTGCAAGTGCTGGATTTTCGACATTGGAAGAACGAATGCTTGTAGCTGACGCGTTAATGGCAATGGGAAATCCGCAAGCGGCATTCGCACTTCTCATAGAAGGAGTACGTCAATCATCAGGCGCAGATCGCGATGTTGTGAAAACACGTTTACTTGATTTCTTTGTAATGGTAGGAGAATCCCCTGAAGTCACCCAAGCAAGAAAAGATTTAACAAACGCACTTTTCTAATTAGGAATACACGTTAACCACATAGTCGAGAGTGGTCCGAGATTTATCTTCGCGGAAGCATTTCGTGCATAAAGTGGAATCTCCTCTGCAATGACTTGTCCAAGGTTTCCTTCACCTGAGCCACCGTAATCGAGTGCATCACTGTTCAATATCTCTTTCCAAATGCCAGCCTTTGGAAGCGCAAGGCGGTAATCAGGTCTGTGCACTGGAGAAAGATTTGAAATGCAGGCAACCATTGAGCCATCAAAATCATTTCGCACCCACGCAAAAACGTTTGCATCAGCGTCATCCGATACCAACCACTCAAAGCCACCAGGTTCACCATCTCGTTGCCATAATGCAGAATGTTCTTTATAGGCGTGATTGAGATTTTGGATGAAACGAGCCATTGCTTGATGTTCTGGAAAATCGGTCAACCACCAATCGAGTGAACTTGATGCATTCCACTCATTGCTTTGCGCAAATTCACTTCCCATGAACAGTAATTTTTTCCCAGGATGCCCCCACATAAACCCAAGATAGGAACGTAGTCCTGCAAGTTGTTGCCAGCGATTACCTGGCATTCTGTTGATCAAAGAACCTTTTCCGTGTACGACCTCATCGTGTGAAAGTGGCAAGATGAAACGCTCACTCCACGCATACACCAAAGAGAATGTCATTTCATTGTGATGAAACTTTCTATGGATTGGTTCATGCTTGACGTACTCAAGGCTGTCATGCATCCATCCCATATTCCATTTGAAATCAAATCCCAATCCGCCATACTCAAGACTTGTAGTCACACCGGGCCATGAGGTTGATTCTTCAGCCATCGTGAGTGTGCCAGGAGCTCGAAGATGAATGACACCGTTGAGTTCTTTCAGAAATTCGACTGCTTCAAGATTTTCACGACCGCCATAGATGTTTGCTTGCCACTGGCCATCCTCACGCGAGTAATCCAAATACAGCATAGATGCAACTGCATCGACTCGAAGTCCATCTATATGAAATTCCTCTAACCAGAAAAGAGCATTGGCAACCAAGAAATTCTTAACTTCCGCGCGCCCATAATTGAAGATGTAGGTTCCCCAATCAGGATGTTCGCCAAGTTGAGGATTCGGATGTTCATAAAGTGGAGTTCCATCAAAGCGCGCAAGTGCCCAGGCATCTTTTGGAAAATGTGCCGGAACCCAATCCATAATGACGCCAATTCCTGCTTGATGCAATACATCAATCAGGTATTTCAATTCGTCAGGATTTCCATATCGTGAAGCGACAGCAAAATAGCCAGTTACCTGATATCCCCATGATGGTGCAAATGGATGTTGAGCGAGCGGTAGAAACTCGACGTGGGTAAATCCGTGGAGAAGCACATAATCACGTAGTTCTATTGCGGCTTGACTGAAGCTAATTCCCTGCCGCCAGGAACCAAAATGAACTTCATACACACTGATAGGTGCTGATTTCCAATCTGTCTCTGATCGCGAGTCAAGCCAATTGTCGTCATTCCATTGATACGAACTCTCCCACACAATGGATGCAGTTGATGGTGGAACTTCACTGTGTCGAGCGAGAGGATCTGCTTTATCAATTTGATAGCCAGCTGCAGTTGTTACTCGAAATTTGTAGGTATCTCCCTTTTTCACATCAGGTATGAAGATTTCCCAGACACCTGACACACCAAGGGAGCGCATTGGATGAGAAGTCCCATCCCAGTGGTTGAAGTCACCGACAACTTGAATGCCTTTAGCATTTGGTGCCCAAACAGTGAAAGCAGTTCCACTCACCACACCAAGTTCTGATTGAAAAGACAGGACTCTGGCACCAAGGGCATTGGTGAGTTGTTCGTGTCTACCCTCATGAATAAGATGTAAATCTAATTCTCCGACGGTTGGTAGGTGACGAAACGAATCATCGCGCACGATGGTTTCTTCGCCATATCGTGCTTCAATTCTGTAATTAGGAATTGATGAGACTTGAAGTTGCCCTTCCCATACTCCACGATGCAAATGTTCCATTGGAACTCTGAAATCTTTCCCAATCACCAGAACGCTGAGGGCAAATGGCTGAATCACTCGAAAGAAGACCGTGCCTGATTCGAGGTGTGCTCCAAGGAAAGAATGAGGATCAAAATGTCTGCCATCCAAAATGGCATCAATCACACCCTTATGCACTGTCATGGGGCACGTCGCAATGTGATGATGTGTGCAACGGAATCAAACGGGTTTAATTCAATATGAACATCCTTATGCCAAGTCCAAGTTGTGTCAGTGATGAGATCGTGGGCAAGTAGTCGATCGTTCCAATCAAAACCAAGCTCTGGCATATTGAGATGAAGCGTCGTGCTTTGAGTGTTATGAGTGTCCAGTGTGCAGATAACAAGCACAGTATCGTCCCTGTCAGTTTTGCTGTAGGCAATGATGTGCGGGGAGTCTGTGGCATGAAAAACAACATCACGAAGTGTTTGAAGTGCAGGATGGTCACGTCGCAATTCGTTAAGTCGCTTGATGTAAGGAGCGAGCGTTCTAAGTTCCCGATCTGCGGCTTTCCAATCCCGAACTTTTAATTCATATTTTTCGCTATCGATATATTCTTCACTGCCAGGATGATGTGCCGTTGATTCATACAGTTCAAAACCAGAATAGACACCCCAGGTAGGTGAAAGTGTGCTAGCTAGGGTTGCTCGGATTGCAAAACCTGCAGGCCCTGAGTGTTGCAAATACTCCGGCAGTATGTCTGGAGTATTAACGAAGAAGTTTGGCCGCATAAATGCAGAGTCGTCACCTGAGAGTTGATTGACATATTCAATGAGTGATTGCTTGTCATTCTTCCATGTGAAATAGGTATAGGACTGCTGAAATCCGACCTCAGCCAAAATGCGCATGAGGTTTGGTGTTGTAAATGCTTCGGATAGGAAAATAACATCCGGATCAGTTCTATTGATGCTACGAATCAATCGTTGCCAGAGCCACACTGGTTTGGTGTGAGGGTTATCAACCCTAAAAATTCTGACGTTTCGATTCATCCAAAATCGAACAATCCGTTCAATCTCCTCAAATAAGCCCTCTGGATCTGTATCAAAGTGAAGTGGATAAATATCTTGATATTTTTTTGGAGGATTTTCAGCATAGGCAATGCTTCCATCTGCCCTGGTCTTGAACCAGGAAGGGTGACTTTTCACCCAAGGGTGATCAGGGGATGCCTGTAGTGCTAAATCAAGCGCGATTTCAATTCCAAGTTTTTGTGCTTTTTGAACGAAGTTATCGAAGTCTTTCAATGTTCCTAAATCTGGATGGACCGCATCGTGACCGCCATCCTTACTTCCAATTGCCCAAGGGGATCCAACATCATTTTTCTCTGCAAGAAGCGAGTTGTTCTTACCTTTTCGATGAGTAGTTCCAATTGGATGTATCGGAGGTAAATACACAACATGAAATCCCATATCGGCAATTGCTTCTAGTCGAGCGCTTGCTGATTTGAATGTTCCTGATGTGTAGGGGTTGAGCTTTGCACCCTCAGATCGTGGAAAGAATTCGTACCACGATCCATAAAGCGCACGTCTACGCTCGACAAGGATAGGAAAATTCTTTGACACCGTAACCAAATTTCGAAGCGGATTTGTAGTGAGCGCTTGGTTTATCGTTGGATGAATTGCCGCTTGCAATCGAGTCCCTGGGTCGAGTGTCGTATCTTGAAGAACCGAGAGTGCTTGTTGGATTGCAGTTTTCACTTTTGAATCAAGAGCCAATTGCTGAAGCGCACGATTAAGTAGTAAAGCACCCTCTTTGAGTTCAAGATCAACATCGATGCCTGCTGGAATTTTGATGGACGCCGCGTGTACCCAGGTGCCCCAGACATCATCCCAGGCTTCAACTTGAAAGTGTGCAAGTCCAAGGGACTGGAATCTCACATCGACACTGAAGCGATGGTTATATCCAGGTGTTGCGCGCAGTCTGTAAGAAGAGCCATCTGATTCGAAAACAACAACGGATACCCCAAGTTTGTCGTGGCCCTCGCGAAGTGCTGTTGCTCGAACACGCATGCGTTCATCAACAACCGCTTTTGCGGGCAAGTCACCACCCTCAACAACGGGCCACACATCCTTAATCGGAAAGCGGCCAACGAGAGAATTGTGGCTCTTCA
>JBMSMQ010000038.1:0-6930 GCA_049421205.1 Candidatus Nanopelagicales bacterium
ACCAAGACCAAAGCCTTGCTAGGAAACTTGGAAAACGTCACGCAGAACTTCGACCCATTATTGAGACTTACCGAAAGTGGGTAGGCGTCGTTGCTGACATTGAAGCCGCAAAAGAGCTCAGTGCCGATGATTCAAGTTTTGCTGATGAAGTTGAACGACTACAAAGCGATGAGACAGAGCTCATTGCAAAACTCAATGATCTACTCCTTCCGCGTGATCCACTTGATGGTTCCGATGTCATCCTTGAAGTGAAAGCAGGAGAGGGTGGAGATGAATCTGCACTCTTTGCAGGTGACCTTATGCGTATGTATTTACGGTGGGCTGAAAAGCGTGGCTGGAAAACGGAAATCCTCGAAGCTGAAGAATCAGACCTCGGTGGCTATAAAGATGTGTCAATCTCTGTGAAGTCCAAAGGAATCCCAGAACCTGGGCAATCTCCATATGACATGCTGAAGTTTGAAGGTGGAGTTCACCGAGTGCAGAGAGTCCCAGTAACAGAAAGCCAAGGACGAATTCACACATCAGCAGCAGGTGTTTTGGTATTACCTGAAACTGAGGATATTGAAATCGAAATTCGTGAACAAGATCTCCGGATTGACGTGTATCGATCCTCTGGTCCTGGTGGACAGTCAGTGAACACCACAGATTCGGCAGTCAGAATCACCCACCTCCCAACAGGCGTGGTTGTGGCTTGCCAAAATGAGAAATCACAATTACAGAATAAAGAATCAGCAATGCGCATTCTGCGCGCTCGGCTCATTGCTCATGCCCAAGAAGAGCGTGACAAGGAAGCCGCAGCATCGAGAAAATCTCAAGTAAGAACTGTGGATAGATCTGAGCGAATTCGAACCTACAACTTCCCAGAAAACAGAATTAGTGATCACCGAGTGAACTACAAAGCACACAATCTCGATCAGGTGCTCAATGGCGATCTTGATGACATTGTTGAAGCATTGATTGCCGCAGACAAAATAGCGCGACTGAATGAGACTGCAACCTAATGAACCGGCGTGAGGACTTGATTGCTGATGCGAGTGCTCGCTTTGAAAGAGTTGGTATTGAAACCCCACGTGTTGATGCAGAACTACTGCTTGCTCATGTTTTAGGAGTATCTCGGGGAGATGTTCATAAGCACACTACCGTGGACGAAGACGAAGTTACTGAATTTGAGAAGTTAGTTAAATTCAGAGAAACTCGAATACCAGTGCAGCACCTCACGGGAAAGGGATATTTTCGTTACCTTGAAGTGAGGGTAGGGCCAGGAGTCTTGATTCCTCGACCTGAAACTGAGTTGATTGTTGATGCAGTGAAATCATTTCGAACATTATCAGATCCACTCTTGATTGTTGATTTGGGAAGTGGTGCCGCAGCCCTCACAATCTCTCTTGCGATTGAGTGTGCTCCGGCAGACGTTATTGGGGTTGAACTCTATGATGATGCCTTTCGCTGGAGTGAAGTGAATGTGAAAAAGTATGAGACTGAAATCTTCACTGCAGGCTCGAGCGTACATTTAGTTCAAGCAGATTTCGCGACAGTTGCTGATACGGAACTGAGTGAACTTCTCGGTAAAGTTGATGTTGTCGTAAGTAATCCTCCATATATTCCAATTGGCGGAATTCCTCGAGATGCAGAGGTTCATCTCTATGAGCCATCAACTGCACTCTACGGAGGAGTGGGGGGACTAGAACTTGTTGAACAAGTGATTGAAACGGCGAGCAAATTATTGAAGCCAGGTGGACTTCTTGTTATTGAACATTCAGACTTTCAAGGTGAAGGTACTGATTTATCTGTGCCTGAAAGTGTTCGCCGCGTAGATATGTTTGATTCAGTGAAAGATAATCTTGATCTCAATCAGCGGCCTCGCTACACAACTGCAGTGAGAATGTCATGAACATTACCGATGTAAACAATGTAGAGAATATTGATGAGGTTATTGCAAAAACTGTGCTCTCACTTCGGGCTGGTGAAATCATTGGTGTCAATGCAGATTCATCATATGCGCTTCTTGCTGATGCCTTCAGTCACACTGCAGTACCACGGATTCAAAATCTCAAGAAGTCTGAGGGTTTTGTTTCGCCTATCATGGTTGGCCGTGCATATACCGTGCAAGGACTTGCTGAAGTGACCTCCGATATGCAGCTTTTGATGGATGCGTTTTGGCCAGGGAATCTCACACTGCTTTTGAAGCCAATGCCATCACTTTCCTGGAAAGCATCAAAGGATGCAATCAGTGTGAGAATGCCCCGTGATCATTTCACATTAAAGCTTCTTGAGAACCTCGGTCCTGCATATGTTGTCTCAGCCAATGCTCCCGGCAGAAATCAGCCAACCACGGCAGCACAGGCTGCAAATATCTGGGGAAGTGACGTGAAAGAATGGTTCGACACTGGGGTTATCGAGAAACCAGAACCGAGCACCATCATTGATATGAGAGATGTGAAAGCAAATATCACCCGACTTGGTTCACTCTCACTGGCTGAGATTCGAAAAGTTCTTCCGAGTGTGACGATGGTGGCATAGTAGGTTGGAATTAGGATTTCACAGTAGGCCGAAAGGACAGGTATGACCACACCATTTTGGGGCCCCGATTTCGATGCGCTACGTGCACTTGATCCCGACATTGCAGACATTCTGCTTCGTGAACTTGATCGCCAACGAAACGGCCTACAACTAATTGCTTCCGAAAACTTCACAAGCCCTTCAGTGCTAGCAGCACTTGGAAGTACTCTCACCAACAAATATGCAGAAGGGTATCCCTTCAAACGATATTACGGTGGGTGTGACGTTGTTGATGAAGCAGAAGCACTCGGCATTGAGAGGGCGAAAACCCTTTTTGGTGCTGACCACGCGAACCTTCAACCACATTCCGGTGCAAGTGCAAATATGGCAGTCTTCGGTGCACTCTTACAACCAGGAGACACCATTCTTGGAATGGCTCTTCCTCATGGCGGCCATCTCACTCATGGAACAAAAGTTTCATTCTCAGGCAAATGGTTCAATGCAGTGTCGTATGGAGTAAATCCAGAGACTGAACTTATTGATTATGACCAAGTGAGAGATTTGGCTCGCGAACATAAACCAAAAGTTATTATCGCGGGCGGCTCCGCAATTCCACGCCTCATCGACTTCAAGGTATTCAGGGAGATTGCCGATGAAGTGGGCGCAAAATTACTTGTGGATGCAGCACACTTCATCGGACTTGTTGCAGGTAAAGCAATTCCTAGCCCTGTTCCATATGCAGATGTTGTGACGTTTACTACGCACAAAGTCTTGCGCGGTCCACGCGGTGGAATGATTTTGTGTAAGAGTGATTTGGCTGCTGCTATTGATAAAGCGGTATTCCCGATGATGCAGGGTGGACCATTGATGCATGTAATTGCTGCAAAAGCAGTCAACCTCAAAGAGTGCACAACACCGGAATATCAAGCATATGCAAAGCAGGTCATACTGAACGCTCAAACGCTCACCGAAGGCTTGGTCAATGAAGGACTTCGTGCAATCTCTGGTGGCACAGATACTCACCTTGCACTTTTAGATTTACAGGGAATTGGAGTGACGGGTGCTGAGGCTGAAAAGCGGGCAGATTCAGCAACGATTGTTTTGAACAAGAATGCGATTCCATTTGATCCAGCACCTCCTTCAATTGCATCAGGTATCCGCGTCGGCACACCATCTGTGACAACGCAGGGTATGAAAGAAACAGAAATGAAACAGATTGCATCGCTCATCAAGCGAGCAATCACTGCCACAAGTGATGATGAAACAAAAGCAGTTGCCAATGAAGTTCATACTCTTGTGACGAAGTTCCCTGCATATCCCGAAGCGCACTAATGCGTGAGTATCTTCTTTGTCTCTTCATTGCTGCCGCAACGACCTTTCTTTTGACGCCAGTGGTTCGGAACTTGGCCATCAAAGCTGGGGCGATGACAGAGATTCGAAGTCGAGATGTTCATAAAGATGTAACACCACGGTGGGGTGGACTTGCAATGTTTGGTGGCTTGCTATCTGTGTATTTGCTCGCGGCTCAACTTCCACGTATGGCACCTGTCTTTGAAGATACCCGAGCATTTCGCGCAGTGTTGGTTTCTGCATTCATTATTGTGTTACTTGGAGCACTTGATGATGTCTTCAATCTTGATGCACTCACAAAACTTGCAGGGCAAGCACTTGCTGCTGGACTCTTGGCATATCAAGGTGTTGGTTTTGTGTGGTTACCACTTGGCAATGCCACGCTCCTTGATCCCTACACCTCACTTGCACTCACAGTTGTCGTGGTTGTTGTGATTGTGAATGCTGTGAACTTCATTGATGGACTTGATGGACTTGCAGCCGGAGTTATTGGAATTGCAGCACTTGCATCCTTTGTCTATTCATATTGGCTTTCTGGCAACTTTGGACTTGAACGAGCAACTCTTTCTACCTTGATTGGTGCGACAATTACAGGTATCGCGATTGGATTCCTCCCACATAACTTCAATCCAGCAAAAATCTTTATGGGGGATACAGGATCGATGTTGCTTGGCCTCTTACTTGCAACCTCGATGATTTCCCTCACGGGACAGGTGGATCCAAATGCACTTGAAGGTACGTCATTTGCACCGACTCTGCTTCCACTTCTACTTCCAATTGCAGTAGTCGCACTTCCATTTCTTGATTTGATGTTAGCAATCATCAGGCGAGTCCGCCGAGGACAAAATCCATTCGCTCCGGATAAGGAACATCTTCATCACCGACTCCTCAGAAGAGGACATTCCGTGCGACGAGCCGTGCTCTTGATGTATGCGTGGGCTGCTCTGGTTTCATTCTCTGCAGTGTCTTTGACATTTATTCCACTTGCTCCGGCAGTGGCAATGTTTCTCGTGGGCTTTATTATTCTCACCAATCGAATGCGACTTCCCAACCCCAAACCTGACGAGGTGAATTTGTGATTATAGAAGCAACACTGCCGCTCAGGAGAATTGTTACAGCCACATTAGTTTTACTGATAATTGCGCTTGCTTTTGGGGTGGTCTTATTCCTTTTTGATCGGGAACTTGGATATGGCATTTTGCTTGGCTCAAGTATTTCTATGGTATTTTTCCTTGTCACCGCACTCGTGACCCTTCGAAGTGCGCGGCTTTCCGCAGAGAAGCTTGCAGCAATGGTGCTCGGGTCCTGGCTTGTGAAAGTTATCGTGCTCATTGCGATCTTGGTCTGGTTAAAAGACCAGGACTTTTACAATCGCACAGGTCTCTTTTTAGCGCTTCTCGTGACCACCGGAATCACATTGGTGGCAGACGCTCTCATCACCCTCAAAACCCGCGTTCCATATGTAAATTAATTTGCATCAACCCATCTTTTTCTGTCAGTTTGACCTATTAGATTTTCCTACACTTTTCAATAAGGGGGTTTTATGGATCACGAAGAATTACGGAGTCTTCCAATCAAAAAACTTTGGCAGCTCTTCGAAGAAAATGATGGTGTCGACCAAGGTGAGGTTGGCGTGGTTCTCGCGAGTAAATTAGCGAAATCGCGAAATCAAGTTGAGTCAATCGCCGTTGCAGAAAAAGTTGTAAAGATTGGCGAAACTTTAGCAAACAATTATTTCGTTGCAGAAGGATATTTTTGGATTGGCTGGTCCAACTATTCACTTCGTCGATTCGACGAGTCATATGAAGCTTATAAGACTTGTGTTGGTTACTACATGCAGGATGGATTAGAACAATCAGCAGCTACAGGAATAGGTAATGCAATTGACGGTCTATTAGAAATGGATAAAACCCAAGATGCATATGAATTCTCACTTGAAGGGTTGAACCTGGCTCGTAAGGTTAATGCAACTCGCGAAATTGGCTATCTTGGTCGGCAGTTCATTCGAGCCTGCAGGGCCTTGAACCGTTTGCAGGAAGTAATTGATGTTGCTCCAGAAATCATTCATGCGTGGAATCAATTAAATGATTCCGATGAAGTCGTGAGAGTGAGAGATTCATATGCGGATTGTCTTTATGATGTTGGCGAACTTGATATGGCATTAGAGCTTTTCAGAGAGAATGAGAAAGTTGCTCGCGTGCTTGAGATGCGGGGCTATGAGGCATATGCAATTTTGAAGCAGGCAAGAATTCACCTCGACAAGGGAGAAAAGCAACGTGGTTTACAAATTGCCGAGCGAGCACTCGAATTTTGTCTCGAGCGAAAGCTACTTTGGTATGCCGCCCTTGCACATTACTACATTGCAGAGAGTGGGATTAAGTCCCGCATTGAATCACTTGAGCATGTTGATGAAGCTATAGCACTCATCACTACGACTAGTGGAGCAGATAGCTCACTTTATGCTGACTTACTTACGTTGAAAATAAATATGACTCAGTACTTTACTGAATATGCGGATGAGTGTTACTCGGCACTTTTCGACCTATATTCGTGGAGTTCGGCTTCAGCGGATCGAATTCGCCAGAAAGCGTTCGTGGAAGTGAGAATGTTTGAGAAGTACCTAGATGATGGACTCCAAGAAGATGCAGACGAAATGTATGCCCAAGTCCAAAACACACTGAAAGAATTTGAATCAGGAGAACACAACGATTTTCTGTTCATACGATTTGGAGCTACAGAGCTTCAGCTATTATTGTCGCAACAGAAATTCAATGAAGTCATTGAACATGGCTTTGAATACCTACAGGAATATCAACAGCATAGAACATACGACATTCAGATCCCAATCGCTTACGAAACGATAGGCGATGCATTCCACGCACTTGGGGACGATAGGGCACTTGAAATGTGGCGAAATGCTGTCATCCTCTTTTCGCATATGGATGCAAGTATTTGGGCGAAAGATGTCGCAGGAAAGTTGTTGGACACCGTGAAGGTTCCCGGGCAGTTGCTCTAGCAAGGCAATCTCCCCTCCCGACCTGCGAAAAATCTACTGCTAGGTATGCTTTGCCCGGATGAGCG
>JBMSMQ010000039.1:0-6730 GCA_049421205.1 Candidatus Nanopelagicales bacterium
TCCAGTTCTGGTAGTCATCCGTGTGTATGAGCACGAGATCTTTCATATTCCCCCTTGTAGTAGAGCAATTAGAGGGTAAGTCAACTTCCTGACACTTGGAGTTAACTAATCCAAAATGGAGGCAGAGTGAATGGAGTCAGTCGAGAGATCGTGGTGCCGTCTCCGAGTTGTCCTGAACTATTTTGTCCCCACACAAGGAGATCACCGTCGGAAGAGGTCACGAAGGTTTGCTCACCTCCAGCCATCAGAAACTCAACTACACCTATATATACGGTATTTGTAGGAAGGCTTCGGTTAACTTTCGTGCCGTCTCCGAGCTGACCACGGGCGTTGTTCCCCCAGCACCAGAGGGTTGTGCCGAGTGCGCAGGTGTGGTTGGTTCCTGTGGTGATGGTGGTGATTCCGGTGAGGTTTTTGACTTGGGTTGGTGTGGTTCGTTGTTTTGTTGTGCCGTCACCGAGTTGACCACGAGCGTTATTTCCCCAGCACCAGAGGGTTGTGCCGAGTGCGCAGGTGTGGTTGGTTCCTGTGGTGATGGTGGTGATTCCGGTGAGGTTTTTGACTTGGGTTGGTGTGGTTCGTTGTTTTGTTGTGCCGTCACCGAGTTGACCACGAGCGTTATTTCCCCAACACCACACAGTTTGATTAGTTGATAGTAGGCACGCGTGGGCCTTATTTGCAGATATTCTTATTGTGTCAGTATCGACTTTGACAAGTGCCGGTGCGATTTTCTGTTTAGTGGTGCCGTCACCGAGTTGTCCTGAGTTGTTTCCACCCCAACACCAAACTTTAGAATCGCTGATGCCACAGGTGAAATTATCGCCAATGGCGATATCGGTGAATTTTTTATCTCTCATTACTCTTAACGGCACTGTGGATGACGTGGTGTTTCCTGTGCCAAGTTGCCCATTCTTGTTCGCTCCCCAACACCAAAGATCACCATCAGTTGTAATTGCACATGTATGAGAAAGTCCTGTGGCAATCTTCTCTATCTTTTTATCAAGCGAACGAAAACTCATTGAGACAGAACCTGCGTGAGAGTCATCGCGTGAACTTGTCACAGTTATTTCTGATGTTGCACCTGGTGTAAGCCCAGTTACTTCAACAAGACCTTCAGTAGAAATTGATACATTACCGAGCGTGGATTGAACTGTCCATTGGTAAGTTGGATCATAGTTTTCTACTACTACGCTAAATCCAAATGGATTCTTGGTAACCACACCAAGTTTTGGTACAAGTGCTTCTTTTAATGACATTACCGATGTAGCGGACGATGGTTCTGAGTATCCCACCTCATTGTGTGCGACAACGATAAAGAAGTATCTCACGCCGGGTGTCAATCCTTCCACCACACAAGTTCGAGAGGTTGATGCAATATTGCCAGAACAACTACCTTGATTTACAAGTGTGTATGGACCATTGAGATCAAGTGCGACATGTACGTTGTAGTAATCAATGTAAGCAGCACCATCCCAGGGTTCATCCCAACTCAAAGTCACACTTTCCTCAGAGACTAGAGTGCTTGACCACTTAGGTTGCGAAGGAGTTCCTGGAATAACAATTGTCTCTGCAGTATTTGATGTTGCCCGAAAGACCTTTTTGCCAACTCGAGCAGTTTGCATAGGATGAATTACTCCAAATGAATAGTCTCGTTGATAGAGATCATCTCTAATGAATGTGAGTTCTACGCTACCAACATTGTTTGTTTCAGCCCTATGGAAAGGTTGGAAACCGCAATTCGCAGTCATTCCAAAGCCATCAAGGGCACCTGGAAATGGAAGATAGATCCTCGGTTTTGAATCATTGAATCGTTCTGGGTCACCATTGCAGTCAAGACTGCCACTCGCCGAAGTGATTTCAGCATTAGCAACAGGCTCATTTGTGTACGCATCAACAGCTGTGAATGTTTTTGTCACAACCGGAGGAAGAGTTAAGTCAATGGATGTGTCACCAGTGATTGTTGTAGAACCACCAGCCTTGAGGCCAGTAGGCAATTTGATTGAAGGGAAGATATCTGCCACCTCAGCCATACTCTTATGAATAGTCGGAGTTGATACCCAAAGTGTGCCTTCACCCTGTGATACTTCTAGGGAGTAATTACCCAAGCTGTCTGTATAAGTATGAACGATATCAATTTCACTCCCAGCAGTTGGTTTCCAGTTCACGCGAATGGAACCAACACTCTCACCGTTAGCGCTCAAAACTTTTCCAGATAACAAATGTGGTGCATCTATAGAAATGTCTATTAATTGAGTGTCATCAGCCCTAAAAGCAAACGCTTCAGCGCGAGCAAGTTGCCCATTCACAATGACTGAACCTCTATATTCGCGGTAGAAGAGCCAATCTTGAATCAGTTGAAAAGTGACTATTCCATTTGAATCCGTTCTAGCACTTCCAAAGGGAACAAACTCACAGTTCGCATTTACTTGGTCCCCTTCACCTGCGCCTGGGAATGGGAGATACGCACGAGTAATTGCATCATTCCAAACGTCTGGTCTGTTGTTGCAGAGCATAGAACTATTGACACCTTCAACTCGTGCATTAGCGATGGGTAGATTAGTCAGAGCATCTTTTACTTCGAATCTGGTTTCATATGTTGGTGGCAGTGTGAGTGTTGGAGCATTGATGCCATTGAAAGTGAAAGATCCTGAGGCTTTGAGTCCAACTGGTAAATCAACAGTCGGATAAATGTAATTGTTTGCGCCTTGAGCGCTTTTGTGAATCGGGGGAGTTATGACCGTGAGGTATCCAAGGCTTGGTGTGGATTGAAAACTGTAGTTTCCATTTTCATCTGTGTAGACAAACTGTCGCAGGTTATCTCTTGAAGCAATGCTTGGTACCCATTCAACTTTGACATTACCAACCGGTTGACCGTCAAAGGTCACAACTTGACCCGCAAGTGTTTCTGCAGTTGGGATACTGACGTTGATTACTTTATTTTCATCAGCCGTGAATTCAAATGGTTTTACCCGAGTTTTGTCGTTGGGAAATTGAATGAGTCCTTTATATGACTTCAAATACAAGTCGTGATGGACAACAGAGATGTGGAGTTCTCCATTTTCATCAGTTTTCGCTGAACCAAATGGGCCAAATTCACAGTATGCGCTAACTGCTCCATCTTGTGCGTCGGGCCACGGCTTATATGCCTTTGGCACATCATCTTTGTAAACATCCTTGCTACCATTGCAAAGCCCAGAGCTGAAGGCCCCATACAGTCGAGCACCTGCTACTGGTAATCCTGTGGTTTCGTCAGTAACTTTGAACGTGACATCAACCATCGGTGGTAATGCAATATCTATTTGAGTGTCATTCTCAAGTGAGAGTTTGCCACCAGCTTTTAGTCCCATCGGAATCACTGGCGATGAGAACACTTGACCTCTCACACCAACACTTGAATGATGAGGCAGACTTGAGACCCAAAGAGCACCAGAACCAGGTGATACTTGAATCGCATAGAAACCATCAGCCGATGTATAGGTAGTCAATGTTTGGGAATTAGAAACTACATCCTGTTTCCAATTGACTTGGGCATTTTCAATTGGTGAACCGTCTTCACTCGTTACATACCCATAAACAAATGGTAAGTTCGTTGTCCAGGTGACTGCCAGATTGGATTGTGTCCAAAGAGTTCTAGATTCTTCTTTGAATGCTCTGATTCGAAAGCAATAGAACGTCGATTCTTTTAATCCAGAAACACGATAAGTAGTGAGACCAGGCCCTATATACGCCTGATGCTGAAACTCAGATTGGCATCCACCGTCAGCGATTTGTATCTCAGCTCCGAACTCACCTGTGACGTTGTCATTCCAACGTAAATTGATAACATCTGTGTAGATGGCTTCGGCTGTGAGATTACTGTATTGTCCAGCGAAACTCTCACTTAATGAATCACAACTAGAACCAAGATTCCTCACATCAAGTCTTCCATACGTAACATATTCGGAGATATCGTTCGACGTGGCCGCTAGTTCAAAGAGGAGCCGATTTCTATCTCCAACGTTTGTTCCTTGATATGCACCTGCGCAGAGGGCAATTGCTGCTGAGACGTGAGGTGCAGCCATTGAAGTTCCAGTCAACACACCATACGAATCAGTTGGTATGGTTGAAAGAATTCCCGAACCTGGTGCAGCAATCTCTACTGCATTGACACCATAATTCGAATAAGAACTTGAAATTTCGCCTGATCTTGCGGTTGCACTCACCGCAATATTGCAGTCCCAATCTCGTATTGAAGTACGACAGTCATAACTTGCTGGGAAGAAGCGTCGAAGATTGAGATCGCGAGCTGAATTTCCAGCAGCTGAAACAAAAAGTATTCCAGCGTCTCCTGCCCGCTTAATGGCTGCGAGTAGTGCTCGCGAACTCAGCGATGATCCCCAGGATGCATTGATGGCAACTATGTTTACATTCTTCTCAGTGCGAAGCATTGTGACATAGTCAATTGCTTCTATGACATCAACAGTCTGTCCACCATCTTTCGTGAGTGCCTTAATTGGAAGCACAGTGGTTTGATGGGCAATTCCTGCAACACCAATCGAGTTATTTGTAGTTGCTGCAATGATGCCTGCCACATGGGTTCCGTGTGAAGATTCACCTGCGTCAAAAAGAGATGAATTTTCATGTACAAAATCCCAACCGTTCATATCATCAATAAATCCATTGTTATCATCATCAACACCCGCAGTGCCGTTTGATTCCTCGATATTCACCCATATGTTATCTGATAAATCTGGATGATTGATTTGAATTCCAGTATCAATAACCGCAACAACAACTTCGGGTACACCTGCATACCCATTTTCCCAAGATGTATCAGCACCGACACCCTTTGCAGGCGGTACAGATGATTCACCAAACAGATTCCATTGGTTATCTGTGTCGAGGTATTCATCATTCGGTAAATCAGCAAGACGAATGTCTGAGTTAGTTTCGACACTGAGAAGATTTGAATGTTGTTTAAGAAGTTGAAGTGTCTGAAGTGTTATTGGCGAATCTAAATGCATAACATAAGTAGCAGACGATGTTTGTCCAACCAACGAGATTGATGCGTCATACCAGATAGATAGAGACCGAAGTATTTCAGGATTCGGGCTCTCTTTAAATGTGAGAATAGCTTCATTCTTACCAATCAAGTCATCTTGAATTTGTACTGGGGCAGATGAGATATAGTCGAAGTCGCCATCAGGGTCGTTAGAGGACACTGTCCAAAGAGTTACGACTAGTAGACCTGAAAGAATAATGAGCGCATTAAAAGCGCGTATTTTTGAAATATTCACTTTTCCCCCTGAGCGCCAGTCTACAGGGGGAATTAGCTATTACGAGTCTATGAGTCTGGTCGCTGACGCAAGAAAAGTAGTTGACCGGTGACGTTCTAGTCCGTATGCTTCAGACGAACATAACGGAGGGAAATATGGCTTATCTTGAATTTGTTGGCGATAATGCTGAAAATGAAGGCGGAAAGTCTTCAAAATTTTATGAGGTAACTCAAGAGGGCAGTGTGTTACATCTGCGCTGGGGGAAAATCGGTACTGAGGGTCAAAAGAGCGAAAAGTCGTTTGCAAGTGACGAAGCTGCCACCAAAGAAATGGACAAACTCATCGCTGAAAAGGTGAAAAAAGGTTACGTACAGAAGTAATTCTTACTTTGTAACCTCAACCCATCCTTTTTTGATATTCTCCTCAATCAGTTGATTGGCGATTTCTTCGGCCATTTTTTCAGTTGTAGCGGGTTTAACTTCACGATCAAGCGGTGATTTTCGCGTCTTTGAATAATCAGTCCAATGAACAACATATGCCGGATAGTTTGGATCGACATCTTCTTTATTTGTTTTCCAGATAACAAGTTTTCTTACATCTGTCTTATCGGCCGAAGTTTTGGTCCATACCTGACGCTTGATAACAGTTGAAGCGGGCAGATCCATACTTTCAATTGCGCCGCTTGCAAAGCTTGATACTTGCGACCAATCTGCACCCTTCTGGCTTAATACTTTGTCGTCACGGATTCGTATGGCAGTAGGGATGAGTAGCACAACTGCATTGACTGTCGGGCCCGTCATTAATGCCCCGTCACTTTCGTGAAGAGTGTTCTGCTTGATTGGTACATCTTTGGAATCAACAGATTGAACATCAAGTGCTGCAATTTCAACAATAAATTCTGGCCGAACTATTTGATACACCTGACCGGTGCTTGCAGCTTTTCGGTAATCACTTTTCACGATAAGTGGTTGCAATTGTTTATAGAGAACTTCACGATTGATATCGTTAGTAAAGTTTCCAGCAGATCCAACTACTATGAAATCGTCTTCATAAGTGAGTGCGAGGAGAATAGATCGAACTTCTTTCTTCCCATTCTCTTCTCGCTCTGTGAAGCCTACAATAACAGCATCAGTCGTTTGGATTGGCTTCAGTTTGGAAATTCGACCATCACCTGCGTGCACAACTAATCCTTCAGCACCATCCTTGATGGTTTTATCAAAGTGCTCCAGAACGTCTGCTAACTTCCCAAACTCTTCAACTTGGATTTGATGAAGAACTCCTTCAAGAGGGAGTGTTTGCATATGAGCCAAACGATCTGACCATTGGATAAACTCAAACGTATTTTCACCTTGGATGACTACATCAAAAACTCCAAATGCAAGATTTTCACCTTGTTTTGCAAGGGCACTTCCTACATCTCCAACACGTTCCCTTGAGCCACTCTTTCGGTAAAGCTCGCCTGCATAAACAGTCCC
>JBMSMQ010000040.1:0-6637 GCA_049421205.1 Candidatus Nanopelagicales bacterium
AGTACTTGTTGGACTTTCTTGATATGTGTGGTTTCGATATCTGATTTGTACGAATAAGGATGTGGTCGAAAGATTACTCGCATATCGCGTTTCACTAATTCTTCCACAATTCTGTCTCCAACTGGGAGTGATGAATAGTTTGAGTCGGTATACATACCTTCCCATGTAGGGGCATAGAGCACGGTTGGTCGAGGGATTTCTCTCACCTTCACACGTGCTTCTTTCACACCCTCGAGTTGTGGTCTTCCAACGATGTCGAATTGTTCAGGTGCAATGACTACGCCGTTTTGTGCATAGCGATCGATACCTGCTTGACCTGCAACAAAGATTCGATCGAACATCCTCGTGACTTTGCTGAAACTTGCAGACTTATCACTTTCTCCGTGGAGCAATTGAATATGTGTGAGGCCACCAAATCTCACAAGCTGGCTGTTCTTCTGCCCGTTATTCACATATACACACGCTTTGATGCCATTGAGCGTTTCCATCGTGGTGTCTAAGAGTGCAAGTCCTGGAATCAAAAGAATCGGTCGTTTCGTGGCTTTTTTGATCTCATTGAAGTCAGCGTTCTTCTGCCGCATCATGATGATGAAATTCTCACCTACACGTTCCAAGTACGGCAACCACATTTTGACCTGATATGCAGATGCAGGTGGTGCGTCGAAGTGGAGGATGAACTTTGGTGCGTAAGAATTCACAGCGGCGAGTACTTCAGTGACATATTTTTCACGCACAGATTCCAACCACACCACAATGCGCTTCACCAGAAAGAATGGGATAAGTGAGAGTATGACGAGAAGTGCATTCCAGGTCCCTAGTTCTAGTCGGGAGATCTCAATTGCAGGTATTGTGAACATTGAAAGCATCAAAAGTGCTGTCAAGAAAAAAGCGGTCGTCGTTCGTTTCTCTGTTGCTTCAACATTCGCCTCTGGTAATTGGTAGGCGAACTTTCGATTGAGCCCAAAGATTCGCTTGGCATAACTGAACTGAAAATACGCAATTCCGAGTACTTGCATTGCGAGAATGATGAGTAAGAACCCTGGAACCAAAAGCCATATTCCAAATGTCACCACCAAGGTGAGAAGAAAAATGAATCCCTTAATACCTAGCCCTAGAAATCGACTATCAACTTTGGCATCGTCACTCAGTAATCGAGCAAGAAGGGATTTCAATGCTCTACCTACCTACGAACAACAATGTTTGTGGTATCGAGCGCAAGACCTGATTTTGAAGAGGTGAGACGAATAATCTCAGCTACATCTTCAGGCTGCATAATCGTGGTTGGATCTTCATCAGGTGCAAGCGTTTTACGTAAATCCGTCGCACAACGTCCTGGTGACAAACAGACAACTTGGGTACCAAAGTGAGTGAGCTCTTCTTTCATCACCTGGCTCATATTGATCATTGCTGCTTTTGATGCTGAGTAGGTAAGCCAGCCGGAACGACCATTCATACCTGCAGTCGATGCAATATTGATGATGGTCTCAGGAAACTTTTGTTGCATTAAAAGCCCCTGCACAATCCGAAAAGGCGCATACACGTTCACAGCAATGGTGGTGTGAAAGTCAGCCATATCAATTTGTTGAATGGAATCAGGCTTTGTGAATCCAGCATTATTAATAATGATATGTACCTGTTCGTGGTTCTTAAGGTTCGAAAGTAGTGCTTCAACATCACTTTCGACTGCTAAATCATGCTCATACTTATAAATCTTCACCTTGCGAGGATTATGTGCTTCAAGCGACTTGAAAGCCTCGTCATATGCAGATGATGAACGAGCAACCATAATGATAGAAGTAACACTTTCGTCCTTCTCCATAAATTCTTTGACTGTCGCAAGACCAATGCCCTTTGATGCACCGGTAATGAGAAGAGTTTTAGTCATCGTTATCGGTTTCCCCACGCATCATGTAGTTAGCAAGTGCTAAATCAAATGGTGTGGTGATCTTAAAGTTCGTTTCAGGACCATTGATAAAGTGAACCGGAAGTCCAGCTTGTGCGACTAGGGTTGCATCTTCCGTTGCAACTATGTTGTGTTCAAGTGCATAGAGATGTGCTTTCTTCAGGTCCTCGGTCCAAAACTTTTGCGGGAGTTGGATGTTACGAAGTTTGTCTCGTTCGAGGCTTCCAGTGATTTCTGAAGTTGAAGGTTCAACTGGGGCTACCGTAAATGGAATCGGGAGCGTGAGACTCACATTCTTAAATTCTGATGACGCAAGATCTTCGAAGTCTTTTGCGGAAACAAATGGGCGAGCCGCTTCAACGATGAAGACCCACTCCGTTCTTACCTGATCAAGCATTTTGGAAACGGATTCATGTCGAGTAGAACCTGCTTCTACATAATCAACAGGTTTCGTGATAGCAAAGTCCCTGACGATATCTTCAACCTGATCTTTGCTGCCTGCGGGATAGTTCAAGAGGATGCGCTCAACCGCGGCGACCTTTTGAAGCGCTAAGAGACAATAGGCCAAAATAGGTAGACCGTTAAGTTTGATGAATTGTTTTGGTTGGTTGGCCTTAGTTCTCTGACCAAAGCCGCCATTCAGCACAATCGCCGTATATTGCCTTGCTGACACGAAATCTCCTCTGATTTTGATGCGTGGAGCGTCTCAATGATACCCAACCCCACCCTTTTTCCCCTTGTACACTTCGCAGATACTCACCGAGGGCAGGTTATGGCGAAGCGTTTAGTGGTTCACGCAGGTTTCTTTAAGACCGGTACCACCGCGCTGCAGACCAGTTTCATTCACCATCGTGAGGAACTTCTCTCGCACAATATCCTCTATCCGAAGCTTGGGGCAACAGGTCAACACCGAGCCGCTTGGGCACTTTCTGGCCGACACTGGGGTTGGGAAAATCAAGGTGGCAAAGTCACCCCACGGTCGGTGTGGGATAACATCATTAAGGAACTTAATGCCTATCCCGAAACTGCCCTACTCTCCTCAGAATTCTTGGCAGAACTTCTTCCTGAACATATTGACTCCATGAAGAATGACATCAAAGCTGATGCAACCACGATTGTGTTTACACTCCGACCGCTTGTAAAAATGCTTGCAAGTCAATATCAACAATCATTGAAGTATGGGATGCGAATCAATTATTCAGAGTGGCTCGATAGGGTGCTCAATGACAAGACCGAAACCATTCAGAATCAAACCTTCTGGCGACGACATCATCACCCAAGCGTCATCGAGCGTTGGGTTCGGGTATTTGGAGCACGTGCCGTTACTGTGATTGTTGGTGATGAAACAGAGCCAGATTTCATCTTCAAGTCCTTCAACGATGATGTCTTGAAACTACAGGAACGAATTCTGACTCAAATTCCAGAGAGTGGTCTTAATCGTTCGCTCACGTGGCCGGAAATTCAATTGCTGATTGAAATCAATAAAAAGTATGACAGAGAAAAAGGTTGGGACGAGTACACCACAATGGTCCGAAACGGAATCTTCAGAAATCTCTCAAATACCGAAGCAAATCCAGATGATGAGCGTTTATTAACTCCACGCTGGGCAATTCAGAAATCACAAGCTTTTGCTACCAAGTTTGTTTCACAAATTCGAGATCTTGACGTCACAATCATCGGCAATCTTGATGAAATCGCTACTGCCACAGTTGCAGAAGGCGAAAACGAACCAACAAAGGGTATGAACTTTCAGGATGTTGCAACAATCGTGTTAATGCGTTCACAAACAGAGATTCTTTCAGAAATCCCAGGACAAGACCTGAGGCGTGAATTGATAAAAAGACTTAAGATAAGGAAGAACCCATTTTTACGATTGGGTCTACGGATCTATGGATTGATAAGGCGCATACGATGACTGAGAAACTCATCATTCATGCTGGTTTCCCAAAGACTGGCACTACCTCACTGCAAGCAAGCCTGGCATCTGCTCGTGAATCACTCATTGCTCAAGGTGTTCACTATCCCAAACGCCATGGAAGCGCGCAACACTCTGCGGCTTGGGCACTCACAGAACGTGTCTTTGGATGGGAAGGTCGGGGTGGAAAAGCTACTCCCATATCTGCTTGGACTGATCTCGTAAAAGAAGTACAAAAAACCAAAGAACGGGTACTTATCAGTAGCGAGTTTCTGTCCCACGCAACCCCAGCACAGGTGAAACGAGTGAAAAATGATCTCGCAATTGAAGATACCACCATCGTTTTTACCCTTCGAGCAATTGCCAAAATTCTGCCATCTAGGTATCAGCAATCTTTGAAAAAAGGAAATGTCTGGGGTTATCACGACTGGTTGAAAATGGCATTACATCTCGACGGAGCACCAGACTCAAAAATCCGATTTGGAAATTACTCCAAAATATTACGGCGCTGGAGTGATGTCTTTGGAATCGAGCGAGTCAAACTCGTAGTTGTCGATGAGAGTATGCCGAATCTCATCTTCGATTCGTTCCACGATATTCTGGAAATTCAGTCCGGAACACTTCAGAAAGTAGAAGACCGTGGATTGAACAGATCATTGACCTGGCCGGAAGCGGTACTTCTGTCTCACCTAAATCTGGCATTCAAAGACAAAGGTTCATGGAATGAATACGCCACGATGGTTCGAAACAACATCGTGAAGTCCTGGACAGGAACAAAAGCACCTGAAAACGCCGAAAAGATTCTGACTCCTACCTGGGCAATTGAGGCCGTACGTGGAATAGCACTCAAGAATATTGATGAGATTAGAAGCCTGGGTATAGAAATAGTCGGCGATATTGAACTGCTTGCCTCAACTTCCGTGCCAACTGGTGAAAACTCATCTTCCGACGTGATTCCTGTTGAATTGGCAACCCAAAGCCTCTTTGCATTGCAAAAAAGACATAAGAAGCAGCTCAAACTTCACAAACGCTCACTCGTACAAATAGCGAGAAATCTCGTTCGAAAGGTTCGCTCTTAACTGTATTCAGTTTCGTCGCTACCAAGTGCCTGATCCGGAGTAGTTTTCTGAACTTGTAGCAGGAACTCAAAGTTTGTCTTCGTTTCTTTCAACTTCGAAAGCAACAACTCAATTGATTGCGTATCTTCAAGTGCATGAAGTACGCGGCGAAGTTTCCAAACGACCTTCAGTTCATCTGGTGCAAGCAAGATTTCTTCACGCCTGGTTCCAGAGGACGCAATATCAACCGCCGGGAAGATTCTGCGATCCGCGATTCGACGATCGAGTTTCAATTCCATATTTCCTGTGCCCTTGAACTCTTCGAAGATAACTTCATCCATACGGCTGCCAGTTTCAACTAGCGCTGTTGCCAAGATGGTGAGTGATCCACCATTTTCAATGTTTCTCGCAGCACCGAAGAATTTCTTTGGTGGATAAAGGGCAGCTGAATCAACACCACCAGAAAGAATTCGACCAGATGGTGGAGCAGAAAGGTTGTAAGCACGACCCAAACGAGTCATTGAGTCAAGTAGGACCACAACATCGTGACCTAGTTCAACAAGTCGCTTTGCGCGTTCAATTGCAAGTTCTGCTGCAAGTGTGTGATCTTCTGCAGGACGATCAAAGGTTGAAGCAATCACTTCACCCTTCACGGTCCTCTGCATATCAGTCACTTCTTCAGGACGCTCATCAACAAGTACCACCATCAGATGAACTTCTGGATTGTTTTCAACAATAGCGTTTGCAATTTGCTGAAGAACAATCGTCTTACCAGCCTTTGGTGGAGAAACAATGAGTCCTCGCTGACCTTTACCGATTGGTGCAACTAAATCAATGACGCGAGTAGTGAGGTTATTAGGAACTGTCTCCAAACGAAGTCGCTCTTGTGGATAGAGAGGTGTGAGCTTGTTAAAGTCAACTCGATTACGAGCTTCCTCCACACTCATACCGTTAACGGTGTCAACACGGACAAGTGGATTGAACTTCTGACGTGGCTTATCGTCGCCACCTTCTTTTGGTTGGCGAACAAGTCCTGTGATCTGATCTCCCTTACGAAGTCCAAACTTTTTCACTAAACCAAGCGATACGTACACATCGTTAGGACTTGGTAGATAGCCAGTGGTTCGAACGAAAGCATATGATTCAAGAATGTCCAAGATGCCAGCGCATGGCGCAGTGACATCATCATCAGAGAGTTCTTCTGGGTTACGACGGTCTCGTCGATCGAATCGACGGCGTTGACCACCATTGCCTCTCTCACCACTTGAATCATCACTCGACTCATTCTTGGTTTCGGCTGGTTTTTGGGCGGCTGTAATTGCCTCGATTAATTCTGGTTTCTTCATAGTCGCTGCACCGTCGATTTTTAGTTTGGCAGCAAGTTTCTTGAGCTCGGGTAACTTCAAGTCTTCAAGGGTGTTTGTGGATTCGCTCACGCGATAACCTTCCAGTGATTTTGAGATGTGATTGAGTCCGGGGACTCAGAACTACCTATTCGGTGTGAGAAGCATAGCAAGACTTCAAGCAGGCTAATAATTGACCCGCCTACTCCCTACTACTGCCCGAAATATGCTCGATTTAGAGTCTCAAGGTCAATCTTCTTCATTTCTAGCATTGCCTTCGTGGCTCGCTCTGCCCCAGCTTTGTCCTCACCATTGAGGTAATTAAGCATCTCTGGTGAAGTCACTTGCCAAGAGATTCCGAACTTATCGATAAGCCATCCACACTGACTTTCTTCACCACCATCTGCTGTCAAGAGTG
>JBMSMQ010000041.1:0-6400 GCA_049421205.1 Candidatus Nanopelagicales bacterium
GGTGCTGCACCTGGCCAAACCCTCGTACTCGACACAACTTCTGTAAATCTCTACCAGTTAGCTGTGGCGTCAATCAAAGCGCGGCCAAACAGGCGAACAATCATTATTGATTCGGCGAACTTTCCAACCGATCGTTACATCATGCAAGGAATTGCAGACCAATTTGGCCTCAAACTCGTAATTATCGATAACGAAAATCCTGATTTATCTGAGAATGAACTCATCACTGCCGAGCTATTGGAAAAGTATCTGAATGACGATGTTGCTTTGGTGTCCTTGCAAGTCGTCAATTATCGAGGCGGATGTAAACAAGACATCAAGCAGTTAACAGACCTTGTGCGAAGTTACGGAGCACTTTTGCTTTGGGATGCCGCACATGCAATTGGTTCTACTGAACTCAATTTTGATGCTAATGGGGTAGACATAGCAGTAGGGTGTACTTACAAGTATGGAAACTCTGGTCCTGGTGCACCCGCATGGATATATGTGAATAGGAGTGTGCAAGAAGAACTACACGTGCCAATTCAGGGATGGTTTGCACAAGAAAATCAATTTGAGATGGGTCCAGATTTTTCGCGTACAACTGGTATGCGTGGTTTTCAGATTGCCAGTCCTTCTTTACTGGGATTGCGTTCGGTTCAGGCGGCATTTTCTATGATTGAAGAAGCCGGAATTGAAAACATCGTAAAAAAGTGCCAGATTGGCACGTCGCTTATGATTGAGTTGTTTGATGAATGGTTAGCACCACTCGGCTTCACACTTGGCACACCACGCGATCCAGAACGTCGAGGCGGTCATTTGGCACTCAAGCACCAAGATGCCGAAGTGATTGCTCGTGCAATGCGCACTGAAGTTAAGGTCATCCCAGACTTTAGGGCGCCAGATGTCATTCGCGTCGCAATCTCACCTCTTACTAATTCGTACGAAGAAATCTATGAAGGGTTCCTTCGGATAAAGAATCTCGTAGAAAGTAAGAGTTACCATAACGTTTCAAATTCAGATTCGAGGGTTCGATGAGTACTCATAATGCGGCAGTCACCTATAACTCATATCTTGCAGTCGATGAGTTACTTGAGCTACAACGGCCACTGTCTGAGGGTCCAGAACATGATGAATTGCTCTTCATTATCATTCATCAAACATATGAACTTTGGTTCAAACAATTGATCCACGAAATGAAACAGGTGCAAAAGTCACTTGAAAGCGGTGATACTTTCTATTCGCTCGCACTACTTGGTCGGATCCGAACAATTATTAAAATGTGTGTCGCGCAAATCGATATTCTCGAAACGATGACACCTCTACAGTTCAATGCATTCAGAAGTCGTTTGTCGTCAGCAAGTGGGTTTCAGTCTGCACAATTCAGAGAAGTAGAGGCAATCCTTGGCCGGCGAGACGGACGGATGAGCTCGCATTTGGTGCCTAAGGATCGCGCACGTGTCGATGCGCATACGCTCGGCAATTCCCTTTGGGATTCAGTTCTACGTTATATAGCATCACGGGGATTCAATATTCCAGATTCAGTGTTAGATCGTGACGTTACCAAGGCATATGAACCAAATGTTGAGGTCCAGGATTCCTTAGTTGAGCTACATAAGAATGACCCGGAGGCATCGCTCGTCTGTGAGCGACTTGTCGATATTGATGAGGGATTACAGGAGTGGCGCTACAGGCACGTCAAGATGGTTGAGCGGACGATTGGTCACAAAACGGGTACTGGTGGATCAAGTGGTGCCGATTATCTATCGTCGACGCTATTCAATCCTGTCTTCAAAGATCTTTGGGAAATTCGCAATCGTTTGTGAGTAGTGTTATTTGTTGAGTGCAGGTGCATTCCACCCGAATTTCCCTGAGAAGAAGGTAAGTGCAAATACAAGTGCAACTGCGCTGATTCGAAGTTCAGAGTCGCCAAGCCATTGATCGGCTACCACGTAATACACAGCGCCAAGCACAGCAGCACTCGCATACCAAGGTCCCCGCTCAAGAAAAATGGGTTTCTTTCCTTGCATGAGATTTGCAAGCGTTCCACCACCAATTGCAGTGATAACCCCAATCAAAATTGCAGCACTTGCAGTTTGGTCCAGCGAAATTGCTTTTTCTGTTCCCACCAGTACGAACATTGACAGAGCGGCCGCATCAAGTGTGAGTCCGACAGTTGAGTGAGCAGTGATTTTTTCTGCAAATGGCACCATAAGTAATCCACTTGCTACTGCGACAGGTAAATACCAGGCATTGGTGAGTGCAAGCACGTCAGTATCGAGAAGTACATCCCGCAACATTCCGCCGCCAAGTGCAGTGATGACTGAAAGCAGAATCACTCCAACTATCGGTGCTTTTTGCTTACTAGCAATGGCTGACCCAAAAAGTGCACCGATTGCAATTGATGCAAGGTCAAGCAGTGTAAAAATACTCACGAATCTCCAATATCTATGGAAGATGGTATCGGAGGAGGCACTTCAATCTGAATTGAAAACCTGTAGAAGTTGCGAATGCAGTCTTCCGTTCGACGTAAAAGCAGAATTGCTCGACAATGGAGACTCACCTTGAATGCCGGTAATGCTTCCACCGGCGCCCTCAACAATTGGAATAAGTGCTGCCACGTCCCAGAGTGCAAGACGTGGTTCAGCTGCGATATCAACTGAACCTTCTGCAACGAGCATATGTGACCAAAAATCTCCGTATGCTCGTTGACGCCAAGTATGTGCCTTCAATTCTTTAAGTTGATTCTCTTTACCAAATTGTTTCCAATCAGCATCATCGGAATATGAAAACGATGCTTCACTCAGATTCTCCGTCAATGAAACTGCGATTTGGCGTTCAGTTCCATCGATATCTGAGGTAAACGATCCTGATTCAACGGATCCCCACCATCGTCGTCCGAGCATCGGTGCACTCACCATTCCAAAACGTGAAATCCCACATTCCACATATGCAATTAATGTTGCCCACACGGGCACACCGCGTACAAAGTTCTTTGTGCCATCGATTGGATCTATCACCCAGTAACTATCTGATGTAGGAGTCTGGGGGTTGAACTCTTCTCCAACAATGGCTAGATCCGGTGTGATTGACATAATCTCATCTCGAAGCGCTAATTCGACTTCTTGGTCGGCCCGCGTGACAGGTGTGAGGTCACCCTTCATTTCAACTGCCAGAGATTTATCCTTCGCGTACTTCATCGATATCGAATCAGCAATATCAGCTAAATTTCGGACAATTGCTATTAATTCGTGTTGGTATACACGCTTTTCCATAGGCATAATGTACGTATCTGAATAGTGTTTTCCTGTGGAGTTTCTTGAGTCTGCATCACGTTTTTTTGACTTGTTTTTTGGCTTGCCGTTACATCCGCTTGTCGTGCATGGAGTAGTTGTACTTGTCCCGATTTTTGCTCTCTACACAGCCTATCGAGCGATTAAGAATCGCCCCATCCAACGAAATGCGCTTGTACTCGGCGTCCTCCTTCTCCTCATCTCAATTTCATCTCGCCTATCAGGTGAAGCACTCGCATCAAGAATTGGTTATGAGTCAATTGAAGAAACTGGCCACTTGAATGCTGGCAATCTATATCCACTTTTGGTCTTGGGCTTTTTGATACTCGTTTTTATCTACAACAGGTCAGTGCAGCGAAGAAGTAACAGCAAGTGGTGGTTTGCACCACTAGCGAAAGGTCTTTTGGTAATTGTAAGTGTTGGTATTTTGCTTTTCACCCTTTGGACAGGTCACACAGGAGCCAAGAGTCATTGGCAAGGAATTAAAGATTACACTGAGTATGGTGATCAAAAACCCTAAAATTCACTAGAAAGTGATTTCAGAAGTCTCCGCAATGAATCAAGGCGGGCTGTGTGGATGTGATGAGTTTTCACCCAGTCATCAAGAGCACATGTACTATCGAGATGATTGCAGGCTCGCGGACAATCAGTGGTTCCTTCAATAAGGTCTTGGAAGAAATCAATGACATCGTCTGGATCAATGTGGCCAAGTCCAAAACCGCGAACACCCGGTGTATCAATGATCCAACCGCTACCATTTATTTGAATCGCAAATGCTGCAGTTGTGGTGTGACGACCTCGCCCTGTGACATCATTAACATCGCCTGTGAGCTGCTCGGCATTGGGCGTCAGGCTATTGACCAAAGTTGACTTTCCTACGCCAGAATGCCCGATGAATACTGTTCGATGCCCCTGCAAGAAACTTCGCAACCTGTCGTGACCTTCGCTTTTGTTGACAGTGAATATTTCAATATCCATGCCGTCTAGGATGTTTCTCATCTCCCGGTCATTTGCAAGATCACTTTTTGTAAAAACTACTATTGGCTGAATTCCTTCTGCGAGTGCCGCTACGACACATCGATCGATAAATCGGATTCGAGGTTCTGGGTCCTTAAGTGCCTGCACAATTGCAACATAGTCAGCATTTGCGACTATCGGTTTCTCTTCACTGTCTACATCGTCGGAAGTTCTTCGAAGCAGAGTTCTTCGTTCTTGAATTTCAACAATTCTCGCCAACGTATCTTTGTTTCCAGAAAGATCACCAATCAGTTTGACGTAATCTCCAACTATGACGCCTTTTCGACCTAGATTTCTAGACTTTATTGCATAGACGAATCGAGGTGTTGAGGTATCAAAGTCAAGTGCGACTGTGAACCTACCTCGATCGACAACAGTAACGAAACCCTCAGTAGCATCTTTGTAGGTAGGTTGCAGCTTGCTTCTTCTACCTCGCGATCGTTCCGTCGGCTCATGCTCAAAGTGCATGGTCTATGCCTAACATTGAAGACCAAAGTTTCCGAAATTCGGGCAATGTCTTTGAAACTGTATCTGGATTGACAATGTGTATCTCAGGTATCACTAATCCCAGCACGCTCGCAGTCATCACCATTCGATGGTCGTTGTAGGTTTCGAATTCTGATCCGTGAAGTTTTGACGGGATAATTTTCAATCCGTCTGCAGTTTCTACCACGTTTCCACCACACTTTGTAAACTCAAGGGTGAGGGCTTCAAGTCGATTTGTTTCATGCCCACGCAAGTGACTAATGCCATAAAAATGTGAGGGTGCGTCAGCAAGCGCAGCAAGTGCGACCAATACCGGTGTGAGCTCCCCAACATCTGAAAGATTCTCATCAATGCCATTGATTGATTCAGGGCCATGCAGAGTGAGCCCAGCATCATCTAACCGAAAAACTGCTCCCATTTTTTGTAACAACTGTGGTGCTTTCCATCCGGGTTGCGTACTTTGCTGTGGCCAATCTCGAATTGTGATGCTACCTCCAGTCACCATTGCGGCGGCCAAAAAAGGTAAAGCATTCGATAAGTCAGGTTCGATCTCCCAATTGTGGGCAAGGATTTTTGAAGGTTCAATTTTCCATTTGATATCTTCTGAGGAATCAAAAATGCATTCGACTTGCACGTTATGTTTTTCTAACATTGAGATAGACATATCAATATGAGGTAACGAAGGAATAATTTCACCGCGATGGTGAATTTCAATTCCATTTCGAAACCGTGCACCCGCTAGCAAAAGAGCAGAAACAAATTGACTTGATTCTGAAGCATCAATTTCAACTCCTCTCCCTGTTACAGACCCCTTTCCATGAACAGTAAAAGGTAACCTGCTGTCGGTATTTGAAACGTCGATATCAAGTTGTCGAAGAGATTCGATTGTTACACCCATTGGACGTTGCCGAGCTTGGAGGTCACCGTCAAATAACGTGTCACCCATTGCAAGTGCAGAGACAATTGGTAGAAACCGCATCACTGTGCCAGCAAGCCCGCAGTCAATAGTTCTGTCTCCTTGCAGTATTTGTGGTGTAACGTGCCAAGAATGTGAAGATTCTTCAATTGTCGTTCCAAGAGATTCAAGGGCCGTCTTCATCAAAAGTGTGTCACGAGCAATGAGTGGATTGGTGATTGTGCTTGAGCCCTCAGATAGAGCCGCAAGAACAAGTGCTCGATTCGTTTGGGATTTGGAACCTGGGATCTTCAAATCAGCATTAACGGGTGAGTTCACAGTTGGTGCTTTCCATACAGTATCTCTCACAGGGGCAGGTTATCGCTTTAGAGTTGCGCCTATGTGTGGTCGTTATGCCTTGCCCGTTGATAAAGATGCACTTGGAATCTACTATGAAGCGTGGGCGAGAGATACCGAACAGCTTGCAACAAATTTCAACGTGGCCCCGACGACATCTGTCTACGTCATTGATGAAAAAGGTGAACAGAGGAAACTTCGCGTGGCATCGTGGGGATTGATTCCGCGCTGGGCGAAGGATGCTTCGATGCAAGCAAAGATGATAAATGCTCGAAGTGAAACTGCAGCCGAAAAGCCGTCTTTCAGGGATAGTTTCAAGGAATCCCGTTGCATTATCCCAGCAATCGGCTGGTATGAATGGCAACGAAGTGGA
>JBMSMQ010000042.1:0-6364 GCA_049421205.1 Candidatus Nanopelagicales bacterium
GGGTTGATAAACATTTTTTCGGTGTCATCAATTTCAACTAGGTAGCCATAACGTTCACCATTTTGGTCAATTTCAGCGGTGAAAAAGGCAGTGCGATCTGATACACGTGCAGCTTGCTGCATATTGTGAGTAACAATCACGACTGTGTAGTCCTTTACTAAATCCATCATCAAACTTTCAATAATGGAAGTTGCAATTGGATCAAGTGAAGCACAAGGCTCATCCATAAGCAATATATCTGGATTTGTTGCGATAGCACGCGCAATGCATAGACGCTGTTGTTGTCCACCAGAGAGAGCGAAGCCATTTTTATCAAGATCATTCTTTACTTCATCCCAAAGACCTGCGCGCTGAAGTGATTGTTCAACAATCTCTTGAGTTTGTGATTTCGAGAGGTTTTTTGTAATCACACGTGGACCATAAGCGACATTGTCAAAGATTGATTTTGGGAATGGATTCGGTTTTTGAAAAACCATTCCAATTCGTCTTCTTACTTCAATCGGATCTACATCTTCTCCATAGAGATCAAGTCCTCGATAGAGAACTTTACCTTCAATCTTTGCGCCTTCGATCAAGTCATTTGTTCGATTCAGGGATCGAATGACTGTAGATTTACCACAACCTGAAGGACCAATGAATGCGGTGATTTCATTCTCATAGATATCGAGTGATACTTCTCTGACCGCTCGCATCGCACCATACGAAACATTCAAGTTCTGAAGTTGCATAACCACTGACTTATCACCAGTTTGGTTGCTACCGACTTTGACGTCCATGACTACCACTTTCTTTCGAACTTGTTACGGATATAAATCGCAAGACCATTCATCATCAACAAAATAGCCAGGAGCAAGACGCTTGCAGCGGCTGCAAGCGTCTTAAATTCAGCTTGCGGTGCGGAGGACCAACCAAAGATTTGAATAGGTAAGGTGGTGAAGCCTGCTAGAAGACCATTTGGATCATAGGTGATGAAAACAAGTGCACCAAGGAGAAGGAGAGGTGCGGCCTCACCAATTGCACGAGAAATTGCAAGGATAGTTCCGGTTGCAATACTTGGGATTGCTGCAGGAAGAGTTTGTCTGAATGTTGTTTGTATTTCAGTTGCTCCAAGAGCGAGCGAACCTGCTCTGATTTCTTGTGGGACAGCACGGAGTGCTTCGCGCGTGGTCAGAATGATCACTGGCATAACAAGAAGCGCAAGTGCAAGTGAACCACCAAAGACAATGTTCTTATTGCTAAACCCAAGTAATTGCAATAGTCCTAACGTCAACATACCAAAAACAATTGCTGGTACAGCAGATAGATTTTGAATGTTCAACTCAATGAAACGGTTGAATCTGTTTCGCTTATCAGCAAATTCTTCAAGATAAATCGCCGCCATAATTCCAACAGGTACTGTCATCAGTGCTGCAACTGATACAACAAACAAAGTTCCCAAAATTGCGGCACGTGCGCCAGCTTCTACTGGAACAGTGTTGTTGTATTGGGTAAAGAGATCACCATTAAGTCTGCTGAACCCATCAAGCAACAAACTTCCAAACAAAATAATAAGAAATGTAGCTGCTGTGAAGAGTGAAAACCAGAGAAGTCCAAGGAAAATAAGGGCCGCTGGAGTGCGCTCATGGTTTGTTTTATTTATCAACGTTGTCATTAGTAGGCCTGTCTAAACTTTCGAACCAGGCGAATACTGATCATATTGATAAGTAAGGTGAGAAGGAAGAGTAATGCACCCACTGCAAAGAGGGTGTTGTATTCCACTGAACCTACTCGAGAGTCACCAAGTGCAGCGTTCGCAATAAAACCAGTCATTGTTTGTGCACCTTCAAGTGGATTCAGTGAAATATTAGGTCGATTTCCTGCAGCAAGCGAAACAATCATTGTTTCCCCTACTGCACGCGAAATTCCAAGCACAATGGCTGCTGCAATTCCTGAGAGTGCTGCAGGAATAACCACTTTGATAGTAGTTTGCATCTTGTTCGCACCAAGTGCAAACGAACCTTGTCGAAGTCCTTGTGGCACAGCATTGAGTGCATCTTCTGAGATCGATGCAATCGTTGGCACAATCATGATACCCATGACGAATCCCGCCGATAGCACACTGAAAGAGCCAACTTCGAGACTGAGCCATTCTTTCAAAATGGTTTGGGTAAAGAATTCAAGTGCGAAGAATCCATACACCACTGTTGGAATTCCAGCGAGAAGTTCAATCACAGGTTTGATGAACTTTCGATTCTTGCGAGACGCATATTCTGAAAGAAAAATCGCAATTCCAAGACCTATGGGAACTGCGACAGATAGCGCAATCACTGTGGTCCAAAGTGTTCCAACAACGAGTGGTAAAACGCCGAAACTCGCTGGTTCAAATCGGGGAGCCCAGCGAGTGCCGGTGAGAAATTCAATAATGGGAACTTCTCGCAAGAACGCAACAGCCGGGATGAGAAGTGATGCAAGAATTCCAATCGTTACAACAACAGATAGTCCCGCTGCTGCGAAGAGAAATCCTCGAACAACTTTTTCACCTCTGCGCTTTGACGTTGGTGCAAGCGAGAAGTTCGCCATTGACTTCCTTACAGTTCGTCAGCTGCCGCGCGAGCTGCTGCTTTTTGTTCTTCACTGAGTGGTACGAAGAGTGCACGTTCAGTAATCGCATCATCGTTTTCCACGTAGAAGTCTACAAAAGCGAGCACGTTGGCGTTCGCCTGAACTGCCTGCTTCGAAACATAGATGAAGAGAGGTCGAGAAAGTGGCGTATAGGTGCCATTTTGGGCTGCCTCAGAAGATGGTCCAACACAGCCATTTCCACCATCGATCTGTACTGCATTCAACTTATCCATGTTTTCTTCATAGTAGGAGAAACCAAAGTATCCAAGAGCACCCTTTGATCCACTGACACCCTGAACGGTGACATTGTCATCTTCAGTTGGATTGTAGTCAGTACGCGATGCTCCTTCTTCACCATTAATTGCATCAGTGAAGTAATCAAAGGTTCCAGAGTCTGTTCCTGCACCATAAAGTTCAAGTGGTTCATCTGGAAAACTTGATCGCACCTGTGACCAGGATGTAATTGTTCCTTCTGATTCTGGTGACCAGATAGTTTTTAATTCTTCAACTGTGAGACATGTTGCCCATGTATTTTCTTTGTTCACAACAACTGTGAGTGCATCGTTTGCAACTGCGATTTCGACGAACTCAATTCCGTTCTCATCACAGATTGCTGCTTCTTCTGGTTTGATTTCACGTGAAGCATTGTTGATGTCTGTTTCACCTGCACAGAATTTTGCAAAGCCGCCACCTGTGCCAGATGTTCCGACGGACACATTGATATCCGGATTTGATTCGCGGAAGAGTTCACCTGCAGCTGCTGTTAGTGGAGCTACTGTTGAGGAACCATCGATTCTGATTTCAGAGCCAGTGCCTGAGTTTGTGCCCCCACAAGCTGCGAGCAGAAGTCCTGCTGCTGCGACGAGGGCGATCTGTAGTTTTCGCATACCAATCCTTTGTCGTTTACCTAAGTGGCAAAGTTAGGTCAGAAACTTAACCTTCTGGCAACCTTAAGGTGAACACAAGGTGAACAATTTCAATACATCCACCTCTGGAATAAAATTTAGGGTTTCACCTTCGAAAATACCTCGTCCAAGATAGCAAGACCTGCTTTGGCCTCTTCATCACTGACATTGCAGGGAGGGACTACGTGGATTCGGTTCGCTACAGAGAATGGCAAAAGACCATGTTGTTTGAGCTCACCTACGAGTTTCGGCATATATTCTGAAGGTCCAACGGGTGGAGCGATTGGCTCTCGGGTGGCTCTATCTTTCACTAGATCTAGCGCCCAAAAAACGCCAAGTCCTCGAACTTCACCAATTACTGGGTATTTATCAGCAAGCGCTCGAAGTCCTGGACCTAATATGTCTTTACCGATGCGTGCGGCATTTTCAACAATTCCTTCTTCTTTCATCGCATCGATTGTGGCAACAGCAGCAGCTGTTGCAATGGGGTGACCCGAATAAGTAAGTCCACCTGGGAATACTTTGTTATCAAAAGTAGCTGCAATTTCATCACTGATGACAACTCCACCGAGTGGGATATAACCGGAGTTCACACCTTTTGCAAACACAATCAAATCAGGTTCAACACCAAAATGCTCAAATGCAAACCATTTTCCAGTTCGACCAAAACCACTCATTACTTCGTCAGCAATATACACAATCCCATGTTTCTCACAGAGTTCTTTCACGCCTTTGAGATAACCAGGAGGTGGAACAATGACACCTGCTGTGCCAACCACTGATTCAATAACAACACACGCAATGGTGTGCGGGCCTTCAAACGTAATGACATCTTCTAGGTGTTTGAGTGCACGCGCTGTCTCTTCTGCTTCACTTGTCGCAGAGAAAGCAGAGCGATAAAGAAATGGTCCAAAGAAATGAACATGCCCTGTTGAGAATTCATTTGGCCAACGTCGCCAGTCACCTGTGGCATTAATCGCAGAACCGGTATTGCCGTGGTACGAACGATAGAAACTCAATACTTTTGTTCGGTTGGTATGAATACGAGCCATACGAATCGCATTTTCAATTCCGTCGGCGCCACCGTTTGTGAAAAATACTTTATTGAATTTAGTTGGTAGAAGATCAACAATTCGCTTTGCTGCCTCACCGCGCACTTTGATTGCATGTTGTGGTGCGATGGTCGCCATTTCTCCCGCTTGAGCCTGAATTGCAGCAACAACTTTCGGATGCTGATGTCCAATGTTGGTATTTACCAATTGGCACGAGAAATCAAGTAGTTTGTTGCCGTTGTAGTCAAAAACATATGAACCTTCTGTTTTTGACACAACCAATGGATTGAGGGTTGCTTGAGCGGACCAGGAATGAAATACGTAATTTCGATCTAAATCGAGGACGTACTTACCTTCGTCTGGATTGTTCACCATATTTCACCTCAGTTGATTAAGTCACGCACAACAATAGTCGCGTTTCGGTCCTGGCCAACACCAATAGCACTAATTGGAGCCCCCGACATATCTTCTAGGAATTTCACATAATCCTGCGCAGTCTTTGGTAGATCAGCAAGTGTTTTTGCTCCGGAAATATCCTCTTTCCAACCAGGCAACATTTCATAGATTGGTTTTGCATGGTGGAAATCTGTTTGTGATGAAGGTAGTTCGTCTACCCGTCGTCCATCAATTTCATAAGCAACACACACAGGAATCTCATCCCAGCCGGTTAAGACATCAAGTTTGGTGAGGAAGAAATCAGTTAGTCCGTTCACACGTGTGGCATAGCGAGCAATTGGCGCATCAAACCAGCCACAGCGACGTGGGCGACCTGTTGTCACTCCACGTTCCCCACCAATCTGACGTAGTTTTTCACCATCGTCATTAAGTAATTCTGTTGGGAAAGGACCGGAGCCGACTCGAGTGGTGTATGCCTTAAGGATGCCAATCACGCGCGTGATTTTTGTAGGGCCGATACCTGAACCTGTTGATGCACCACCCGCTGTTGGATTTGATGAAGTGACAAATGGGTAGGTACCGTGATCAACATCGAGCAGTGTTCCTTGTCCGCCTTCAAGTAACACAGTCTTGCCTGCTTCAAGTGCATTGTTCAATAACAATACAGTGTCTTTAACATATGGCTTAAGTCGCTCAGCAAAACCGAGTAGTTCTTCGACAACTACATCAACCTCAACTGCGCGACGGTTAAACACTTTGACAAGTACTTGATTTTTGTTGACAAGCGCACCTTCAACTTTTGCGCGAAGAATTTTCTCATCGAAAAGATCTTGGACTCGGATTCCAACGCGAGCTACTTTGTCACCATACGTCGGTCCAATTCCTCGACCTGTTGTTCCGATTTTCGATTTTCCAAGAAAACGTTCAGTCACTTTATCAAGCGTGACGTGATAACTTGTAATCAAATGGGCATTTGAACTAATCACAAGATTCGATGTGTCAATCCCACGTTCATTTAAGGCATCAATTTCAGTAAACAGCACCCCTGGGTCAATGACGACACCATTACCAATAACTGAGGTTGTATTTGGAGAAAGAATTCCGCTTGGAAGTAAATGAAGTGCAAATTTCTGATCACCAATCACTACGGTGTGTCCAGCGTTATTGCCACCTTGGTAGCGAACAACGTAATCAACTCTTTCGCCAAGTAAATCGGTTGCTTTGCCCTTGCCTTCATCGCCCCATTGGGCGCCAAGCACAACTATTGCAGGCATTTTTTGCTCCGATCCGAGTGAGTGCGTTACTTCAGTTTGGTGCCTGTAGAGCGCAAATCTTCACAGGCACGAACAACGCGAGCGGCCATTCCTGCTTCTGCTAACTTGCCATACGCACGTGGATCGTAGGTTTTCT
>JBMSMQ010000043.1:0-6303 GCA_049421205.1 Candidatus Nanopelagicales bacterium
ATGAACGTAAGGCGACCTGGGATTTTGTTCGGATTTAACTTACGGGCTAAAGCCAATGCGTCTTCTGCAGTGGTTGAAGGGCCCAATTTAACGCCGATGGGGTTTTGGATTCGTGAGGCGAAATCAATATGTGCGCCATCCAATTGGCGAGTTCTATCACCAATCCACACAAAGTGACCCGAAACGGCATAGGGCAAATTTGTTCTTGAATCAACTCGAACAAGTGGTTTTTCATAGTCCAATACCAACGCTTCATGGGCTGCGAAAAATTCAGTTCTGCGAAACTCCTCTGGATCTCTTCCGGTTGCTGAAACAAAGGAAAGCGCACGATCAATCTCTCGCGCTACACGTTCGTAGTGTTGGCCGACCGACGAATCTAGGACAAAACTTTGATTCCATGAGTGAACCATGCGCAAATCTGCAAATCCACCTTGCGTAAAAGCTCGTACAAGGTTCAACGTTGCACACGAAGCGTGATATGCATCCACAAGCCGCATCGGATTTGGGGTGCGGGCCGCTAGGTTAAATTCAAGGTCATTGACTCCATCCCCTTTGTAAGAAGGAAGTGTCACTCCATCTCTGGTTTCAGTGGAGTTTGATCGTGGTTTGAAGTATTGCCCTGCCATACGCCCAACCTTGACCACCGGCATACTCGCACCATATGTCAAAACAATGGCCATCTGGAGTACTGTTTGAAGTCGAGCTTTGATCGAGTCTGCCGTGTTCGAAGCAAACGTTTCAGCGCAATCTCCACCCATAAGTACAAAAGATTTACCTTCAGCAACATCAGCAAGCCGTGCCGTCAACGTGTCACATTCACCAGCGAAAACCAGCGGTGGAACCTGGGCCAGTTTTTGTACTGCTTTGTCCCGAGATTGAAGATCGGGCCACTCAGGTTGCTGAAGCGCAGGTAGTTCTGGCCAAGTTGAGTATGCAGGAGGATTCACGCTCGTAGCGTACCGAACCTTTCGTAGTAACCACAGTGGCAGACAAAGATGAATCGTTATTAGCGTAAGCCATTGGAAAGGTTGTTATGAGTGTCAAGAAAGTTGCTCTACTAACTGCGGGTGGTCTTGCGCCGTGTCTATCATCGGCTGTCGGTGGATTAATTGAGCGTTACACAGAACTTGCACCAGATGTTGAGATCATTGCCTATTACGGTGGATACGCGGGACTCTTGCGTGGCGAGAGTATGCACGTCACACCACAAGTTCGACGGAAGGCGCACCTTCTCCATGAGTTTGGTGGTAGTCCAATCAATAACTCACGCGTCAAACTAACGAATATTGCAGACTGTGTGAAACGTGGACTTGTCAAAGAAGGTGAAGATCCTCAACAAGTGGCGGCTGATCAATTAGTAGCGGACGGAGTTGATGTTTTACACACAATTGGCGGCGATGACACGAACACTGCAGCAGCTGACCTTGCCGCTTTTTTACAACAAAACAATTACCCATTGACAGTCGTTGGACTTCCAAAAACCATCGATAACGATATTGTGCCTATCGCCCAAAGTTTGGGCGCATGGACTGCTGCGGATGAGGGCGCACGTTTCTTTGCCAATGTTGTTTCGGAACATTCTTCAAATCCAAATATGTTAGTCATCCATGAGGTTATGGGAAGGCATTCAGGTTGGTTAACTGCAGCAACGGCTCTCTCCTATCGACAACGCCTCAAGGACTATCAGTGGCTTGAGGAGTTCGGCGTTCCTCAATCTCGCCGAGATATCCACGCGGTCTATGTTCCAGAAGTAGCTGTTGACCTACAAAGCGAAGCACAACGTCTTCAAGAAATTCTCGCGCAACAAGGAAACGTCAATATCTTCTTATCGGAAGGAGCTGGCGTTGATGCAATAGTCGAAGAAATGATTGCACGCGGTGAAGATGTTCCACGAGATGCATTCGGGCATGTAAAAATCGATTTGATTAATCCTGGAAATTGGTTTGGCAAACAATTTGGACCGATGATTGGTGCTGAGAAAGTACTTGTTCAAAAAAGTGGTTACTTTGCCCGTTCAGCCCCGGCAAACGAGACCGATCTAAAGTTGATTCGAGACTGTGTTCAAATTGCAGTTGATGCAGCGCTTGCAGGAATCAGTGGACTTGTTGGTCATGATGAAGAGAGATCCGGTGAACTGAGAGCAATCGAATTTGATCGCATCAAAGGTGGAAAGCCATTTCGAATTGAAGCCAACCCTTGGTTTAAAGACCTACTGAATGACATTGGGCAGCCACAGGGACAATCAATTATTCACTAGTCTCTGTTTCTTGACTGTCAGTTGGGTGTTCCTGTAAGGCTTCTTTAGCTTTTGTTGCGTAAATGTCAACATAGGTTTGCCCACCAAGTGCTTGGATTTGTTGCATAACCAAGTTCGTTGCATCGCGCAGAGCGCCAAGGTCTTTTTCTTTTCCTTGAAAGTCTTCTAAATACATAGGCTCCCCGAAAGTAATCGTGACCCGCTTAATCTTGGGAATAAGAGTTCCCGTTGGTTGAATATCAAATGTTCCCTTAAGTGCAACAGGAATAATTGGGACGTTTGCTTCCAAAGCAATACGGACTATGCCAGTCCTACCACGATAAAGACGGCCATCTGGAGAACGGGTTCCTTCTGGATATATCCCTAGAAGTCTTCCAGAATTAAGAATTTGAACGGCTGTAAGCACTGCAGCTTCAGATGCTCTGCCACCACTTCGGTCAATTGGAACCTGACCTACGCCCGCAAAAAACATCTTGGTGAAAAAGCCTTTGATGCCTCGTCCCGTGAAGTATTCACTTTTTGCCAAAAAGGTAATCTTTCTTGGAACTGCAAGTGGAAGAAAAATTGAGTCAGAAAACGATTGATGATTTGAAGCAATGATTGCCGCACCACGTCGCGGAATATTCTTTTTGCCAATAATTTTCGGACGATATAGGAGACGAATAAGTGGGCCGAGAAAAACTACTTTGAGTATCCAGTACAGCACGTTAACCTCTCGCCAATGCGGATGCCCCAACGATACCCGCTTCGTTTCCAAGCCTGGCTACCCGTACTTCTGGTGTGCTTCTGAAGTTTTTTGCAGTGAGATGTGAATTCAGAGAATCAATCGCGGGCAGTAGCAACGCGTTTCCAGCATCCGCTACACCGCCACCGAGTACAAAAATATCAGGATCGAGTAACGCGGTGAGATTGGCGATTCCTTGCCCTAACCACTTACCAAGTTCTTGATACGAGCGAAGTGCCACATCACATCCAATCAATGCGGCCTTCGTGATGTGGTGCCCTTGAATTCCATCAATACTTCCATCGCCTATCGATAGCAGTAATCCGGCAGCATCAGGTGTAGCACTTGCTAATTCGCGAGCAGTGCGAACAAGTGCGTTTCCACTCGCATACTGCTCCCAACACCCATGTTGACCACATCCGCAGAGCAAACCATCGGGAGTAATAGTCATATGACCCACTTCAGCGGCGAGTCCCAAGCTCCCTCTGAATAACTGATGGTGTAACACCAATCCGCCACCTAATCCAGTGCCAATAGTGAGCATCACAACGTTTTCAAATCCTTGTGCTGCGCCAAAGAGGTACTCCCCCCAGGCTGCCGCATTCGCATCATTTTCTACAGTGATTTGCTCCCCGATTCGGTTGTTTACTTCCTCTCGCAGGTTGAGATTACGAAGTGGCAGATTGGGAGTAATGAGCACTACGTCGTTAGTTTTAGATACAAACCCTGGAACTGCTACACAAACATTCGCAGAAGGCGCTTCCTTTTTAAGTTCTAGTATTACATTGCAAAGCACATCCAGAATTTCGACTGTTGAAGTGCGTGGAGTATCAACTCGTAAATCTCGAACTATTTCGCCTGATTCGTTGACTAATCCGGCTGCAATTTTTGTTCCGCCAACATCTATACCGATATGTAAAGTCATGAAAATCGACCTTTCAGAAAAGACTGCACGAGTGACTCAACTACCACCTTAGAAAGGGGTTCCATGAGTTCAGGTAAGCGACTTTTGAGTTTTTCATAGCTATGTGTGACTCCCTGCAAAGCACTTTCAAAGAGCGTTGCTAATTCAGGATCAAACTTCTTGATATCGTTGAGCGTTACACATATCGGGCATACTCCACACGTTCGAACGTCATGGATTACTTCACCTGGACTTTGACTCAAAATTCTAGTTACGCCATCAACGAATCCTGATGCCATATTTAATCCTGCTTGGACTACTTCTGGAGTTATCAGAAAATCTCGCTCCTTTGACTCAGGTTTATCACCTGACGGCTTTTCAGGCTGTGGTGGTCCACTTGAAAGCCACCACTCTGATGTTTGATTACTGCTCACATCGTGCCTTGAGGTTTTGGACAGTCGCTTTCACAATATTAGAGATACCTGCTTGTTTCATAAATGTAGGAATTGAAACGTTGATATCCGCATCAAGTTGATAATCAACAAGAGTGTCACTTCCTTGCTGCTGTAGGTTAAATGTACCGTGTAGCTTTGTCACCATCGTTGCGTTCAGCAGGGACCAAGAAACATGATGTTCTCCCCAGAGATATTGAAGCGTAAGAGTGTCGCGGAAGCCCATCCCTTCAAGTGTCATCGCAAGTTCGATTGGTCTCCCATCGGAATCAATCCTCATCACCTGAATTTCATTGACCCCATCCATCCATGAGGGATACGACTCAACATGTGCCAAAATCTGGAAAACGGACGAAATTGGAGCGTGGATAAGAAGGGTTTGACTTGCCATAGCCCAACTGTAATTTCCCAGCCTTCCCGAGGCTACTTGCCGGTAGATAAAAATTACACCCACTAATGGCAGAAAGAACAGACGTTGGCTAAGTTCTGCCAAACATACCGGGAGGCCTTCGTGCAGCAATACACCGAACCACAATTAGAACTCTATCCAGTTTCAGGAAGTCTCACAGACGCTCTGCTTGTTCACGCGCAGAAACAACCCTCGACACCAGCAATCGTGAATCGAATCGACGCTCAGTGGCTTGAATTGACCTCAGCCCAATTTCTAGCAGAAGTCCGTGCCGTTGCTAAGGGCTTACAGTCTGCAGGCATTGAGCCTGGCGACAGAGTCGCGTTAATGTCACGAACTCGCTACGAATGGACGCTTTTGGACTATGCTATTTGGTACGCAGGTGCCGTAACAGTTCCAGTGTATGAAACTTCAAGCCACGAACAATTGCAATGGATTGTCAATGATTCGGAATCGGTCGCAATCATTGTCGAAGCCGACAGTCATTGGAATATGGTGAATGACCTGAGAAGTGCGATGCCAAGTTTGAAGCATTCATGGTCGATTGATCGTGGAGCAATTGACGAATTGAAATCAAGTGGCACTTGGATTTCTGATGCAGATATTGACGCTCGACGCGCGAAAGTAACACCTGAGGACATTGCAACAATTATTTACACCTCTGGAACGACAGGACGACCTAAGGGTTGTGTTGTTACGCACGGTAACTTCCTATTTCTTGTCCGAAATGTGACAACGGCAGTGCCGGAGGTGTTTGCTGACCGTGCGACCTCAACACTTCTCTTCCTCCCACTTGCGCATGTATTTGGACGAATCATTCAAATCGCAATGGTGGAAACAGGACTAAAGGTTGCCTTCGCTCCTGACATCAAGAATCTCGTTGCAGATCTCGCAGTATTCAAGCCAAACTTCTTGCTCGCAGTGCCTCGTGTCTTTGAGAAAGTCTTCAACTCGGCGCAACAAAAAGCAACAACTGAGGGTAAGGAAAAGATTTTCAATCAAGCAGCAGATGTGGCAATTGAATATTCCAGAGCACTCGCCGCAGGCAAAGTTCCAGTAGGTCTCAAGGTGAAACATGGAATTTTCGACAAGCTCGTTTACAAGAAGCTACGAAATGCAATGGGTGGAAATGTGAAATGGTCCGTTTCCGGTGGAGCCGCTCTCGGCGAACGGCTTGGTCACTTCTTTAGAGGAATTGGTCTGACAATTCTCGAAGGATACGGACTTACTGAAACATCATCCGCGTCTACGGTGAATCGCCCGACAATGTTGAAAGTTGGTTCGGTTGGAAGAGCCATTCCTGGCGTCACTTTAGGTATTGCAGATGACGGTGAGGTGCTCATCAAAGGTCCCCACGTCTTCAAGGGTTACTGGCATAATGACAAAGCTACCAGCGAAGCAATTGATGTCAACGGTTGGTTTCATACGGGTGACATTGGCCAAATTGATGCTGAAGGTTATCTTTTCATCACGGGAAGAAAGAAGGAACTCATTGTTACCGCTGGTGGCAAAAATGTGGCCCCAGCTGTCATAGAAGATCGACTTCGTGCCAATTGG
>JBMSMQ010000044.1:0-5974 GCA_049421205.1 Candidatus Nanopelagicales bacterium
GCGCCAAAAGACCTGTTCGAGTTCGCTCAATACGAACATCGACATGAGAGGCGCCTAGTGAAGTTCCAGTTGAGATAGCTGCATCAGATACCGACGTGAGTGGGAGAGTTAAGAAATCTGCATCAATATTATTCGACAAAGGCTTTTCCGTTCTCTCGACTTCGAGGTCGGCTAAGAGTACGTATTTGTAGGTGGATTCGCACCTAGTTCGCGCTGCCTGAAACCGCATATTGATTCACGGGGGCTACGCAAATTAGGATGACGGGCTCGGTCATCATCCCCGATGCCGAACCTGGAGCCGGCGACTTCGAAGAGTCGGTTCTAGAACCCTCGAAAAGAATGGAAGCTAGTTAAATGAAGAAACCCTCAATGATGGTGCGTGGTGGAGCGGCTCTTGTAGCTGCTGCGCTCGCACTCACAGGGCAGATCATGCCTGCGAAGGCCGCTACTACAACATTCACCGATTGCTATCTTTATTCAGCAGGTGAGCCAGACTTTATTGATCCAGCTCTTACCAGCACACTTGTCGGTGCAAATGCTGCAATCATGTTGTATGACGGACTAACCGAAACTGATGCTGATGGCAAACTCGTAGGAGCCGTTGCCGAAAAGTGGACAACTAAAGACAAAGGTCTAACTTGGGTATTTACGCTCAAGAAGGGTCTTAAGTTCTCAAATGGCGAAGATGTATTACCTTCCTCATTCGTCGCTGGTTGGAAGCGTGCGGTAGATCCTAAGTTGGCCTCAGAAGTTGCCTATCACTCTTACTTCATTGCAGGTATGGAGGATTACAACACCGGAAAAGGTTCATTCCCAACCGCGAGCGTAGTTGCAAATGACACTGCTCGTACTTTGACAGTGAAGATGGTTTCAGCAACAACTGATTGGCCCGCGATTGTCAGCCACTCTGTGTTCTCTCCAATTCCAAAGTCAATGGAAGGCGCCTCAGCTAAGGTTGAGGAAGATGGAACCAAGTTAGTTGGAAATGGCCCATATATGTTGGATAAAGCAATCACAAAGCGCGCAGGTGGCGAAATTGTGATGGTTCCAAATCCAAGTTATGGTGGAAAGAAACCGACTCTCACCAAAATCACATTCAAGATTTCTTCTGATGTAAATGCCGCCTATAACGCATTTGCTTCAGGACAATGCGACAACGGTCCTATCCCTGCAGGTCGATATACCGAACTCCTCGGCAAGTGGGGAACCAAGGGATTCAAGACCACTCTCGGAACTGATTACTGGGGATTCAACTGGGAAGATCCAGTTGTAGGCGGCACCAAGAACAAGTTGCTCCGTAGCGCTATTGCAAAGGCTATTGATAAGGACCAAATTTCCACAGTCATTTATCAAGGCACACGCAAGCCAACAAGCGGACTTCTACCTCCGGGACTACCTGGTTATAAGAACAATCAGGGATTAAACACATCTCGTGATCTTGCTGGTGCAAAGAAAGACTTTGCACAGTGGAAAAAGCTTGGTAACTCACTTAAGTCACCGATTCGCCTCTCCTACAACGATGGCGCTGGTTGGGACAAAGTAGCTGCAATCATCATTGCTAACCTCAAGGATGTTGGTATTGATGCGAAGCTTGATCCATTCCCTGCGGATGGAACTTACTTCTCAAAGATGCGTAAGGGTGGCGGTCAAATGATTCGTGCTGGTTGGTTCGCTGACTATCCAATCGCTGACAACTTCCTCTTCCCATTGCTGCACTCAAAGTCAATCGATGGTGACAACCTCGAACGCTATAAGTCAGCAACATTTGATAAGTTAGTCGATGCAGCTCGTGCTTCTACAAATAAAGCACTCGCTGACTCCAGCTACCAGCGCGCTGAACGTCATGCACTAGTAAACGATGTAGTAATCGTTCCTACAGTTAACCGCGGAATTGCCTCCGTTGTTGGTGCAAACGTCCAGACCTACCCAATTACCCCACTTGGAATGGTCTTCTACGACGAAGTCAAGATGGGATAAGGATCTTTAATTAGATCTTTAATTGAAAAGTGAAGGGCCGTTTCTCGGTCCTTCACTTTTCATATGTAACTGAAAAAACACTTAGAGAGCGAAATTAAATGTTCACCTACACTATTCGACGACTAATTCAGTCGCTGATTGTGGTCTGGGCTGCAACCACGTTAATGTTTGCTCTCTTCTTCATCATTCCCGGAGATCCAATTTCACTCAAAAGTGGCGAAAAAGCTCTGCCACCCGAGATTCTTGCCAACATCACAGCCAAATATGGCCTTGATCAGCCGGTAACCACCCAATATTTTCGATTTTGGAACAACTTAATTCATGGTGATCTTGGTTTCTCCTATAAAAATGAGGAATCAGTAAATTCGATTTTGGCGGACGGTTTGTCAACGAGCGCCAGACTGCTGTTCTGGGCGGCTCTAATTCAGATACTCATTGCTTTCACGGTTGGTTTTATTAGTGCCGTTAAGCGCGGTTCGCTCGGTGATAGAGCCGCAACGGTTTTCACTGTTGGCGTTCAAGGGATTCCAGTTTTTGTTTCTGGTCTTCTTGCACAGTATTTTTTCGGAGTACTGCCGTTTCAGCTCAATATCGCATGGCTAAATTTCTTCAAACCTTGGCCGACAGAATGGAGTTTTGGAGTCATTCCAACCGAAGGTTGGAAGGGAATTGTTCTACCAGCTTTTGTTGTAGCGCTCGTTGATGCAGCATTTATCGCTCGAATGCTGCGCTCCTCATTGCTTGAAGTCTTACGTGCAGATTACATTCGAACAGCTTTTGCAAAGGGATTATCACCACGCCGAGTATGGATTCATCATGCACTGCGAAATGCATTGATTCCAGTAGTAACGGTTTATGGAACTTCTGTCATCGCGATTTTCGGAGTAGCCGTTCAAACTGAGAAAGTTTTTTCACTCCCGGGAATGGGTTCGACAATCGCTGATTCTGCTCTTTCGCAAGATGCACCAGTTGTATTGGGCCTTTCTGTAGTTGTTATTGCCTTTGGAGCACTTATTAATTTGATTGTTGACTTAAGTTATGCACTGATTGATCCTCGCATCAAAATTGAAGGCAAGGCGGTGACAACATGAAAAATAGAAAGACCACACCGTCCAATGAGTCTCTTAGCTATTGGCAGGATGTTCGCAAGCGATTCTTTGCAAATAAGATTTCCATAGCAGGACTTTCTATTCTTGTATTTCTAGTACTGCTAGCCATATTTGGTCCACTTTTGAGTTCCTACGAATATGATGAATTAACACCTGAAATCTTAGTTGGGCCTTTTTCTCCCGGACATATTCTCGGAACAGATGATTTGGGAAGAGATATTTTTGTGCGCGTAACCAATGGAATTAGGCTCTCTATGACCGTTGCGATTGTGGTGACCTTAATTTCAGTTTTTGTTGGTGTCGCCCTAGGAGGCCTTGCGGGATATTTCGGCGGGTGGGTGGATACGATTATCAGCAGGTTTATTGACACTTGGCAGGTAATTCCTTTTGTTTTGATTGGATTTTCAATAATCACAGTATTCGGATCTTCATTCTGGGTCATCGTTGCTGCGCTTGTGCTCACTGGTTGGTATTCAACTACCCGACTCTTTCGCGCTTCGGTAATGCAAGTTAAATCTCTTGACTATGTTGAGGCGGCCCGAGCAACGGGTGTGCCAACAAAGCGATTAATTCTTCGTCATGTCGGGCCAAATGCTATTCCGCCAATAATTGTCGTTCTGGCATTTTCGATTGCTGGAGCAATATTGAGTGAGTCAATCTACGCATTCCTTGGTGTGGGATTCCGAGAACCAACCCCCTCGTTAGGTGTCATGATTTCAGGATCTCGCAATTATCTAGTTGATAAACCTTTTGTATTTTTCATACCAGGTTCTGTGCTTGTTCTGCTAACACTTTCGATTGTTTTAATTGGAGACGGACTCAGAGATGCTCTCGATCCGAAATTGCGAGGATCAAAGTGACAACGCCGCTGTTACACATTGATAATCTTCATGTCCATTTCAATACTTCTGATGGAGTAGTAAAGGCGATAAATGGAGCCTCCTTGACACTGAATAAGGGTGAAGTTGTCGGTTTGGTGGGCGAATCTGGTTCAGGAAAATCCGTCACAGCTATGAGCGTTCTTGGCTTAGTTCCCAAACCTCCTGCAATTTATCCAGAGGGAAGAATCCTCTGGAAAGGGATTGATTTACTCGCTACACCTGAGCGCGAACTGCGTGAAATTCGTGGTGGAGAAATTTCGATGATTTTCCAAGATCCGATGACTTCACTGAATCCTGTTTACACAATCGGACACCAAATAGCGGAAATGATTCGAGTGCACCAACGTGTTACGCCGAAGCAAGCAGAGAAGCAGGCTATTGAAATGTTGGAACTCGTTGGAGTTCCCAACCCTCATCAGCGAGTAGATGACTATCCACATCAATTTTCAGGCGGGATGAGACAAAGAGCCATGATTGCAATGGCCCTGTCTTGCAATCCGGAGCTGCTAATAGCCGATGAACCGACTACTGCTCTTGACGTAACAATTCAGGCACAGATTATCGAAATATTAGAGAAATTAGCTCGTGAGAGAGATGTAGCAATTCTTTTAATAACTCATGATCTAGGAGTAGTTGCCGGCGTGTGTGATCGCATTGCAGTTATGTATGGCGGCCGAATTGTCGAGGAAGCAAGTGTCGATGAAATCTTCAATAAACCACTTATGCCGTATACCTGGGGATTAATGAAATCCATTCCTAAGATGAATTCTGGAGCAAGAAAGAAGCTCTACACAATTCCTGGATCTCCACCTACTCCTCGACAAATGATAGATGGTTGCACTTTTGCGCCACGATGTGAATTTGCCATTGATAAATGTTTCTCAAATGCTCCCGAACTTTTAAGTTATGGAAAAGGGCGTACGGCGCGTTGTCATCGTCTTTCCGAGCCGGATTTTGCGAGGAAGTTAACGTGAGTACTTTACTAAGTGCGAATGGACTCGTGAAGAAATTTCCAATCCAACGCGGAATCCTTAAGCGAACAGTTGGCCATGTGAATGCCGTTTCAGATATCACTTTTGATATTGCATCGGGAGAAACATTAGGTCTTGTTGGTGAATCTGGATGTGGAAAATCAACAACAGCTCGTATGTTGATGAGACTCATCGAACCTACCTCGGGAACGATTGATTTTCAGGGCGTCCAGCTAAATAATCTCTCACGAGAAGAGATGCGCAGAACGCGTAAGGATATTCAGATTGTATTTCAAGACCCTTATGCTTCCCTGAATCCACGTATGACCGTACGCCAGATAATTGGCGAACCACTCATTGTTCATGAAATGGCGGAAAACGATCTTGATCCCCGTGTTGATGAAATGATGGAGCTATGCGGTCTAGCTCACGAATTTGGTAACCGATACCCTCATGAATTTTCGGGAGGTCAACGTCAACGTGTTGGGATTGCTCGAGCGCTTATTACTCGTCCGAAATTAGTTGTACTCGATGAACCAGTCTCGGCTTTGGATGTCTCCGTTCAAGCCCAAATTCTCAATCTTCTTGACGATTTGAAGTCCAAGTTTGACTTGAGCTATCTGTTTGTTGCCCACGACCTTTCCGTAATTTCTCATATAAGTGATCGAGTTGCGGTGATGTATCTTGGCAAAATTGTAGAAATTGGTTCTCGCAAAGACATTTTTGAGAATGCGAAGCATCCTTATACGCGTGCACTATTATCCGCAGTTCCTCTCGCAGATCCAGATGCTGAAAGAATACGGAAGTCAAAGAGAATTGTTCTAACTGGTGAAGTACCAAGTCCTGTGAATCCGCCATCTGGATGCAGATTTAGAACTCGCTGTTGGAAAGCAGAATCTAAGTGTGAAACCGAAGTTCCCACACTTAAAGAACACAATTCGCTCGCAACTGCGTGCCATTTCCCAGAATAGTTTGCATCTTTAATAATCACTGTTCTATCCTTAATCTCAAGAAGAGTCGCCCGGATCACCGCGTT
>JBMSMQ010000045.1:0-5585 GCA_049421205.1 Candidatus Nanopelagicales bacterium
GATTTCATCAGCCATATCAGCAACAACGCCCATATCGTGGGTGATTAGCAAGATTGCTGAATTCAACTTCTCGCGTAGACCACGCATCAAATCAAGAATTTCAGCCTGAACTGTTACATCAAGAGCGGTTGTGGGTTCATCGGCGACCAACAAACCAGGATCGCAAGCCAAAGATTGGGCGATCATGGCGCGTTGGCGCTGACCACCAGAAAGTTGGTGCGGATATTTATCAAAGGATCGCTCCGGTTCAGGAATTTCTACCATGGAAATTAATTCAATGGCACGCTCACGAGCTTGGTTTGGTCCGATATCAAAGTGAGTGCGAAGCGTTTCTACGATTTGAAAACCGATTGTGTAAACCGGATTTAGAGCAGTCATTGGCTCTTGAAAAATATAGGCAACTTCTTTACCTCGAGCTTTTCGAAGAGCAGCCTTGGAGGCGCCGAGCATCTCTTCGCCTTTCACCTTGACGCTACCCGAAGTGCGGGCATTAGAAGCGAGAAGATTCATAATTCCCATCGCAGTGGTAGACTTTCCTGAACCGGACTCGCCTACAATCGCAAGCGTTTGGCCGGCATGAACATCAAAATTCATTTTGATTGCAGCGGGATACCAAACGCCATCTACCCAGAATTCAACGGTGAAGTCCCGCACTTGAAGAACTGGTTGGGACATTAGGCAGCCCTTCCTTTCTTACATGAGAAGATGTCGGTGTGACTAACCGTGAAGTCTTTCGTCCCCGCAGCGGTATTGTCATGGCCTTCGTCGCATTCTTTGCTGTGAGCGCTTTCGCATACATCAATATTCTTGATTACGGATTGAGCGGTGGCTTGCCCAGCATTGCTTGGGGATTGGTCATCAGCACATTTTTCTATATCACTTTTATTCATCCTAAAATTATCTTCTATGATGAAGGTTTGACTATTGTCAATCCCCTTCACACCATCACACTCGGATGGCACGAGATCGGCGAGATTGATGCCAGATACACCATGTATGTCATCCATCGACCAAGTGGACAGAAGGTGCATGCTTTTGCTGCTCAAGCTCCCGGTCGCTATCACAGCAGAACAGTTCACCCCAATGAAGTTAAGGGAATGCGCGTTGGAGATAGCGGAATGATAAGAGCTGGAGAGAGCCCCCGAAGTGATTCCGGCGCCGCCACAGCAATCGCTCGCGCTCGCATGGAGCAATTCACTCGCTTTAATACTCAAGGCAGTATTACTTTTCGTACCGAATTCAATAAGCGTACAGCACTGATCGGGGCATCTCTCATCGCAATAGCTTTGGTAGCTCAGGTTATTCATTCTTAAGCAACCTCTCCACGCGATTCCATCTTGCGGGCCTTGGCTTTATCTTTTCGACTTAAGCGGCGGCGTTGACGTGGATCAAAGGCGTCACGAAGTCCATCACCAATAAAATTAATACACAGTGCAATCGCAATGATAAATAAACCGGGATACCAGAAAAGCCATGGTCTGGTCGTGAATGCATCTTGATAGGTAGAGATAAGAAGCCCAAGTGAGACATCTGGAGCAACAACACCAAAACCAAGGTAGCTCAAGGCGGTCTCTGTAAGGATTGCGCCCGACATCAACAAGGTCACTGACACAATAATGACGCCAACAGCATTTGGAAGAATGTGCTTGAAAATGATTCTTCGATTTCCAGCTCCAGCGACGCGAGCTGCATCAACAAATTCTCGCTCGCGTAAAGTTAAGAATTCACCGCGTACCAATCGCGATAATCCTGTCCACGTGAAGAGACCGAGCAGTAACGCAAGAAATGCGGCACCCTTATTTCCGTAATGAAAACCAATAACTGAACCAATAATGATGACTGGCACGGTAATGATGAAGTCAACTAGACGCATCAAAATTGCATCAACCCAGCCACGGAAGTATCCAGCAACGGAACCAATAACAGTTCCAAGGGTTGCAGCGATTACTCCGATAATAAACATAACGAGAATTGAACGTTGAGCTCCTCGCATCACGAGTGCAAGGTAATCGCGCCCTATATCATCCTGACCAAAGGGGTGTTCGCCTAGCGATACCCCATCGCCATCAATAAATGGGACCGCATCAATTGTTGGGCAACCAACTGTTCCACCAGGGCACTCTTCATAGCGAAGCTCTGGCATGTCTTCAAAACCATACTTCCACCATCCAGGTATGGTGAGGGGATTCTCTTTATTTCCGATTCGCCAATCAAGGGATGTATAAACAATGGTGATAAGAGAAAATAAAAAAATAACCGAGATCATCGCGGCTCTGTGGCGAATGAAACGACGAAAGACAATCTGACCTTGGCTTAAACCTTCAGTCTCTTTGTTTAGAATGGCATTTTCGTTTGCCTCATCAACAATTTCAACTTCTTTTTTCTTACGTGCCATTATTTACCAGCCCCCACACGAATACGTGGATCAAGTACCGAGTACAACAAGTCAGCTACCAAGTTTGCCAATATAGCCAAAGTTGATAGAAAAATAATTACGCCCATCAAGAGGTTTAGATCAAAAGTATTAATCGCCTTATTAAAGAGTGTTCCCATTCCCTGCCAGGCAAAAACTCGTTCGGTGATAATTGCACCACCAACAATTCCTGCGATATCCCCAACCATAATTGTTGTCATAGGAATCATAGTATTTCGGAATGCATGTCGCATAATGACAGTGCGCTCGGTCAAACCTTTTGCGCGCGCAGTGCGAATGTAATCCTGATTAAGCACATCGAGAAGAGTTCCGCGCGAGAATCGGATATATCCTGCAAAGGAAATGAGAGTGAGCGCTAATGTTGGGAGTACAAGGTGCATGGCAAAATCTAAGACTCTAACCCAGAAAGAGACTTCAGAGAGCCAAATGGTCGATTGACCAATAGTTGCTACCGGACGGTAATTGACATCATCACTTTCAACATATGGTCGCCAGTTCTGCATCATCTTGTCGAGCAAGATTAGAAGTCCAATCAGCGTTGAAGTGATGATGCTGGTGCGAATAATCGGTCCACGATCGATTCGAGAGAAAACAAAGGCGCCAGAAATTGAAACAATAAGGAGAACTACAAAGAGACCAAGCATGGCCACTCGCGGCCTATTGGAATCGAGGAGTGGCTGGACCGGGAAGTAAGAAATTGTTCCGACCAGAGCCATTAACAAAGTAGTTTTCAGAGCATTGCGATCTGAAAGACCCATTGAAAGATATGTAACTCCAAATGCAATTCCTACCCCGAAGACGGCAATCGCAATCGGACCAAGGCGTGGATAAGCAAGCCATTCGGTTGCGCTAAGAATTGTAAGGAAAATTGAATTTGCTACAAATACGCCAGAGAAAATCATGATGACACGTCTGCGTGATCCGCTAATAATCGCAGCCCAAAAAAATCCGGTAGCTGCACTCAATCCTACTATCCAGGGCGGCGATATCTTTGCCGTGACTAAAAAGTCATTGAAGTCAATCGCAAGATATTGCTTAAGTAAAACTGCGACCCAGAAAATTGGAAGTGAAAATAGGAGGAAAGCAAAGAAAGTCATTCCGTAATCGAAACGAGTGTATTGACGAAGTGCTGAGGTAATTCCAAGCGAAATACCTAGAACAATTGCAACCAAAGTGGCAACGGTAACAAGTCGAATAGTGGTTGGAATCGCGCCAACAATGGCCTCTACAACAGGCTCTTGCTCGCGGGTAAGTCCAAAATTAGGATTACCGACGAAAACGCCAAGAACCCCGCGCAACCAAATGAAGTAACGAAGTGGGGGCGGTAAATCAAGTCGTAGCTCTCGACTTAAATTAAGGATCAATTGTTCTTTATTCTGAGCATCGCTGAGGCGAAGTTCAGCGAGCGGATCGGTGGAAATGGCGGCTAGGTTATAAAGCAAGAAACTTGAACCAAAGAGAATGACCACTAGCGCACCGAGGCGGCGCAAAATATAAGCGAACATTCTGGTCTCCCCTACTTCAGCCACTCGTGGTTAACAGGACTTCAGTCTTCCGAATACTTAATAAATGTCTAACTACATGTATTAAGTGGCACCCGGCATTTTACCCAGGTGCCACTTAATTTACTGCTATTTGCGCTCCTTTTTGGAGGAGCTCGGGCTCAAACTAGGGATTTACTCCCTTAGTTTTAGTACTTCCACTCCCAATAGTTCCAAACCAACTGTGGTGACAATGGGTTTGGCTTGACGTTCTGTAGCTTCTTATTTACTGCAGTAACGCCAGGGTGCTGGAAGATTGGAAGAGTAAGCGCGTCAGCCATGATCTGTTTCTCAACGATTAAGTACTGAGCGAGCTTGTCCTTCTCTGAAAGAAGAGTTCCGCGGAGCTTGGCAACTGCTGCATCAACAGTCTTGTTGTTGTAACCAAGAAGGTTGTTTCCGCAGTCTGAGCAGAAGAGGTCAGAGTTACCATCTTGTGTAATTGCTGACTTCACCCAAGCAAAAAACTCTGCATCCCATGCGCTTGAATCAAGCTGGCTTGACCATGCAACTACACCTGGTGCGTTGACTTCAAAGCCAGCGCGGCCAAGAGCAGCCTTAACAATCTGAGCTGATGCAGCGCGGCGAGCGTTGGAAGGCGTTCCCCAAAGGAGATTTACCTTGACGTTCGTTGCGGAATGCTTACGTACGAGCGCAAGAGCCGCAGATTCACGATCAGCTTGCGTGCCCTTGGTGTACTTGGAAACTCCAGAATTCTTAACCATATCTGCATAGCCAGGCTCGCCTGGGAAGAGAAGGAGTGAATCCATGCGCACTGCGCTGGAGTTAATTGGCTTGATTAACTTATCTACGATTTCATCGCGAGGATATGCCATCAAGAATGCAGTACGGAGATCCTTGGCCTTTTCGCTGTTTCCAGCGAATGGACCGTTGTATGGCTCATCTACACCGTTTGCAGTTCCAACGCGGAGATCGATGTGCTCATAAACTGCCTGTGCGCCACCGATGATCTTTGCAGTTGGGATTTCTGAAAGAAGTTTGACTGAGTCAGCTGTTGGCTGGCCCTGGTATATATCAACTTCTTGATTACGGAGAGCTTGAGCAGCTGCAGTGCCATCGCCAATGATGCGGAAAACAACTGTTTTCACACCGCTGGTTGCAGGACCAGAAGGGTTGGTCTTGTGACGTGGGTTAAGTACCAATGTCACAGCCTGTCCTGGAACCGCTGACTTGAGGATATATCCGCCATTACCTACGAGAAGTAGTGGATTTGTTGATTCATCAACCTTATTGATGTTGTAAGACTTCGACCAGATTTCTCCAGCAGCTGTCATCAACTTGGTGTTGTAATCAAAGAATGCCTTCTCAAACTTTGCCTTTGCTGCATTGTTAGCAGCAACGCTCTGAAGCTTGGTCTTGCCTTCTGCCATGAGTACCAAAGTGTGAACAGGTGATGGACCGGGGCCCATAATCTGCCAATCTGGAATCTTTGCATCATATTCAACAGTTACGGACATCTTGTCAGCAGACAATGTTGGAAGGCCAACATGGTGAGTGTCATATGTGCCGCCGTAGCAAAGGCCATTAAATGCTGGAGCCACTTCGTTATCTGTTGGATCGCCCAACTTTGCGGTGAACGAATATGAAGA
>JBMSMQ010000046.1:0-5487 GCA_049421205.1 Candidatus Nanopelagicales bacterium
GCTCTTGCCCGCGGCGAGTTTGCGTACCTGATGGGCGATGTAGATGCAAGTATTCAGGGAACGGGTTCGGCCTTTTTCTGCACAACGAATATAGGTGCGCAAAGTGACTGAATCGGATGCAATAGATCAGCATAAGTTCATCGGTGAAAATCCCATCAAGACAATTTGGTTCTTAACTAAGGGGCAACGAAGAAATCTAGGGTTTTCTTTCATATTCTTCACAATTAAGCATAGCCCTGCTTGGTTGCTCCCACTTTTAACAGCAAACATCATTGATGTTTTGGTGCAGCGAAAACCACTCGCTACGTTATGGATATATATAGGACTTATGGGGCTTTTGGTGATACAGAACCTGCCAATAAATCTCCTCTACGTACGATTTCTCTCGAAAGCTGTGAGAAATTTAGAAAGCAATCTGCGCTCTATGATTGCTCAACGGCTACAGCAATTGAATATGAGTTACTATGCCAAAACAAATGCTGGAGTTCTGCAAACGAAAGTTGTTCGTGATGTGGAAGCCATTGAACAGATGCTCAAGAATCTGGGTGAAGGTGGAATTGGTGCTGTTAACACATTAGTGGGAGCCGTCATCATTACAGCAATCAAGATCCCACAATTTATGCCTATTTTCTTTCTACTTGCCCCGATAAGTGCATTCTTAATCATCAAATTGCGCAGACGTTTACAGAAAACTAATGAAGAATTTCGGCAAGAAGTCGAAAAAATGTCAGCTCAAGTCAATGAAATGACAACCCTCTTGCCCGTTACCCGGGCCCACGGGCTTGAAACAAATGCACTCGCACGTGTCACCGGATCGTTTAAGCAAGTGAAAGTTGCTGGGATGCGGCTTGACGCCGTTAATGCCCTCTTTGGAGCGACTGCCTGGGTGGTGTTCCAACTTGCAAACGTTTCATGCTTAGCGTTTGCAGTGTATATGTCGTATACACAGATACTTCCTATTTCTGCTGGTGAAGTCGTTATGTTAACTACCTATTTCGCGATGTTAACGGGATCTATCATTTTGTTTTCGAGCATCATCCCGCTTGTTACAAAGGGTCTTGAGTCAGTTCGATCCATCGGAGAAGTACTTGAATCTCCTGACTTAGAGCGCAATATTGGTAAGAAACGAGTATCAAAAGTCTTTGGCGATGTCGAATTTTGTGATGTCGAATTTAGTTATCCACATTCAAATCGTCATGCACTTCATAAAGTGAGTTTTAAGGCAAGCCCTGGTGAAGTCATCGCTCTCGTGGGACCTTCAGGAAGCGGAAAGTCGACTCTAGTCAACTTAGTAATCGGATTTCTTAGGCCAGATCAAGGCGCAGTACTCATTGATGGTCAAGACACAAGTGACATCGATATGAGAAGTGTTCGCAAGTACGTGTCAGTTGTAGCGCAAGAGTCAATCCTCTTTGAAGGTTCAATCAAGGATAACATCACCTATGGAATGCTAGATGTCAGCGATGAAGAACTTGTCCGGGCACTTATTTCTGCCAATGCATATGACTTTGTGAAAGCACTTCCAGAGTCCTGGGACACAGTTGTAGGTGAACGTGGTGCTCGACTTTCAGGAGGGCAGCGTCAGAGAATCTCGATTGCTCGAGCAATGATTCGCGACCCAAAATTGCTCATCCTGGATGAAGCGACGTCAGCTCTCGATTCACAATCTGAGCGAGAGATTCAAAAGGCATTGAATTCGCTGATGGAATCACGAACCACATTCGTGGTAGCACACAGACTTTCAACAGTGCAGCGGGCGAATCAGATTCTGGTACTCGATGAAGGAAGTGTCATAGAGCGAGGCACCCACAAGGAACTGATTTATCAAGATGGTCTCTACGCGAATCTCTACCAGGCACAATTACTAGAAGTGTAAGAATGAGTTATCTGTGGGCATTTCTCATCGTGTTTGCAGAAAACCTTATGCCTGCGTTTGGTCCACCCACTTGGTTAGTGCTTGTCTATCTCACGCTAGGTTTTGATCTAGAGCCAATTCCACTCATTATTCTCTCAGTAATTGCAGCATCAATTGCACATTACATTCTTGCATATGCGTTTCGCAGGTTCAGGTTTGTGCTTCCGGATTGGTATCGACATAATCTTGAAAATCTTGGTGACAAGATCACCAAACATGGTGCTACATCGTGGGGACTATTCGTTTTATTTCTGTGGTCACCCTTGTCGTCTTCACAACTTTTTGTTGCAGCCGGATTAATACGTCAAGTTAAGATATTACCTCTCGTTGCGGCATTTGCTGTTGGAAGATCTATCACATACCCAACTTATATCTACGGTGCAACACTTCTTGCCCATACTGACTTAGGCAGGACATTCGTCTCGGAAATGACTTCACCTTTCGCATTAATTGGCCAAACCCTTCTAATTGTTGGGGTAATCGCATTGGGCTTCATTAAGTGGAAAACTCAGTCTTCAGATTCTCCGGAAGACCGCCTATAACGCTAGGTCTAGACGTATCTGCCATTAGGCTTTGGATATGAGTATTCATATTGAAGCATCTAAAGGCCAAATTGCAGACATTATTTTGTTACCGGGAGATCCCTTGCGTGCAAAATGGATTGCTGATAATTTCCTCGATAAACCAGAGCAATACAACAGTGTTCGAAATATGTTCGGTTATACCGGCTATTACCAAGACAAAAGAATCTCTGTTCAAGGCACTGGAATGGGGATTCCGTCAATTTCCATTTACGTGAATGAACTCTTCAATGAATATGATGTTCAGACTGCAATTCGCGTAGGCACATGTGGTGGACTCAAGGGTACAGATATTCGTGATGTCGTGATTGCCATGACTGCGTCCACAGATTCATACCACAACCGTCGATATATGAATCTTGACTATGCGCCACATGCCAACTATGAACTTCTTGAAGGTGCAGTGAAAGCGGCGCGAACAAAGGGCGTGAATTTTCACGTTGGCGCTGTGGCAACAATGGACTTGTTTTACGACCCAAATAAGAACACGCTCGATCTCTTGGAAGAACACGGTGTACTTGCACTTGAAATGGAAACAAGTGCTCTTTACACATTGGCTGCGCGCTATGGACGACGCGCCTTGACGATCTGCACAGTGAGTGACCACGTCCGAACAGGTGAGCAAACACCTGCAAGTGAGCGGGAGACTGGCTTTAGAACAATGGTTGAATTAGCCTTGTCGGCAGCGATTGAAGGATAACGAAATGGCAGAAGCAACTGACAAAAATAAAGAAGCTTTCAAAGCGGCACTTGAAAAGAAAAAAGCAAAAGCAAATGCGCCGAAAAATCGCTCGAATGCGTCTGGAAAGTCTGGTCCGGCAAAATCAGGACCTGATGCATCACGACGCCTTTTTCAACGTCGAAGCGGAAGCGCTTAGATCCGTTTAAATCGTTCTACAAGTAACCATGCACTTCTCAAGGTGAGCGAAGCAATTGCAATCTTAAAGATATCACCCGCAATAAAGGGAGCAACACCCCAAGCAAATGCATTAGCCCATGTGGTGTCGAGAAGTACTTTCAAAGTACTAAACCCAAGTGCGTAAATGATCACATTGCCAAGAAACATCAATCCGATTGCTGGCAGAATCTTTTTTGTGTAGCCAAGATCAGCAAGTTTGCCGATGACAAGAGCCGCAACAATGAAGCCCAAGACGTAGCCAAGTGTTGGCATCGCAAGTACTTGAACGCCTGTGATGTGACTCCCATCTGTTTGTGGAGCTAAGACTGGAAACCCAGCAACGGCTAATGCAAAATACAAACTTGTACTTGCAATAGCGCGCCATGATCCTAAGGTGGCAACGGTCAGCAAAACCGCAAGAGTCTGTCCTGTCACCGGGACAGGGGTGAAGGGGAGTCTGAGTGCAACTTGAGCCATAATGGCAATGAAAAGTGTGCTCGTGATGACCAGTACTACGTTTTTTGTACGGCTATCAAGTTTGAGTTGGTAGGCAAGGCTTTGTGAAAGTGTGCTCATACCCAAAGTCTGCCCGAAATGACCCAATCAAAGCCATTTTGGGAGGTTACTTGGCAGTCGCTCGTGACAAAACGAGAGATAAGGAGTTAAATTCGCCCCACTCCTAGGTCTCGAGCCGCGCTGGGGAAGGCGAAGTTCGAGTTGGAGGAATTGATGCGTCTGGTTATGCCATCAGAGCGTCCTGGGCACAGCGTGCGCGGAACGCTTATGTTGCACGCCTGCCAAAAAAGTATGGCCAAACCCATTGAATGGGTGCTTACTGAGCACTTTGCAGAAGAGGTGTCTCTAGATTTCACAGTGCAACCTCTTGCCCCAAATATGCTGCGAGCAACATATGACTGGCGGGGTGAAAGCGTTGGCGCACAATTTCTGGTGTCAAAACTTGCAAGAATTCCTCATATCCGTTTCGAAGTCATGGAACACAACTTTGCACAAAACAACCATCAACGATTTAGCTACGTACCGAGTCTCGGGATATTTCGTGCAGATACTGATCCATATGGAAACATCATTATCAATGAATTAGTGTTACGAAACATTCTTGAAAAATCTGATGAAGTTTCAACAGCACTCGATACTTGTTTAGGATCCGCGTGGGACGCTGAACTCGAACCATTTCGAGTCGCTATTGAGGGTGACAGTATTCGCTGGGTTCACAAAACTGTTGTCTAGTTTGAAGTAAAAATAACTGCAACATCGTGGCCACCAAAACCAAATGAATTGTTAAGCGCTGCAATATTGCCTTCGGGTAGTGGTCGAGAAGTATTCACCGCAACATCAATGCCTAAAGCAGATTCTAAGTTCTCGATGTTAATCGTTGGTGGTGCAATTCGATGATGAAGTGCTAGCACACTAAAGACGCTTTCGATAGCACCTGCACCTCCCAGAAGATGCCCAGTCATTGATTTGGTGCCACTCACAATAACGTTGCTTGCATGTGCTCCGAGAGCAGTTCGTAGTGCCAGTGCCTCCGCAACATCACCAAGTGGTGTTGAAGTTGCGTGAGCATTCACATGGGTGATATCACTTGCCGAGAGCGCGGCATCTTTGAGTGCGAATTGAATCGCCCGAATAGCGCCTGCACCTTCTGGATGAGGTTGCGCAATATCGTGACCGTCAGACGTCATTCCAACTCCACCATAGCGAGCATAAATTTTTGCACCACGTGCCTTTGCATATTCTTCTGATTCTAAGATTAAAGTTCCAGCACCTTCACCCATAACAAAACCGTCTCGATCCGTGTCATATGGTCGTGATGCATGAGTGGGATCATCATTGCGTTTTGAAAGTGCACGCATCGAGGCAAATGCGGAGATTGTAAGTCTCGTTATTGCTGCTTCTGTGCCACCGACGATAACGACATCAGCGCGGTTATCTTGAATCATTCGTGCACCCCACGCAACGGCTTCAGCACCTGATGCGCATGCACTCACAGGAGTGTGAACACCTGCCTGCGCCTTAAATTCAAGCCCGATCCAGGCAGCAGGTCCATTGGGCATCAACATTGGCACAGTCAT
>JBMSMQ010000047.1:0-5467 GCA_049421205.1 Candidatus Nanopelagicales bacterium
GCTGCATCGAAAGCACAACTTGATCGAGGTTCTCGACTTGTTGAACTTTTGAAGCAAGCTCAGTACACACCATTCAAACTTGAAGATGAAGTTATTTCAGTGTGGGCAGGAACCACCGGTCAGTTGGATGAAGTTCCAGTTGAAGATATCCGCAAGTTCGAACGGGACTTTCTTGACTATGCTCACCGTGAAGCAGCAAGTGCTGTGAAAGAACTTGCTGAGACCAATGTCTTGAGCGATGAAATTGTTACAATCTTGGAAAAGACCATCAAAGACTTCAAGAAGACATTCACAACGTCAAGTGGCAAACTTCTCATCAATGATGAAGTAGTAGAAGCTCTTGAGGAAAGTGATATAGATCCAACCAAAATTACGAAAGTAGTGAGGTAGAAACTAAGTCATGGGTGCACAGCTTCGAGTCTTTCGTGGACGTATTAAGTCCGTAAAGGCAACTAAGAAGATTACAAAAGCAATGGAACTCATTGCTTCGTCTCGTATTGTGAAAGCTCAGCAACGAGTTGAAGCATCCCTTCCTTACACCCGTGCATTGGTTTCTGCTGTGAGTGCTGCTGCATCACATGCAGCAAGCACTGACCATCCACTCACTGCCCAACCTGCCCAATCAACTCGCGCTGCAGTGTGTCTGATCACTGCAGATCGTGGTTTGGCTGGTGGCTATTCATCCAATGCGATTCGTGAAGCGGAAGCACTCCAAGGTTTCTTGAGAGAAAATTCGATTGAGCCAGTCGCATATTTGGTAGGACGTAAAGGTGTTTCCTATTACAAGTTCCGCAATCGAAAAATTGCGGCATCGTGGACCGGCTTCACTGATCAACCACAGTTTGAAGATGCTCGTGCAATCGCTGATGCACTCCTTGAAGCATTCTTGAAGCCAGCAAGCGAAGGTGGAGTGGACGAAATTCATCTCGTCTATACCCAATTTGAGAATATGGTGGTGCAACGTCCTGTTGCAAAACGCCTACTACCGCTAGAAGTGGAAGAAACCAAAGCAAGTGAAAGTACAGAAGTATTTCCACTCTATGAATTTGAACCATCGGCAGAAGCCGTGCTAGATGGTTTACTTCCGCAATACATCACGAACGTCATTTGGAATGCACTCTTGCTCTCTGCAGCAAGCGAGCACGCAGCCCGACGACGTGCAATGAAATCAGCGACCGATAACGCTGAAGAAATGATCAAGGATTTAAGCCGACGAGCAAACCAAGCCCGTCAGGCTGAAATCACCCAAGAAATATCTGAAATCGTGGGCGGCGCAGACGCGCTGTCTTCTGCAAAGTAAAGGAAAGAAGATGACAACAACTACTGGACGTGTCTCCCGAGTGACCGGACCTGTTGTGGACGTTGAGTTCCCAGTTGAAGCGATGCCATCCTTGTTCAACGCGCTCAAGGTAAACATCACGATTGGTGACACCACCCGAGAGTTGACGCTTGAAGTAGCGCAACACATCGGCGACAACATGATCCGCGCAATCTCTATGCAGCCCACTGATGGTTTAACTCGAGGTGCTGAAGTTCGCGACACAGGTGATGCAATCACTGTGCCTGTTGGCGATGTAACAAAAGGGCATGTGTGGAATACACTCGGTGAACCACTCGATGTTCCTGCCGCCTCACTTGATATCAAAGAACGTTGGGGAATTCACCGTTCTGCACCAACATTTGATCAACTAGAAGCGAAGACTGAAGTTTTTGAAACGGGTATCAAAGTTATCGACCTTCTGACTCCTTATGTGAAGGGCGGAAAGATTGGTTTGTTCGGTGGTGCCGGTGTTGGTAAAACCGTGTTGATTCAGGAAATGATTTACCGCGTTGCTGAAAACTTCGGCGGTGTGTCGGTATTCGCAGGTGTTGGTGAGCGTACCCGAGAAGGTAACGACCTTTTCTTGGAAATGACGGAAACTGGTGTTATTGAAAAGACAGCACTTGTCTTTGGTCAGATGGATGAGCCACCAGGAACTCGTCTTCGTGTTGCACTTGGTGCACTCACAATGGCTGAGTACTTCCGTGATGTGCAGAAGCAAGACGTATTGTTGTTTATTGACAACATCTTCCGTTTTACCCAAGCGGGTTCAGAAGTATCAACACTGCTTGGCCGTATGCCATCTGCTGTGGGATACCAGCCAACCCTTGCTGATGAAATGGGTATGTTGCAAGAGCGTATTACGTCAACTCGTGGTCACTCAATCACCTCACTACAGGCAATTTATGTTCCTGCAGATGACTTGACTGACCCTGCACCTGCAACCACCTTCGCCCACTTGGATGCAACCACAGTGTTGAGCCGTCCAATTTCCGAACTTGGTATTTATCCTGCAGTGGATCCACTTGATTCAACAAGCCGCATTTTGGATCCACGTTTCATCGGTGATGATCACTATCGCACAGCAACTCGTGTCAAGCAGATTCTTCAGCGTTACAAGGAACTCCAAGACATCATTGCGATTCTTGGTATCGATGAATTGTCTGAAGAAGACAAGATTCTCGTAGGTCGAGCACGACGTATTCAGCGATTCTTGAGCCAGAACACCTTCGTGGCGAAAGTCTTTACCGGTATCGATGGTTCTTACGTTCCTGTGAAGGAAACAATTGAAGCATTCACTGCGATTGCTGATGGACAATTTGACCATATCCCAGAGCAGGCATTTTTCCTCTGTGGTGGTCTTGATGATCTTGAAAAGAACGCACGGGAGCTTCAAAAGTAATGACCCTCAAAGTTGCATTGGTTTCACCCGAACGGGAACTCTGGTCGGGTGAAGCCACTATGGTGCTTGCGAAAACAACTGAAGGTGATTTAGGTATTTTGACAGGACACGAACCAGTACTTGCGCTCGTTGCTGAAGGCGCAGTTGTCAGAATCACAACCACTGATAATGAAACAGTTGTGGCAGCAGTGCACGGAGGCTTTTTGTCGGTCGACTCAAACGTGGTTCGAATACTGGCTGAAGTGGCAGAACTTGCTAGCGACATTGATGTTGTCAGAGCCAAAGCAGCTCTTGAAAAAGCACGAGCCTCGGAAGATGAGAAAGCGGCTTCCGCTGCACGACGTGCAGAAGCACGTCTACGTGCAAGTGAAAGTGCTCTTCTTCGCTAGTTGATTACTTTTGATGTAATCCAGGCTGCCATAAAACATCACCTTCTGCTTTGTTTTCAAAGCGTGCCAAAATAAAGAGTAAATCAGATAGACGATTGAGATAAGTCGCTGTCAATGCATTCATTCCGCCGTGATACATATCAAGTGCCGCCCACGTTGATCGCTCTGCACGCCTGACCACAGTGCGTGCAACGTGAAGAAGAGCGGCACTTTGGGTACCTCCAGGAAGAACAAAGGATCGAAGTGCTGGTAAGTTTTCATTGAAACTGTCACACTTTGCTTCAAGAAAGTCAATATAGGTTTGGGTAATTCGAAGTGGTGCAACTTCAGGATTATCAACTACAGGTGTGCAGAGATCCGCTCCAACATCAAAGAGGTCGTTTTGAATATGAAGCAGCAATTCCTTCACATCAGGATTGAGATTGCCACTTGCCACTGCTACACCAATAGCACAATTTGCCTCATCAACATCCGCATAGGCCTTCAGGCGTGGATCGTTCTTTCCTGTTCTCGACATATCGCCAAGACTTGTTGTGCCATCATCCCCAGTTCGGGTGTAAATACGCGTCAAATTAACCATGGGAGAACCATAGGCCTCACTCGCTAGGCTCTGCCCGGTGAGTGTCATTGAGGTAGTGGGCGGCAGGCCTCTTCGAGGAGAAGTCTCTGTTGTTGGAGCCAAGAACAGCGTATTGAAGCTGATGGCTGCAAGTTTGCTTGCCGTTGGCAAAACCACAATCGAAAACGTGCCCAACATCGTTGATGTTGTCATTATGGCTGAACTTCTACGCCGACTTGGCGCAACTGTGAGTCACGATGTGGAGAATGCACGAGTCAGCATTGACGTTCCAGAACTCATTGAGCATCGAGCGGATTATGATCTCGTGAGGCAGATGCGCGCATCAATTTGTGTGCTCGGTCCACTTCTTGCTCGCACTGGTCAGGCGGATGTTGCAATGCCGGGAGGCGATGCGATTGGCTCACGTGGACTTGATTTTCATATAGCAGGACTTCGCCAATTAGGTGCAAGTGTTGAATCAGAACACGGATATTTGGTCGCTACCACTAAGGCAATGCACGGCGCAAGCATCACACTTGATTTTCCTTCAGTTGGTGCAACTGAAACCCTTCTTATGGCTGCAGTCCTCTCACGCGGTGTGAGTGTGATTGATAATGCAGCGCGCGAACCTGAAATAGTTGATATTTGTGTGATGTTAGAAAAAATGGGTGCGAATATTTCTGGAGCAGGAACATCTACCTTAGAAATTACCGGTGTTGATTCACTCTCGCCAACAACTCACCACACCATTAGTGATCGAATTGTTGCGGGAACGTGGGCAGTTGCGGCAACTATGACTGAAGGCGATATCACGATTCATGATAGTCCTCCTGAACATCTTGAGATTCCATTGAACAAACTCTCCGATATGGGAGCGGAAGTTTCTGCGGATGAACAAAGTATCAGGGTGCGTATGTCCACTCGTCCGAAGGCGAGCGACATTGTCACATTGCCATACCCTGGTTTTCCAACCGACCTACAACCTCAATTCATCGCACTGAATGCAGTTGCAGAGGGTGCTGCAATGGTGACAGAGAATCTCTTTGAAGCACGATTTCGATTTGTCCAAGAACTTGCCCGCCTTGGTGCGAATGTGAAGACAGATGGGCATCATGCACTTGTCAGAGGTGTTGAGAAACTTTCAGGTGCTCCGGTTGAAGCCACAGATATTCGGGCGGGTGCTGGTTTAGTTCTTGCAGGGCTTGTCGCTGATGGCAAAACTGTGATTCACGGAGTTGAGCACATTGATCGCGGCTACACAAACTTCGTTCCAGATTTAGAACGCCTCGGTGCAGAGATACTGCGAATCGATTAAGCCAAGAGATTTTTTGCTTTGTTCTGATCCTCCGGCCACACCATAACCCTCGGCCCTTCATTGGTGAGTGCAACTGTGGCTTGTATTCCTTTATCGATGAGTTTGCGTTTCATAATTTCTGCTTCAATAACGGTGTCAGCCTTAGCACAGGAAACGAGCACCCCGTAATCCGTCATTGCACCGCGTTTCACTGGCTTTGCGATGAGCGATTGATTCTTTTGCCATCCCCAGCGAAGCACCATAATCAAAACGCCAATACCCAAGAGCGCAACGATTGGACCGTAGAGAAACGAGTAAGAACCCCAACTTGACATATGCTAATTCTTCACGAGGAATCAAGTTATTACCCTTCGGGTATGCGAATTGTGATCACGACCTGTACCGTGAACTATCAAGGTCGCCTCGCTTCACATTTACCTAAAGCTCAACGACTCATTATGGTGAAGGCCGATGGTTCTATCTCAATCCATGCAGATGATCG
>JBMSMQ010000048.1:0-5434 GCA_049421205.1 Candidatus Nanopelagicales bacterium
ATAGCAAAGAGTAGTGATCTCGCTTTGAGACAGACAAAAGTTTTCTATTTGAAAGACTCATTTGGAATTTCTACGGGTTACTCTCTCACTAGAACAACACGTGGAGTCGTAGCATTCGATGTGAAGTGCACTCATAACGGTGTACCAACCAATGTGAGTGGAATGCAATTGAAATGTCCAGCTCACGGGTCAATTTTCGATCCCGAAACGGGACAAGTTATTCGTGGACCAGCTGTAGAGCCTCTAAAGAGCTATAAAACCGTTGAGTCTGACGGGGAAATCAGAATAATTATTTCTTAATCTTGTAACCAACTGGACACTTGGGATTTGTTCCAGTGACTTTAATTGTCTTGCCGTTCTTGACGCATGTAATGGTTTTCTTCTTACTTGATACTGATTTCACCATTGGCGGACTAGATGGTGTCGGTGATTGAGATGGTGTAACGGTAATCGACGGGCTTGGTGATGGACTAAGCGATGGTGAAGCGCTCGGACTTGGAGAGCTCGAAGGTGTGGGAAGAACCATTTCAGCTGCGCTCATGGAAGCTGATGCCGACGGAGATGCACTGGCGGCAGCTACTGGCGCTGCTGTTGGAAGCAGGCTCATGTCGTATGAAACATTTCCTAGAGCATCTCGAACGTTCTTTGGGAAATTTGCTGGAAGCGGAGTTTCTGAAAGGTGTTTCATAACTGAGAGAACTTCCGGCCTAAAGTTCGGAAATACTTGCTCTGCTCCTTGTGCAGTTACTCCTGCTCTACGAGTGAGAATTTCTGTAAGGAGGCTTCGGTAATCTGCAGTGACTACAAGATCTCCATCTTTAAGTTGCTTGTCATCTAGGCCTGGGAACCTGCCATGTATTTTGCCGCCATTAACTCCACCACCTGCGACAAAGGTGCTTGTTCCCCAGCCATGCTCAGTTCCCGTTGATTGATTTTCGCTAACTCGTCTTCCAAATTCGGTCACAGTCACAACGGTCACTCGTGACCACAGCACTCCTAGATCTTCACGGAAGGATGCAATGGAACCTGCGAGATCTGCAAGGTAAGAAGAGAGCCAGCCATTTTCAAGAGTGCCCATATTTGCGTGCATATCCCAATCACCTTGAAATTCAACATCGACCGCGCGCACACCAATACCTGCCTTCAAGAGAGCAGCTACATCTCTCAATCTTTGCCCCGTTCCGGTATTCGGATAGGTGACTGTGGTCTGTTGAGCACCCGCTTTCGCAATTTGGTCGAGCGCTTGAATTGTGGACTTTGCTTGAGTTGCCCAGACATTTGTCCATCGACCATGTGTCTCGTCTATGAAGCCGGCCAAATCCTCTGCTCTAAAGCCGTAGATGGAATCAAGTCTAAAATTATTGATCGCATTTACATTAACTGGCGCAACTTTTCCACCAACAAGTTGCTTTGTAGTCGAGCCAATTCCTACGGACTGAACTACGGAACCACTTCCTGTTACGTCTAAGAATCGAGCCATCCAGCCGCTGCGCTTGTCTTTCTCTCCATAAGCGGCGTAAGCAACATCAGAGATTTCATCAAAGTGGCTTCGTGAATGTGTAGGTGCGCCAATTGTGTTGACGATTGCGAGTTCTTTTGCCTGCCACAAGGGCAACAATCTCTTCAATGAAGGGTGAAGTCCAAACTCCCGATCTAGCGGTAGCAAGCTTGCATTAGGAATAAAGATCTGACCTCTCACTTTACGCATCAAGTTTTCATCCGTTGGAACTACTGCACTCAGGCCGTCGAAGCCACCTCGTAAAACGAGCGTCACAACAACATCCGGCACCTCCGTTGTCGAAGCTGCAAAGGTGTATCGAATTCCATTTGCAGAGAGGATTGTCATACCGCCAAATAGGGCCATTCCGCGTAGAAATTGTCGACGTGTGAATCCTTCACGACCTTCGGGGCAGCGTTCGATTGCTTCTTCTGTGATCATCGCAGACTCCAGACTGGTAATTGGAAAATTAAACGAGCAATCAATCCAGAAATATCACTGTAGTAACTAGCCAGGTTTGGGTTAGCTCCGTAAGCCTTCATGACGGCATTACGAACGGAGACACGATCCGCGCTTCCAAGTTCTTTGAAGAGAAGCGTTTGTGAGATCTGATCAATTTGACGATCAAGGTTAGTTTCACGCACCGGCAATAAAGTCTCCCAATTGGGACGATTCCACGTATTCCCACGCACAAAATTGCCGTAGATGTTCCATCGCACTACTTGATAGTTGGCATTCACCCAACTTGCGGCAATATCGGGATATCCATCTGGAAATGGCCATGCCAAAGGTACATGGCCCATTCGCGATAATTCATCCCTGGAAATGTTGGAGATGAATGCAAAATTCTTGGTGATTCCAGGCCAGGTTCCGAGGTTCGAGAAATTTGGCCATATCTCCAGAGCACGAGCAACTGATATGTAATCTTCTCCGGGCCGCTTTAACTTGGTGCCAATTGCGTTTTTAAAGTCAGAGTGCTTGTAGACAGCTCGCAAGGTCGTTTTGATATCTCCATCAGAAGAGGAATATGTAGCAGCAATATCATTGATGAATTTTTGAGATGGGGCATCCTCAACGAAACGTCGGCCAAGTTTCAACGCGATAGTTTTGGCAGTCTCTGGGTGAGTAGCGAGATAGTTCAACAGGGACTTGATTGCAGGAAGTACTTCAGAGGCTGATGAGACAGTTTTCTGCCAACCCATAATCTTAAAGGTTCCGTAGTTCTGTCGTTGTTCATGCAGCATTGTCGCGAACGGAGCAACATCAATGAGTGTTGCATTTCCGTTGAGTCTAGGCTTTCTTCCACGTTGGTAGTAACGCTCCGGCCATTTCACTCTCAATCCAGAGAATAATTTCGCAGCATCTATGAGATCAGCTTGCGTGTAGCCTGCCTTTGGAGTGACGGTATGCAGCTCTAGAAGTTCTCGACCATAATTTTCGTTTGGAAGTTCCTTACTGCTTAATTCGCCATCAAGGTAAACAATCATGGCTGGGTGAAGCGCGGAGGCTTGCAAAATATCCTCGAATTTACTCAGAGAGTATTCGCGTATTACTTGTTTGTTCCAATCATTCGTATGCCAATCAAGATGGCCATCCTTCGTGTCATCACCCAAAGTTGTAATATTGAAATGATCGTGCCAAAACTCGACCATCATCTCGAAAATCTGACGATTTGAATGTGCCTGTCGGATTAGTGTGTAAAGATGCAGAACTCGCCCCGACATCCAATTGGAGTTGAAAATCTGACCTTTTGTTATGTCACCTTCAGATTCAGCAAGGGGGAAAAGAAAATTAACGTCTTTATGAATGTAATTGAACATATCCCACTTGGCGAGGAACTCGTCGACTTTGGAATCGCTTATAGAAAGATGGTCGAGTTGTTTCTCAAACCAAGCGTCTTCTCCAGATTTACGAACTTCGGTGACTAACTCTTTGGTGGGTCCGTAGGTAAACCTTTGCAAAAGATGAATTACGGAATCACTGGATGGGGCTGTAGCGCCCGAGGCCCAGCTAGATTGCATAGTCGTAGATTACTTTAACTCAGGGATTTCGAGATACTTTTAACTTATCGAATTTTCCGTGGGCCAATAATTCAACTGTGATTCCCTCATACGTTATCTTGTCGCCTTCATGAAGCAGGTAATCCATGCCAGGGCTGGCATAACATGAGAATGACTCGACGGGTCTTTCGTTAGGTGCAAGTGGAGTGAAGTACTCGTCTAGGTGGCCAAGATTTGAGTCATAAACATATGCAAGAACTCCATTACGTTCAGTATTTGTTAGGCACGCGAATTTAGTTTCACGCCGAGATTCCAGAACCAACGCCTTCTTTTCAGATAGAGGAATAACCATAAGTTTGGTGCCTTTAGTCTCATTGTCTGTTAAGGGAATGAGAGTGATATCTACACTTGTCAGATTAGCGAGAGTGCGGCAATAGACGCGACTTTCTGGCATCCAACCAACGAGAAATCTAATCCATCCGCCTAATTCACGCGCACCTTCGGTACTTCCATGAATTAAATAGGTGTGGAATGGCGTGGCAATTTTTGAGCCGCCGAATTTTCCAACTCCAAGTCCAACCATGTAGTGATACATCCACCAAGACCAAAAATTGCGATTGGAGTTGGGCTCTTCATTAAAAGTGCTGGGAATCGAGAATAGATCTATACGAGTTCCCTCACCTGTGACGTAATTCTTGACTACGTCAAAACTATTGTTCCCTTTAATTCCGTATTCAATTATTTTCTGACCCTTAGGTAAAATGAATTGCACGCCTTGAATTCCAGTGAAATTGAAGTATTTGTCCGCTTCCGTAATTGCTTTCGTCCAGACGCTTTGTTGAGCGGTAGATGCAAATCCTTTGTTATCAGATACCGGAATTGCATAATCTGTCGAAAGACCGGGCATACGAATCCATTGGTCATGCACCTTCCATTGAATTTTTAATTGACCTTCGCTGGAATTATCAGCCCATTCTGATGCGAAATCCATCTGCTCTTGGGCTCGAGTCATATAGTTGGCTTCACCTGGAAGATCAGAGAAATCAAGAGGAATCAACGCCCATGTCACAACTCCCTTTCCTTGATAGAGGGGAGTTGGTGCCGGAAATCCAGATTTAGTTCCATCATTTCCAGATTGTTTAATTTTGCAAAGATCTACATTCTCGCTGGGGGTACTGGGCGATTCATACGATACTAATGAAGTTTTCTGTTTTACCCGAGTAGAAGAACCAGCATTCATACTTGGAGTTTGAGAGGGGGTCGGAATCGGAGTAGTCGATGGAGCCGAAGTTGCTGTTGGGTTAGGTGGAATTGACGCGGATGCTGTTGGGCTGGGAGATGGAATTGCTGAAGGCGTAACTTGAGGTGCCGCTTTTTTTATTGCTATACCCTTATTCCAAACAAGCTTCTTGCCACTTTTAATGCATGTGAATGTTTTGCCATTTGAATTTCTTGTGATTCCAAGTTTGGCGCAGCTCGTTCCTGCTTTTGGTGGGGTCGCAGCAATGGCGGGAAGTATGGAGATAACAAGCAAGCTTGAGAGCAAAATCGCGATTCGCCGCATATTGAGCAAGATTACTTAAGGATGATGAAAATAGGAAGGCTCTTCAGATACTAGCCAGTTATAGTTCTAAAGATTGGTTGGTTTCCCTAGATTAAAGTGAACTTTCAATCTATCTCCGACCATGAGATCTTGAGCTTTGCGAATTGAGTCCTTGATTGGAATGTAGTAACAGCCATCTTTTGGTATTAGCGCTGATTGAAAGTTCTGACCATTTACTTCGCCATGAATATGCACGACCCCCCAGCCATAGGACAACATTTGGGCTCTTTCCTTTATGAGAGCAGACTGAGTTGAATCCACCTTCACAAAATAGAAAGGAGCAGGTCCACGCCACTCAAACATTTCGCCAGAGCAATTAAATTCATATTTCAT
>JBMSMQ010000049.1:0-5341 GCA_049421205.1 Candidatus Nanopelagicales bacterium
TTGACTGATCAGAGATGCGATATGGTCCTGACGCCAGAGGCTTATCTTGGTATCGACTGCCTGGACTTCCTGCTTCATCGAGTGGCACAGGAGCAAAGGCAGGCGAAGCAGTGACGTAGTTGAAATCGGGCATCGACTGATTCAAATGAAACGTTATTTCCCTGCCGTCGGGAGAACACTCAACAGCATTGTCGAAAAGTGCCTGGTTGAGAGCTTTTGCTTTGTAAGGACCTAAGTACTGACTTTGTCCATTTTTCTTAACAGGAATATCCAGATATCGTCGTGCATACGGATGTCCTCCAGTAATCGCCAGCGTAGCGAAAGTTCGACTCACCGCATACTTAATCTCATAGCACGTAATTGGACTATCGTCTTCAAAAACAACGTCATCTTTGAGAGTAAATTGCCACGTTTTAAAGTTATTAGACGGACGGCCTAAATCTGTAGCAAGATCCGGCACAAGTATCGATCCTGCACCACCGGTCTTCATATCGTACGTCACAAGAGTTCTATGAAGATAGGTTGCAACTAGTGCTACATCACGATCACTATAAACTCTTTGAGGATCAAGACTTGCTATACCGTCTGATGCAGTGCGCAATTGAAGTGTGCCACCGCGTACTTCTTCCTCGAAAACTTCAGTAGAACATCCAGATAGGGAAATTACACCTGCAAGCAACATAGGCAAAATCTTGCGAATAGTCATATCTAAAACCCTGCCTTCAAGGCTACTGTCCAAATGAATCCGTTTATGAAAACACTTAATCGTTCAAATCCACGTAGTTGAAATACACGATCATAGGTGGACCCGTTTCTCAAGATGTACTTCTGAATATGTAGCTCTTTATCTTCAGTCCAAGTCACGTTCGTAGCCTATTGCACACTCATTTTGTTGTTTGGATTTCACACGTTCTTTGAAATCCACATGAGTGCATCTTTCAGAATAGGAATGTCTGGTTCTAGCCAATCGACATTATCAATCTCGTTTGGTAGCAACCACACATATGCATCGTGTTGCTCATTCAATATGGGCTCTTTGTCGTCAACAATTCGGCAGATTCGTGCAAATAAAATCTTATCGGAAGTGAGTGGCCATGCACCATTTTGAAGTGGTCCAGGTACTTGATGAAGAATTTCGATTTCAACATTGAGTTCTTCACGAATTTCTCGATGAAGTGCTTCAACTTCATTTTCACCTGGATCGACTTGTCCTCCCGGCAATTCCCACCGACCCGCCAAATGAGGTGGCTCTGTACGTCGTGCAGAGAGAATCCTGACCTCGGCCCCCGACCCCTGAATCAAAATCGCGGCACTGACGTGCATGGGCTTGGGCGTACTCACAAAAAGTCCTTAGAAAGAATTACTGAGGATTCAACACTACAGGTGATGAGAGAATAAAGCGGTGGTTATGACGCACGATGAAGCTTGGTTTGCCCAGACTGTTGAAACCTATTTGCATTCGATTTATTCTTTCATTTATCGCCGTTCGCAGGGTCTTGACCCAGCCATAAGTTCGGCAGAAGACATAGTTGCTGATACTTGGGCGATCGCGTGGCAGAAACGTGAACAAGCTCCAGAGGACGAGGGACTCGTTGCCGCTTGGCTCTATCAGATAGCTCGACACTTGCTTGCCAACCACATACGGCGTACCCAAACGCTCAGGAAGCACTCAGCAGCTCTAGATCCAGACCTGGTGTCCCGATTCAATGCTGAAGGACTCGTTATCGCCGATGATGAGTTGAAGAGGGTATTCAACCTGCTCTCGGATGGCGAAAAAGAAGTCTTGGCATTGACGTTGTGGGAAGGGCTTGAGCCCCGACACATTGCACATATCACCTCGAGCACGCCAAATGCCGTGAGCCTCAAATTACACAAAGCCAGAAAGAAAATCTCTGAGTATTACGAGAAAGAAAAACAAACCTCATAACACCTAGAGTGTAGAAAGGAAAAATATGAACCTTGATGATTTTGAATCGCGTTTCAAGAAGCAGGACCCCGCATCGTCACTCGATGCAAATTTAACGCCTTCACAAATGCTAAATAAGGCAATGGATCGCGAAGTTGGCAATGTTGTGCCCATCTCCACCTGGAGTCGCAAACGTAAAGCAATTTCGGCGGTGGCTGCTGGTTTGCTCTTCGTTGGTGTAACTGGACCACTTATGAGTGGTGCAATGACTGCAGATGGACCTGATCGGTTTGTGTTTGGCTCAAGCCCTGTCGCAAATGAAAGTATGCGACTTGGTAATGCTGATTCGCTTGCCAGCTCAGATATGAAAATTGGATTGCCCTTCTATTATGGCTATAACATTTTTGAATCTGACATTTCGCTCTCGAACGAGACCACATCAATGATGACATATAGTGTGGTTGCTCGAGATGATGCTGAGCAAGTGGGACGTAATCTTGCACGGACTTTTGGCATATCGAAACTCACCGCGAGCGACTATGACGAAGATGTATTGATTTTCGAAAATGATAATAAATACTTCTCAATTTATCTTTCAGATAGTTTCACATCGGTCAACTATTCCGACTATACGAATGATCCTTGGCGTGAGTGCTATGTAGAAGTCAGAGATCCAGATGGAACAACATCCTCAACTAATGTTGAAGAATGTGAGCCGAAGGCAGAGAATCTCCCCTCTCAAAGTGAGGCTAAGCGGCTAGCAACAAATCTGTTTAAATCTATTGGAATTGACTCCACTGATTTTAAATTCGAAATTTGGGCAGATCAGGCTTTTGTCTCAGTGACTGCAACAGAGTATCTCAATGAACATATGACACCTGTGTCATGGAATGTGACCTACACAAGCAATTCAGAGATTTCCTGGCTTTATGCAAGTCTGACTGAGCTCAAAGAACTTTCAGAGTATGACGTCATCAGTGAAGCTGATGCACTGAAGCGCATTAATGAACTCAATTCATCACGAATATTTGAATATCAGAATGATTCTGGTGCAGTTATAGATGTAGAGCCAACCTACTCCGATGAGGCACAAGGTAGCGACAGCAACTCCGGTAGTTCCGATGGATCTTCTGTTGAACCAAATCCAGGAACGACGGATGACACCTTCAAAACCTCTGAACCAATCGTTGATCCTATGTACACGTCTGAACCTCAAGTTGTTCATGTGACTCGAGTTGAACTCACCTATGAAACATTTTGGTTGGAAGATGGAACTGTGGTGTGGTTACCAACCTATCAGTTCTTTGGCTACGTCGAAGGTGGTGAAGTTGACGAAACATATCCAATTGGCACCATTGTTGGTCTCGCGGATGACGTTATCGACCTCAAGAGCCTTTATGGAGTATCAATCAGTGCTCGGATGCAAGACTAATTACTAGAAGAAAGACCGCCAAGATTTCATCTTGGCGGTCTTTTTATTACGCTTACAGTATGAATCGTAGGTACCGTGACTAAGTCGCTCGTTATACATGCAGGGTTTTTAAAAACTGGTACCACTTCGCTACAAGCTAGTTTGCATGAGCATGCAGTAGACCTACTCAAAGAGAAAGTTTTTTATCCAAGAGTTATCAACCCACATCTTGCAGTTGAAGCAGATCACCATTTTGCGGCGATTGCTCTGATTGGCAAAACTGAGGGATGGCAGGATGAAGATCGTTCACTCCCTTCTGAGCCAATTGAATCCTGGTTAACGCTTGCCAATGCATATCGCAAATTCAATGGTACATCCATCTTCAGTTCGGAAATGCTCAGTGAATTGACAATTCCAAATATTCAACGGATTCAATCTGACACAGGGAACATTCCCACCAAAGTTATTTTCAGCATCAGAGGACTCGTGAAAATGCTCCCCAGTGCCTACCAACAAAAAATCAAATTTGGTTTGATAAAAGTTAGTTATGAACAGTGGCTTGAACATGTATTTACTGAAGGGTCGGCTGCAAGCGATCAGTTCTGGTTAAGACACAATCATCCCGAGGTTCTCAAACGTTGGGCTGGTGTTTTCGGTAACAAAAATATCCATCTGATAGTGGCAGATGAACATAGACCAGAATTTCTTTTCCGAACATTCGAAGAAATATCTGGCATTCGCACAGAGTTAAAAATTCCTGAAAGACTAGGAAAAAACAGGTCACTGTCGATTGAAGAAATGTCACTTATGCGGGCAATAAACCGTAGGTTTAGAAAAGCGCGAGACTGGGACGATTATCGGATCTTCATTCGCGAATCTGCAGCAAAAGGCTTGACTGATCGCCCGGAGTTTCGAGAGGGTCATCACAAACTCAAAACTCCAATCTGGGCTGTGGAAAAAGCATCTGAGCTTGCGCATTCGTATGTAAGAGAGATTCAAGCACTTGATATCAATGTATATGGTAATTTGAACTCTCTCACCTCTCAAGATGTAGAAATAGGTAGTAATGAATTTGTGGAATCTATTGACATTAAGACAGTTGCAGCAATGTTTTTTGAATTTGAGCGTTCAAAAATAGTGAGGAATCTCCCGACACAACTTCTTCTCAATGAACTTATTCAACGAATAAAAAATCGATTCAATCGTGGCCTTCGATTTATGCGAAAGCGCTAGACATTAAATCGAAATTCGACAACATCTCCATCAGCCATCACATACTCTTTACCTTCAACTCTGGCTTTTCCTTTAGCCCTTGCTTCAGCAATTGAACCGCATTCGGCGAGATCATTAAAAGAGACTATTTCAGCCTTGATGAATCCCTTTTGAAAGTCAGTGTGGATAACCCCTGCAGCTTCTGGAGCACTGGCACCTACAGGGATGGTCCAAGCGCGAGCTTCCTTTGCTCCAGCGGTGAGGTATGTTTGTAATCCAAGGGTTTCAAAGCCTGCTCGTGCAAGCAAAGTAAGTCCACTTTCAGACTGCCCGACCGAGGCAAGTAGTTCTAATGCCTCGTCGTCAGAAAGTTCAACAAGATCACTTTCCAACTTTGCGTTCAGAAAAACTGCTTCTGCTGGCTTCACAAGGTTTCTCATCCGATCTTGAAATGCTATGTCCGAAAGTTCTGCTTCATCGACGTTAAATACATACAGAAAAGGTTTAGCGGTTAATAAGAATAATTCTTTCAGTAATGCTCTATCTAATCCGGACTCAAAAATTGTAAGCCCACGCTGTAATACTTCTTGAGCTTTTGTTGCTTCGTCAAAAAGAGCCGTTTTAGTTTTATCATTTCGCGCTTCTTTTTGTAATCGTGGGATTGCCTTCTCGAGTGTTTGCAAATCTGCCAAAATCAATTCGAGGTTAATGGTCTTGATGTCTTCTTCTGGCGAGACTCTTCCCTCAACATGTACAACGTCCGTATCGTTGAATGCCCGCACAACTTGGCAGATTGCATCTGATTCACGGAT
>JBMSMQ010000050.1:0-4944 GCA_049421205.1 Candidatus Nanopelagicales bacterium
ACCCAGCCAGAATGCTCAATCTCGGCAGAAAACTCACTTTGTGTGGGCCATTGGCTTATAGATTCAGCCAAATAGACATATGCTTCAGGGTTAGAAGCTGTTCTTTTGGCAATCTCTGGTAGGGCTTTCATCAGATAATTGAAATACAGTGCACGAAATTGCGGATTCGAAGGGTGAGAGAACTCACATATCACTAATCGCCCGCCAGGCTTCGTGACTCTGAGCATTTCTTCCAACGCTTTTTGGGTATCGTGAACGTTTCGAATTCCAAAGGAAATGCTCACCGCATCAAATGACTCATCAGAGAATGGAAGCGAAAGAGCATCCCCCTGAATAAAAGGCATCGCAGGATTTTTAGATTTGCCAGTTTTCAACATTCCGAACGAAAAATCCATCGGCACAACGAAGGCTCCTGCATCACGAAATGCAAGTGACGAAGTTCCAGTACCTGCAGCGATATCGAGCACTTTGTCATCAACTCGAACGCGAGATGCTTTCACCGTGGCTTTTCGCCATAGGCGGGTTTGACCAAATGACAAGATGTCATTCACAATGTCATATCTGGCAGCAACATCATCAAACATTTTGGCGACTTCGATTGGTTGCTTATCCAAGTTGGCTCTAATCACAGGGGAATTCTCTCGGATTTCGTTGCGTTTCGAAAATGCTTGATGCTTGAGCGCCGAGTGCTCGGGCGCCAAGCATCAATTCCATATCGGTAATAGCCTTCACCTATGTCAATTGCAGCGGAAGTTATTGCACCCGCCGCTACTCCAGAGTTGGTGGTTTCTACCGAACTTTTGGGAAGCGACCACCTGTTTTCAACGCTTCCACTCATTTCACTACTCCCAGCACATGGCGGAATGGCATGGGTTCAGCACGATGAAGGAATCATCGGCTGGGGTGAGGCTGCAAGAATTGTGGTACGTGGTCGCGAGCGATTCTCGCGAGCTCAGCGTTGGTGGAATAGCACAGTAAAACTTGCAGAGATTTCTGACACGTTAGGAATAGATGGCACAGGGTTAGTTGCTTTCACATCATTTGCTTTTGAACCAGGACGATCAGTTATTGTTATTCCTGAAGTTGTTGTTGGAAGAAAAGATGGTAAGACCTGGATAACAACGATTCATGAAAAGAATGATGAATCCCCTCGATTTGTTGTCACAGAACCGGATGCAAGAATTCCATCTGGCGGCATCCAATGGGAAGAGGGAACACAACCTGTAGCACTTTGGCAACGAACAGTTGCAAGTGCTATCGAAAAAATCAATCACGGCGATTTAGATAAAGTAGTACTTGCCAGAGATATTGTGGCTCGCGCTTCAAATCCGCTTGATGTTCGCAATCTACTTGAGAATCTTGGTGAGAAATATCCAGAGTGCTGGCTCTTTTTAGTTGATGGATTACTCGGAGCAACTCCAGAACTTCTTATTAAACGTAATGGTGAAGAAGTACGTTCTCGAGTTCTTGCAGGAACTATCAAACGGGATAAAGAAACCGCCTCCGACAAACTTGCAGAGAAACTTTTACAGTCAGATAAAGATCAAGAGGAACATGAATATGCAGTTACCAGTGTTGCTGAAGTCCTCGCATCACACTGCACAGACCTCAATGTTCCTGAAGAGCCAACAGTTTTGAAGCTTGCAAATGTGCAGCATCTTGCAACTGAAATCACAGGAATGCTTGTCGATGATCTTCCTGTCTTAGCTCTTGCTGCAGCACTGCATCCGACTGCCGCGGTCTGTGGAACACCAACCGAACGTGCAGCAGCATTGATTCGTGCAATTGAGGGAATGGATCGAGGTCGCTATGCAGGGCCGGTTGGTTGGCTAAACGCCTGTAATGATGGTGAACTTGGTATCGCACTTCGCTGTGGTGAGATTGATCCAGATGATTCGCGTCGTATCAGACTTTTTGCTGGTTGCGGAATTGTTGCCGGTAGTGAACCTGCAGCGGAAGTGCAGGAATCAAACGCAAAGTTTGAGCCGATGCGCAATGCGCTTATGAATTCCTAAAGATTAATCACAATTACTGTTACATCAGATTGAAGTGCAGCTTCTAGTTCTTCAATGTTCGAAACATTTTGAGCACTAATACCAAAACCAGATGCAAGTGCTGCTAAGTCATAGTGTTCAGGTGTTCCATACACTTTATCGAACACTTCGGCATACTTATCATCACCTTGTTCAAGTAGAGAGAAGATTTCACCACCATGATTATTGAAAACGTAGATACGAAGATTTGGTGAATGTTCAGTTGCAGGAAGTGCCAAGCTTCCAATGTCGTGCAAGAAAGCAATATCACCAATCAATAGATGAGTCTTGCCCGTAACTGCTGCACCTTGGGCAGAAGCTATGAGTCCATCGATTCCATTCACACCGCGATTTGCGAGCACAAATCCAGACTGGTACTGGGTTATCACTTCATCCGCAATTCGTATGGTCATCGAAGGACTTATCCAAACTGTTTCAGATGGTTCAATCGTATTCAAGACGCTTTTCATTGAAGTTCGGTAATCAAATTTATCTGATTGTGATTCATACGCAGCTGAGGCACTTCGCCACGATGCAATCCATGATCCATCCTTAGGAGTGAGTGATTGGAATATTGGAGTCCGATTGATGTGGAGGGCCTTATCATCAGGGTCAGCATCAAGTGGATATCTACCAATTGCAATGTGATGCTTTGCATTCTTTACAAGTGCAGAGACCTGACGACTGAGTCCAAATCGTCCTGCAGTGATTACAAGTTCTGGTGTGAGTGTTTGAGAGAGTTCTGCGTCTTTGAGAAGTGCACTGTAATGCGAGATTGCATTTGGAGAGCGAAATGCATTACTTGTGGGCTCCGCAAGTATTGGTAAATTAAGAAATTCAGCAAGGGATGCAAGTTCGAATGAATCCTGCACACTACTTGTAATAATAACTGCTTTTGAAAGACTTTCAAGCGCACCGAGTTCCAAAAGTAATTCTTTCAGGTCTTCTTGTTCACTTTGAGGTGACGTTACTTTTTCAATGTTGAGAGTTTCGAGCCATGTTGTATCGAGATTTTCTGGAACTAAAGGTTCTGAAAATGGGGCATTGATGTGAACAGGTCCAGAAGCGATATTTTCGGTTCCAAGGCTTGCTTGGACTGCTGTTCTTACCGCAAGCTGCCAATATGCATCATCATGATTTTCAGCGACAGGTAAATCCCATTCTCCTCGCACAAAGGCTGAATAGAGACCAACTTGATCTATTGTTTGATTCGCTCCACGTCCCCGAACCACAGGTGGTCGATCTGCCGTGAGGATGATGAGTGGCGTTCCAGATTCGTGGGCTTCTATTGCTGGTGCAAGAAAATGTGCTGTGGCAGTACCACTTGTTGAAAGCACAACAACGGGGTTATTTGTACGCTTCGCAATACCTAATGCCATAAAACCAGCACTTCGTTCGTCGAATCGAGTGTGAAGCGTGATGTAGTCACTTGCTTGAGCGAATGCAATCGAAAGTGCACCACTTCTACTTCCTGGCGCAAGCACTATATGTTCGATGCCAGCCTCAATGAATCCACGCACCATTGCGCGAGCTTGACGAGTTGATGGATTCATTGGCTTCGCTCCAAAAGATGATAGGTGCGCTTTATTCGCTCCCGCCACCATTGTTGCTCATCTTTCGTAACTTTCAAAACTGCCGCTTTTAAAAGATCAGCATCTGGGATGTGCCGTTCTGCCCGCACTTCCCCATCTGTTGGAAGTACTCGATGTTTCACGACATCATCTTTGAACAAAAGTCCTGTTCCAAATCCGTGAGCGGTATCTCTATTCAATCTACTTGCTAATTCGATACCTTGAACAATGCCGATAGATGTATCAAGAGATCCAGAGACCACAATCGGAAGAGAAATCGCTTTCGCGATAGCGAGTGCCTTTTCAATTCCGCCAACGGGAATCGATTTCAAAATTGCAACATCTGCGAAATTTCCAAGTTCACTTAGTTTATCGAAATTTCCAAGCCGGATACTTTCATCAACAGCAAGTGGGAGGCTGGTGTGAGATTTCAATTGCTTGAATTCACTCAATGTTCTTACGGGTTGTTCAAGATACTCGATGTTTTTATGATACTTTTCAAGAAGTGATGCATGTTTCATAGCATCAGAAAGTGACCATGTGCCGTTTGCATCGAGGCGTAACTTGATATTTTTTGAAATCCCCAAAATTGCATTGATGCGTTCCATATCAAAATAGATATCATCCGAACACTTCAGTTTGATAGTGCTCATTCCATACAGGGTGAAATAGTCACTCACAAGATTGAAAGTCGCTTCAAGATCTAAAATCGGCACAATTCCGTTTACTTTGATTGATTTTCCAGAAACTTCTATATCGCTAAATCCAAACTCAAGTGCAGCGTGTAGCCAGCGAGATGCAATCTCATCTGAGTACTCAACAAATGGTGCAAATTCTGACCACCCAAAGGGTCCATCAAAAAGCACACCTACTCTTCTTTTAATTGAGCGAAACTCACTTTTGAGATCAAGTGCATACACGTGTGCTGATTCGAGCACATCGTCGAGAGATGGAAGATTTTGCATTTATGGTCGGCGAGGAAACTTCGTGAAATCGGGAGGACGACGTTCTTGGAAGGCATTTCGACCTTCTTGTGCTTCATCCGATAGGTAATAGAGCAATGTGGCATCGCCTGCTAATTGTTGAACACCTGCAAGTCCATCATCAACAGCATTGTGACTTGCTTTCAAAAGCCTCAGTGAGAGTGGTGAGAGTTTCAACATTTCTCGTGCATACTCGACTGTTGCGATTTCCAATTCTTCAATTGGCACTACTTCGTTCACAAGTCCCCACTCATAGGCCTGTTCGGCACCATATTGACGGCAGAGGTACCACACTTCACGTGATCGCTTTTGACCGATGTGTTTTGCAAGTAGTCCTGAACCATATCCCCCATCAAA
>JBMSMQ010000051.1:0-4884 GCA_049421205.1 Candidatus Nanopelagicales bacterium
TTTCACAAGACAAGATTACGAGGTTATTCCCTCACGCCCAATTGGGAGAAAGTTGCCTCGCAAGAACTCTCAAACTCTCGATGTCCTGGACATCTGTGAGCGCTTCACTGATGAGAACAACGTCTGCTCGGTGGTGGAGGGTAAAGCTTCGAATACGTTCAATTTGCGCCAAGTATTTTCTGTGTTCGGCCAAGTATGCCGATAGTAAGGCTTGATTCGAGATGTTGTGAATTGGCATGTCGGCTCTGGAAATTCGGTTAATGAGGAAGTGGCTCAGCCGTAAGCCATCCTTTTCTATTTGTTCGGTGAAGAATGCCGCTTCTGCCATCGCATCAGTTTGTGCTGTTGTGACAACGACGAATGCGGTTCTGTCATTTGCAATTGCATCATAAGTTTTCTTCGACCTCTCTTGAAAGCTATCGAAGACGCCCGCTGCCAAGATAACGAAATCTTTCAGTTCTGAAAGCACACTACTACTCAGGATTTTCGAAAGTAGTCCAATAATTGCATTCACGCCAACATTGAAAATACGAGTCATTGGATTTACTGGAGTGATAAGAGCCCGAAGTAATCTACTTCCAAGAAAGCGATTCATACGCTCTGGTGCACTCAGGAAATCAAGTGCTGAGCGACTCGGTGGTGTGTCAACCACGATTAAGTCCCAGGTACCTGCTTCGCGCAGTTGAGCGAGTTTTTCCATCGCCATATATTCCTGAGTCCCGGCTAAACTCGAAGAGATATTTCGGTAAAAGTTATTCGCAAGAACTTTTGTGGCAGCTTCAATTCCAAGTGTGGAAATAATCAAATCATCAAATGTTGACTTTGCGTCGAGCATCAACGCATCAAGTGATCCAAGATTGCCAATAGTGTCTACTCGTTTTGGAGTATTAGTCAGTTCACGAATACCCATAGCGTCTGCTAATCGCTCGGCTGGATCAATCGTGATGAGACAGACTTTTCTTCCAAGTTCTGCTGAACGAAGTGCGAGTGTGGCACTTAAGGTAGTTTTCCCAACCCCACCTGTGCCGCACACAATTATGACTTCGGTTTTTAGATCCCTCAGCAGATTCTCAATCATTATTTTTCCAAACTTTGATTATTTGCTTACCTATGTGACTGAGTGTTTTCAGATCCACAACTGGGAAGTCTTCAATCACAGCAAGTGGTGCGAGTTGCTGCAATTCTTCTCGTGCCCTATCCGTACGTGTTGACTTTTTTGTGAGCAATGTGGCGGTATCGAGAAGTGCTCTAGTTTCTTTTTCATTCAATTCGCCCAGATTATTTTCATCAAGCGAAAAATCCGCGTGCACACTTTGATTGAGTACAGACATCATCAACTTGATGTTTTTCCTTCGGACGTACTCAATCATTTGAGAGATTTCTATAAGTGCAAGATCATCCGTTGTTGTTACCCCGATAACTGCTGTGGTTTGGGCCTCAATCTCGTTCTTCACTAGTAAGGCTTGATCAAAGATGGGACCAGTTTTTGCCATGTTCATAAGTGCGTCGGCAGTGGTGATAAATTTCTCGAATCTCCCAGTTGGAACTGCATCTACAATCACGAGGTCATACGCATTACTGCGAGCCGCATTCGCGGCATATCCAACCAGCAGAATGTCACTTAAGCCCGGAGCTGTTGTGGTTGCAAACTCCATTGCACCGAGTGTTTTTAAAAGTGAGCCTGCAATTCGGAGGTTATAAAACTTATCGAGATAATCAAGAAAAGATTCGTCAGCATCAATGCTTAGGAGGTCAAGAGGTAATTCGCCAACCTGAATTTTCCTACCAACTTGGAATTCAATTCCGAATATATCGTGAAGGCTACTTCGCTCTTGAACATCCAAAAGCAGCACCTTGCGCCCGCTCTCTGCATTTATTGTCGCGATGGCGCTTGCAATAGTGGACTTGCCGGTACCACCTTTTCCTGTGACAAAGATGAGGCGAGGGATTGGCATAAGTGCAGGGTAGTAGCGTTAGGCGGGTAAGGACACTTGGAGGACACAATGTTCGAAGCACGCATTACTGAACTTGGACTAACGATCCCAACAGTTCCTGCTCCACTTGCGGCATACGTGCCAGCAGTGCGAACAGGAGATTATGTTTACACTTCAGGACAGCTACCTTTTCTCAACGGTGAATTGATTGCAACAGGTCTTGTGCACTCAGAAGTTGATATCGACACTGCAGTGTTGTGTGCTCGCCAATCTGCCCTCAATGCACTTGCTGCCGTAAAGACGGTCATTCACTCTCTTGATGAGGTAGAAAGGATTGTGAAAGTAGTCGGTTTTGTTGCTTCTGCTCATGACTTTTCTCAACATCCGATGATTGTTAATGGTGCAAGCCAATTACTAGGAGAAATCTTTGGAGATGCTGGTAAGCATGCCAGGTCTGCTGTCGGAGTGTCATCGCTACCGATGAATGCGCCAGTCGAACTTGAAATGGTTGTTGCTCTAAAAGCAAAGAACTGAACGTCTACCGTTTGAAAACGATTAAATAACAGAAAAACTCAAAGTATTAGCAACTTCCGCGTCGCACGATTTCCGTCGGCAGGATGATGGGGGAAACTTTTTCGCCCTGCAAAAGTTGCAACATAAGTTGTGCAGCACTTTCTCCAAGTCCAGAAATATCTTGGCGTATAGACGTCAGCGTCGGTTTTGTAGTTCTGGCAATCAGGGAATCATCAAAACCAACTATTTTCACATCTTCTGGGCACGATAGACCGTGCGCTTCTAACGTGGCGATTGCTCCAACAGCCATCAAATCATTTCCACAAAAAACCCCATCTGGTGGATTTTTCAGATTGAGCAGCTTCTTCATTGCAATCGATCCACTATCCATGGAGAAATCACCATACTGAACATACGACTTGTTCACAGATACGCCTAGCTCGGCATAAGCATCATAAAACCCATCCAGACGCAAATGACCTGACGTTGTTCCAATATCTCCAGTGATTGTCGCGATGCGCTGACATCCAGAAATGAAGAGTTGATGAGTTGCTTTTCGTCCACCACCACGCTGATCTACATCAACATAGGAAAGATTGCTCTCTTTATGCGGTGCGCCTACGACTACTACAGGTAAACCTTGTTTCGCCAGATTTTTCACCAGATTGTCTTTGTGTAATTGGAAAAAGATTGCTCCATCAACTTCGCCGCTTTCGAGGTATCGAGAGAGTGGTCCAGTGACTTTGCTTGCCTCGGTCACCATAAGCAAGGTCTGCATTTCGTTCTCCATCAGCACTCTGGAAATACTTGGAGAAACAGTTGCCCAAAAAGGATCAGAGAAGACGCTGAGGTCATCTTCGATAACAATTGCAATCAGTCCTGTTCGACCTGAGGCTAATGCTGCAGCAGATCGATTCTTTGTGTAACCAAGCTCTTCAACTGCACGACGGACTTTTTGGGCTCTATCCGGATGCACACGAGGATCACCATTGAGAACTCTTGAAACAGTTGCTTCACTCACCCCAGAGACTCGCGAGATTTCAGAGTAGGTCACCTTGGTTTTCAATGCCAATTCCTCCAGAGGCATAGCCCACGATGTCTAGGACATATTCATATGGGCGGAAATCAGATTCCTATAGTAATAGGCTGAATCCTTAGGTGTTCTCTCTAAAGACTTGAAATCGACGTGAACAATGCCAAAGCGCTTCGCATAACCTTCTGCCCACTCGAAATTGTCCAAAAATGACCAAGCGAAATAGCGCTCGACGGGTACTCCAGCCGCTACTGCCAGTCCTAGAGACTTGATGTGTTCGTGTAGATAATCGACTCTTTTTTCATCCTGAATCCGGTCACTTGCATCGACAGGGTAGTCAAACGCTGCGCCATTTTCAGTGATGTAGATAGCTGGAATCTCGGGCCAATCTTCATGAATTCTTCGTGTCAGTTTTCCAAGCCCACTTGGTGTAATTGGCCAGCCCATATCTGTCTTGGGCTCTGGCAGATGTGATCCATTGCGTTGGGGGAATGGAAAAAGTCCGCCATCGCTGATTGGCCCGTCCAATTCGCTTGGAGTGGAGATAAAGGAATCTGAGTAATAGTTAACGCCAACAAAATCGGTATCAACTTTCAATAACGCCAGGTCAGAATCAGAAACATTATCTGTCCATAAACTTCCATAATGTTCAATCAAATTTTCTGGGTATTTACCGAGCACTGCAGCATCGAGCCACCAACGGTTTAAGATTGAATCCATCAATTTTGCCAGTGCCATTGATTCTTCATTTGTTTCATCTTGCACGATGTAGTTTGTGAGATTGACTGCGAGGCCAACTTTTGCATTTGGTTGCACACTTCGGATTGCGCGAGTTGCTTCAGCGTGTGCAAGTGCAGTGTGATGGGCAGCAAGCATCGCTTGCTTCAGGTCACGAACTCCAGGTGCATGCACACCGCTCATATATCCCAGCCAACTTGTGCACCAAGGTTCGTTGAGCGTAATCCACTCCGAGACTCGGTCTCCAAAATGCGAAACAACTGCTTGGCTGTATTCAGCGAAGCGATCAACAATTTCTCGGTTTGCCCAGCCACCTTTATCTTGAAGTGTCTGAGGCAAATCCCAGTGATAAAGAGTCGCGCAAGGCTCGATGTTGTTTTCTAAGAGTGAGTCAATGAGTCTGTCATAGAAATCAAAACCACGTGATTCACGGATGCTGTCACCTTGCGGAAAGAGTCGAGGCCACGCAATCGAAAACCGATAGGTTTGAATATTCAGATTTCGCATAAGTTCCACATCTTGTGGATACAGGTGATAGTGATCGCAGGCAACATCACCATTTTCTTGATTCACCACTTTTCCTGGAGTCGCACAAAAAGTGTCCCAAATGCTCTTCCCTCTGCCATCGACATCTGCGGCGCCTTCAATTTGATAACTTGATGTGGC
>JBMSMQ010000052.1:0-4826 GCA_049421205.1 Candidatus Nanopelagicales bacterium
GTGTCGACACCGGCGTCACGGTAGGCGTCGCTCACGGAAACCTCAGTGCACGAGTTTCATCGGTATCGTCACTGACACTTTTTGCAATACTTTCAAGCACGAACTTACCCATCTGATCTTCTGGAGGAAGATCAATTGGGTAGTTTCCGTCAAAACACGCTTTGCAAAGTCGATCACTTGCCACAGTTGTTGCGCTCACAAGTCCCTCAAGAGACACATACCCTAAAGAGTCAGCACCAATTGATTGGCAGATTTCTTCAACACCAAGTCCATTTGCAATCAATTCAATTCTGGTTGCAAAATCAATACCGTAAAAACATGGCCACTTGACTGGAGGACTTGAGATTCGAACGTGCACTTCAGCGGCACCTGCTTCTCTGAGCATTCGAATGATTGCCCTCTGAGTATTTCCTCTCACAATCGAATCATCAACGACGACGAGTCGTTTCCCCGCAATTTCTTCGCGAAGCGGATTGAGTTTAAGTCTGAGTCCAAGTTGTCGAAGTGTTTGGGTTGGTTGAATGAAGGTTCTTCCAACATAGGCATTCTTTACTAAACCGTGAGCAAATGGGATACCACTTTCTTGGGCATAGCCAATCGCCGCTGGAGTTCCAGATTCAGGAACTGGAATCACCATATCGGCATCTGCTGGAAATTCTTTCGCGAGTTGTCTTCCGATTTGCACGCGTACTGCGTGGACATACTTGCCATTTAACAAACTATCAGGACGAGCCAAGTACACATATTCAAAGAGACACGTTGTTGGATTTGCTTCAGCAAATGTTCGAGAGCGAAGTCCTGCTGCATCAATCATTACAAGTTCGCCTGGTTCTATGTCTCTGACAAATGCGGCACCGACAATGTCAAGGGCTGCAGTTTCAGATGCAACGACCCAACCGTTTTCTAGTTTGCCAAGTGTCAGGGGTCGAATTCCGTGTGGATCGCGAGCAGCATAGAGTGTGTGATCATCCATAAAGACCAATGAGAATGCGCCTTTAATTTTGCTAAATGCTCTCACTGCACTTTCTTCAATTGATAAATCTGGATGACTTGCAAGCATTTCCGTCAATATTTCAGTATCAGTACTGAGTGTTGCTTTTGCTGGTACGAGTTCACCTTTATCTGTGGTCTTTAATTCAGCTGCCAGTTCTCCGGTGTTTACCAAATTACCGTTATGGGCAAGGGCAATATGGCCGTGACTCGTGGTGCGAAAAGTTGGTTGGGCGTTTTCCCACTTACTTGAACCTGTTGTTGAGTATCTGCAATGCCCAATCGCTAAATGACCCTTCAGTGATTCAAGTACTCCTTCATTGAAGACCTGGGAGACAAGTCCCATATCTTTATAAACGACAGTGCGCGAGCCGTCACTTGTTGCAATTCCTGCAGATTCTTGTCCTCGATGTTGAAGTGCATAGAGTCCGAAGTAGACAAGTTTTGCAACTTCTTCGCCAGGTGCCCAGACTCCAAACACACCGCAGGCATCTTGCGGACCTTGTTCTTGGGGATTTATATCGTGGGTTAAGCGACCATCTGGACGAATCACTGGCTCATCCTAAAGTGGGAAATAGCGAGAAAGATTGCTTCGCTCGCCAGAGGCGAGAATCTTTCCGCTTCTCACGAGTTCATCCCAGGTGCTGATACCAAGGGTCACTTTGAGAAAGGTTTCAGAGTTCATTTCGACAACTGCACGGGGTGTGCCCCGGCGATGAACTGCCCCTTCGATTACTGAGATTACACCGTAGGGTGGAATTCTGAGTTCAACAGATTTTCCAGGAATCTTCGATTCAATCTCTTTCAAAAGAAAAAGTATGGAGGCTCTTTCTAGATCCGCATCAGGTTTTGAACCACTGAGGTAATAGTCCAAACACACCAATGCTTGTTCTTTACTCATTAGCCGACTGTTTCACCAAAGATGCGTGTGAAGGTTGAGAGGTGAGCAGCTGAAAGTTCTGGATAAGTAAAAGTAAGTGTTTCACCAAACACATTACTGATTTCAAGTATGGTGTCACCACTTATCTCTGCATCAACCACACCAATCCGTGTGGCACTAACTCCACGTGCCCCACACATCTCAACGAATCGATGTTCTTCACTTCGAGCAACTACCACAACTGCACGAGATGCTGATTCTGAATAGGAAAACACAAACGGATCAATATCTTGGGGTATCCAGACTCGTGCGCTGTGATTTGAATGGATGAACATTTCGACGATTGATTGCATAATGCCACCATCTGAGACATCGTGAGCCGCTTCAAGTAATCCATCGCGGGAGCCTGCAACAAGTATTTGAGAAAGTTGAATCTCGTTTTTGAGATCGAGCTTCGGTGGTGTTCCACCAAGGTGTTGATGAATGTGATGTGCCCATTCGCTGCCATCAAACTCATCGAAGGTATCACCAATGACATAAATCAGATCACCATCAGTCTTCCACTTAAGGCTCAACCGTCTCTCAACATCATCAATCACACCGAGTACTCCGACGACTGGGGTTGGATGAATAGCAACTTCACCTGTTTGGTTATAGAAACTCACATTTCCACCTGTGACTGGGGTATTGAGTGTCATACAGCCATCAGCAAGAGCAGTGACTGCTCGTTCAAATTGCCACATCACGCCAGGATCTTCAGGTGATCCAAAGTTCAGACAGTTTGTGACGGCAAGTGGGAGAGCGCCTGTTGCACTCACATTTCGATATGCCTCGGCGAGCGCTAATTGTGTACCAAGATAGGGATCAAGTTTGCAGAATCTCGAATTGCAATCAGTTGAAACTGCAACACCAAGTCCTGACTCTTCATCAATTCTGATAACTCCTGAATCTTCAGGCTGTGCCAAAATGGTGTTTCCAAGAACATATTTATCGTATTGATCTGTTACCCAACGCTTTGATGCCAAATTAGGGGCAGCGGTCATAGAAAGTATGGTGTTTCTGAGTTCTTTTGCAGTTTGGGGTCGAGTGAGAGACGATGATGTGTTTGCTTGAAGTGATCTCTGATAGGCAGGTTCAGCAAAGGGACGTTGATATTGAGGTCCGTCATGAGCAACGGTTCGTGGTGGCACATCAACAATTACGTCACCTTTCCATTCGATGACCAAACGTCCACCATCAGTAACTTCACCAATCACAACTGCTTCAACATCCCATTTTTCACAAACTTGCATAAAGTCATCGACTTTGTCTGGTGTTACCACCGCACACATTCGCTCTTGTGATTCTGACATCAAAATTTCTTCTGCTGTGAGCGATTGATCTCGAAGTGGTACACGGTCTAACCAGACATGCATCCCACCTGTACCATTACTTGCAAGCTCACTTGTCGCACACGATATTCCTGCACCTCCAAGATCTTGAATACCTTCAACTAAACCAGCACGAAGAACTTCCAGTGTGCACTCAATCAGTAACTTCTCCATAAAGGGATCACCAATCTGCACACTTGGTCGTTTGGTTGGACCTTTTTCACTAAACGTTTCAGATGCGAGTACTGATACTCCACCAATTCCATCCCCACCAGTTCGTGCTCCAAACAAGATGACTTTGTTTCCAACACCTGATGCATGTGCTGTGTGAATTTCACTATGTTTCATCGCACCAATACAAAGTGCATTCACAAGTGGATTACCGGCATAACTTTCATCGAAGACTACTTCACCACCAACTGTTGGTAGGCCTAAGCAATTTCCATATCCACCAATTCCAGCAACAACACCAGGTAGCACGCGTTTTGTGTCTTCAGCATCAATTGAGCCGAAGCGAAGTGGATCGAGTACTGCGAGTGGACGAGCACCCATCGACAAAATGTCTCTCACAATTCCACCAACTCCAGTTGCAGCACCTTGGTAGGGCTCAATAAATGATGGGTGGTTATGACTCTCTATTTTGAAAGTAACAGCCCAATCTTGACCAATATCGACAACTCCGGCGTTTTCACCAATGCCAACGAGAAGTGCATTGCTTTCTGGTTTTTTTTCACCAAATTGTTTAAGGTGGACTTTGCTACTTTTATAGGAGCAGTGTTCACTCCACATCACTGAATACATTGCAAGTTCTGAACTTGTGGGACGACGATTTAAGATTTCTTTGATTCGTGCATATTCATCTGCTTTCAACCCGAGTGCTTCGAAGGGTTGTACTGCATCTGGAGTTGATTCAGCATTCTTTACAGAATCAATCATGCTTTTACTCCAAGTGTTTCAAGTACTGATGTGAAGAAGAGAAGCCCATCTGTGGTTGGTCCAGTTAAAGGATCGATTGCATGTTCTGGGTGAGGCATAATCCCTACGACATTTCCTTCCTTGTTTGTAATGCCTGCGATGTTACGCATCGAACCATTCGGATTGATATCGACGTATCGCGCAATAACTCTACCTTCTGCTTCTAATTCATCCAGAGTTTTTGTATCAGCGATATATCCACCTTCACCATTTTTGAGAGGTATGGTGATTTCTTGATGCATAATGAAATTTCTTGTCCACATTGATGTGGTGTTTTCGATTCGAAGCTTTTGATCTCGGCAAATGAATTTACGGTGGTCATTTCGAAGAAGTGCTCCAGGTAATAGGTGTGATTCGCAGAGAATCTGAAAACCATTACAGATTCCAAGGACCGGAAGACCTCCATGGGCAGCATCAACAATCTTCTGCATCACAGGTGCAAAACGTGCAATCGCCCCACACCTGAGGTAATCGCCATACGAAAATCCGCCTGGTAGTACAACTGCATCAACGTTTTTTAAGTCTTCATCAGCATGCCAAAGTTGCACTGCTTCAGCACCAGCATAGGTAGCGGCTCGCCTTGCATCCTGATCATCGAGAGATCCAGGAAA
>JBMSMQ010000053.1:0-4806 GCA_049421205.1 Candidatus Nanopelagicales bacterium
GTCTCAAATTTCGCTAACCAATTTTCGAGTGTCTCATTGAAGATATCTGGTGCCTCTTCGTGTGGGAAGTGACCACAATCACTAATCAGTACATATTCATAGTCACTATCAATGAACTCTCGCGATTTACTTGCAGTTTTTGGTGTAATACTTCCATCAAGAGTTCCGTGAATTTGGAGAACTGGAACTTCGATGTCGTTCGACATAATGTCCTGAAATGTCCTGCCATCTTGTCTCGGAATTGAACGAAGTGCCCACCGATGGTATTCAAGAGAACAGTGAATCGCAGCTGGCTCCAACATTGCGGCTCTGAACACTGTTTTTGTTTCTTCATCTGGCCAGTTACCAGAAGACCATTCTTCGAGAATCTCACCGATCTTCTGGGCATTGTTTTTGCGAAGTCGATATTCTGGATAGAACGGTAGCTGAAATGCATAGATGTAGGAAAGAGCTTTTCGTTGCACAGTATCTCGCAATATTGATCGACGAAGTCGCTTTGGATGAGGCATAGAAACCGGAACGATGCCAAAGACATTTTCTGGATACATTGTCGCAACACACCAAGCGAGTAATCCACCCCAACCTTGCCCGATCACCACTGCTTGGGTTTCACCAAGAGCAAGAATTACACCTCGAACGTCAGTAGCAAGTGTCATCGGGTCATAGCCATGGGGCGTTTTATCACTTCCACCATAGCCTCGTAAATCCATCGCCACAACTCTGAAGCCTTTCGTCTGAAAGTATTCAAGTTGCTTTCGCCAGGTCCACCAAAAAGTTGGGAACCCGTGCAGGAACAATAAAAGTGGACCTTCACCCGCTTCAACAATATGAAATCGGGCAGTGTTCGCGGCAATCTCGCGGTGTTCCCACGGTCCAGAAGTTCGAATGACCGATTCCGCTGAAGGGAATGTCATGAACGCTCTTTAGCCAACGTTTCTGTGATTTGGTTAATCGATGTTTCAGCAGTCGTCATTGCAAGTGTCGGTGGCTGGATTTTCTTGGCATTTGATCGTGCAATCAATAACAAAATTACCGCAACAACTAAGAAGATACCTGCATCAATCACGAATGCAAGCCACGTAGGAATTCCTAATTCAGTCAGCAAGAAAGCAAACGAAATCACGAGGAGTAACCCAGAAATCATCAACAGTAAAAGTGCTGCAATCAAAGTAACTGAGGATCTCAAAATTCGTCGACCAGATTCACGTAACTCTGCAATGGTCAGATCAATATGATGACGGATCAGAGTCTGAATATCAGCAATAGCATTGGTAATGAGTTCACCTAAACGCTTCTCGGTCGGCTGTTGATTGTCAGACATGTTGACCTCCTTGGCTAAGGCTAATGGGCTTAGTCTTCGCTTGGATGCGTGGCAAGTCCATCAGCAATCAGTTGCATAACGCTGGCATCGGCGAGCGTGGTGACATCACCAAGTGGACGTTCTTCGGCAACATCTCGAAGCAATCTGCGCATGATTTTGCCTGAGCGGGTTTTTGGAAGTTCTTTCACAAGCAAAATCTGCTTTGGCTTCGCGATTGGACCAATCTCGTGTGCCACATGCTCGCGAAGCATTTGAGCAGTGTCATCTCCCTCTGGACTTGTCGCACGCAAAATCACAAACGCCACAATTCTCTGCCCTGTGGTGTCATCATTCGCACCAACCACAGCCGCTTCTGCGACATATGGATGGGACACTAAAGCAGACTCAACTTCAGTCGTTGATATTCGATGTCCCGAAACATTCATGACGTCATCAACCCGACCAAGTAACCAGATTGCACCATCACTATCCCACTTCGCACCATCTCCTGCAAAATAGTTGCCAGAAAATCGCGACCAATATGTTTCGATGTAGCGATTGTCATCGCCCCAAATTCCCCTCAACATACTTGGCCATGGTTTTCGTAAAACCAGATACCCACCACTTCCGTGTGGTACTGAATTTCCTCCATCATCCACAATGTCTGCACTAATTCCAGGGAGAGGTTTCATTGCCGATCCTGGCTTCGTATGAGTGATGCCGGGGAGCGGTGAAATCATGATCGCCCCAGTTTCAGTTTGCCACCAAGTATCAACAATGGGAGTTTTTCCTGAGCCGATAGTGTCTCGATACCAGATCCAGGCTTCCGGATTGATGGGTTCACCCACTGATCCAAGAAGTCGAAGAGAAGAGAGATTGTGAGCTTTTGGAAATTCATCTCCCCATTTCATGAAGGTTCGAATAGCAGTTGGTGCAGTGTAGAAAATGGTGACTTTGTATTTTTCAATAATTTCCCACCAGCGACCAAGATGTGGAGTATCGGGGGTTCCTTCATAGATTACCTGCGTTGCAGCATTCGACATTGGCCCGTAGACAATGTATGAGTGCCCGGTTACCCAGCCAATGTCTGCGGTGCACCAATAGATATCGGTTTCTGGTTTATGGTCAAACACATTGTGATGAGTAAATGAGGCTTGGGTGAGATAACCACCAGTAGTATGAAGGATTCCTTTTGGTTTTCCGGTTGTGCCTGATGTGTACAAAATAAAGAGTGGATGTTCAGCATCAAAATATTCAGGAGTATGTGAAGGGTTCTGTTTCTCGACAATATCGTGCCACCAAATATCTCGTGCTTGATTGAAATCGACTGCAAGTCCTGTTCGTTTTACAACCAACACATGTTTCACACTCGGGGTATGGATCACCGCTTCATCAACTGCAGGTTTGAGTGGGCTTTGAGTTCCACGCCTATTTTGCCCATCAGCGGTGATGACGAGTACCGCACCCGCATCGTCAATTCGTGATCGAAGTGCCTCGGCGGAAAAGCCACCAAAGACAACCGAATGAACTGCACCAATGCGAGCAGATGCAAGCATTGCGATGATGGCCTCTGGAATCATCGGCATATAGATCGCGATGCGATCTCCTGCTTTGATACCAAGTTCTATGAATGCATTTGCCGCCTTACAGACTGCATCCTGCATTTCCTGGTAGGTGAAGGTTTGCTCATCGTATTGCTCACCTTCAAAGTAGAAAGCGATTTTGTCGCCTAATCCATTTTGAACATGTCGATCAATACAGTTCACTGCAACATTGAGTTTGCCACCCTGGAACCACTTCGCAAAAGGTGCATTACTCCAGTCGAGTGTGGTGTGCCAGTCTGTGTGCCAATGTAGTCTCTTGGCTTGTTGCTCCCAGAATTCGATGTCGTTAAGCGCTTCGTCATAGATAGATGCTTTCGCGTTAGATTCTTCAACAAACTTCGCATCTGGAGCGAAAGTTCTTTCTTCAGATAAGAGATTGGCAAGGGTCTTCTGTTCATCCACAGCACTTAGCCTAGGATGTTTCGAAGCTCTCGGGCTAGGGCTCTCGAGACTGGAATTTCGCGATCGTGCACTCTCACGCTGGTGTTTCCGCAGTCCGTCTGAATACTTTGCACTCGATTCAGGGGTATGAGCCATTTGCGATGCACTCGAATGAAGCCCTCTCTACCTAATTCGCTTGCAAGAAGTGAGAGTGGCTGTCTGCTGGTGAAGACACCTCGGAGTGTTGTCAAATGAGTATAGTCTCCTTGCGCCTCGATGTAGCAAATCTCTCTCACATCAATGTAATGCACGGAACCTCGCTGTTCGACCTTAATTCGCGTATTCTCACTTTCGCTACTCGCACGCATTACTCGATTCAATGCTCGATCAAGGTTTGCTCGGTTGACGGGTTTCAGGATAAAGTCAATAGCACCAACTTCATATGCACTAAATGCATGTTCCTGTTGACGTGACAGAGCAACGAATCTGGTGTTTCTTGACACTTGATCAAGCAGTTCTTTCACCACGATTGGGTCATGATGAATGAGGCAAACAAATACGGCATCAAAGTCATTATCTTGCAAAAGGGATTGTAAGTCGTCGTAGTGCCCAGTGCGCTTCACAACACTGACTCGTTCATCTTGTTCAAGCAAATATGATATTTCCGCAAGAGCTGGAGCGTCAGAATCCAGCGTAATACACCGAAGATTCATGCAGCATCTCGCTTATTTCGATTGCGACGGCCCAAAATCCACGTCGCTACTATGGCGAGTGCCGCGACACCGAGTGCGGCTTTCTTGCGCTGATCTGGATAGTCAATCAGTGGTTTCTTGAGTGCAACAGGCTTTTCACATCGAATCACTGGCCAACTTCGTTCTGCAGCGACTTCATTCAATGCAGAATCTGGATTCACAACTACGGGATGACCAACACATTCAAGCATCGGTAAATCTGTGATGGAGTCGGAATATGCATAACTCGCATTCAGATCAATATTGTGTTTCTCGGCGTAGTCTGTAATTGCTTGAACTTTGTTTTCTCCATATGCATACAGTGTTATTGCACCTGTGTATTTGCCATTGAAGATCTCTAATTGAGTAGCAATGAAATCGTCAGCACCGAGTATCTCACTCACTGGACCCACAATCTCGTTTCCAGAAGCAGATACGATGATGACTTTATAGCCATCACTTTGGTGACGCTTCAGAATTGAGAGAATCTCTTCGTGAACAAGTGGAGTAATTGATTCAGTCAGCGAGTCCTGAATCAAGGACTGTAATTCCTTCACATCCCAACCAGTCACGAGTGCTGATAAATGCTCTCGCATGCGCTCAGTTTGTTCATGATTAGCGCCTGCAATAGTGAACACAAACTGCCGATAGGCATTTTTTACAACATCGGCTCTCTTGATTAATCCTTGTTCATAGAGAGGCTTTGAGAAGGCTAGAGATGAGGAGGTAGCAAGAATCGTCTTGTCTAAGTCAAAAAAGGCAGCCTTTCGCACGGGTAAAGCGTAGGAGC
>JBMSMQ010000054.1:0-4488 GCA_049421205.1 Candidatus Nanopelagicales bacterium
TCTGAAAACTTTTGATTTGTTGCAAATCCTGCATTGTTAATAAGCACATCGACCTTGGTACTTCTTATGCGTTCTTCTAATGCACTGATGCCAGCTTCCGTCGATAAGTCACAGGACTCAAAATCAAACTGCTGATTTGGAAAACGCATTTGTAAATCTGTGACTTGTGTTTGCATTCGTGCACTATCTCGGCTGATCAAAGTGATGTTTGCACCCTGATGGGCAAACATCTCAACATACGCCTTACCAATACCAGCAGTTGCGCCAGTTACAACAACATTCATACTCATTGGCTAGAGAGTACAAGACCGTCATTCGTTGATTTCACATCAACGCTCACTCTCTGACCTTCTCGAATATCTCCTTTTAAGACACCGCGAGCAAGTTGATCACCAATTGCAGTTTGAATGAGCCGACGTAGTGGTCGTGCGCCATAGACTGGATCAAATCCATGAAGTGATAACCATTCAGTTGCTGCCTCAGTGACATCGAGTTCAAGTCGTTTATCCTGAAGTCGGTTAGCAAGAGTCTGTAGTTGAACCTTCACAATTTCACCAAGTTCATCAACTGAAAGTCCTTCAAACAACACAATGCCATCAAGTCGGTTGAGAAATTCAGGTTTGAATGTCGCTCTCACGATGTTCATCACAGCATCTCGTCGTGCATCTTCAGATAGGGTCAGATCCATCAGAAACTGTGATCCTAAGTTTGAGGTGAGAATCAAAATGACATTCCTGAAATCAACAGTTCGACCCTGTCCGTCGGTTAAACGACCATCATCGAGTACTTGTAAGAGAATATCGAATACTTCAGGATGAGCTTTTTCAACTTCATCAAGTAACACAATTGAATAAGGTCTTCTCCTTACAGCCTCAGTGAGTTGGCCGCCTTCTTCATACCCAACATAGCCTGGAGGTGCACCTACGAGTCTCGATACCGAGTGCTTCTCTGAGTATTCACTCATATCAATTCGAATCATTGCCCGTTCATCGTCGAATAAGAACTCAGCAAGTGCTTTTGCTAACTCAGTTTTCCCAACACCAGTTGGGCCGAGAAACATAAATGATCCGGTTGGTCGATTTGGATCAGAAATTCCAGCTCGAGCTCGTCTTACTGCATCAGAGACAATTTGAAGTGCTTGTGTCTGACCAATGACTCGTTTACCGAGTTCTTCTTCCATGCGAAGCAACTTACTTGTTTCTCCTTCAAGTAATCGCCCTGCTGGGATTCCAGTCCAGGCACTAATAACTTCAGCAATATCATCAGGACCAACCTGTTCTTTCACCATTGCTTCAGTGTTTTTTACCTGCTCACTCACTTCAAGAAGTTCTGCTTCGAGGGTTGGGATTTCACCGTAGAGTAACTTTGAAGCAACTTCAAAGTTACCATCCCTCTGAGCACGTTCTGCTTCACCACGTTTGGCATCAATCTGTTCTTTAATTGAACCAACTCGATCAAGTTCTGATTTCTCTTTATCCCACCGAGCACGAAGTCCCTGTAATTCTTCTTCTTTCGATGCAAGTTCACTTCGAAGATTTTGTAGTCGTGTCTTACTTGCTTCATCACTTTCATTTGCGAGTGCAAGTTCTTCCATTCGCATACGATCAACACTTCGTTGAAGTTCATCAATCTCTATTGGTGAAGAGTCAATCTCCATCCGAAGTCGAGATGCTGCCTCATCAACTAAATCAATGGCTTTATCTGGTAAGAAGCGTGACGTGATGTAGCGGTTGGAAAGGGTTGCAGCAGCTACAAGTGCTGAGTCTGCAATTGCTACTTTATGGTGTGCTTCATACTTTTCTTTGAGTCCACGCAATATTCCAATAGTGTCTTCAACGGATGGTTCTCCCACAAACACCTGCTGGAATCGTCGTTCAAGTGCTGGGTCTTTTTCAATGTTTTCCCGATATTCATCAAGAGTAGTTGCGCCAATCAGTCGAAGTTCGCCACGGGCAAGCATTGGTTTCAGCATATTTCCCGCATCCATTGCACCCTCGCCTCCTCCAGCACCGACGACGGTGTGAAGTTCATCAATGAAGGTAATGACTTTCCCTTCACTCTCGGCAATTTCTTCTAGTACAGCCTTCAGACGCTCTTCAAATTCACCTCGATATTTTGCACCTGCCACCATTGAAGCTAAATCCAAGACAATGAGTTGTTTACCTCGAAGACTCTCCGGCACATCTCCTGCGACAATTCGCTGGGCAAGACCTTCAACAACTGCAGTTTTACCAACACCTGGTTCACCAATCAACACCGGATTATTTTTGGTTCGTCGGGAAAGCACTTGGATGACTCTGCGTATTTCAGTATCTCTACCAATGACTGGATCGAGTTTGCCGATTCGAGCTCGCTCAGTTAAATCAACGCCATATTTATTGAGCGCATCAAAACTGCTTTCAGGATCTGCACTTTTCACCCGTGAATCACCTCGTACTTTTTCAAAAGTATCAAGGAGTGCTTTTTCAGTGACTCCGGCATCCGTCAATAGTTTCTTCGTAGTCGAACCACCCTGCATAATTCCAATAAGCAAGTGTTCTGTTGAGAGGTAGTCGTCTCCCCTGAGACGTGCGAATTCCTGCGCTGCATTGAATACTCGATTGAGTTCAGCACTTGGTGCTGGTGCAGACACTGTTTGCCCACTTGCTTTAGGTAAGTCACCTACAACTTTTCGGGTTTCCTGAAGCAGTACATTCGTGTCAATTGGAATTGAATTCAATACTGACACGGCGATGCTTTCTTTTCCTTGGGAAAGAAGTGCATCAAGGAGGTGACTGACTTCAAGTTGAGGGTTACCCAGTGCTGAAGCAGACCGTGCTGCTTCAGAAAGTGCATCGTTTGCTTTATTCGTAAATTGCATTGCCATCATCGTGTCCTACGTTGATCTCTCCACACTACAACTGCAGTCGAGGATGAGCGTTGAGTGAGCTCATCTATTCTTCTTCGTAATCGGAGATTCTCTTCCTCTAATTGCATAATTCTTTGAATACCTGCAAGGTTCACACCTTCAGCTGTTAATTCTGAAACTTCTTTGAGTCTCGCAATATCGCGCAGAGAATAGAGTCTCGTTCTACCCTGGGTGCGGCTTGGTGAGACTAAACCTAAACGATCATATTGACGCAAGGTTTGTGGATGAAGATTGGCAATCTGTGCTGCAACAGAAATGCCATACACAGCTGCATCAACATCAACATCCGGGATATCTCGTCGTCTCATAATCATCATTCCTCCACCACAATTCTTGGCGCAGAAGCAGCACGCTCAAGAAATACAGTTCTCGGATGTTCTTCTGAGGTTGCATCATCGAATTCTTGTAATGCAGATTTTGCTGCTTTTGAAAGTTTCTGTGGGATTGCAATTTCTACCGTAACAACAACGTCACCAACTTTGCCTTTGGAATTTGCAAAGCCTTTGTTCTTCACTCGAAACTTTTTGCCAGAAGGAGTTCCTGCTGGAACTTTAAGTTTGAACGTCCCGCCAGTGACCATAGGCACTTCAATTTCTGAGCCAAGTGTCGCTTCGGCAATCGAGATGGGAACAGTTACTTCAAGTGAGTCATCTTTTCTGGTGAAGATTGGATGAGGTGTAACTTTCACACGAACAAAGAGATCACCGGATGGTCCGCCATTACTTCCAGCAGAACCAAACCCACTATGGCGCAATGTTGCACCGTCTTTCACACCACGTGGAATCTTTATCTGGAATGTACGAGTTTCACGCTTCGCACCAACGCCTCTGCAATCACCGCAAGGTGTATCGATGGTGTAGCCATTCCCTCGGCATTGATGACAGGTTTGGGGAACTCCAAATCCTCCAACGTTTTTCACAAGTTGACCCGAGCCTCCGCAGGTAGTGCAGGTGCGGCGCTGACTTCCAACTGCCGCGCCACTTCCTTTGCAACCTTTACAGGCAAAATCACCATTCACGCCAATTGGCGTAATTACTCCCTGTAATGAATCGGCGAATGACACTGTTACGGTCGTTTCGAGATCACTCCCTTTTCGTGCTCTGGTTCTGCCTCCACCACCAAAGAGTCCGCCGAAGATATCTCCAAATCCTCCACCAAACATGTCTTCAAAATTGGCACTCGTGTAACCATTACCTGGTCCTCCAGCGAATGCACCACTCGCTACCGCATCACGAAATTCATCGTATTCTTTTCGAGTCTGTTCGTTGCCGACAACATCGTACGCTTCGGAAACTTCTTTGAAGCGTGCTTCTGCTTTTACATTACCTGGATTCGCGTCGGGGTGTAATTCTTTCGCGAGTTGACGATACTTCTTCTTTATTTCATCGGCACTTGCAGTTTTACTCACACCGAGAACTTGGTAATAATCTTTATCGATCCACTCTTGATTCATCTCACACCCCTTTCACTTACTCGCTTTGGATGTCAGCTACTGCAACGCGTGCAGGTCGTAATACTCGAGTGTCGATTTTGTAACCAACTTGCATCACACCTGTAATCACGGTCTTCGTTGGACCTTC
>JBMSMQ010000055.1:0-4137 GCA_049421205.1 Candidatus Nanopelagicales bacterium
GTTGTCCAGTCAAGCATCTGATCTGTCCAGCGAGATCCCGTAAAAGCAATCAATCGGTAGTCTGTTGATTTCGTTAGGTACACATCAATATGTGACCAATCTCCAACTTCAGAAGCATCTGCCTTTTTTCGGGCACACTCACGAATCATCAACGCACTTTGCTCAGCACTGGAGAGTCTTTCAAGTGGTGATGCGAACTGCACCCCATCGGGACCCAAGATAAAGTCACCGAGTAAGGGCTTCCATAGTTCTTGTGAGTCGAGGATGTGCCTACTTGCAGTGATTGCTTTGCTAATTGAGTCACCGAGAACAGAGTCTCCGGTTAATTTCTCTTCAAGTTGAAGAAGAGCAATCAGAGTCGCCATATAGCTGAGCGATGAAACTCCACCCTCCTCTTTTGTAGCATTCATATAGATATTTGAACAATTTTCAATCTGTAGATTCTCATTGTTGGTAAGGAGCAGTACAGGAGACTTTATACGAGAAATAAACTCATTTGTTTCTACTGAATTACCACTTGCAGTGATCGCAATCACTACATCGTTGATATCAATGAGAGGTAACATTTCAGCACTTGCAAGCAGTGCAAACGCATTTATCCCACGGACTTGAAGCCGATGAGCTATCGTTTTAGCGGCAAAATGAGAGGAACCCATTCCAACAAAGAAGATTCGCTTACCCTTTAATTCTGGCCAGCCAAAGTCGTATCCTTGAAGATGTTCGAGTACTGAGGGTTTTCGCGAAACGTCTTTTAGAAATAGATCTCTATCCATTGATTTTTCCTTGAATATATTCCTTACCAAATTCTGCTACATACTTCCAGTGAGGAAGATACTTCTCAGCATATTCAGCCTCGATTTCTTCATGTTCAAGCATCAATTGCCATAATTCATCATTATCAATCAGTTGCATCGAATGCTCTTCATATTCGTACTGGAATGTCTGGAGTACTTTCTCTAGCCACTCATAATTATCGTGCTCGACTGGGTACTTCCTCTCCATTACCGCACTCACGTGGATAAACGAACACATCAGACTTGCCACATCAGCAATTGCACTCTCGTGACTTGTCGGAATAGGGCTTCCCTCAAAGTCGATGACATAGAAGTCATCTCCAGAATTCAAGAACTGTCCGACGTGGAGATCGCCGTGAGCGAAGCCTGAATCTTCAAAAGCTCTATGCATCGTTGATGTGATTTCTGCCAGAGTTTGAATCCAAGCACCCAGGTCATTGTCTTTGGCTTTTTGAATGCACCAGGTCCAACCATCTGATGCACCATTGATGTATTCATAGACACTTACTACGAGTTTCTCTTGATAGGTCAGATATCCATAGGACTTCGGAGTAAACCTAAATCCATTATTTTGTAGGAGCAATTCCTTTTCTCGACTTCTTGTGTCACTCAGCATCAGTTGCCATTTGATGATGTGAGAATCATCAAGAATAAATGATTCATTTGTTTGTTCGGCAGAGAGTGCTATTTCCTGACTCGAGGCAAGTTGAATTTCATTGTCAAAGTGCCCATTCGTTCCAATGTGAAGCCTGTTAGCAAATAGATCTCCAGCAATCACTCGCCGTGGGGTTTCAGAAATGATAACGGGACAGATAAAAACTTTCCCACTTTGTTCAATAAGCCAGATAGTATGTTCTTCATCAAGATTGAGCTCGTCATAGAGCTGACATTCATCCTCGGTGACGAGTTCCATTCGAGTACTCGGGACAAGTGTTCTAAGTACATCGGGCGTGATGATTACATTACTTTTTATGTTGTAGCCCTACCGACTCAATGACATCTGCCCCTACCTGCAATCCATCGCGCGATTGGATTTGCTTACTTACCTCAGCCAAACGCGCCTTCAGTGAGGTATCTCCAAGCAGTTTTTTTAGCGCATTGAACATGTCATCATCAGTAAACGCATAGGTCGCAAGCCTTACACCAAATCCAAGTTCATCCATGCGTTGAGCATTATCGTATTGATCCCAGAAGAGTGGTAGCAAAATCATCGGCTTACCAAAGTGGAGTGCTTCTGTTGTGGTGTTGTTTCCACCGTGGGTAATAACGAGATCAACTTGGGGAATGATTTTTGTCTGGGGGAGAAATTCAGCACCAATCATGTTATCTGCAAGGTCATAAAGCTCGTGTTGTGGACCTTTGCTGACGATATAGCGGTGCTCTGTCTTTCCGAGCACCTCGACAAGTCGCTTCATCAAATCAACATCAGCACTTCCAAGTGAACCAAGTGAAAGGTATATCAATGCTGAACCTTCAGGTCGATTTTTCACTGCGTCAGGTACGACATATTCGCCATCTGTTTCACGAACACTTGATTCCATACGATGCCACGTAGTTCCAAGTGGTCGCTTATTTACATAGTCGGCAGCTTCTGGAAATACATAGAGATTCGCAGTGTCCGACTCGTGAATGAATTCAAGTTCTGGAAGTGGCTTTGCACCTTGAGCTTGCACCCAAGTATTGAATGCGCTCCACATTTCAAAATGCGTCTTTCGGTATTCATCAATGAATTCTTGCCAGTTCGATGAATCATTTTCTGGGTACCCAGAGAATGTAGGGGCGATATTCGCCCCTTTCATTTCAAGGGGATTACAAGAAACAATACGAACAAATGGAACACCAGCAGTCATGAGAGCTGGGAAACAGAGCACATTGTCTTCAACAACCACATCTGGTTTCACACGCTCTATGATTGCTTTGAGTTGTGGTTCGCAATACATCGCGCCATCAATGAGCGCCTGCCAGGTTGGTTTGATGAATGTTTCTAATTGTTCAATTGTTGGCTTTCTGAATTCTGGCGATGTATCGCGAATAAAGTCTTTCCAAAATTGACCAGCATCCTGTTCATCTGCATTGTCTGCAGGTGGAGCAAGATCAACAAGATCTTCCTCAAAGCCAAGCGCTTCTAACTTACCTTTCCAAGACGCTTCAGCAGCAAACACAACCCGATGTCCGCGTTGCTTGAGTCGATAACCAAGTCCGATGCATTGGTTGGTTGGACCGTATGCAGACTCTGGCATAAAGAGGATAGTTAGTTTCTCGCTCATAATGATCCCTTCAATGTTCTAAGCGAATTCTTGGTCATACTTCTGGCGTAGTCGAGGATTAACTCGCAGGCTTCTTCATAATCAAGTGTTGGATGGCAGGCCATAATGCGATATCCATACGCATCTTCAAGTGCGACAAGGTTTCTTGCAATCGTATTTGCATCACTTTGCAATTCAAATTCTCCTGAAAGACTTCCAGCTTCCAAAATGGATTGATATAGACCCACTTGCCTGTCAAAAAGTGATGTCAAGAGCACGGCGAACATATCGTTACGTGCAGCTTCGCCACCAAGAGCACATAACAATCTAACACCTTCATCATGGTTATCGGTCGGAAGTCCAGATCGGATAACACGAATGAGTTTCTCAGCGGGGCTTGATAGTGATTCAATAGATTTCACACGCTCTGAATAAAAACGTTCCATCCCAGCACGATTTGCGGCAAGCAACAAATCATTGACGTCCGGATAGTGATAGAGCACCGCACTTGGAGTCATTCCTGCTTCTTCAGCAATTTGGTGCAATTTGACGGAAACTCCGTGCTCTGAGATAGCACGTTGAGTTGCCTCAACTAATTGAAACTTTCGCTCCGGCTTAGCCATTTCACCTCCGGTGTCCTATGGTGGCACAAATTTGAATTTGAATTCAAAAAGTTATCAATTTGTAAGAAAAAATGCTGAATTTTCTTCGAAATGTCTTTAGAGTTCTGTTCAATGTTGCGGCCACAGGGTCCACATTGATTGGAGAAACAAGGATATGAGAATCAGATCGCGTTTTGTCGCGCTCATCGCTGCCGCAGCACTTGGACTTGCTGGATGTAGCAGTAGCGAAGACACATCAGATCAGTTAGATCCAAATGCTGATCTCACGAAGCAAAGCCTCGTCATTAGCAACTGGGCTGGCTACTACCCAGAAGATCTTGCAGCAAAATTTCAAGAAGCTGTTGGTCCTTCAGTTACCATTACAAATCATGCAACTAATGAAGAAATCATGGCCAAACTCACTGCAGGCAGTGATTCAGGCGTAGACGTTGCATTCGTTTCAGGGCAGTTTGCCCAAGCACTTGCTGAACAAGA
>JBMSMQ010000056.1:0-3761 GCA_049421205.1 Candidatus Nanopelagicales bacterium
AGGCACCAGATATCTTCAATGAGACACTCGAAAATTGGTTAGCGAAATTTGAGACGTTGAGTTAGAGATCAACTTTGAGATGGAGTTCTGCCAATACAACTAATTCTTCAAGTGATGTCACTGCCCCAAATTTTCTATGAACGATGACACCATCTGAATCTACAAACAACGTAGTTGGTGGTGCAGTAACTCCTAAGATTCCCCGATTGACACCATCTGGATCTTCGACACTTGCAATATTAACTCCCCAATTCACACTCGCCTGGATTGCTTGAGAAGTATCATCCAAAATGTTGTAACCGATGACTTGGACTTTTGAACCATAGGTGTCTTTGAAGGCTTGCAAATACGGCATTTCATCTCGACACGGCATGCACCAGGATGCCCAAATAGCCAGAATAAATGGGCCCTTAATCTCGTTGAGACTCTGGACTTCATCTCCTTGTAAACACTCAATTTCGATGTCAGGAAAATTCGTTGTGCCTGATTTTTGAAAAACACCGCAATCATCAATTGTCGCAGTTGGAGTAGGTGTGACATTTTCAGAGGTGCAGCCAGCAAGTAAAAGCATAAGGACTAGTGAAATAACTTTCATGCTCTACCTTCCGTTTTCACGAGTGTAGTCGCAATTGCCTTTTCCGTTGGACCTTCGCCAAATGATGGGCAATATTTGGCAATAGGACAAACACCACAGGCAGGTTTTCTCGCGTGACAATATCTACGACCATGCCAAATGAGCACGTGTGAGAGATACGTCCAATCTTTCTTTGGAAAGATTTCCATAACAGCAAATTCGACTTTGACTGGGTCAGTTTCCTTTGTCCAGCCAAAGCGTCTGACAAGTCTGCCGAAATGCGTATCGACAGTAAGCCCTGGAGTGTCGAATGCATTTCCAAGCACTACATTCGCAGTCTTTCTACCGACACCAGGCAAGGTGATTAAATCTTCAAGATTTGAAGGAATCTGTCCGTTGAACTTTGAGCGCACAGAATTGGCCATTGCATGTATTGATTTTGCTTTGTTTCTGTAGAAACCTGTTGGTTTAATAATTGATTCAATATCGGTAACTTTTGCATTTGCATATGAATCTATGTTTGGATACTTCTTGAATAAAGTCTTTGTTACTTGGTTAACTCGTTTATCGGTGCATTGGGCAGAGAGAATTGTGGCGACGAGGAGTTCAAGTGGTGAACTAAAATCTAACTCACAACGTGCATCCGGATAATGTTTTTTAAGGATACGCAAAATTGCTTTTGCATTTGACGTATCAACTTTCACTTACGCCGCCCGGCGACGCAATCGTTCTAAATCAAGTATTGTTACTGAACGTTGTTCAACTTTAAGCCAACCACGACTTGCAAATTCAGCCAGCGCCTTGTTCACAGTCTCTCGTGATGCTCCGACAAGTTGGGCAAGTTCTTCCTGCGTGAGATCATGGGAGACGAATAGCCCTTCTTCATTCAATACCCCGAATTTGTCAGATAGATCAAGAATGGCTTTCGCAATGCGGCCCGGCACATCTGAGAACACAAGATCCGCCATCGCACCTTCCGTGCGACGAAGCCGTTGGGCAAGGGCTTGGAATAACTTAATTGACACCTCGGGTCTTGCAAGTAACCAATTTCGTAATACCTCCCGGCTTAATCCCATCACCTTGACATCAGTAAGTGCGGTTGCAGTCGCTGTGCGATTACCTGGATCAAAAACGCTCAGTTCACCGAACATTTCACCAGGACCAAGGACAGCCAGAAGGGATTCTCTACCATCTTTTGCACTGTGACCCAATGTGACTTTTCCTTCAGCGATGACAAAGAGCGTGTCACCAGGTTCGCCCTCAACGAAGATTACGTCGCCTCTGCGGGCACGATATTCCTTCATAGACGCCTTAAGGCTGTCTGCAGCCTCTGCATCGAGGGCAGCAAAGAGCGGGGCACTATTTACTTTGTAGTCCACGATTTACCTCCTCGTACAGGCTCATTCTGCCCGACTCACATATATTTTGCTCAAGGAGATATCGACTGAGCGAGACTTAGTTTCCTAAGGCTTTTGTATGCTGCCAAACCCATTAATCTTGTAGACGCGTACCCAGTCCACTGTTAGTTGCGCCGAATTGAGGCTACCGTCTATCGGGCCACCAAATCCACCACCCATTGCAAGATTCAGGATGAGATATTGCCAATCATCAAAGACCCAGTCATTGATGTTTTCGCTCTTTCTAAAGGTGTAGTAGGGAGTTCCATCGACATACCAAACGATTCGGTCTGGATACCAATCCACCGTGTAAACGTGAAAGTCTTGTGATGCGGGTGAGGAGAGTTCAAAGTACCCACCATTTCCGGGTCCACCACTAACTGGCCCGTGCGGAGTACCCCACACAGTTCGTGGATTCTTTCCAGCGAGTTCCACTACATCAATTTCGCCACATTTCGGCCATCCAACTTGTCCGATGTTGGTACCGAGTGTCCAGAAGGCTGGCCATGTTCCAATTCCTGATGCAGCTTTCAGGCGGATTGATATTCGGCCATACTTCACATGCAATTTACTAAGCGTGACAAGTTTGGAACTAATCCACTGACAATTACCAGCGTAGTAACAATCATATTGATCCGCACCGGTTCGGGTCGCACTAATTACTAAATTTCCAGACCCATCATGACGAGCTTGTTCCCATAAATACCACTGAGCTTCACCGTTTCCCCAACCAGGAATTCCATACGCGGTACCATCACCATTCTGTGGGACCCAATTTGAGGAATTCGCGAATGAACCTGCATCACTATTGAACTCATCCTGCCAAAGTAATTCACTGTCCACTTCAAAGGATGTAGGAACTTCTAATCCAGATGTTGTGAGTGTCTTCGAGGTGTAACCAGATTTTGCAATTGATACCTTTGCAGTCAGCACAGTACCACTATCTGCACCTGTGAAGGAGTATGAAATTGAATTTGCGCCATCTATTTGAGTTCCATTTCTAAACCAAGCGATTTCAACCTCGGCATTTTCTGGTGCAAATGACGGCAAGACAACAGTCGCTGACTTTTGTGTACCATCAACAAACATAATGCTCGGTTCGGAAAGTACTGCAATAACACCGATCCGAACCGAGAAGGAACGAGATGACATACTGACACCTCCAGCAAAGGTAGCAATTTCCTTTACTCGAAGAGACTTGCCTTTGTCTGAAGCAGATGTTTTGAAACGTATTTTCTTCGTGACTTTTCTTAATTTTCCACCAACGTACCACTTGTAGATTCGCTTTGGTGATTTTGACCAAATTGCTGGAGTCAGTTTGACGCTTTCACCTGCACCGACAGACACTGGAATTTTTACTGCACTGACAAGCTGGATTTTGTTACTTGCACTCGATGGGAGAAGCATCACCGAGAAAACCGCTGCCACGACAACAAAAACTGTCACAAGACGTCTCATCTGTCCATCCTTAAATGAAGTGAGTGTGGAGAAGCGTGTTCTCCACACTCACTGTCGGACTCCGTCAAACGTTACTTGTTAACGAAAGACTTCGTTTTACTTACACCGTTACAAAGGACTTTGATAGTGCTTTTTCCTTTAGGTAACGATACGTTGTAGGAAACACTCACCGAATCTGATGAAGGCAGATGAGTGAATTTGTATCCACCCACACTGATCGAGACTGCTTTCCCATTCGGACTGTTGACGGTCACTTTCACAACACTCTTTTTCTTCGTTAAAGTGAAAGATGTGTCTTCAGGCTCTGGTGGAGCTTGAAGTTGATAGAAGTG
>JBMSMQ010000057.1:0-3726 GCA_049421205.1 Candidatus Nanopelagicales bacterium
TCCCCTCCCGACCTGCGAAAAATCTACTGCTAGGTATGCTTTGCCCGGATGAGCGAACAGTCCAACGAGCCTGGAAACTTCCCCCCGCCACGGCAGAAAAAGTCTGGTTACTCCTCAGGTGAATCACAAGTATGGTCGATTATCGGCACACTTGTTGCAGGTCCTGCGGTGTGGGGTTTTGTTGGAGTGGTAGTTGATCGTATGTTGAATGTTGAACGAACATTCACCGCGGTTGGCGTCATCGTTGGGTTTCTAACGTCGCTCTACATTGTCTACATACGTTATGGCAGGGGCTGAATAGATGCGGATGAACACGCTGTTCATTCCACTCAGTGGTGGAGAACCAGGGGAGTTCACTCCTCCGTCCATTGGTGAGTTTTTCCCAGGCGCATTGCTCTTTGAGGGCACACTATTTGAAATGTCTCGCATCAATCTCATTATGGTGCTGATGACCACCGTGCTGTGTGTATTTTTTATTACCGCTTTTCGTCGTCCTGCTGTTGTGCCGAGGGGCGTGCAGAACTTTGGTGAAATGGCACTCGATTTTGTTCGCATTAATATTGCCGAAGAAGTCCTTGGACATCACGGTCGCAAATACGTTGTGTATTTAGCGACCGTTTTCTTTATGTTGTTTGCTTTCAACATCACAAGCGTCATACCACCACTGCAGATTGCGGCAACCTCAGTTATTGCACTTCCGATGATCCTTGCGGTTATTACTTGGTTGATATTCAATGTCTCAGGCGTGAAAGCCCACGGTCTCGTGCATTACCTTAAAGCGAACCTGTTCCCACCAGGTGTGCCAAAGCCGATTTATTTGTTGGTGACACCTATTGAATTTGTCTCAACGTTCTTACTTCGTCCAGTAACCCTGACGATTCGTTTAGTTGCAAATATGATGGCAGGACACCTTCTTCTTGTCCTTTTCTTCACCGCAACACAATTCCTGTTGCTCGACGCAGCAGGCATCATCAAGATCTTTGGCTTAGCTTCTTTCGCGATGGGGTTTGCCTCCACCGTGCTAGAGGTCGTAGTCTCATTCCTCCAGGCATACATCTTTACGCTGCTCACTGCAGTGTATATCCAGGGTGCGCTTGCGGAGGAGCACTAAAACACAGACGACGCTAAGGAAAGCCTTAGCGCCTAACGAAAGGAAAACGCAATGAACGCACTTGCGGTTCTTGCAGAACTCAGCGGCAATGTCAATGCAATGGGTTACGGCCTCGCAGCGATTGGTCCCGGTGTTGGTATCGGTATCGTTGTTGGTAAAGCAATCGAAGGTATCTCACGCCAACCAGAAGCAGCAGGCATCATCCGAACCAATATGTTCTTGGGTATTGCATTTACTGAAGCCCTTGCACTTATCGGTTTGGTCGCCGGCTTCTTGTTCGTCTAGTAGAAACGGCACATTTAACTATGGCACTTTTGCAGGTAGTCTCTGCGGCAACCGGTGATGGACCAATCCTGATTCCAGCACCAGCCGATTTGATTTGGGGTTCAGTCTCATTCTTGATTCTGATTTTCTTGTTCTGGAAGTATGTCTTTCCACGATTCAATGAAATCTTGAAAGAGCGAACCGAAAAAATCGAAGGTGGCATTGTTCGCGCAGAACGAGCACAGGCTGAAGCCGATCTTGCCTTGAAGAAATACACCGAGCAGATGGAAGAGGCCAGAGCCGAAGCATCTCAAATCCGTGCGAAAGCTGAAGAGCAACGCAAAGCGATGTATGAAGAGGCAAAAGCTGCGGCAAACGAATACAAGGAAACTGAAAACCAGCGATTCCAAGAACGGACGAAAGCAGAAATCTCCCAGGCATCTTTGCAACTTCAAAAAGAAGTTGGATCGCTTGCACTCGAACTTGCAAGTCGAGTTGTAGGTGAGTCTTTGAAAGACGATGATCGTGCCCGTTCCGTCATTGATCAGTTCATCGCTGATCTCGAAAAGCAAGCAAGTCAGGCAGGTAAGTAAATGCTCGGCACAAGTCGCGATTCGCTGAATTCGTTAGTCGCATCACTCTCAGCAGTGACGATTGACGATTCAGTTGTTCAGGCTTGTCGCGAGATATTTGAAGTGTGTGGGATTCTTGAATCCGATAAAGCGCTTCGCAGTGCTCTTGCTGATTCAGGACGATCGCCTGAGTCTCGTAAAGCTCTTGTTGAAGATCTTTTTAAGGCGAAGATTTCCACAATCGCCTTGTTAGTGCTTTCAGATGTTGCAACAAACCGCTGGTCTAGCGAGAGTGACATCATTGAAGCACTTGAAGAGCTTTCCGCACGATTACTCTTCTTAACTTCACAGCAAAAAGGTGAACTCGACGCGGTTGAGCAGGAGCTCTTCCGCATTGCTCGACTCGTCCAGACTAACTCTGAATTACAGATGGCTCTAACAAACCCGGCACTTGATTCAAGTGTCAAATCAGCTGTGATGAATGATCTTCTGGCAAAACAGGTTAACTCGGTGACGCTATTGATTGCTCAACATGTTGTTGCGAATCTTCGTGATCAGCGTGCAGATGCAGCATTTAGCAGAATGAGTGACATCGCAGCATCAATTCGAAATCGAACGGTTGCTGAGGTAAGAGTGGCCATTGCTCTCAGTGCCGAGCAGTCCACCAAACTCGCAAGCGTACTTAAACGACTTGCAGGCCAAGATGTAAGCCTCAATGTCATCATCGACCCGAACATCATCGGTGGCGTGTCTGTGCGCCTCGGCGATGAAGTGTTCGACGGCAGTATCCATTCACGACTTGAACAAGCCCGAAGGGTGCTTGTCTAACAACAGAAAGCAGGAAATCATGACGGAAATCTCTATCCGCCCTGATGAGATTAGAGCGGCAATCGAAAAGAATGTCGCATCAGTTTCGCCAAGTACTTCACGTGATGAAGTGGGTCGAGTGATTGAAACTGGTGACGGAATTGCTCGCGTCGAAGGTTTGCATTCAGCCATGACCAATGAACTCTTGGAGTTCGAAGGTGGCCTCAAGGGTCTTGCTTTGAACCTTGATGTCAAAGAGATTGGTGTCGTTCTCCTTGGCGATGGTGCTTCAATTGAAGAAGGTCAGACTGTTCGGCGAACTGGTGAGATTCTTTCTGTGCCAGTGGGTGATGGCTTCTTGGGTCGCGTGGTTGATCCACTCGGTAATCCAATTGATGGACTCGGACCAATTAAGGCAGAGGCAACTCGTGCACTTGAACTTCAAGCTCCATCGGTTGTGCAGAGGCAACCTGTGAAAGAACCATTGCTCACAGGTATCAAAGCAATTGACGCCATGACTGCAATTGGTCGAGGACAGCGTCAGCTCATCATTGGTGATCGTCAGACTGGAAAGACGGCAGTTGCAATCGATACCATCATCAACCAGAAGTCCAACTGGGCAACTGGTGATCCAAAGAAGCAAGTGAAATGCATCTACGTCGCAATTGGACAAAAGGGTTCAACTATTGCATCAGTGAAAGCGGCACTTGAAGAAAACGGTGCAATGGAATACACCACGATTGTTGCAGCTCCTGCTTCTGACCCTGCAGGCTTCAAATACCTCGCTCCATACACTGGCTCTGCAATTGGGCAGCACTGGATGTATAACGGACAGCACGTCTTGATTGTGTTCGATGATTTATCAAAACAAGCAGAGGCGTATCGTGCTGTGTCACTACTCCTTCGTCGTCCACCAGGTCGCGAGGCATATCCAGGTGACGTTTTCTATCTACATAGCCGATTGCTTGAGCG
>JBMSMQ010000058.1:0-3582 GCA_049421205.1 Candidatus Nanopelagicales bacterium
TGTGGCATCGGAGTATCAATTCGACACTCCCCCAGATTTCTTACCGATGTGTCCACGAGACCTCCACAGACCAAGTTTGCACCCTGTGTCTCGTAGTAGCCTATGACCTAGGAGGATGCAGTGACAAAACGACTCATCGTGCATATCGGTCGCTCGAAAACTGGCACCACGTCGTTTCAGGAAACTCTCCGCACCAATCGAGAATTATTGGCAGTCAACGGGATTGGGATTCCACCATTTTTCAAATCAGCCAATCACGGAGCACTTGCATTGGCATTTTCTGAACAGCCTGGGCGGCTGGGTCGCGGGTACGCTGTTGAGAATGAAAAAGATCGTTTCAACCTACAAAGTGAACTTGCTAAAAGTTTAAGTGCAGATATCACTGCTGGCACCTGGGTGATGACAAGCGAACATTTGGGTTCAAAACTTAAATCAGAGTCTGAAATTCAAAAACTCTTTCATTTCCTTAAACGCTACTTCGATGAAATACACATTCTGGCAGTGATACGACGTCCTGATGACCTTGCGGCAAGTGCATATACAGAATCCATTAAGTCTGGGCGAACCTGGGAGTTTGATGAAGCATATGCCACGAAAGCCCGACGATTCTTTGATCACTTCACATTCAGTAATCTCTGGAAATCTAATCTTCTGCCCGAAATGACTTTTGAACTCATTCCTTTTCAAAGAGGTAAAAGCGTTGAACGGGTATTTCAGGCAATCTTTAGACAATCTGGCGTGAGTGCCGACCTCTGGCGGAACCTCACCGTATCGGGTGATTCAAATATGTCGATGTCGCGTGAAGCAGTTCAGTTCTTACGCCAGATAAATCCAATGTTCCCACCAGGTGTCATCACGAATCGGATGCGACGACAACTAATCGATGTGTTGTCACTATATGAAGGTAGTTCATTGACGCTCAATGAGCCTGTGTATCAGTTCTTCCTTGATAAGGATCTCCTCACGGGAGGTCTTGAGCAAAAGGATCTACCTCAAACACCTGAATGGCTTGAATGGTTTAGCGCACCGAAAGTGAAAGTGTCGACTTGGAGTGAGCTCTCATCAGAGAAGATTGAAGAATTGCACCAGTGGTGTGAAACACATTCAGTACCGACAAGGAGAATTCAGCCCGCCACTCTCCCTAGCCCCATTGGGAAAATTGGGTCGAGATTACGAAAAGTTTTGATTCGGCGGCGCGGGCGGTAGGGAATCGTTATTTTTGGAGTTTCGACGCGTTGTATTCCAAATTGCAAACACACCTAAACTCAATGGAATCAATGCTATGAAAAGCCCATTGCCATCTCGCAGCGTGAAACCAAGCCAAAGACCTGTCGAAACTGCAAAAGTAGCAAACACGTAGGTAATGATTCGCCACATTTTGTTTCGAATAAATGAGAGACCAAAAGAGATGAATCCTGAGCCATACACGGTTAAGAGAACAACTGCTGCTGCGAGTGCGAGGCTTTCCATGCCTCAATCCTTGCTCCAAATCGACCCACTGTCCACAGCCTGACACTCGTGTTGGCTACCCTGTGGCTATGAGTGATGCAGACCGCCTAGTTTGGGTGGATTTAGAAATGACGGGTTTAGTCCCAGAAGAGCACGTGATCGTTGAAATTGCTTGTGTTGTCACGGATGCACAACTCAATCCTCTCGATGGGGGTATCAGTCGAGTGATTTTTGCGGACGATTCGCAACTTGCACTCATGGATTCGATTGTTGTCAAAATGCACACTGAGTCAGGACTCATTACAGAAATTCCAAATGGAGTGCCACTTCAAGATGCCGAAGCTGACGTACTGGACTACATCAAGTCTCATATCGCTGAACCAAAGAAATCTCCACTTGCTGGATCTTCTGTATATGTCGACAGGATGTTTCTTCAGGCGCATATGCCCGCGTTAGAAAGTTATCTTCACTATCGAATCGTTGATGTGTCGAGTGTGAAAGAACTCACGAGACGCTGGTATCCGCGAATGTATTTCGCTGCTCCCACAAAGAATGGAAATCATCGAGCACTTGCTGATATCTTCGATTCCATTCGAGAACTCTCCTACTATCGCCAAACGGTGTTTGCAGAAACTGACAAATACAGTATTGAACAGGCTAAAGAAATTGCTGAACTGATGAGAGGTCAAAAGCCTGAAGGTGAGCATCAGTAGAATTCGGCTTCGCGTATGGTGGGTGTAGCTCAGCTGGTAGAGCACCTGGTTGTGGTCCAGGACGTCGCGGGTTCAAGTCCCGTCACTCACCCCAATAATTTCGCTTGATAAGCGTGCCTTCTGTATTTGCAATTTCCCAAACGTCTTCTCGAGGAATTCGTAACGAAAGAGCCATTGGCGTATCGGGCAGAATTATTTCTAAAATATCAGCATCAATCAGTATCTCTGCTTCCTTCACACCGGCGGAAATTTCGTACATTCGCTTGTCTTCATTGACACTGATCTCAACCTTGTCCCCCTCAATGGAGATATCAAGTTCATTGGACTTTGCAATGAGACGTACCGACATCTCACCACTACCTCCAGACAGCGAAAGCCAAGCATTGCCTTGAATAGTAGATTCTGCTGTCTCTTGAAAAAAGCGATTGAGATTAGGATGAATTTCCACTCTTAAACGATTACCTGATTCTTTCATCATAAGTGGCACACTTTGCGCACCGCTATATTCACTTACATCAGATGATTCTTTCAACCACGATATGAAGCACGCATTGTCGTCTTTATCGTGAAAAGTGGATGTTGCATACGGGATTTCACTGAACCCTAGATTTCCCCACATCTCAGGTTGAAAACCATCCTGATTAGAAGTTCCAAATGCATATTGCACTTGTTGGTAGGAATCAGGATTAATACTCGAAAATAGAAGACAAGATTTCGACTCTAAATCAACAAACTGTGGACATTCCCAAATGGTTCCGGTCGCTATTGGATTATGTTCGTTTGCTGATCGAGAGGCAAGCACCCGGTCAAACTCCCATTTATATGCATCCTGAGATGTGTATTGCAAGGAACACCCACCAAAATCCTTGATGCCTGCACCAATCGTCATAAGAAATCCACCATCAACCCGTCTCACTTGTGGATCTCGAAAATCGATAAATTCTTCACTCGGTGCAGATTCAATAACAGGTGGCTCAATTCGCTTGCATTCACTGAAATCTCGATTGGCCTTTGCTACAACAACTTGTCCCTTACTCCAATCTCCCTTCGATGGGCGGGTATAGAAAACAAGGTAGCTATCATCTATTTCAACAACTGAACCTGACCAGCAGCCAACTTCATTTTCGGGAATGAGTAGTGACTCAACCTGCTTCCAGTGAATCAAGTCTTTGGAGATTGCGTGTCCCCATTCGATGTTGCTTTTCCAGATAAGTGCGTCAGGTAGATATTGAAAAAACATGTGGTAGCGAGACCCATCCCAGACAATGCCGTGAGGGTCATTCATCCAACCCTGCGTTGGTGTGAAGTGGAATCGAGGACGTTTTCTCACACTCAGGACCTTCGGCTCTTGAAATTTAGGGTCAGGGGCGTAGCGTTCGCCTCATAGCCTGAGCATAGGAGTGTCTCATATGAAGTGGGT
>JBMSMQ010000059.1:0-3541 GCA_049421205.1 Candidatus Nanopelagicales bacterium
ACTCCCCACACAAAAAACCGAATGGATGCATTCATTCGCCCGAGAAGTTCTTGAGGACAGATACGTTGCCTCGCACTCACTTGAGTGATGTTATAGGAGAGTATGGTAAATGTTGTAAGAATTCCACTAAATGCAAGCAGTGCAATTTGAGCAATACCTGAAAAATTAATAGCAACTGGGATCAGACATGCAGAAATTCCACTTGTAAGGGCAGATCCTGCAATCACAGGTCCTTCACCAAACCATTTGATGAGTTTGGTGGTGGACATAGCACCAAGTAGCCCACCGATAGCTGCCAGTGAACCAAGAATTCCATAGGTTGCCGGTGACATTTCTAAATCTCTGAGATAGAGAAGTGGTGTAAGCGTGAAAGCGAGTGTTGAGAAGAAATTCGAAGTTGAGGTTGTAAAGGAAATACTACGAATATATTTCTGCTTCCAAACAAAACTGAGACCTTCCATAATTTCTGTTTTTACCGGTCTTCGTTCAGCTTTCGGTTTCGGTGTCTCTTCATCTTTGATAAGTGATAATGCAAGTACGGAACCAAGGAATGAAAATGCATCAACCAATATCAATAGCGGTGCTTTAAATATTGTTAAAAGAAAACCAGCAATAGAGGGTCCACCAAGATGCGCTAACTGATTGGTGGTCTCAAGGGCAGAGTTGGCAGGAGCAATTTTGTCTTCAGGGAAAAGAATTGGAATGTAGCTTTGATAGGCGACATCGAAGAAAAGAGTGGCAACGCCCATAAGAAATCCGAGAGCAATCAGATGCCACACTTCAAGTACTCCGACATACCAAAGGATCGGAATGCTCAATACTGCAAGAAACCGTACGAGATCTCCGATAATCATCACATCACGTTTACGCCAGCGATCAACCCAAACACCAGCGAAAAGCCCAAAGAATAGGAACGCTGCATTATCTGCAGCGTTCAAGATCCCCATTTGAAACTCAGTAGCTCCAAGCAAAAGTACTGCAAGTACAGGATAGGCAAGTCCAACGATTTGTGTGCCGAAAACACTGATGCTTTGACCTATCCAAAGCTTTCTGAAGTCTGCTATTTTCAACATTGAAAGCACATGGTGAGTGTACTAATTGAATACACACGCATTGAATAGAGTTGGGCATTACATGAGGAGTTTGATGGCTGAAGTTCCAAGTTGGTACGAGATTCTTTTCAAAGGCCACAAAACAATTCCAATCACAAGTTGGCGAAGCACATCTCGTTGGAAATTTAACGTCAAAACATTTGCAGTATTGATGATTGGCTTTTTCTTCTTTGGTGTTGGTGAAGGATTGGTGTATTTGAGTGCGATTGGAAATTCTCCTTGGATCGTGCTTTCAGAGGGACTTACAAACTATTCACCATTTGCGATTGGCACAGCCACTCTCATCATCAGCATCTTTGTCTTTCTACTCTGGATTCCACTCAAGGAAAAACCAGGAGCGGGAACTGTGTTCAACATTCTGATGATTCCATTCTGGATAGAAATCACTATTCATATATTTCCGCGAACAGAGTCATACGGATTTGGAATCGTGCTTGCCATTATCGGCGTGCTCTTTGTAGGGCTTGGAAGTGCGCTTTATCTCACCACAAACCTTGGACCTGGACCTCGCGATGGACTGATGACATCACTTCATACGAAAACTGGAGTGAGGGTAAGTCGAGTCCGACTCAGTATTGAAACCAGTGTGCTCCTTGCTGGGTTTTTAATGGGCGGTACGGTTGGGTTAGGAACACTCATTTTTGCATTGGGCATTGGTCGCGCCGTTGCTCTATGGTTAGCGGTGGTAGCACGATTTGGAGGAAACAAATGACACTTGCAGTAATTCACACCACTCTTGGAGACATTGAAGTAGAGCTCTTTGATAACCATGCCCCAAAAACAGTCGAGAACTTCATTGGTTTAGCCGATGGAACAAAAGCGTGGAACGACCCAAAAACTGGTGGGGCAGGTGAAGGTGCGCTCTATACAAATGTGCCATTTCACCGTGTTATTGCAGGTTTTATGATTCAAGGTGGAGATCCACTCGGTAGCGGTATGGGTGGGCCGGGATACAAATTTGAAGACGAACCACATCCGGAACTTGTGTTCAATAAGCCGTATCTACTTGCAATGGCAAATTCCGGACCTAATACCAATGGCTCACAATTCTTTATTACAGTTGCACCGACAACGTGGCTTAACTTTAAACACACCATCTTTGGTGAAGTTGCTAATCAAGCAGGTCGCGATGTTGTTGATGCAATTGCAACTTCCAAAACTGGAGCACAAGATCGACCCGTTGAAGAAATCTTGATTTCATCAATCACAATTAAGTAATGAACCCAAGTTACTGCAAGTGGCATCCAGATGTAGAAACCTATATCCAATGTAATCGCTGTGACACACCAGTATGTGTTGATTGTCGTAGAGATGCACCTGTTGGTTTTCATTGTCGTGATTGCATGAGTGATGCGAGATCTTCAGTACGACAAATAAAGATCCGAAAAGCAAATGTCACACGAGTAATTATTGGTATCTGTCTAGCAATCTTTTTACTGGATGAAGCGGGTTCGGGTGATTTATTTATTCAGTTTGGTGTCAATCAAATTGCCATTACTGAATTTGGTGAGTACTACCGACTCATTACTGCAATGTTTATTCATGGATCAATAATCCATATTGCATTCAATATGTTGATATTGTTTCAGTTTGGATCCGCGATTGAAGAATTCATTGGATCAGCTCGTTTCATTCTTCTTTACTTTGCTGCAGGTATTGGTGGAAGCGTTGCGTCATTTTTATTTAACAATCCATTTGCATTTTCGGTTGGCGCATCAGGTGCCATATTTGGATTGATGGGTGCGTACTTGATGATTGGTAGACGAATGAACTATCCAACAAATCAGGTGGTGGGACTTCTTGTTATCAATATTGTGCTTGGCTTCGTATTACCCAATATCGATTGGTACGGGCACTTTGGCGGGCTCGTTGTTGGCTTAGCAGTAGGAGCAGGTCTCAACCTACAAAAGAGGTAGTTATCCACAGACTTTTCCACACTGGGGATGAATTACAAGCGTGTAATTAACGCCATTTCGTGGAGAAAAAGAACCCGATAGCCATCAGACCGAAGCCAATACCAACATTGATAAGGTTCCCAAGATCTTTCATCACAGGGATTGAACTGCCGGCGATATAGAAGGCAACCACCCACAAGAGACCAACCACGAGGAAAAAGACCATCGCAGGCACGATCCAGCGTGGAGATTCAAGCTTTACTGGTGTTTGGCTCACCTTGGCAGGCACATATTCGTCTTTTTTACGGCGACGTGATTCAGGCATGTCCACTCCTTCTCAGGGGGCAAAGACTAGACGAAAACATCCAATTATGAGCAACTAGGTGAGAATATGGCTATGGCTCGGATTCTGGTTATCGATAACTATGACTCTTTCGTGTTCAACATCGTTCAGTATCTAGCACAACTTGGTGCTGAGGTTATAGTAAAGCGAAACGATGAAGTCGACGTTCAGTATGCAGCAGACTTTGATGG
>JBMSMQ010000060.1:0-3390 GCA_049421205.1 Candidatus Nanopelagicales bacterium
TCAACGGTGACGGACACAAGTTCTTGATGTGCTGCAATCAACGTTATCGCACCTGGTGCTTCATAAATTTCTCGGCTCTTGATTCCAACAAGTCGATCTTCAACCATATCAATTCGACCGACACCATGGTTGCCTGCTCGAAGATTAAGTTCAGTGATAGCCTCAAGCATCGAAACTTTTTGCCCATCGATAGCTGTTGGTATGCCACGTTCGAATGTGATAACAACTTCATCTTTTGGTCGTGACACTGATGGGTCTTTTGTGTACGAGTAAATGTCCTCTACTGGCGCATTCCAGATATCTTCTAAAAATCCTGTTTCGACTGTTCTCCCCCACACATTTGCATCGATTGAATACGGACTCTTCTTGGTAGTGTCGATTGGAATGTTATTCTCGTTTGCAAAATCGATAGCCACGTCCCGTGTAAGCGAAAGATCTCTCACCGGAGCTAAACATTCAAGTTCAGGAGCAAGTGAAGCAATTCCGACTTCAAATCTCACTTGGTCATTTCCTTTGCCAGTGCAACCATGTGCCACGATATTTGCATTATGTTGAGCTGCTGCCTTCACCAAATGAGTGACAATTACAGGACGACTTAGTGCGGAAATCAAAGGATAGCGATTCATATAGAGCGCTTCGGCCTTTAATGCTTTTGTCAGGTAGTCGTTTGCAAATTCCTCTTTGGCATCTGCGATATAAGCATCACTCGCACCACATGCAAGGGCTCTTGCGCGGATAACATCCATATCCTCGCCACCTTGTCCAACATCAACTGCCACCGCAATCACATCTGCGCCGGTTTTCTCTTTGATAAATGAGATTCCAACAGATGTATCAAGACCTCCGGAATAAGCTAGAACAACTTTCTTGCTCACTAGTTCACATCCCTCATATATGCACCGAACTTCTCTTCGGCCAGTTTCACAATCTTTGTTCTGAGATCAACTGCCTCTGATTCACGTAAGGTCCGTTCCATACTGCGCAGTAGTAAGTTGATGGTTACAGATTTTTTACCTTCTTCAATTGGTTTTCCTCTGTACACATCAGAGAGATTCACAGATTCGATGATGTCTAAGTCAGAAGACCATGCAGTTTCGATCAAGTCTTGGACAGTAACTTTTTCGTCGACAATAAGTGAAACATCAATCTCAATAAAGGGTAGATTGCTCTGACGCTTCACCTGCACCACGCTTGAGCGTTCAATCAACGCATCAAAATCAATTTCAAATCCAACAATCCGTTGTGATATTGAAAGAGTCTTACTCAACTCGGGATGCATCTCGCCAACAAACCCAATCACGTTACCGTTCGTAATCACTGCTGCCGATCTTCCAGGGTGCCAGGGTTCCCATTGGGTTTGACGAAACTCTACGTAAACTCCTAGCACTTTTGCCAAATTCCGGACAAGTGAAAGAATAGAAATCCAGTCCCAATCAAGTTCAGTCTTTCCTGAACTGAAACGGCGACCTGTTGCTAGTGCAGCAAGATATCGAGGCTGCATTCCGACCGAGGCAAACAACAGTTTGATGTCATCTTCTGCAGGTTTTTTATTAGTTTCGAAAATTGGTGCTGATGATGGTTTATCGAGAAACACTGTTCCAAATTCGTAGACTGGTATAGAAACTGCTCCACGCCCAAAATTCCGTTCCATCACACTAAGCAGTCCCGGTAGCAGTGTGGTACGAAGACCTGCCTGCTCAGCATTCAGGGGATTTGCAACCTGAACAAGTAGACGCCTTGGATCGTCTGCTGATATACCTAGTCGATCAAAGTCAGCATCGCCGACGAATGGATAATTTAACACTTCCACAAGGCCTTGTTGGGCAAGAAAATTGAGAGCGCGGCGACGCTGTTCGAGTGCCAGATTTCTGCCACCAAAGGCGGCAGGGGGCTGATTAATTCCAATTCTTTCATATCCGAAAAATCGGGCTACCTCTTCAGCGAAATCATTTTCATTCAATAAGTCGGAGCGCCAACTTGGAGAAACTATGTTGAAGCGCTCACCATTCTTCGAAACAATACATCCAACACTTTGTAAAGCAAGCATGATTTCGGCATCGCTGTAGTCACTTCCAATAATTCTTTTAGCAAAATCTGCACGAACCACTATTTGTTCTGGTTTCGAATAATTGTTGACTTCAACTGCACCGATTTCCTGAGCACCAGCGATATCTCTTAATAATTGGCTTGCTCGAGCAGATGCAATTGGCGCAAGAAGGGGGTCTACCCCTCGTTCGAAGCGTCGGGATGCTTCGGATCCGAGTTTGTGACGGCGAGAGGTTAGTGCAACGCGGGTTTGGAAAAAGTGCGCTGCCTCCAGGGCAATTCTTCTTGTTTGCTCGCTTATCTCCGTACTGGCCCCACCCATCGTGCCTGCAAGTCCAATGACACCGGAATCATCCACAATAACAATATCGTCGGCATATAGTCTTCGCTCAACACCATCAAGTGTGGTGATCTGGGTGTCTTTTCCTGCAGAGCGAACTTGAATATCACCTTGAAGCTTATCTGCATCAAATGCATGTAAAGGCTGACCCAACTCAAGCATTACATAATTCGTAACATCAACTGCAAGTGAAATGGGGCGCATTCCACACAATTGGATTCTGCGTTGCATCCAGTACGGCGTCACCGTCTCTGGCTGGTAGTTTTCAATAGTCCGAATCACAATTCGGTCTGTAGCGTTTCGATCTTCAATCCTCACACCAACCGCTTTTGCATTTTTCGCTCCTGCTGTATCGATGAGATTCGCTCTGTCGCTCCATTTCCACAACGTCTTTGCGGCAATTTCTCTCGAGATACCGCGTATAGACATTGCATAACCGCGATCGGGCAACACCGAAACATCTATTACATCATCAATGATTTGTAAAAGCTCTATTGCATCGGCACCAAGATCTGCCGTGAGATTAAATGTGCCCAATCGGATAATTCCGTTGTGATCATCTCCCAGACCAAGTTCACGTGCACTACAAATCATTCCATCTGAAGTGTGACCATACGTTTCTCGCGCGGCAATCACAAAATTGCCAGGCAATACTGCTCCGGGCAAAGCAACTACAACGAGATCGTCAACCAAAAAATTGCTCGCACCACAAACGATTCCTCGCACAGTGGTGCCATCATCAACTTGACACCAGCGAATAGTTTTTCCATTCTTCTGCGGTTCCTCGACAAAACTCAAAACTTTTCCAACAATGATCGGACCAGATATATCTTGACCTAGATGTTCAATACTTTCTACTTCAAAACCTAAGTCAGTCAGAATTTGGCCAATATCTTCTGCGGTAGTGCCAGCAGGAATTTCAATTTCATCTTTAAGCCACGAGATTGGAAATTTCATAGCGGATCAACTCCGAACTGTCGTGAAAATCTGATATCGCCCTCAAC
>JBMSMQ010000061.1:0-3353 GCA_049421205.1 Candidatus Nanopelagicales bacterium
GGTGCAACCATTGGTAAGGGTGAACCAAACTCATCAAAGGCGCCAGCAATATCACCAATCGCCCAAATGTTTTCATAACCTTTGACTTGCAATGTCGGTTCAACTTCGATTCGTCCGCGAGACTCAGGGAGTTTTAGGGTTTTAGACACTGACACACCTTTCACACCCGCAGCCCAAACTGTTGTATTTGCTTGAATCACTTCACCAGTAGTTGTGATGATGGAATCTTCCGTAACTTCCCTCACCATAGTGCTAACTCGAACAATGACACCGAGTTTCTCAAGATCTCTTTTTGTTTTCAGAGATAACGATGATGAAAATGATGGAACGAGTCGCGGTCCAGCTTCAATCAGTGTGATATGAATTCTCTGGGCAGCATCTTTGTAATCTGACTTCAAAGGTCCCCGCACTAGTTCTGCAAAAGCACCAGCCATCTCCACACCAGTTGGACCACCACCAACAATCGCGATATGAAATTCATCGCTATTTCCTTCGGCACATAATGACTCGTATGAGCGCATCACTTCAGATCGAATCGTCATTGCTTCTGCAACTGTCTTCATTCCGAATGCGAATTGGGCAACACCTTGTATTCCAAAGTCTGCAGTAGTGGAGCCAAGTGCGACTACGAGTTGATCATAGGTGATTGTTGAGTTATCTTGGAAGGTAATAGTGTTAGTACTGCTATCGAGACTTTTCGGTTCACCCATTTTGAATTTGATGTTTGTTTTTCTCAGTGCCCCTCGAATTGGATAGGCAACATGATCAGCAGCAAGTCCAGCAGTTGCCACTTGATAGAGAAGTGGCAAAAATGTTTGGAAATTATGTTTGTCTATAAGTGTGACATCTGCGTATTTTTGTAATGAGCGTGCAGCTGTGAGCCCACCAAATCCTGCTCCGAGAATAACAACGTGCGGCTTCACTTAGTGCCTCCAAAAGCCGAAGCCTATTGATTTTTTAGCGTCTTGCTCATTGAAACTATATGTGTGGTCTGCACTTATAACTTTATAAGGATAGTATTTCAATTGCTGAGATTTAGAGAAAGAATTTCTGCAAAGTCTTTGCAACAGTGTGATCAAGGTCAGCAATGTCGATTGTGACTACATCCCATCCTCGAAGCTTGGCACTTTGCCCCAGAGCACTTAATGGATTGGTAACGATGAGTGTTACTGGAGCATCGGGCCAATCCGGAAGAAGTTTCTCTGGAATGCAATCAATAAAGGTATAAGATCCAATACTTCGGTGCAGAGTTCTGGTAGCGAATGAAATGTCTGGTAAGCGGTTCACATTGTTATCAGATGATATGAAGTGCAGCGAGTCACCTTCATATGAGTGTCTCGAAATTCCTAAACAAACAGAAGCAATCCAGGTGCGTTCATCAAGTTCCTCACCAATTGAACCAAGCGGCAAAAGTTTCACGTCGGCAAACTCTTGGTGGATTTCTGCTAACACGTGAGTGACATTCAGTGATTGTTCGCCTATTTTGGGAAGGGAAACAACGTATTGCATAGCACTATTATTCACGTGAAGTTTCAGAGTAGTGGCTAGAATATCCCTACTCAATTCAGGAGTGTGTATGCGAGAGCAGTATCAGGATCAGTTAAAACATGTAACTGAAGATTTAGCCGAAATGTCTCGATTGGTTGAATCGGCGATGAGTAAAGCAACAAAGTCTCTGCTGGATGCTAATCTTCTTCTTGCTGATGAAGTCATTGCTGAGGATGATGTCATTGATGAACTTGGAAACAAGGTTGAAAACCAAACGATGTCAATCCTTGCCCTCCAACAGCCAGTAGCAAGTGATTTACGACTTTTGGCAGGCGCACTCAAAATCTCCAGCACACTTGAGCGTATGGGAGATTTGGCATCCCATGTTGCGAAACAAGCAAAACTTCGCCACCCCAATGTCTCTGTTCCACGTGAATTTATTGAGACCTTTAGCAAAATGGGTGACATCGCTAACGAAGTTATTCGTAGAAGTACGCGGGCAATCGCAGTTGGTGATACTGAACAGGCAGTCGACATTGCTCGCGCGGAAAATGAAATGGATGAATTACACCGTGAACTTTTCGGAAAAGTCTTAAGTGAAGATTGGAGCCATGGAGTTGAAGCTGCAATCGATATTACGCTTCTTGGTCGATACTACGAACGATTTGCTGATCATGGCGTAGCACTAGCAAGAAGAGTTGCGTACGTCTTGACTGGTGAAATGCCAGCAAAAGAATAGCTGAAATTATGTCTGCATACGATTCATTGAAAAGTGAAATTATCTCTAAGGCCGTTGTTCACGGCAAAGTAATTCTTTCAAGTGGCAAAGAAGCGGATTACTATGTTGATCTACGTCGCGTCACGCTTGATGCAGTCGCTGCACCACTTGTTGGCGAAGTGATGCTTGAACTTACAAAAAATCTCGATTTTGATGTTGTTGGTGGATTGACACTAGGTGCAGATCCAGTTGCAACCGCGATGTTGCACGTAGCACATAAACACGGCAGAAAACTTGATGCATGTGTCGTTCGAAAGAGCGAAAAAACACACGGACTTCAACGCCGTATCGAAGGTCCTGATGTCAAAGGCAGACGAGTGCTTGCTGTGGAGGATACCTCGACAACCGGCGGGTCAGTGATGACTGCAGTTGAAGCGTTAGAAGCAGAAGGTGCGATTGTGGTTGGTGTGGCAGTTATTGTGGATCGTGGTGCTGGAGACAAAGTACGCGAAGCTGGACTTGAATACCGTGCAGCGTATTCACTTTCAGATTTAGGACTTTGACGACCTTCGATGTCGGATTGCCTCAACGATAACTGGTATGAGACTTAGAAATACCAAAGCAAGAAGTGCAATTTCGATATTTTCTTTCACAATCGTAACTTGTCCAAGCCAATATCCAAGTAATGTCACACCAATAGCCCAAATCACAGCGCCAATCAGTGAATAAAGATAAAACTTTTTCTTATCCATTCCAGCTACACCTGCAGTTGCAGTGATGAGTGTTCTCACGATTGGCACAAATCGTGCCAAGATAATTGCCTTTGCACCGTATTTTTCAAAAAATAGATGAGTTTTCTCAATATATTCTGGTTTCAAGAAACGTGAGTTCGGGTTTGTAAAAAGTTTTGGTCCAAAATAATTGCCGATGTGATACCCAACAATGTTTCCTAAAATTGCAGCTGAGAAGAGAAGAGAAATCACAAGCCAGAGTGCTTGGTCAATTGCTCCACTTGCCACAAGCATTCCAGTAAGAAAGAGAAGTGAATCACCTGGAAACAACATCCCGATGAACATTCCACACTCAAGGAATATGATGATTGTGAAACCAATGAGAGCCCAAGGGCCAAGAATCTCAAAGAGTCCTT
>JBMSMQ010000062.1:0-3192 GCA_049421205.1 Candidatus Nanopelagicales bacterium
AGGGGGAATATGAAAGATCTCGTGCTCATACACACGGATGACTACCAGAACTGGACGCTTGGTACCCATCACCCTACCCAAGGTATTCGCTATATAAACGCTTTCAACAATATCGTGAAAGGTGTCAATGAAGCCAACATTGAACTTGATGTGCGCGAGCCAAGAGAAAGAGATATTCAATCTCTTCTTGAAAGAGTTCATGAACCTGACTATGTTGCAAAAGTTATCGATGCACACGAATCCTACGAATGGATGGGGAGTAACGAAACTCTTTCTCGCTTGGCTAAAATGTTAGCGTCGGGGACGCTCGATGCACTTGACTTACTTCTTCAAGGTGAAACTCTCACTGCAGTGCATCTACCTGGAGCAAAGCATCATGCTCAATATGATCACTCTTCAGGTTTTTGTGTATTTGCTGATTTTGCTTTGGCCGCTGACATTGCAACGGAGCAAGGTTTGAAAGTTGCGATTTTAGATTTTGATGCCCATCACGGTGATGGTACAGAGAATCTCACGTTAGAAAACAAAAATGTTATGACCTTTTCAATCCATGAGAAGGGATTATTTCCTGGGACTGGATTATCAGACATCAGTGAAAAGTTTGCTTTCAATCGTCCACTCGTTGCGAGAGAGACTGATGGGGAAGATCTTGTAACTCTAGTCGATGAGTTTTGTAATTTAGCGAAGGGTTTCTCTGCAGATATAGTTTTTGTCGCAGCTGGGGCTGACGGACATAAGACAGATCCGCTTTCGAATCTCCAGTGGGAAATTCGAGACTATGAATTGGTAGCACATAATCTTCGAATTGCACTGCCTGCTACACCAATTTTGCTTGGTGGTGCCGGTGGCTATCAGCCACACGACATTACGCCTGAAGTATGGACACGAATCTCACTATCACTCACAGGCACAACAATCTAAGTTTCAAAGAATTCTCGTTGACTTTACTGCTTCATTCACTTAAACACTAATTTTCGTCAATGTAGCCTTGATTGAAAAATGCGGTGTGTTTCAATATGCATGTGTCACGCTATTCAAACTATATATCGGGCCTAAATGGACTTCGAGCAATCGCGGTTACGTCTGTGCTGATTTATCACCTAGGAATAGATTCTCTACCAGGTGGCTTTCTAGGGGTCGATTTATTTTTTGTTATCTCTGGCTTTCTCATAACAACGCTCCTTTTGGAGGAAGTTGACAAAAATGGACATATTTCTTTAAGAAAGTTTTATTTGCGACGCGCAAGAAGGCTTCTCCCCGCGCTCTATCTCATGCTTTTAGGTGTATTTATCCTCAGCGCCACAGTGGCGCAAGACATAGCAAATCAAGTTGTGAGAGATTTTCTCGCAGTCATTGGTTATGGGGCAAACTGGTGGTTCATATTCCAGTCGCAGTCCTATTTTGAACTCGTTGGTCGCGGAAATGTACTTGCCCATATGTGGTCGCTTGCAGTTGAAGAGCAGTTTTATCTCATTTGGCCGACTCTCTTTATCGGTCTGATAATAATTGCTCGTAGGCTCTCAATGTCATTGCGATTAGTAGTTGGAGCTACATCTTTTCTCGGGTTATTACTCTCAACTTGGAATATGTGGCGAATAGCAGATTTCTATTCGATGCCAGAAGCAATCGATCCAACCAGAATTTACTTCGGCACTGATACACATGCGATGTCTGTGCTTATGGGAGTATTACTTGCTGCTCTTTGGAATCCAAATCAAACTCGTTTGGTATCAAAGAAATCGCTTTTGGGTATTAATTTGCTTTCACTCTTTAGCGTGATCGTGTGTGGTTTTGTCATGTGGAATGTCACGGAATATGACGCAAGTTTGTATCGTGGCGGATTTACTTTATATGCCATTTTGTTTGCAGTGCTCGTCACAATTGCTTCAATCGCCAACACTATGCTTTCAAAATTCTGTGAGTTGAAGCCATTAGTATGGTTGGGAGAACGATCGTATGGAATCTACTTATGGCATTATCCAATATTTCTCGTTACTCGACCTGGTTTAGATTTTGATTCAGAGAATGCATGGGTTCATGCCGCTCGAATAGCAGTTGTGCTCATCATTGCTGACGTAAGTTACCGATTTGTGGAAACTCCTATCCGAGGAGGTGCAATAGGTCGATGGTGGGCTAATGTGAAGTCACTACAAAGAGAGATGGGTTGGTTCAGATCCTTGATTCCTACTTCAAATATGGCTCGCTTCTTTGTGCTTCCGGTAATCGTGTCTTCTATTATGTTGACTTCTGCAGTTCATAATGCAGCATCAGCCAATATTGGCAATCAAATATTGCAAGAGGCGGCTAACAATGCAAATGTTGTTGTGCCCGAAGGGGACTTATCTGAACTTTTTCCAGTCGAAGCAACTCCGGAACCCACACCATCTGAGACTTCTGGTGAACAAAAGACACCTTTTGGTTCAGTACGTGGAAGGGATATCTCTTGGTATGGTGATTCGGTGAGTCTTTGGGCTTCCGCGCAGATTAAATCAAAATTTCGAGGTGCCACAATAGATGCCGAGAAGAATAGATCTCCTCTCACCATTATGAATCGTGCTCTAGCCGATTTGAAGGCTAAGAAATTGAGACGAGTCGTTGTTTTACATTTGGGGACTTGCGGTCCGATGCAGGAGTCTTCTCTTCGTTCAACTTTGAAGGCACTGAGAAAACAAGATCGCGTCGTGGTAATCAATACAACTGCACGATTCAAATTCGTTCCAGCGAATAATCGTCTACTCAAAAGAGTACATAAAGATTACCCCAATGTTGTACTTGCTGATTGGTATAAATTTTCTAAGGGTCACAAAGATTGGTTTGTTGACGGACTACACCTCAGTGATAAAGGTAAACCGATATTTGTGAAATTTATAAGTCAGGTAATGTTTTCTTAATTCTGAACTTTGACTGATTGAGTCAATCTTCCAGAACTTCTCTCGACGCTGTTCAGATTGTTTTCATGATGGGAAATGAACTTCTGGCTTCGACTAAATGAGAATTTTCTCATTCAATATCTAACCCTTGACAGTTCTATAACACTTTTACGTGTAGTTACCTAACAATCGACAGTCATACTTCAGCTACTTCGAAAGGAAAGCAAAATATGAAACTGCAGAACGTAGCGGTTGGTCTTGCAGGAGTTGGCATCATCGGTGCCATCGCACTTGGTAATTCCGTGGCATTTGCTGATGATTC
>JBMSMQ010000063.1:0-3017 GCA_049421205.1 Candidatus Nanopelagicales bacterium
CAGCAAAGCGCTCCAGGTAGTACTCGCGTTATCACCAAGCGGTGTTATCGCTCCTACCCCTGTGACTACAACAGAACGACCCACAAGTTCACCTGGTTACTTAAGAATTTGCTTTGATGTAATTAACAACGTCAGCAACCGTTTTGAGGTTTTGAAGTTGTTCATCGGGAATGCCAATTCCAAGTGCTTTCTCTACCTCCATAGCGATTTCAACCATTGACAGTGAGTCAATATCGAGATCGTCTATGAGGGACTTTCCAAGTTCAACATCTTCAGCACTTACACCTGCAACATCGGACAAAATCGAGGCGAATTTGTCCAAGATTTCAGCATCGGTCATTTTTCCTCCTTTAAGGGAACCTGACTACCTGAGCGGCATAGGCTAACCCAGCCCCGAACCCTATGAGTAGGGCGAGTTCGCCTGTGCGTGCGACACCCTCGGAGCGCATCTTCTCCATCGCCAGGGGAATGGACGCGGCGGAAGTGTTTCCAGCGGTCTGAATGTCTCTGGCAATCTTTACATCCTCACGAAGTCCTAACGACTTCACCATGGCGTCAGTAATTCTCATATTGGCCTGATGGGGAATGAATAAGTCGATATCTTCTGGGAGAAGTCCAGCTTTTGCGATAGCTCGGCTTGCTACTTCTGGCATATCTCCAACTGCCCATCGAAATACTTTCTGGCCCTGCATATGAAGCACCGGCCAGGCACCTTCGGTTTCATTGTCGTTGCGCAAACTCAACCAGTCTGGAAGACACACGATCGCATCAAATTCAGACCCATCTGAACCCCAAACAGTTGGACCGACTTCGGGAGTGTCACTAGGTCCAAGCACAATGGCACCAGCACCATCTGCAAAAATAAAAGATGTGGATCTATCATATTTATCGGTCCAATCAGAAAGTTTTTCAACACCGATGATAAGTACATATTCTGATTGGCAGGTGCTAATGAGTCCATCAGCAATTCCAACTGCATATGGAAAGCCAGCACAGGCGGCCGACAAATCGGTGGCACCAACATCACCTAAGCCAAGTTTGTTTGCGACGAGCACGGCAGCAGAAGGTGTCTGATACGGATGTGAAATGGTGGCAAGAAGAACTGTGTTTATTTGTTCTGGCTTAATCCCAGCATCTTTGATTGCTTTCTGTCCTGCATCTGTTGCCATATCGATAATGGTTGTATTTTCATCTGCGAAGCGACGTTCAATTATTCCTGTGCGCTCTCGAATCCATTCATCGGAGGAGTCGATATTTTTACAAATATCCTCATTGGTGACAATGACACTTGGACGATGAGCACCGAGCCCAATGATTTTGGAAAACCTACGTGGAGGTTGCTGAATATTCTTCATTGCTCACCGCTTGAATGTCGTTGAGCGAATTCAACAGCATCATTGAGCGTATCTGGGGAGGTAATGGCAAAAGTCTCAATGTTGTTCATTGCCCGCTTCGCGATTGCCGTTAATGTTCCACCTGGAAAGAGTTCAAGTAATCCAGTCACTCCTTCACGTTGCATTGTTTCCATGCAAAGATCCCAGCGCACGGGGTTGGTTATTTGTGTGATGATTCTCTGAACGAGCTCTTTTCCAGACGCGATAATCGCACCTTCTTTATTGGAAAGTACTCTGAATTCTGGATCGGAAACCTGGAGAGTTTGTGCGATCGATTGAACGCGACCTTGGGCTGGTTTCATAAAATCAGTATGAAAAGCACCTGCCACGTTAAGTGCACGTACGCGTGCTCCAGACGGGGGTTGTTCAAGAAGTGTAGCGATGTTTGTACTGCTACCGGCTGCCACGATTTGTCCTGCACCATTTTCGTTTGCAGCAACTACATTCAACGATTGTAAGTGTGTGAGCACAGTTTCGCGATCTCCTCCGAGTACTGCAGCCATTGATGTATCGGATTGTTCTGCAGCGTCTTGCATTGCATTTGCTCGTGCACTCACGAGTCGAAATGCATCTCTAAAAGAAAGTGTGCCACTGATGGCGAGCGCCGCAATTTCACCAACGCTATGGCCAGCAATGAGTGTCGAAGAAGGCAAATCTAATTTCTCTGAAATTGCTTTGTAGGAAGCAAGAGCGCTTGTGACAAGGAGTGGTTGTGCGTTTTTTGTTGCACGGATTTCTTCAGCATCTGCTTTCGTTCCGAGATATTGAAGATCGAGACCGGTTGATTCTGACGCTTCTTTTACTACTGATTGAAATGCAGGTTGCTCCATCCAAGGTTCAAACATTGCAGGTGTTTGTGCGCCTTGCCCAGGTGCAACGATGACTAACAACTTAGCCTGCACCTTCTGTATTTCCTGCATCCGCGGCAGTGACATCATGCAATTGGTACCGATCGATTGCTTCTTTGACGACATCGAAACTGATCTCACCGCGATGTGCCAATGAGTGGAGCGTTTGCACCACAATACTTTGAGCGTCCACTAAGAAATGTCGACGCACTGCACCGCGAGTATCAGATAGACCCCATCCGTCTGTACCAAGTGTTGCGAAATCAGAAGGCACCCAGTTGCGAATCTGATCTTGAACCGCTCGCATCCAGTCGCTCACTGCAACCACAGGACCAGGTGCTGATGACAATCTCTTCGTCACATACGCAGTTCTCTGCTCATGAGGATTGAGAAGATTGTGTTTGTCAGTTGAAAGGCCATCGCGACGAAGTTCATTCCACGAGGTAACTGACCACACATCTGCTGCAACATTCCATTCTTCAAGTAAGAGTCGCTGGGCAACAAGTGCCCAATTCATAGCAACACCAGATGCGAGAAGTTGTGCCCGCAATCCATCCTGACGTGATGAGCCTGAATATAAATACATGCCCTTCAAGATGCCATCAACATCGACATTTTCAGGTTGTTGGGGTTGCACATACGGTTCGTTATAGACAGTGATGTAGTAGAAGATATCTTCAGGGTTCTCGCCATACATTCTTCGAAGTCCATCTTTGAATATGTAGGCAAGTTCAAAACCAAATGCTGGGTCATAGGCGAGGACTCCAGGGTTCGT
>JBMSMQ010000064.1:0-2978 GCA_049421205.1 Candidatus Nanopelagicales bacterium
TATCTCCCACATAGTTATTTCCCCACACACGATCAATCAATTGTCCACGGGTAAGCACACGACCTGAGTTTCGAACGAGGAGTTCAAGAAGATCAAATTCTTTAAGCGGAAGGGATACCAGTTCTCCACGGACACTCACGCTATGCCGATCTATATCAATCCGAACAGGACCTACCTCTAGAACTCCAAAATTACTTTCGACCTCAACATCAGAACCTCGGCGCAATACTGCTTTGATTCGGGCAACAAGCTCTCTTGAACTAAATGGCTTCGTCACATAGTCATCAGCGCCAAGTTCCAAACCAATAACTTTATCTACTTCTTCGTTTTTTGCTGTCACCATAATGATTGGAACGTTTGATTTAGCGCGTATGTTTTTACACACTTCAAGTCCACTCATGCCAGGTAGCATTAAGTCCAAGAGAATGAGGTCTGCACCTTCTTTTTGAAATGTGTCAACAGCTGCCTGACCATCTTTCACAAGCTTGACTTCAAAACCTTCTTTGCTTAGCACAAAAGCAAGAGCATCACGAAATGATTCTTCGTCTTCAACCACAAGTATTTTGCTCATTGGTTTTCTCCCAAAACTATGGACGTATCAGTGATTAAATGTGTTCGCTCTGGAAGTCTCATCGTAAATGTAGAGCCATGCCCGGGCTCCGACCATACGGTGCATGTCCCACCGTGTCCTTGGCACACATTTTTCACGATTGCAAGACCGATTCCTGTGCCACCGGTAACTCGACTCCGCGCAGGATCTACGCGATAAAAACGTTCGAAAATTCGTTCTTGTTCATTATGTGCAACACCAATTCCTTGATCAACAACGCTAATTTCAATGATTCCATTGTTATAGGCAGTGCCGATTGCAACCCGACTGCCTTTTGGAGAGTAGTGAATCGCATTGAGTACTAGGTTTCTTAGCGCACTGACAAGTTGCTGGCGATTTCCCCAGAGTTTTAGGTTGCCAGTCCCGCCAACGACAACTTCAATGTCTTTATCTTTCGCGAGCATCTGCACATAATCGAGTGCTTCTGTGACAAGTTGATCAACGTCAACTTCCTCCGTTGATTGCAACATATTGGTATCTTGTATTCGAGAAAGATCAATGATCCCAGTAATTAATTCTGCGAGTCGATCCGCTTCACTCTTCATTCGAGCACTGAAATGTTGAACCATCTCTGGATCATCTGCACCCGCCTGGATGGCTTCTGCTAGAAGTGCAAGTGCTCCAACAGGCGTTTTCAACTCGTGTGAAATGTTTGCAACGAAATCTCGTCGAACCTTATCGAGTCGACGTTCTTCTGTGAGGTCTTCAATAAAAACGAGGGCATGAAAGTGGTTTATTGGTGAGACTCGAAGCCTGAGCGTCTGCTCGGGATGGGTTCGGGTTTGCGAAACTGTAATCTCAGACTCAATGAAGGATTGAGTTTCATGGGCCCGAGTAATAAGGCCGAGTGTCTGTTCTTCCTCTACCTGCTCAAGCACAATAAATCCAAAAGCATCCGCTGAATCTGACTTCCCGATGACTTTTCCCTCAATAGATGCCACGAACCAGGCTTGTGGCAGCAACTCAAGGACACGGGCCACCTCAGGGGTAACGATTGATTCCAAAGCTTCAGATTGCACGGCACAAGAATAGGTTGAAACTGCCAACTGTTAACCCTGAGATGCTTCTAGCGAGTGGTTATTCAGCCAATGTTCACCTCAGGTTTGTTTTTGTTTACCCTTAGGCAAGGAAGTCGTAGTCTTAGCGGTTATGGGGACGGACGTGGTCGTAGAAGAACTGGCAAACCGCCGGTTGCTGAAGGTGCATCACAACTTGGTGGAGATGACCCGCCTCGTTGAAATTGCAATGTCTGATGCAACTCGGGCATTGCTTACTGCTGATATTGAACTTGCCCAAAAGACAATCACTCAAGATGATGCAATTAATGCCATTAATAACAGTATTGAGCAAAACTGTCTAGAAATCCTCAGTGCCAATGACCTAACACAAACTGAGATTCGTATGACAGTTGCAAGTTTGCGAATGTCAACAACACTAGAACGCATGGGAGACCTAGCTGCCCACGTAGCCAAACAGGCGCGACTTCGCTATCCCCATGTGTCAGTTCCCGACGAACTCAAAAGTACATTTGCAAGGATGGGTGAGATTGCAAATGAAATCGTTAAGCGAACGGGACAAGTTATTGAATCTGGTAGTTTGCAATATGCGGCTGATATGACCAAAAACGATGAGGAGATGGATGCCATCCATCGTGAATTATTCAGTGCGGTGCTATCGCCAGCTTGGAAACACGGAGTCGAATCAGCGATTGATACAACATTACTGTCTCGTTTTTATGAACGATTCGCCGATCACGGCGTGACCATTGCGCGCCGCGTGGCTTTTGTGGTCACAGGCGAAGCGTATGGAACGAGTGACCTGAACCAACTCGATGAAAATTAGGTAAATCTTCAGAAAATGAGCAAAACTTCTCCTGTGCCACGTTTAGGGAAATTAGCAATCATTACTGTCCACACGTCTCCACTTGAAACTCCAGGTGTTGGGGATGCAGGCGGAATGAATGTGTATATTGACAAAACCGCACGTGAACTTGCCAAACGCGGTATCGAAATAGACATCTTCACGCGTGCAACTTCGAAAGATCAACCAGCATCAATTGAAGTTACTCCTGGCGTGAATGTGCGCCATATTCCAGCAGGACCTTTTGGTGGGCTACAAAAGCAAGATCTTCCCGGACAACTCTGCGCGATGACTGCAGGTGTGATGAGGGCCGAGGCCGAAAAACCAGAAGGCTGGTACGACATTATTCATTCCCACTATTGGCTTTCAGGTCAAGTGGGATGGCTTGCTCGTGATAAGTGGCAAGTTCCACTGATACATTCAATGCACACGATGGCGAAAGTTAAGAACTTGGCTTTAGCAACAGATGACACTCCTGAACCACTCATTCGAATTGTTGGTGAAGAGC
>JBMSMQ010000065.1:0-2889 GCA_049421205.1 Candidatus Nanopelagicales bacterium
AAGTCTAGTTTTCATTATCTCCACTTTTCCCCTGTGATTCGTTCATACGCACTCAAATAGAGATCTCTCGTTTTTGAAACGATTTCGTCTGGCAATTGAGGTGGTGGGTTGACACTTTCCGTATTCCAGCCCGTCGACAGAATCCAATTACGAACAAACTGCTTATCGAATCCTGTCGGATTTTCCGATGAGGTGTAGGAATTTCCTACACTCCATATTCGAGATGAATCGGGCGTGAGCACTTCATCCGCGAGGTAAATCTCGCCATCCTTTTGTCCAAATTCGAATTTGGTATCTGCGAGCATTAAGCCACGTTCGCTGAGGGTTTTACTTGCGCTATTGAAAATTCCGATGCTTAAGTTCTTTAGTTCTTCTGCTGTTTCTTCTCCCACAATACTTTGCATTCTTGAATAGTCGATGTTTTCGTCGTGGTGACCAAGTGCTTCTTTTGTAGCTGGAGTGAATATAGGTTCTGGGAGTTTCGCATATTCACTTAGCCCAGATGGGAGAGTGACTCCACAGATAGAGCCATTTTGTTGGTATTCCTTCCAGCCAGATCCTGCAAGATAACCTCTCACTACACATTCAACTTCAAACATATCAAGAGGTAGACCTACCATTGCTCTGTCTTTGACATTTGATGGGATTACTTCACTCACAAGATGATTCTTCACATCAAGTTCTTGAAACCACCAAAGAGATATTTGGGTGAGAATTTTTCCTTTATCAGGAATTTCTGGTGAGAGAATAAAGTCGAAGGCAGAAATACGATCACTTGCAACAAAAAGATAATTGCCTTTTGGAGTGAGATAGATGTCTCTGACTTTTCCTGAGTACTTGTGCTGATACTCCACACCTAACCCATAATCCGGTGGAGTGATATTCATAGATTACAAAATTTCCTGCGGTGAATAGGTAATTGCGTCTGGATAAAGAGACGCAATTGATTCAATCTGTTCAACGATTGCAACAATCTGTGATTTAGAGTTTCCAACAAACTCGAGAGGATTTGAGAGTAATTCGCGAATATCCGCCTCAGTAAGTTTCACTCGTGAATCTGCTGATAAAGCGGCGACAAAGTCGACCTCTTCACCTAGTCGTTTTGCATTGAGTGCAGTGAGAGCATGCTCTTTCACAATACTGTGAGCATCTTCTCTACCAACTCCGGCTTTGACGAGAGCCATCATGATTTTGGTTGTAGCAAGAAATGGTAACTGTGCTTCAACTTCTTTTTCAATAACTGCATCAAATGCTTTGAAGTTATTGAGTACTGTGAGCAAGGTTTCAAAGAGTCCATCGAGTGCGAAGAATGCATCAGGAAGCATGACGCGTCTCACAACGCTGCATGACACATCGCCTTCATTCCATTGATTTCCAGCAAGATCACCTGCCATCACCGCATATCCACGAAGTAATACTGCAAACCCATTAATTCGTTCACACGAACGTGCATTCATTTTGTGAGGCATTGCACTACTACCAACTTGTCCTGGCACAAATCCTTCAGTCACAAGATCGTGACCTGCCATTAAGCGAATTGATGTGGCAAGACTCGAAGGACCAGCTGCCAATTGCACGAGTGCAGTTACCACGTCGTAATCAAGAGAACGTGGATAGATCTGCCCAACAGCATCAAAGACTGTTTCAAAACCAAGTTCTTCAATCACACTTTCTTCAAGTGCATCAAGGAGTGACTCATCGCCACCGAAGAGATCAACCATATCTTGACCTGTGCCGACTGGACCTTTAATTCCACGAAGTGGATAGCGAGTAATTAGATCTTCAAGTCGGTCAAATGAAATCAACATTTCTTCCGCAGCATTCGCGAATTTTTTACCAAGAGTTGTGAGCTGTGCTGGAACATTGTGGGTGCGTCCTGCAATCACTGTTGATTCATACTCAGTTGCAAGAGTTGCAAGTCGTGAAAGTGCTGCAACCAGTTTTATTCGAATGAGTTCGAGTGACTGTTTGATTTGAAGTTGTTCAACATTTTCTGTGAGGTCTCGTGAAGTCATACCTTTATGAATATCTTGAAACCCTGCAAGTGCAGCGAATTCTTCAATTCGTGCTTTCACATCATGTTTCAAAACTGCTTCACGCTTGCGGATGGATTCAAGATCAACATTGAGAACATGACCTTCATAGGCACTTATTGCTTCATCACTGATATCAAGCCCTAGTTCTTTTTGGGCTTTGAGAATTGTGAGCCAGAGTTGTCGTTCTAAAACAATGCGATTTTTGGCCGACCAAATGTCTTTCATATAGGAAGATGCGTATCGCTGAGCCAAGATATTTGGGATCGGATTGGCTTCTGTCACTGGCTTATTATCCCTGATTTTCGCTTGCCTTTTTCGCAATGTCGCTTCGGTATTGCCCCCCGCGAAGGCTGATTTTGTCGATTGCCTCATAGGCGCGCTTTCGGGCCTCCGTGAGGTTATGTCCAGAGGCAGTTACTGAGAGCACCCTGCCCCCGGCACTCACAATCTGGCCATCTTTTTCAATCGTCCCAGCGTGGAAGATCTCAACACCATCAACCAATTGAGCAGCTTCAAGCCCAACGATTTCATCTCCCGTGATTGGTGTATCGGGATAGTTTTCACTTGCAAGTACAACATTCACAACTGAATCTTCACTCCATTGAAGTGGCGGAAGTGATTGAAGCTCCCCACGTGCAGTTTTTATGAGTACCTCACCAAGTGGTGAAAGCAATCGTGAGAGTACTACTTGAGTTTCAGGATCACCAAAACGAGCATTGAACTCAATCACTTTTACGCCATCATTAGTAATGATGAGACCTGCATACAAAAGTCCAATAAATGGCATACCGCGTTTCTTTAATTCTGCAATAACTTTGTCACCTATTTCTCGGGCAACTACTTCACCGAAATT
>JBMSMQ010000066.1:0-2671 GCA_049421205.1 Candidatus Nanopelagicales bacterium
CCTAATGACACAGTGAGCGTTTCAGCTAGTGGAACTTCATCCCAATGTTCAAATCTCATAATGAGTGCAAAGATTGTATTTGTTGTGATTGCGACAAGGGAAGTTCCGACGGCAAGATTTGCTGGAACTTTCAGAAACAGTATGAGTGCTGGAACTATGAGGAATCCACCACCAATGCCTAGTAAACCTGTGAGAAGACCTACGCCAGTTGCTACCAGAAAAATGGTGAAAGGGTGACGTCGATTTTCATTCATCACTTGTATTGGTTTCTTTCGCCACGTAGTAATTGCACTGAGAATCATCAGGAGTGAGAAGAGTGAATAGATTGCACTTTCTGGAAATAGTTTCACAAGAAATGTACCAAGAAATGTACCAAGAACTCCGATGAGAGAGAATTGAATTCCTAGTTTGATATCAAGTCCACTGTTTCTCCGCATAATCGCACCGGTGAATGCAGAAATACCAACAATAATCAGAGAAGAAGTGGTTGCTGAAATCGCAGAGAGTCCAAAGATTGCCACTAATCCAGGCATTGCCAAAATTGCCCCACCTGCACCAACGGTTGCCAAACTAAAGCCGATGAGAGCACCAAGCAACAGGCTGAAAAGAATTTCCATTATTTAGATTACTTGTGGATTTCCTGAGTCACTTACCATTTTAAATCCCGCTTCAGCCCATGCCTTCATTCCACCTTGTAAGTTCAGTAAATTTGGATGACTTTCAGCAAGTGCCTCACAAACGCGACCACTTCTATTTCCTGATCGACATATCACTATGACCGGGGAGTCACTTTGTACCTTCGCTACATCAAATTCGCTAAGTGGGTTGAAAGTGACATCTTCTATATGCCCAGCACTGTATTCATCGAGTTCTCTTACATCGAGAGCTTGTGCCTTACCCGTTGTAAGTAACTCAAGAGCTTCTTGAACAGAAATCTCTTTCATGTCATGAACCTTTCGTATCCGATGGTGCTAAAGCAAATGATTGATTACCGCTCACAATTGGCAAGTCTGCCACGCGCAATGCGGCTTCAAATGGCTCATTGATGAGTACTGCTTCAAATCCTGAACGTTCAAGTAATCCAAGTGCGGCACTTGCCCTATACGCGCCAGCGCAATGTACCCAGATTGTTTTACCCTTCGGTAGTTCGCTCACCCTAGATTCAAGTTCGTGCAGCGGAATATTCACTGCCCCTTCGATATGTGCCGCTTCGTGTTCCTTCAGCCTACGAACATCGAGCACAACAACATTTTCATCATGCAGAATTTGTGGGACATCACTGAACTTCACTGACGTATTCCCGGAAGGGGTTTCAAGAGTGGTGATGTCTCCAATAAATTGACCTTTGGGTCTGTCAATTCCAATTCTCACGAGTTCCCGTTGTGCGAGAGCTATTGTCTCCGATGAATCTGAAATTAAAATCAAATCCTTGCTGTAGTCATAAATCCAACCTAAATATGTCGCAAATGAACCATCAAGACCAGCGTTAATGCTTCCAGGTAGATGTCCTTCGATGTACTCATTACGTGAGCGAATATCAACAACCCATGCTCCTTCACTGAGCGATTGTTGAATTTGCTCAGGTTGCAAAGTCAAAAGCGAACTGAGATTAATGGTTGATGGACCTTGATGATTGAGTGGACCCATATATTTATAGTAGGCAGGAAATGCATCGAGTCCAGCGAGTGTTGTTCGAACAAATTCCTCTTTAGTTAATAGCAATGCCGGGTTTGTACGCTTTTCATCAGCAATTGTTGATGAATCTCCACATGTAGCAGTAGCAGCACAGAATGATCCAAAACCGTGGGTTGGATGAATGCTGATTGCATCGGGTAGTAGCGATGCCAGTCTGTGTGCTGAACCATGTTGCAACCCGGCGAGCTCTTCAGCATGAATAGCACCGAGTAAGTCTGGACGCCCAGTTGATCCGTGCAACATTGATCCGCCTGTGAAGACACCGACTGGGTCACCTACTTCATTCAGCAGAACATATGAAAGATGTGTGAAAGTGTGACCTGGGGTGTGAAGTACTTGAATTGCAAAATTTCCAATAGCAATAACATCTGTATCTTTAACCGCAAATCGTTCATATGCCACTGGATCCGCTTCATTGACAATGTATTTCACACCGAATTCGCGAGCAAGTTGTAAACCTCCACTGACATAATCATTATGCATATGTGTTTCGATGACCGCAGAAAGTGAAACACCTTCAGCCTCAAGTATCTGAATGACTCGATCAAAATCTCGTTGAGGATCAACGACAAGTGCGGATGTCCCATCGTGAGCGATGTAGGACCTATCACCAAGCGATGCGGTGTCAAGGTGAATTACTTTCATACGCACATCCTTTCCATCACGAAGTATACCCTAGGGGGTATCTCTAGAAACAGACGAGGCAGAAGGGATGACCTTCTGGGTCATTGAATACCCAGAAAATCTCACTTGATTTCGAAAGTAATGTTGCTCCGAGTGCAACGGCTTTCTCACTTGCAATCTCAAGTGATTCAACGCGTACATCAAGATGCATTTGGGTTGGCACATGATTTTTGGGCCATGTTGGTGCAACATAGTTTTCAACACGTTGAAATGCGATCCCCGGCTCGTCTGGAGATTTTCCAATAACCACCCAGTCGGCTTCATCTTGCACTCGCGTGTATCCAAGAAGTTC
>JBMSMQ010000067.1:0-2586 GCA_049421205.1 Candidatus Nanopelagicales bacterium
CCAATCAGAAACTTTGTTCCAAATGGCATTAGGAAACATCCGTGATGTGAAAATTCTGAAATGAGCGACTTGGTGTTGGGCCACGCTGATTTTGGTATCGCGAGCCGTACACATTCGAACCATACGGATGTTCAGATGCAGATGACATCTTGATAAAGCAGAGTTGTCCAATTTTCATTCCTGGCCAGAGCGTCACTGGAAGATTCGACACGTTGCTCAGTTCCAGTGTTACGTGACCAGAAAACCCTGGATCAATAAATCCTGCTGTCGCGTGAGTAAGAAGTCCAAGTCGACCAAGTGATGATTTACCTTCAACACGTGCTGCAATGTCATCTGGAAGAGTCACAACTTCGAATGTGCTTCCGAGTACAAATTCGCCAGGGTGTAAGACAAAGGGTTCTTTTGCGTCAACCTCAACAAGACGAGTCATATCTTGTTGATCTTGGCGAGGATCGATGAACTGGTATTTGTGATTTTCAAAAGTACGAAAGAATCTGTCGAGTCGGATATCAACGCTTGCAGGTTGCACCATTTCTTCTGAGTACGGTTCAAGTTTTACTCGCCCACTTGCGATTTCTTGTTTGATGTCTTTGTCAGAAAGTAGCACGGGTGGAGATTACTCCATGGGTGTTCTGGAATCTTCAAACTCACGCGCTTTTTCAAGTGCGGCTTTCAAGATTTCTTCGGATTCTGCACCAGCAACAGCGACGCTTTGGTTGAACACAAAAAATGGAACTCCTTGGATTTGTAACTCTCGTGCTATCTGAAAATCAAAATCGATAAGGTCTTCAAACTCATCACTGCGGGTAAGCCGCGCAAAGTCCTCTTCACGTATCCCAACTTCAGTGGCAAATACCTTGAGTTCTTCTGGAGTAAAAATAGGAAGTGCTTTTTCGAAATATGAGTGAAAAAGTAGTGACAACAATTTTTTCTGTACTCCGAGTTCTGCTGCGAGATGTAGTAAACGATGTGCGAACCGCGTATTGCCGTGCAGAGTTTTTTCAAGTTCATAGTGAAGACCATCTCCTTCAGCAATAGCGCTCACTTGCCTCGTCATTCCTTTTGCATCGTCAATATGGATTCCATATTTCTCTGCAAGATATTGAACAGAAAGTTTGCCAGAATTCTCAGCATCCTTATCTAATTGAAATGAGTGGTAATAGATCTCAACGTCATCTTCAATGCCATCAAGCACTTTATTGAGTCTCACAAATCCGATGTAACACCACGGGCACACCACATCTGACCACACATCAATACGCATAGGTGAACTGTACGGAAGTGTCAGGTTTGTGACTTATCCTTGCCTTTCCAAAGGGGGAAATATGAGCGAACCACAAAAACGAGTGTATGTAAAGCTCGATAAGAAAATCAGTGAAATGACCGAAGAAGAACTATTGGCATATGTGAAGTCTTGGCGTGAAGACGTTGTTGAAAAACTTCGACCTGAAAAGAACGGGTGACGGGAATCGAACCCGCACCACCAGCTTGGGAAGCTGGAGTTCTACCATTGAACTACACCCGCAGCACGCTGATTCTAAGCATTACCTGCTAAGAACAAGTTCAGTACTGAGTCACCATTTTCATCTAACGTGATTGGCACACCCCAATCCTGCTGATGAATATGACAAGCCGGAAATTCAATATCGCCATCATCGCAGGATGCGGCTCTCACAGAAATATGTAGTACTCCTGAAGTTTTACCAAGAGTGACTGAATCTTGGATTTCAAGTGTCTGGGTTAACTCTTGGTAACTCCCTGCTCCCTGAACAAGTAGTTCTGGTGGAGATGAACTAATCACTAAATGAGTTGCCGGACCATATCTATCATCGAGTTTCTGTCCGGTCGGTGGAGTGAAAATCACATTCAGCGTGAGTTTGCCAGGTTGGATGACTTGGGCAGGTCGTTGGGTTTTATAGGCATTGCCGCTCACTTGTTGATACGCATCTGGAATTTGTAAAAATGAAAGTTGGTGTTTCGCCGACTCAACAACGAGTAACACATTTCTATCCCCTCGCTTCACCACAGAAATTCCACTTGGTTCCGCAATATCTTGTGCGAGGGTTGAGAGAATCTTTGTCTCTGGATCAAATCGACGAATCGCATGGTTATATGTGTCAGCAATTGCAATTGACTCATCTGGTAACACACAGACACCCAAGGGATGTTGCAGGAGAGCACTTTTGGCATCGCCATCAACAAATCCAAAATCGAATAAACCTTGACCTATTTCAGTGTGAACAACACCATTTCTTATGCGACGAAGCGACGAGGTTTCAGAATCTGCAATCCAAAGTGTCTCACCATCACTTGAAATTGCGAAACCCGAGGTTTGCGCAAACCAGGCATTGGCTAATTCGCCGTCAACAAGACCTTCATTGGTGGTGCCAGCAAAAACTTCTACTTCATTGGTAAGGGGATCGAATGTCCAAAGCTGGTGGATTCCTGCCATCGCGATGACGACTTTCCCAATCTTCTCCCACCATAGAACATCCCAAGGTGAAGACATTGGAATAGATCGTGCTGGTTGTTTACCTTCGGGCCCATCTCCTTGCATCCACTGAATACCAGTACCAGCGAGAGTCA
>JBMSMQ010000068.1:0-2559 GCA_049421205.1 Candidatus Nanopelagicales bacterium
ATTGCAAACATCCCAGGTGGTGGCGGAAATCAGGGTGGAACTCAATTAACAATTCCAACAGCCGGTAATCCATTAAATCGTCAGGCTGCGTGGGATTTTCTTAGTTGGTACACGGCTCCGGAACAGCAGAAGTTTGCATTCTTGACCTATGGAATGTTCCCAACAACTGTATCCCTCTACAAGGATCCAGAAGTGACTGGGTTTAATGATCCATTCTTCAACAACGCACCGGTTGGAAAGATTTACTCATCGGGTGTTCAAAAACTGAAGCCAATCTTTGCAGGGAAGTATGATCGAGCAATTGATAAGGAAATCGGTGCAGCACTTACACGTATCGATGTATTGATTTCCAAGAAGAAAGCATTCAATGCTCTCAATGAATGGAAAACTGCCATGACGAACATTGCAAAAATTGCCAAGTAAGCATGTCAGTCGACCAGAAAGAACAACGCTCTAAGGGTCCACGGGTGATGTTTCGGAATTCAAAGAAATCCGAAACATCGGCTCAGGTGGGGATCCACTCGTTGAATGGCTCGTGGGCATATTTGCTCACGAGCCCATTCTTCATCCTGTTTTTAATCTTTGGTCTCGCTCCGATTATTTACTGTATATATATAGCTTTTTATCAATGGGATCCACTCGATCCTTCAATGCAGTTGTATGTTGGTTTAGATAATTTCCGGCAACTTTGGGAAGATTCGAATTTTTGGATAGCTGTACGCAATACCTTCAGTATTTGGGCATTCTCAACGATTCCGCAAATGTTCCTGGCAATTGGTATTGCGTCTATTTTGCGAAATCCAGTGTTGCGTGCGGCTACAACCTGGCGAACTTTGCTCTTGATTCCAAACATCACTTCAGTTCTTGCTGTAGCTTTGGTCTTCGGACAGTTATTTGGTCGAGAATACGGAATTATCAACTATTTCATTGGGTTAAGTGGGTTTGAAAGAGTTGACTTCGTTGAGGACACCATACCTGGCCATATCGCAATTGCAGTCATGATTATTTGGCGATGGGTCGGTTACAACTCACTTATTTTCCTCGCAGCTATGCTCGCTATTCCTAATGAACTGTATGAATCTGCATCGATTGATGGTGCAAGTAAATGGAAAACATTTTGGTACGTCACGCTACCTCAACTTAAAAATACCATCACCTTCTTCCTGATTGTCGGAACAATCGGTGGCCTACAAGTTTTTGCTGAACCATTGATCTTGGGTGGTGCCGCAGGTGGCGCGAATCGTCAATTCTCAACACTGACATTGTTCCTCTTTGAACAAGCGTTTATTAATGTGAACTGGGGTTATGGCGCAGCAATTGGACTCGCAATTACATTCATTGTTCTGATTATTTCAACAATTAACTACTTCATTACCCGAAGAATTGCGAGTAGTGATAACTAATGGCTCAAATCATTGGTCAACGACATAGTAAGTGGCAGCGAATGTCGCCACTTAGTTATGGTGCCCTACTTGTTTTAGCCTTTCTCTCACTCTTTCCTTTTTATTGGATGTTTATCGTCGCATCCAACGGTCCTGATGAAATTTCCAAAATTCCACCATCAGTCGTACCAGGTGATAACTTCTTCAAAGTCATTGAAGATGTGAATTCAATCTTGCCACAAACAACACTCTTTATGGATTTCATCACGATTGATTGGTTCTATAAGGCACTCTTCAATAGTTTCATGGTTGGAACTTCAATTGCTGTGGCACAGGTGCTCACATCAGCGCTTGCCGGTTTTGCATTTGCAAAGCTCCGATTCAGAGGAAGACGCCCAATGGTGTTGTTTGTAATTGGAACAATGATTCTGCCAAGTCAGCTGGGTGTTATTCCACTTTTCGTTCTTATGTCTCGTATTGGTTGGGTCGATAACTTAAAGGCATTGATAGTGCCTGCGCTGGTATCTGCCTTTGGTGTGTTCTGGATGCGACAAGTTATTGATGCACAGGTCCCCAACGAACTTCTTGAGGCTGCAACGATTGATCGAGCGGGAGTTTTAAGAACTTTCTGGAGTGTTGTACTCCCGATAGTGCGACCAAGTTGTTTCGTGCTCGGGCTCTTCAGTTTCCTTGCAACCTGGAACGATTTCTTTTGGCCATCGTTGATCTTGCAGTCGCCCGATAATTTCACAGCACAGGTAGCCGTCACCCAGCTCAATGCCTCATATGTATTGAACTATTCCTTGAATATGGGAGGTGCATTACTTGCCACCGCTCCGCTCTTGCTGCTCTTTATCTTCGTTGGTCGTCGCTTGGTTCAAGGCGTGATGGATGGCGCAGTGAAGGGATAACACCCCGAATCTCTCTCACGGATAACTCGTGAAAGAAATCGTGAAATTAAATTGCAATTTTGCACAAAATTTCAGTTATTTGTACCCACTAATTGAATTGTTCTGAAAGCGTTTTCAGGCTACTTTTCTCCCTATGTCGTATGACAGCGACATTCGCTTTGCTTGTTTTCAAGCAAAGTCCTTTCGAAAGGAACTATAAATATGTCACTTACAAAGCGTGTCCGTAAGGGCATTTCTTTGCTAGCGTCGTTCGCGATGGGTGCCGG
>JBMSMQ010000069.1:0-2348 GCA_049421205.1 Candidatus Nanopelagicales bacterium
CAGTTTTTGAGCCTGCTTCCAAATACAAGTGAAGCGCTGTGGTATTTCGTTGTCACCAACTTCATACCACTAGCGCTATCACTACCACTATCTGCAATCGCAGCGACTGTGTTGTATTTCAATTACAAAACAGGCGATTAGTATCGATACTGTTCAGGCTTGAATGGACCCTCTGCATCAACACCCATGTAGTCTGCTTGATCTTTTGAAAGCTCCGTTAACTTCACACCAAGCGCATCAAGGTGAAGGCGTGCAACCTTCTCGTCAAGATGCTTTGGCAAGGTGTAAACCCCAACAGGATAGTTCTCGAGCTTCGTGAAGAGTTCAATCTGGGCAAGCACCTGGTTGGTAAATGAATTAGACATCACGAATGATGGATGTCCCGTCGCATTACCAAGATTGAGCAATCGACCTTCTGACAAGACGATGATCGACTTCCCGTTTGGCATTTGCCACTCATCAACCTGTGGCTTGACGGTAATGCGCTTCACACCTTTAAGGTTTGTAAGGCCCGACATATCAATTTCATTATCAAAGTGACCGATGTTGCCAACGATTGCTTGATGCTTCATTTTCTGCATATGTTCCACCGTGATGACATCTTTGCAACCTGTGGCAGTGATGAAAATATCAGCAGTTTCAACAACATCTTCAAGCGTAGTTACCTGATATCCATCCATTGCTGCCTGTAGAGCACAAATCGGATCAATCTCTGTCACAATCACGCGAGCACCTTGTCCACGCAGTGATTCTGCAGATCCCTTTCCAACGTCACCATATCCACATACAACTGCAACTTTTCCACCAATCAGTGTGTCAGTTGCACGGTTGATGCCATCAACGAGTGAGTGGCGGCATCCATACTTATTATCAAATTTGCTCTTGGTTACTGAGTCGTTCACGTTGATTGCTGGGAAGAGAAGTTTTCCAACTCGAGCCATTTCATAAAGACGGTGAACGCCCGTTGTGGTTTCTTCTGTGACGCCCTTGATGCCTTGACCGATGCGGGTCCAACGTTGCGCATCTTCCGTAAGGGATCGTGCAAGAACCTTCAAAATAACAGCATACTCTTCGGAGTCAGCCTCGGTTGCTTTTGGAACAGATCCCAGAAGTTCAAATTCTGTACCTTTGTGAACAAGTAGTGTGGCATCGCCACCATCATCCAAAATCATATTTGGACCAGAATTTCCGGGCCACTGCAAAATCTGTTCGGTGCACCACCAGTATTCTTCGAGTGTTTCACCTTTCCAAGCAAACACAGGTACACCTTGTGGATTTTCTGGTGTTCCATTCTTTCCAACTACAACTGCAGCGGCAGCGTGATCTTGGGTCGAAAAGATATTGCAGGAAGCCCACCGAATTTCTGCGCCAAGTTCTGCAAGTGTTTCGATCAATACTGCAGTCTGAATGGTCATATGAAGTGAGCCTGCAATGCGAGCACCCTTCAGTGGTTTTGATGCGCCAAACTCTTTCCGCATCGCCATTAGACCTGGCATTTCATGTTCGGCTAGTCGAATTTCGTGTCGACCAAATTCTGCGAGGCTTAAGTCAGCGACCGCATATTCAAGTCCGACGTTTTCGAGTGAGTACTTCACACCCGCCGCCGCAACAACATCTATAGACATTTTTCTCCTTCGATGAATTGTGCGACAAACAGCACGAGACTTCGATGGTTTGCCTTACTAGGGTCGCGGTGCGACTCGCAAGGCGTATCCTACTTTGATTCCGGTTTTTCTGCCTCGGGCAACATCAATACTGGTATTCCATCCACGACATAAAAGTGGGTGGCACAGCAGAGGCTACGTAGCCCATCACCAGTTTGAACAAGTTTTCCGTGGTGGGGGCAAGGACAGGCAAGAAGCTCAAATGCCTTGGTCTCAAGCGCCACTGCGTGCATCCCCGTGACAGCGCTTGTATTTTTTACCCGACCCACACGGGCACGGAGCATTTCGCCCAGTTGTCTCAGTAGCACTTTGCCCGCCCGCTGAAGGCCGAGAAGTCGCAGTACCTGTCTCACCTGGTGCACTATAGGTAACGTTCCTCAGTTGCGTTGGAGCGGCACCTGGAACAATGACTTCATCGTCATCAATACTTGGATCATCATCTACTTGTGAGATAGTCACCTGAACATTGAACAAAAATCCGACTACTTCCTCTTTTAGGGATTCCATCATCGCAACGAAGAGTTCGTAGCCTTCTCGTTGATATTCAACAAGAGGATCTTTTTGAGCAAATGCCCGTAATCCAATTCCTTCTTGCAGGTACTGCATTTCATACAGATGGTCCCGCCACTTTCGATCAAGAACACTGAGAACTATTCGTCGCTCAACTGCACGAGTGGCCTCGAA
>JBMSMQ010000070.1:0-2320 GCA_049421205.1 Candidatus Nanopelagicales bacterium
AGTTGTGATGTTGTCATCGTCGGTGCTGGATTTACTGGATTATGGACAGCTTTTTGGCTGCTTGAACTCAATCCTTCGTTAGACATAATCATCGTAGAAAAAGAGTATGTAGGTTTTGGAGCAAGTGGACGAAATGGGGGTTGGTTTTCAGCACTCTTTCCTGCGAGCCTCGACAAAGTTGCCAAAGTCAGTTCTCGATCAGATGCTGTGAAACTGTATCGCGCAATGATGAACAATGTGACTGAAACCGGCGATGTGATTCGGAGTAAATCACTTGATTGCGATTGGCGACATGACGGTACCTACACGTTTGCCCGCTCAGAGGCTCAACTTCATCGCGCGAAAGAGGAGATTTCATATTTTCGTTCTTGGGGATTTGATGCAGGTGACATTGATCTGCTTCCACCAGAATCTCTTGCAATTCCAGCAACGAATCTTCGTGGCTCGATATTCACGCCTCATTGCGCAAGTGTTCACCCCTACAAACTTGTCATCGAACTTGCGCGATATCTTGAATCACGAGGGGTAAGAATTTTCGAAGAGTCACCCGCCACAAACATCAAACCAAAGCGCGTTGAGGTCTTAGATCATGTTGTGGATGCAAAATACGTGGTGCGCGCAACAGAGGCATACACAACCCAGCTAGCAGGTGAAAAAAGAACGCTCGCTCCAATTTATTCGTTCATGATTGCCACTGAAGTACTCCCTGAAAATACTGTGTCGTCACTTGCGCTCAATGGCTCTACATTTGCAGATTTACGGAATCTTGTAATTTATGGACAGATCACAAAAGATAACCGTATTGCATTTGGGGGAAGAGGTGCGCCTTATCATTTCGGCTCCAAAATTTCAGCATCGTATGAAAAGAATCCAGAAGTAAGCAAAAGAATTTTTTCAATTCTGCAAGAAATGTTTCCATCTATAGGGAACGTTGAAATTACACACCAGTGGGCAGGGGTTTTAGGAATTTTCAGAGATTGGTATCCCCGTGTGAGTTTCGAAAAAGAAACCGGATTTGCCTATGCCGGAGGTTACATTGGTGATGGAGTGGGTAGTTCTGCGTTAGCTGGAAAAACACTTGCACATCTCATCTCAGATACACCAACACATCTGACAGAACTACCGTGGCTGAATCGTCCTATTCGTCGCTGGGAAATCGAACCACTTCGCTATCTTGGAATCTCATTTGGACTCAATGCAATGACTTTTGCTGACTATGAAGAGAAAATTACGAAACGACCGTCCATCATCGGTAAATTGATGAGTCCTCTTATTGGGCACTAACCTCTTTTGCGGCCAATTGACCGCAGGCACCATCAATTTCACGTCCTCGTGTGTCACGAATCGTTACCGGAATATTGAATCGTTCAAGAATCTCAACGAATTTTTGCTCGTCGCTTCGTCGTGATGCAGTCCAATCTGATCCTTCAGTTGGATTCAAGGGAATGAGATTCACGTGCACATCTTTGCCAACAAGGAGCCGCGCAAGCATCTCGGCTCGAAATGCCTGATCATTGACATCACGAATGAGTGCATATTCAATCGACACTCGCCGTTTCACAGTTTCCGCATAATGCCAGGCGGCATCTAATACTTCACTAACTTTGTACTGAAGATTAATTGGAACTAGGGTGTCGCGTAACTCATCATCGGGTGCATGAAGTGAGATTGCGAGACGAAGGGGCATTCCTTCTTTTGCTAAGTCATAGATTCGTGGAACAAGGCCAACTGTCGAGACTGTCACACTTCTCGCAGAGATTCCTAGTCCTTCAGGAACAGGTTTCACAATTCGATGAATTGCAGTGATTACTCGGTTGTAGTTTGCAAGTGGCTCGCCCATTCCCATAAACACAATGTTGGAAACACGACCTTCGATGCCCTCATTAGCTTCGTGTTTCATGAACTTCGCTCCATGACGAACCTGTTCGAAGATTTCTGCAGCAGATAAGTTTCGAGTCAAACCACCTTGGCCAGTGGCGCAAAATGGGCACGCCATACCGCAGCCTGCTTGTGAGGAAATACACATAGTCACTCGATCGGGATACTTCATAAGGACACTTTCGACGAGAGAGTTGTCATGTAATCGCCATACTGTTTTGCGGGTCGCCCCATCATCACAATCAAGAGTCTTTACTTCATGTAGCAGTTTCGGCAGTAATGCATCAGCAATAACTTCTCTATCTGTTGATGACATATCGCTCCAGGTATTTATGTCATCTGAGAGTTGGCCATACCAATGACGAGACACCTGGTCCGCTCGAAAACCTGGCAAACCTAATTCTTCACATTTTCGTTTCCGATCTTTCAGTGAAAGATCACT
>JBMSMQ010000071.1:0-2318 GCA_049421205.1 Candidatus Nanopelagicales bacterium
CTGTATTTGTGGCCCCGAGATGATTCGAACATCCGACACACGGTTTAGGAAACCGTTGCTCTATCCCCTGAGCTACGGGGCCATTGGGTTGAGTGTAGTTTGGCTATCGCCAAAGAGATTTTCCTCTGCTGGCGGCAATCTCAAGTAGAAGCAGCGCTGCTAATCGAACAGTGCGTTGATCTTCTGAGTCTTTCTTAGCGTCTATCTCAGTAATGTCAATTGCTTTCACTTCAGAATATCCAGCAACGAGTCTGGCGAACGTGCGCAAAATGTTCGCACTTAGTCCACCAGGTGCTGCGGCTGGACATGCTGGCACCACACTTCTATCGCACACATCAACATCTATATCGACATAAATATTCGAACCTGCAATCGAGATAGCTTTTTGAATTATTGAATCAAGATTGTTTTCGTTGATATCACTTCGTTTGATGACTGTGATTCCTAAATCTTTCACTCGTTTTGCATATTCTGGTGAATTGGAAAAATCGGCAATACCGATTTGAACAATTCGTTTTGGGTCGAGCCCCTTGTCTATCAGTCGCTTGACTGGAGAGCCGTTTGATATGCCATCCCTCACATCATGATGGGCATCGAAAGTAATGAGTCCTGCTTTGGATAGGTCATTTTTGAACACTGAATTCATCACACTATGGGTGATTGAGTTATCACCACCAAGTGCAAGGAGTAGGGAACCAGGAAAGGTGTTCTTCTGAATATAGTCGAATACTCGTACTTCACCATCTTCAAAATCAGGATCTGGAATATTTCCTAGATCCTGAACTGCAATATCCTGGACATCAAAGTCGAGTGTTTGAGAGTAGGTGGAATAGCGCGAAAGTGCTTCACGAATTGCATCTGGCGTCTGGTTGGCATTCGTAGGGGAGATAGATGTCCTATGGGCAGGAACACCAATAACTTGAATCTCGGGAGTAGGAGAATTTGAGGCAAGCCAGGAGCTTGCACGGGGCCAGAGAGCATCTTCCATAGTTGGCTGAAGGGTAGCGGTTTGGGAATGTGTCGGGTATTGCCACGGCCTGATTTGTCCTATTCACTTGTCCTATGACGACATCAATTTCTGGCCCCCGCACTCTCCAAGCCGCACGTGGATCTGAGATCTCAGCACTAGGTTGGCCTCAAGAGGCAGCGATTCGAATGCTTCATAACAATCTCGATCCTTCTGTTGCTGAACATCCAGAAGAACTCATTGTGTATGGAGGAACGGGAAAAGCGGCACGCAATTGGGCAAGTCTTGATGCTATTGTGAAGACACTCACGACGCTCAAAAACGATGAAACCTTGTTAGTGCAATCTGGAAAGCCAGTCGGAGTTTTACAAACACATGAATGGGCACCACGTGTGCTTCTTGCCAATTCAAATCTGGTTGGAGATTGGGCAAATTGGCCAGAGTTTCGCAGACTCGAGCAGCTTGGCTTAATTATGTATGGGCAGATGACTGCAGGTTCTTGGATTTACATCGGAACTCAAGGAATCTTGCAAGGTACATATGAAACCTTTGCTGCAGTTGCAGCAAAACATTTCAATGGGACACTTGCCGGCACATTGACTCTCACCGCTGGATGCGGCGGAATGGGTGGAGCACAACCATTAGCCGTCACAATGAATGAAGGTACATGCCTCATTGTCGATATTGATCCAACTCGTTTGAAGCGCCGAGTGGAGACACGTTATCTCGATGAGATTGCTGACAATCTTGACGATGCGATTGAAAAGGCAGTAAAAGCGAAAGCAGAAAAACGAGCAATATCAATTGGACTTGTCGGGAATGCTGCTGAAGTTTTGCCCGAACTACTTCGCAGAGACGTACCGATTGATATTGTCACAGATCAAACCTCAGCACACGATCCACTCTTTTACTGTCCTGTGGGTACGCGTTATGAAGATATGAGAGATGAAGCAGAAAAGGACCCTGCTGATTTCACAATTCGCTCAGAGGCTGCGATGGCCGCGCATGTTGAAGCGATGGTTGGCTTTATGGACAAAGGTGCAATTGTTTTTGATTACGGAAATTCAATTCGTGATGAAGCCCGCAAAGGAGGCTTCAATCGCTCATTCGATTTCCCAGGATTTATTCCGGCTTACATCCGACCACTTTTCTGTGAAGGGAAAGGCCCATTTCGCTGGGTGGCACTTTCAGGAGATCCGAAAGATATTTACAAAACAGATCAAAAAGTACTTGAATTGTTTCCAGAGAATGATCATCTACGACGTTGGATCACAATGGCACAAAATCGTGTTGAATTCCAAGGTCTACCTGCCCGTATTTGTTGGCTTGGGTACGGGGAGAGAGATAAAGC
>JBMSMQ010000072.1:0-2117 GCA_049421205.1 Candidatus Nanopelagicales bacterium
TTCAACTCGACGTCGATAATTATCGAATTCTGCAACTTTTCGTTGAAGTAAATCTTTGTATTCAGCTAACTGTGATTCCAAAGTAGATTCTGTTTCAAACTCTTTCGCCACATCTTCTGCCAATTCATCGACAGGTGGTATCTCACTTGATACCACCTCGTCGACCTCAGGATTCTGTTCAGACATTAGTTTTTGTCCTCGTCAACAACTTCACCCTCAACAATGTCTTCATCCATATCAGGCGTCGCTTCTTCGGCTCCTGCCTGGCTTTGTGAATACATTGATGCACCAACTTGTTGGCTCAATGTCGATACTCGATCAACACCAGCTTTGATTGCTTCAATATCATCTGAAGCAAGTGCTGATTTAAGTTCCTCAAGTGCGCCATTCAAATCAGTTTTCTGTTCTTCACTGAGTTTGTCAGCGTTATCAGTTACAAACTTTTCAGTCTGATATTGGAGGCTTTCAGCCATATTGCGGGTTTCTGCTTCTTCACGACGCTTTGCATCATCTGCAGCGTGTGCTTCAGCATCTGCCATCATCCGATCGATTTCTTCTTTCGATAAACCAGATCCACCGGTAATAGTGATTGATTGCTGATTTCCAGAACCCAAGTCCTTCGCACTCACGTGCACGATGCCGTTGGCATCAATGTCGAATGTCACTTCAATCTGAGGCACGCCACGAGGTGCTGGTGGAAGTCCCACAAGTTCAAAGGTGCCAAGTTTCTTGTTGTATTGCGTCATTTCACGCTCACCTTGGAACACCTGAATACTCACAGATGGCTGATTGTCATCAGCGGTTGAGAAGATCTGTGAACGCTTGGTTGGGATTGTGGTGTTACGTTCAATGATTTTCGCCATGATGCCACCTTTGGTTTCAATACCAAGCGTGAGCGGTGTGACGTCAAGAAGAAGCACATCTTTCACTTCACCCTTCAAAACACCTGCTTGAAGAGCGGCACCGACCGCAACAACTTCATCAGGGTTTACACCTTTATTTGGTTCACGACCATTGGTGAGTTTCTTCACAAGTTCAACCACCATCGGCATACGGGTAGAACCACCAACTAAGACAACGTGATCAATTTTGTTCACATCAATACCAGCATCACTGATAACTTGTTCGAAAGGTTTACGGCAGCGATCCACAAGATCTGCAGTGAGTTGTTCGAATTGCGCTCGAGTGAATGTTTCATCAAGGTGCAATGGACCTTCTGCTGATGCAGTGATGTAGGGGAGGTTGATTGAAGTTTGCATTGATTGCGAAAGTTCAATCTTTGCTTTTTCTGCGGCCTCACGTAAACGTTGCATCGCCATTTTATCTTTTGACAAATCAACATTAGTAGCGTTTTTAAATTGTGAGATGAGGTAACTAATGATTGCTCCGTCCCAATCATCTCCACCAAGATGGTTATCACCGTGCGTCGCTTTTACTTCAACAACACCATCGCCGATTTCAAGAAGTGAAACGTCGAAGGTTCCACCACCAAGATCGAATACCAAAATTGTTTGTTCTTTATCTGCTTTATCGAGACCATAGGCGAGAGCTGCTGCTGTAGGTTCATTGATAATTCGTAGCACGTTGAGTCCGGCAATTTCACCAGCTTCTTTTGTTGCTTGACGTTGAGCATCATCGAAATATGCGGGAACCGTAATAACAGCATCAGTGATTGTTTCACCTAAATAACTTTCAGCATCGCGCTTTAGTTTCATAAGCGTTCGTGCACTGATTTCCTGTGCACGATATGCCTTACCGTCAATGTCCGTGCTCCAAGTTGTTCCCATATGACGCTTTACTGATCGGATAGTGCGATCTGGGTTCGTGACTGCTTGTCGCTTTGCGACCTCACCGACGAGTACTTCACCGTTCTTGGCGAATGCCACGATGGACGGGGTGGTCCTTGCACCTTCCGCATTAGCGATAACGACGGGTTCGCCACCTTCAAGTACTGAAACCACTGAGTTGGTGGTTCCGAGGTCAATTCCTACTGCTCGAGCCATGTTTCTCCTTCATAGTTGCTCTGATGAGTCCGATATTAGGTCTCAGAAGGGGAATTGTCATATCGACTATCACCCAATCTGAGTCGTATCGACTCACATCTAGAAGGTATAACG
>JBMSMQ010000073.1:0-2050 GCA_049421205.1 Candidatus Nanopelagicales bacterium
GCACTTGCTCGAATTGAACTTCGCATTATGTTCGAAGATTTGATTTCGAGAATTGATTCGATGGAACTCACAGGTGAGGTTGATCACTTGCGATCAAACTTCGTCAACGGCATTAAACGAATGCCGGTGAAAGTGAATCTGCGTTAAATAAGTCCTGCAACTTTGGAAAGAAATCCATCGACAAGGGCATAGGTGCGCTCACGTGCAACTTTTGAGAATGCTCGAGTTTGGCTTAGCATCACATCAGGATCTTGACCATCTTTGAGAACTTCTTTGTCGCCGCCCCAATCAAGCCACTGTTTCAGTGCTACCTCATCGATCTCTGGATGAAACTGTAATCCGAGCGTTTTATTAATGATGTATGCCTGAGATGCAACCGGATTACGTGCAATTTCACGTGCACCCGGTGGAACGACCCACTTGTCATAGTGAAATTGAAACCATGGTCCATCAGAAACAATGTCCTGTTCATCACTAAAGATTGACGTCCAACCAATTTCTGCTTTTGGTCCAGGTGCCACTGAACCTCCCATTGCGCGAGCAATCAGTTGACCACCAAAACAAATACCGAGTACTGGCTTGCCATTAGTCACTTCGGTTCTAAACAAATCGAGCTCTGGTTGTAACCAATTACCAATGCAGCCATCATCCCATGCACCCCAAGGTGCTCCCATTGGTATAAGAAGGTCATACTCATCTGGATTTGGAAAATCAAAGGTGACATTGGGATTCTTGAAATTTGGCTCAGTGACGACGACTACTTCATCAATCGTGAATCCGTGATGCATGAGGCGTTCAGCCACGGGACCTGGAGGTGAAACGTGGTCGTGCTCAATGAAGAGTGCTCGCATTTCACCTCAATTCCGATAATTTTTCTTCGAAAGTCTTGTCAAGCCTACCCTAGATTAGCCTAAGATTGTTTGTGTCCAAATGACCTTGCCGAAGGAGCGACTGTGGGACAATCACTTCAAGATCTCAAAGAAAAATTGCAAAAAGATGGCATCGACATTCTCAGATTAATGTATGCAGACGTTCTCGGTATGACCCGCTCCAAAGATATTTTGGTTTCGCAGTTAGAAAAAGGAGCACATCACGGACCAACTTTCTGCCAGGGTGTTTGGGTAACAACAAATCGCGGTGGAGTGTTGGATGCAGGCAACATTGCATCTGATGGACTACAAGACTTTGTTACAAAACTCGATCCGGAAAGTATTACCTACGCTCCATCTCAACCAGGCGTTGCCTATGCAGTCGTGGATGCATTCAATCCAGATAAAAGTGTGAACTTGTTTTCCCCGCGTGCAATTCTTCGCAAAGTTATGGAGGGGTATGCAAAACATGGTCTTACTCCTGTGGTCGGACCAGAACTTGAGTTCTATATTGCAAACTACAGTGAAGGAAACTTCTCACGAGGACATGAAAATGTTGGTTTCGTTTATACAACCGGTGCAATGGTTGATGGCGATGGACTTTTCTTAGATGTACTTCGAGCGGTCGATGGAATGAATATTGGTGCATTTGCTGGAAATCACGAGTTTTCACCAAGTCAGTACGAAATCAATCTCTGGCATTCAGAAGCACTCAATGCAGCTGATAGAACATTTCTTTTCAAAGCAGGGGTAAAAGACTTTGTCTATCGAAACGGAAAAATCGCAACCTTTATGGGTAAGCCTTGGAGTGATGAAGGTGGAAGTGGATTCCATCTTCACTTCTCAGTGGTCGATAAAAAAGGTGAGAATCAAATGCATAAAGGTGAAGAGCTATCAGAGGTCGCGAAATACATGATCGCAGGTGTACTTAAGAATGCCGCTGCACTTACTGCATTTACTAACCCAACAGTGAACGCGTTTAAACGACTCGGCCCCGACACACTCGCTCCATATCGGGCGAACTGGGGATATGACAATCGAAGTGCAATGCTTCGAATTCCACCAGAGCGCGGATCTGGTACTCGTTTAGAGATTCGTGTTGGTGATGGTGCTGCAAATCCATATCTTTTGATTGCTGCAGTACTTGCTGCTGGACTTGATGGAATTGATAACAAACTCAC
>JBMSMQ010000074.1:0-2008 GCA_049421205.1 Candidatus Nanopelagicales bacterium
CAGCGGCTGTGTACGATCCAAAATAATCCTCTCGAAGGAAGCACAAGCTGCTATGAAGTTCATGAACTTGAAACTTCTGAAACCGGTTTCAGACCTAATTTTAGGAGGCTTCATCCTTGAAGGCAAGGATAGGAAGGGCTCCAAGACAGTAGGCTTCGGTTTTCCTTGTCTTAGATGGGAATCAAATGCCAGAATATCAATTGCAATGGTCAGAAGAATTTGACGCACATAACAACACAAAACTCAATTCGAAAAATTGGAACTTTGATATTGGTGATGGAAGTGAATTTGGAATTCCTGGATGGGGAAATCAAGAACGGGAGTATTACGTTGAAGATGCTGCAAACATCAGCGAATCCGTTTTGGAAATCAAGGCACGACGAATGTGGGATGCGTCTGGATTGAATCGCTACATTGAAGAGGGAAAAGCAGAATTACAGTCGTACTACAACACACCTGCTGAATGGACGAGTGCAAAAATAACAACATATAAAAAAGTTGCATTTCAATACGGCAAAATAGAAGCAAGAATTAAAGTTCCAAATGGAGCTGGCGTGTGGCCAGCATTCTGGATGTTGGGTGTTGATATTGAAACGAGCACGTGGCCTCTCTGTGGTGAAATTGACATACTTGAGGTTCGAGGGCAATCTCCAAGTAATCTTGTAACAACGCTCCATGGTCCGGATTACTGCGGTGAGTTTGGTGTAACCTCAGATTATTCATCTCACAATAATCTCTCTTCCGATTTTCACACCTATGCTATTGAGTGGCTTGAAGATCAGATTTCTTGGTTTCTCGACGAACAATTAATTTTCACCTTGAAGAAGAGCGACATTGCACCGAAAGTATGGGTGTTCAATAAACCCTTCTACATCATTATTAACTTGGCGATGGGCGGTAACTTTGTTGGCGAAATCACAACTGACATCGATGAGGCAGTCTTACTCGTTGACCACATTCGGCATTACAGCATTGATGGTATCGGGGAAGTAACAATAGAAGCGCCTTAAATCACTTCAACTTTGTTAACGTACCGTATTTACCAATCTTGTAGTAACGGATGTAATCGACCAACATTGTTGCACCTTGCAGATTCGGATCAAGATCGCCGGCGAATGTCCCACCCATAGCAAGGTTCAAAATCATAAAAAACGGACGATTGAAAACATAATCATCTGGAGAAACACTAAGTTTCGTTGCAGTGTGATAGAGCTTTCCGTCAAAAAACCACTTGATTGAGTTTGGGGTCCACTCGATGGAATAGACGTGGAAGTTGTCATGAAGATTTGTGGAGGAATAAGCAACATCACCGATTTGCGTTCCATTTGAGCCGTTGTAGCCAGGACCATGCAGTGTTCCGAAAACAATCAGTGGATCTGCGCCACGCGCCTCAACAATGTCAATTTCTCCTGAATTTGGCCAACCCACTCGTTCCAAGTTAGTACCGAGCATCCAGAAAGCGGGCCACGTTCCAACTCCACTCGGCATTTTGATTCGTGCTTCAATCTTTCCGTACTTGAATGCCAACTTGTCTTGGGTTTTGATGCGAGCGCTTGAGAATTTGCAGCTGATGCACTTTAACCACTGTGCGCCTCCCTCTTTTATCGGAATTGCTTGGATGACGAGGTTGCCTGAACCGTCCATGCGAATGTTCTTGCGAGATTTGGTGTAGAACTGCTCTTCACTGTTTGCATTCATTCCACCAAGGTCGTAACCCCATATCTTTGAACTCGGAGCGGAATTGGCTTTTCCGTTGAACTCTTGTCTCCAAATGATCTTGGCTGGAGCCGCTGTAACTGAAGTCAGGGATGTTCCCACGACCGCAAAAGTGAGCGTAAGTGAAGCGATATAGATGAGTTTGAAACGATTCATTCGCAGTCCTTCGAGAAGTTGGGGCTGTTGCTGAGGGTGAAAACATTACCACTTTAAACGCTTGCCAAGAAAGCGATTTCACAAGTAGCGTCATCCCTTGAAATGCCCACCGCTGTGGACGGCACTCGGTGAAAAC